>NZ_KB906471.1:0-627500 GCF_000381405.1 Thioalkalivibrio sp. ALE20
AGATGGCCGGCATGGAGGCCCGCATGGAGCTCAGGGAAACCCTGGGGGCGATAATGACTCGCACTGATCTGTATCAGGCCCTTGTTCTGCAAACCATTGTGATCCTGACGTCCATGTTTGCCATGCTGAAGTTCATGTAGCCACCGACGCCCTCCGGGGCGTCTTCCCCGAGGCGGCCGCGGGCGGCCGTTTCCGGGAAGACGCCTTCACCGCCGGCCTGGAGCGCATCCAGGCACCCTGAAAGCCCCTCCGGACCGGGAGGAGGGGCGCCGGCAAAAGCCGGTCGGTCCATATCGTTTACCCACCACGGGGACAACCGTCCCCGTGGGGGCGGTCTGTCCCCTCCAAGAAGGAGACTGATCATGCGCTATCAATGGTTCCATGCTTGGGAACCCGTCGACGACGAGGTCGTGGCGGATTCTGACCGTTTCGCTCGGTTCCTGGAGGCCACCATCGCCTGCCGTTTCCCTGAAAACGGCATCGAATGGATCGCTCCAGCCCGCGAGAGCCGCGGCAAGAACCTTGCCGATTTTATCGGCTTCCCACTCGACCATTGCGCCGTCTATGCCCATCCGGGGCGGTGCGAAGGGGACATACTGCGGGTGGCTCTGGTGACCCGAGACGGGGAGTACATCCCCATCGTCTCCGCCAAGGTCCTCGCTTCCTTAGACGAGGTCTGGTCGCTGACCCGGGCCATCGCGGAAGTGACCAATGCGGTGTTCCTCTATGAGGAACAGCCTATGCTGCAGCGTCTAGCAGCCCCTTTCGTGGATCTCCGCCAGGGGCCATTCCTCGTGGACCGACCCCGCGACAAGAAGGTCTACATCCAGGGTCAAAGCGAGCAGGGGCTCAAGGTGTCCATGGAGGGGGGCCCGACCGTTCGCCACGGTTCGTCAGACGCACCGTGGTACCTCTTCGATTCAATGATCCGCGAGTACCGATCCTTCTTCCAAGACATCGGCTGCTCGCCCGTCTACACGTAACCGTCGGCTACGCTGGCCGGCTCACATTTCAACCCACCACGGGGACAGACATCCCCGTGGGGGTGGTCTGTCCCCTCGATGCAGGAGATAGACCACCATGCAACGTTCCGATCTCGCAGAAATGTACAGCGACCCGCTGTATCAACGGCGCCTCGTTGAGGCGGGCACCCGAACCGAGGTGCTCAACTGGGCCGCTTGGAACGAGCCGCACGGCTCGTTCCTCGACATGGACCGCGACGCCGCCGGCCTCCCGCGCCTCACACACGAGGAGGCGATCAAGGCCATCTGGGACCACCTCGACACCGGGGCCCGGTATCGGGCACCGGATTACAAAACGCTCCGGGTTTCCTCTGAAGGAAGCCCTCTGATCGGCGACCATGTCGCTCGGCTGTCCGTGCCGGAGGCCTTGCAGAAGCTGGAGGCGTTCCGACGCGACGCCTCCATTCTGGGCGGCTCCTGCTGGAGCAACGCCCGGGCGGATGTCGTGGAGCTCCCGCTCGCCGATGGTGAGCGGATCCAGCACGTCATCCGCTGGATTTAACCACGGCGCCCCTTCGGGGGCGTCTTCCCGGAGTCGGCCGGCTCGGCCGTTTCCGGGAAGACGCGTGGTGTGCGCCACTCCATTACGACTACTCCGGTGTATTGCCCGGCGTAGCCGTCATGCTGTCCAATAGGGTTTAAACCGCCCGCCTGAGCGTATCAGGCCCCTGGCCGGCTGTGCCGGCAACCCCCTGCGTGCCGTGAGAAGGGGGGAGGGACTTCGTGGTGTTGGACCTCTCGGCATCGACGCTCCTGCAGAACCCTGGCCTGTTGGGGCTTTTTACCCAGCCGCCGTGTGTTGGCGGTCCGCATGAACGAGCCACCCCTCTCGCCCTTCATGGGCGGGGGGGTGACATGCGCAGCCTTAACCTCAAGGGGGGTCTCCCCGGGGCGGATCATTTTCGGTCCGTCCCGGGGAGACCCTGGTCTCCAGTGATCGAACTCACTGGCCGCCCGCCGCCAGGTGGAGCGCGGGTCCCTTTGTGCAGCAATGCGCCCGAAACAGTCGGTCCATTCGCCCCGAAACATGGATCATCCGGACAGGCCAGCGATTGCAGGAGCGCCGGCCAAACGGCCCCGGGGTGTACGATCCACCTCCGTCGGTGGCAGCTGATTGACCCTACCGCTGCCCGATTTCGTGAATCCCTCCTGATACTCACCTGAGCGGAGTCGCGGCGCGCAGCCATGCGTCTGCGCATCGCGATTCCGGTGCAGGCCACTGGTCACTCTTTGATCATCCCTGCAACCGCCTGTTTCGTCTCTTCTTTCCCCGTATTTCGCGTTGGTTTTCCACAGATTTTGTGGATAACCGAAAAAATCCTCGCGATCGATTCCGGATTTTTTGTGGTTGCGCCGCGGCCGCATTCGCACACTCGCCGGTGTTAAGCCATGAACCCTGAGTGAGGCGAGAAGCATGCGAGTACGTGCCGTCGCGATTCCCGGTCTGTTGTGCGCCCTGAGCATGGGCGGGGCGCCCGCCTGGGCGGATGACGTCCAGGTGGGGCGTTATCTGTCGGCGCCAAATGCGCCCACCCACGCGCAGGCGGAACCGTTGCAGGTCAAGGTCAAGGTTTCCATCCCGTCGTCCGCCGAGCACGTGGGCGGAGCGTTGAAGCATGTCCTGGCCCGGTCCGGGTATCGCCTGCAGGACGTCAATGACGCGGATCCCGCCATGCGTGTGCTTCTCACGCGGCCGTTGCCGCAAGTGCACCGCGAGCTGGGGCCCATGAGCCTGGAACAGGTGCTCACCACGCTCGCAGGTGATCCGTGGCGACTGGTCGTGGATCCGACCAGCCGCCTCGTGACGTTCGAGCCGCGCGAGCCCTACGCGGAGGCCGCCCGGACCGAAGGCCGGGCCATCCCGGACGATGAAGTGCGGGCCGCGCTCGGCGAGGTGGATCCTCATGCACGGGCGGACCGGGAACAATACGGCCCGGTGGAGGAGGGCGAGACGCTCGTTTCCATCGCTCGCGGGATCCATCCCGGGACACCGCACCGCACAGCGGCCGCCCTGTTCGAGGCGAATCCGGATGCCTTTTTCCCTCGCCAGAACCCGTCCCCTGACCGCCTTCGTACCGGAGTGAACCTGGACGTCCCGGATCGCGAGGACGTCGCGCAGTGGACGGTACGTGAAGCGAAATCGATTCTGGGAGCCGAATGATGACCGACGACAACGTGAACGAGAGCCCGCAGGAATCACGCCCCGAGACCCCCTCGGCCTCGGGCAAGCCGGCCGCATCGAACCCCCCTCCAAAGTGGATCGTCGTCGGGGGGCCGGTGCTGGGCGGCCTCGTCATTCTGGTATTCGCCCTTCTGGTGTTCACCGGGTCGGGGTCTTCGCCCGCGGACGAGTCGGCGACCGGGGACGGGGAGGGGGATTCCGCCCCCGAAGAAACCACCACGGCCGTGACGCCCGAGCTCGACGAGCTCGAAATGCACCTCGCCGCGGTCCAGGGACGGGCATCGGATAACGACGGCCGCATCGATGATCTCACGCGCCAACTCGACGCTCTGGAGCACTCCATTCAGGGGCTGCAGGACGACCTGGACGCGGTGGCATCGGCGGCGCCGGGGGATGCGGTCATCGAGGAGCTCCGGGCGGACCTGGAAGCCGTCGAGTCCGCGGCCAGCTCCGACGCTCGTGACGAGGTCGACGCCCTCGCGGAGGACATGGAGACCCTGCAGGCCCGCCTTGCCCGACTGGAGGCGGAGCCGGAAACGCCCGAGCTGGATGCCGCGCTGGTCGGTATCGATCACTGGGGCGGCACGCTGCTGGCTGTGGTGGATCGTGCCGGCGACCGGCAGGAACTGTCGGTCGGTGATCGCGTAGGCGACTGGCGTCTGGTGAGCATCGATCCGGATGCGGGCGTCGCGGTCCTGACCCACCCGCAAGGGTTCACCCATGCACTGGCGATGGAGGAGCACTGATGGAATGGCTGCTCGTGCTGTTGTTGGGGGGCGGCATCATGGCCGCCAACCATGACCCGGAGCCGACGGAACCGACCGTCGCGATCAAGCCAATCCCCGCACCGCCGGCGGATGAAGAGAACTGCCTTGCGATCGTGGAGGACCTGGAGCGGGTAGAAGGTCGGCTGACCAGTGACTGGTCCGAACGGGTGTACTGGATCGAGGGGGAAGCATGCGAACGCTGAATGCACTGTTGATCGGCGGGGCGGCGTTCACCGGGTCCATCATCCTGTCGGCGCAGGCCGACGAGACCCGGCTGACCGAAACCCCGGAGACCGCCGCCGAGGAACGGGAGGCGCCACCGGATCGCGCCCGCCACTGGGATCTCAGCGCCGAGGAATGGGCCCGATACGAATCGATCATGGACGGGCCGCGCGGGAAGTGGTCGCCGGATCTGGATCCGATCTGGGTGTTGGGTATCCACGCGGAGACCGAACGCGAGCGTCGCTACTACGCGGAACGCGCGATGGAGCAGGAACGCCAGCGGGTGGCCGACGAACTCGCGTTCCAGCGCGCCTACGACGAGGCCTGGGATCGGCATTATCCGGATCGGCTCATGGTGACCCCGCGGGATCGGTCGGGAGCGGCCGATCCCGAGTCCACCGGGGCCATGACGCCGGCGGAGGATCCGCCCACTCAGCCCCTCGACTCCCTCTCGGACGATGTCGAGCGCATCGTTTTTGTCGCCGATACCGAATGTGACTGCACCGAGGACGTGCAGGCGGTTATCGATCGGCAAGCTGCGCTGGACGCTCCGTGGCGCCTCGACATCTTCCTGACCGACACCGACGAAGACGCGGAAGTGCAGCGATGGGCGATCGAGAATGCCATTCCGACGGAGCTGGTGCGGGCCGGCCGCATCACGCTCAATCACGACGACGGCACCCTGGCCGGACACGATACGCCGTCTCTATGGGCCCCCGAGGGATCGCGCTGGTCACAGCTGTCCTGGTCGGACTGATCCTGCCGGCGGCGGCGCCGGCCTCGGTGCCGCACGGCTATGAACGCGTCGCGGCGGCCACCGGTGTGCCGGCCGACGTGCTGTACGCGCTTGCCGCCGCGGAGTCCGGTGCGCGCCTGCAGAGTGGCCGGCTTCGGCCGTGGCCCTGGACCCTCAATGTCGGCGGCCGCCCCGAACGCTACGCCACGGCCGACGAGGCGCTGGAGGCCCTGCGCGGCCACCTCGCGGCGGGCAAGCGCAACATCGACGTCGGACTGATGCAGGTGAACTGGCACTGGTACGAGGACCGGCTCGAATCGCCGGAGCAGGCCCTGGATCCCTATACCAACCTGCGCATCGGCGCCGGCATCCTCCGCGACCGCCACGAGAACGGCGCGCGGGGGTGGCTCCATGCCGCGGGCCTGTACCACGCCCCCAACAACGAACGCCACGCATCACGCCACCGTGAGCGGGTGGCGCATCATCTGGAGCGTCTGCAATGATTCGGAACACCCTGACCCTGATCGTCCTGCTGTCCAGCGCGCCGGCCATGGCGCTGGACGTGTTGCATGACACCGGCGAAGGCCAGTCCGCGGATCCCTGGCTGGAACGACTGGAAGGCGCGACGCCGGAGCACCCGGAACCCGAGCGGGACGGCCCCCCGACCGATATTGATGAACTGGAGCGCATGCTGCCCGTGGAGACGCCGGAGCTGAGCCTCGGCGTGCTGGAAGGCGATTTCTCGCACGCCCACGACCGGCTCCAGCATCTGCCGCGGCCACTGTGTCTGGTGGGTTCCGACGATACATCGCTGCAGTGGCTGGAGAAGAACCGCGACGCGCTGATGTCCGCCGGCACGGTGTGCATGCTGGTCGAGGCGGAGACCCGGGACGACCTGGAGCGCGTCCGGGAGGTCAGCCGGGGGCTCCCGATCGAGCTCTCGCCGGCGAGCAGTATCGCGGAACGGCTGGGCCTGGAGGTGTACCCGGTGGTGATTTCCGGGGAGGGGGTCGAGCAGTGAAGCACCCCGTCGAGGCCCTGCTGAGGCCACCCATCGAACTCTGGTCCGCCGGCGTCGCCGCGATGGCGGCCGTGATCGCCGCGGTGGCACCCTGGGCCCTGATGATGACGCCGTCGATCGCGTGGGTCGCGGCCGGGATGCTCGGCGCCATGGCGGTGTATCGGGCCCGGCAGGGGTGGCGGATCGTCCGCTATCACCGCAACCTCCGGCAGCTCCCGGCCTACACGATGGGCGCGCACCAGATTCCCGTCAGCACCCGGCGCCTGTTCCTCGGGCTGGGATTCCGCTGGACCCAGAAGCACACCCAGCGTCTGCGCGACACCATCCGTCCGGAGGTGCAGCACTACGTTGAGCCGGGGCCCCTGTACCGCTGGGCCCGGCGCAAGGAAATCGCATGGGAGCGCAAGCCGGGGCTGCGCCGTCTCGCGCGGGCCATGGGCCGGCGCGCGTGGTGGAACCCGGTCGCGCCGCTGCCGCCGGTCGGCGGGAAGCCGGCGCTGCACGCGGTCGAGCCGGACGAGGAGGAGGTCTGGACCGACCTCGGGGAACGGGTCGGTCACACCCTCGTGCTGGGCACCACCCGCGTGGGCAAGACGCGCCTGGCCGAGCTGCTGATCACGCAGGACATCCGCCGCGGTGACGTCACGATCGTTATCGATCCGAAGGGCGATGCCGCGCTTCTCAAGCGGGTCTATGCCGAGGCCTGCCGCGCGGGACGCCAGGACGAGTTCTATATGTTCCACCTCGGCTATCCGGAGCATTCGGCTCGCTACAACGCCGTGGGCTCCTTCGCGCGCATCACCGAGGTGGCCTCACGCGTGGCGAACCAGCTGCCAAGCGAGGGCAACAGCGCGGCGTTCCGCGAGTTCGCCTGGCGCTTCGTCAACATCGTCTCGCAGGCCGTGGTGGCCCTCGGCCGGCGCCCGGACTACGACCAGATCCTCCGGCATATCACGAACATCGAGCCGCTGCTGATCGAATACTACGAGTTCTGGCTTCCGCAGGTGGCACCGGAGGGCTGGAAGGAAGAGGTCGAGCGCCGCGAAGCGAACACCAACGAGCGCCAGCTGCCGCGCAATCTGCAGGGCCGGGACAAGCGCGCCGTCGCGCTGATGCTCTACGCCAAGGAGCAGGGCCTGTTCGACCCGGTGGCCGACGGCCTCCGGTCCGCGTTCGAGTACGACAAGACGTACTTCGACAAGATCGTGGCTTCGTTGTTGCCTTTGATGGAGAAGCTCACCACCGGCAAGACCGCCGAACTGATCGCGCCCGACTACCTCGACACCGACGACCCCCGGCCGATCTTCTCCTGGCGCGAGGTCATCCGCACCGGGGGTATCGTGTACGTGGGCCTCGATGCGCTCTCCGATGCGGACGTGGCCGCCGCCGTCGGCAATTCCATGTTCGCCGACCTGTGCTCGGTGGCCGGGCAGCTGTACAAGCACGGGCAGGATGATGGCCTGCCGACGCCGATGCGCGACATGCCCACGGTTAACGTCCATGCCGACGAGTTCAACGAGCTGATCGGCAACGAGTTCATCCCCCTGCTGAACAAGGCGGGCGGTGCCGGCTTTCAGGTGACCGCCTATACCCAGACCTGGTCCGACGTGGAGGCCCGGATCGGCTCCAAGCCCAAGGCCGGCCAGGTGGCCGGTAACTTCAACACGCTGGTCATGCTGCGGGTGAAGGAGTACGAGACCGCGGAAATGCTGACCGAGCAACTCCCGCAGGTGGAGATTTTCAGCCTCACTCAGGTGTCCGGCACGAACGATTCCGCCGACCCCAACTCCGACCAGCACTTCTCCTCGCGCAACGAGGACCGCATCACCGTCAGCGAGGTCCCGCTGATCACGCCGTCCGACGTGGTGACCCTGCCGAAGGGGCAGGCCTTCGCGCTGATCGAGGGCGGCCAGCTGTTCAAGATCCGGATGCCTCTTCCGGACACCAAGGCGGACCCCGTCATGCCCGAGTCGCTCGCCGAGATCGCCGAGCGGATGGAGCATGATTACAGCTCCACCGAGAACTGGTATCAGGCCGAACCCATGCCGGCGGCGCCGGCGGAGGCCACCTGATGGCCTCGGAAGCGGCGCGCAAGCATCCCGCACAGGGTGAGCCGGGATGGATCGGCATCACGCTGAGCACGCTGGGGCGGCTGCTGGTCTGGCTGCTGATCGCGATGCTGTTTTCCGTGATCGCGGAGTGGGTCGGCATGACCTGGTTCTGGCCCGACGAGGGGCTGGATCACAGCCGGGACATGCTTGAGCGGGAAGTGTCGTATATCAACGCCGACTTCCAGCAATCCCTCCTGACCTCGGATCCAGCGGCCTACGTGCGGGCCTTCACCGACTATTCTTACCGGGTACTGTTTGAATATACAGGTATCATCACCCTGGTCGAATGGCTGTCCGTGCCGGCGCATCCGGATGATGGCCGGCTGGTCACCTCCCTGCGTGACGGATTCGCCACCATCGAGGCTTATGTGCTGGCCGCGATCGCGATCATGCAGGTGTTCTTTCTGCGCCTGGGGGTGCTGACCCTCGCCATGCCGGTTTTCGCCCTGTTCGCCCTGGTGGCGATGGTCGACGGGCTTGTCCAGCGGGATCTGCGCCGGTGGGGAGGCGGGCGCGAGTCGAGTTTCGTCTACCACCACGCCAAGCGCCTGATGCTGCCTTCGATCGCCCTGGCCTGGGTGATCTATCTCGCCATGCCGATCGCGGTGCACCCGAACTGGATCATCCTGCCGTTCGCGCTTCTCAACGCGATCACGGTGTCCATCACGGCCGCCTCGTTCAAGAAATACCTCTAGGCCGGACCCGCGGGGCCTTCCGGCCGCCCCCGATCCGGATGCGAGCGTCGCGAGCGCAGGGCGTATCGTCTACCCGCCGAGCGAACGACGCCGAACCCCCTACCGGTCCCGCATCGGTGTGCCGTGGCACGGCCGTGCCCGCAGACGTGCTTCCGGATGACCCGCCTCCCTCTCCACTCCACGCCGAACCGTCTTTGAGGTTGGAAAAACCCGCCCCGGGCCGGCGGTTACGCCGTTCACGAGCCGCTCGAAAAATTCCTCGCGATCGATTCTGGATTTTTTATGGTTGCCGGCCCTCCCGGTGCCCGAGACTTTCCACACGTTCAGTCGTGACGGAGTTCGGGAATGCCAAAACCCCTAGTGCTGACCGCGATCGCCGCGGCCCTCGCCATGACCCCGGTGACCGCGTTGGCGGATCGGGACGCGGAGCGGGAGGTGCTCAGTCGCCTCCTGCACGAGATTCAGGCGCTCGACGCCCTGGTCACCGAGGCCGAAGCGCACGCGAATCCGGACGAGCGGGTGCGCTTCGAGTACGACTGGCTGCGCCATGACCTGGACCGGGTGAAGTCCGGGATCCGGGAGCATCTGCGTGAACCGCAGACGGCCCCGCGCCGGGTGGAACCGCTGACCGGAGATTACCGGCGGTGAGCGACGCTCAACAGGAGTTCGAGCTCTGGGCCGGGGTCTCCGGCGCCCAACTCGGCACGGTGATCGTCTCGGTGGTGGGCCTGGCCTACCTGTTGTGGCTCGCGTGGCTGGCCGTTGCCCAATGGCGCAGCTGGAGCGACGGGGAGGTCTCGTTTCTCGACATGACGTGGATCGTGATCCGGGCAACCGTCGTGGTGGTCGCCATTCTCTGGATCCTGCAGTGACGCCGGATCCGCAATGACTCAACGAAGAGTGAGGAGGTTGATGATGGGTATGTTCAAGCGTGTGCAGCTGTGGGCCGTCGGGGCCAGTACCGCCCTGATGACCGGGCCGGCCTGGGCTATCGGCGGGGATCTTCCGGATCCGCCAGAACCGGACTCTGGGGGCGAGGATGAAGACTGGTTCTCGCTGATCCAGGGGGCCCTGTTCGATGGAGGAATGATCGTGGCGACCCTGGTCTCGCTGATTTCCTTCATCTGGGTGTCCTATGCGGGCCTGACGAAGTTCAACGAAGCGCGCGCCGGCAAGGCCGAGTGGTCCGAAGTCGGCCTGCTCGCCGTGGTCGGGGCCGGCCTGCTCGTGTTCACCGGCTTCCTGCTGCAACAGGCCCTCGCGATCATGGGTAACTGATGGCCGCGCGTGAGCATCCCCTGGCCGAACGGCTCAACGACGAGCCGGTGATCTTCCGCGGCTGCTCTTCCTCGGAGCTGCTGATGCTCCTGGGGATGGCTGCGGCGGTCTGGCTTCCCGGCGGCGGCTTTCTGGGGGCCGCCCTGGGAGGCGCCTCGATGGGGCTGGGGCTGTCCGCGGCGGGCATTCTCGCAACCGTATTCGTGGCGGCCACCGTTCTGCAGAAGGTCAAGCGCGGCCGCCCGACGGGGTACTACCAGCAACGGATCATGCTCGCCATGCACCGCGCCGGCCTGCGCCGGCTGCCGGTGGTGATGACCTCCGGCTCCTGGGACATCGGGAGACATCGATGAGATACCGCAAGGAACTGGACACCGCACGCAGCCATATCAACACCCTCCGGGCGGTGATCGTGGTCGTGCTCGCGATCGCCGCCGCGATGTGGTGGGGCTGGCAGACCGCGCCGGAACGGCTGCAGGTGCACGTCCCGCCCGAGCTCAGAACCGGCGGCGTGCTCGACGCGGACGAGGTCCATCCCGCCTCGATCTACACCTTCGCGCTGTATATGTGGCAGCAGGCGTACCGCTGGGATGACGACGGCCGCGAGGATTACCCGGAGAACCTCCGGCAACTCCAGGCGTTTATGACGCCTTCCATGCAGCAAATGATGCAGGAGGATCTCCAGCGCCGTGATGACGAAGGCGAACTCGCTCGCACGCGGGCGATTCGTGAAGCCCCGGGCCGGCGCTATGAGCGGGAGCGGGTCGAAGCCCTCGGTGACGACACGTGGATCGTCTGGATCGACGTGGAGATCGAGGAACACGTGGATGGCGAGCTGGTGAAGCACCTTCGCGCCCGTTATCCGCTCCGGGTGGTGCGATACGACGTGGACCCTCAGTACAACCCGTGGGGACTCGCGCTGGACGGCTTCGCGGGCCAGCCCACGCAGATTGATCTGGAGGAGCAGTGATGACGATGCGCGGCCTGATCTTCGCACTGGTGTGCTGTGTCGCACCCGCACTTGTGGCCGCCGAGCCGCCCGAACGGGTGGCCTGGGATGGCAGCCCGATCAAGGTGGCCTTGCCGGTCGGCGAAGAACGGATCCTGCGGTTCCCGGCCAACCACGTGCGGGTCGGCCTGCCGGGTCACGTGGACGACCAGGTGCGGGTCTTCTCCAACGAAGGGATCGTCTATCTCAAGGCCCACGACGCGTTTCCGGCGGCCCGGGCCCTGGTGGAGGACGTGGATACCGGGGCGGCGTACATGCTGGACCTGTCGGCTTCGGCGGGCGCCACGGATGCCGAGCTCGTGGTTCACCGGGGCCGACCGGATGACGCCGCGCGTGAGGCCCCGGCGGACGCCGAGGAGGAGGTCCACCAGAACCTGGATTACGTCGCACTCACCCGGTATGCCGCGCAGAAGCTGTATGGCCCGCGCCGGCTACAGCCGGAAGCGCGCGGGATCCGGCAGGTGTCGGTGTCCGACGACTCGGTGCCGATGGTGCGCGGAGCGGAGGTGAAGGCCGAACCCGTCGCTGCCTGGCGCGGTGGCGAGTGGTACGTCACGGCCGTGCAGCTGACCAACGCCGTGGACCGGCCGGTGGAACTGGATCCGCGCGATCTGCGCGGTGACTGGCTGACCGCGACCTTCCAGCACGCGCGCCTGCACCCCGCCGGCGCCTCCGCCGACACCACGGCGGTCTACCTCGTCTCCGACCGTCCCTTTGAAGAGAGCTTCTGGGGGGTGCAGTAATGATTTCGACGCAGGGCAATCGACTGCTGCCGATCATCGGCGGCCTCATGGCGCTCCTGTTGGTTGTGGTGATGGTCCGCTCATGCGGCACCGATGACGACGTCGCCGAGGCACCGGACTCGCTCGACCAGCGGGACGAGGTGGTACGTCCCGACGCCGATACGGCGGCGGACACCATCCGCACCCTGACCGCCGAACAGCGGCGCACGCAGGAGCGGGTAGAAGAAACCCGGGAAGAGTACGAGACGATCCGCGAGGAAAACCAAGCGCTGCGCGAAGAGCTCCAGCGGATGCGCGAGGAAGGAGCGGAGCCCGTGGACGAATCCCGCATGGCGGGTGTTCTGCGGCGCCTCGAAGGCCTGTCCGATCGGGTGGAGGATCTCCAGGCGGACGACGGGGTGGATACCGATCTGCCCGTCGGTCTGGGGCTCGAAGACGAGGACCTCGCGGACGCCGAGCCGGCTCCGGAGACCCCGCCGCGGGACGAAACCGACATCCAGTGGACCGAGCCGGTCGGCTGGGACCCCGAAGCCGAGGACGGGGGGCTCCCGGATCGTGAAGGTGGCGTGCTGGACCGCGGCGGGCAGGTCCTGTCCGAAGGGGCCGACCGGGGCCGTGAAGCCGTCGGGCGGGGCCGGGATGCCGTGCAGGATGCCTCCCTCGCGGATGACGCGGCGCAGGACGCCGATGAAGAGACCGAGGAGCCGCGCTACACCGTACCGCGCAACTCCACCCTCATGGGGTCAACCGCGATGACCGCCCTGATCGGGCGTGTGCCGCATGGCGGCACCGTCGAGGATCCGGTGCCGTTCAAGGTCGTGGTCGGTCGCGACAACCTGGCCGCTAACGACATCGACATCCCGAACATCGACGGGATGATCTTCTCGGGCAAGGCGATGGGGGACTGGACGCTGTCCTGCGTCCGCGGGCAGATCGAGTCGGTCACCTACGTGTTCGATGACGGCACCGTCCGCACCCTGCCCGACCCCCACGGGGATACCGATGACGCGCTCGGCTGGATCTCGGATGACCGGGGCGTGCCGTGCGTGGAGGGCGAGCGGGTCTCCAACGCGGGCGCCTATCTCGCGCAGGCGACCGGCATCGTGAGCCTGCAGGCCGCGGGGGATGCGGCCGCGGCCGCGCAGACGACGCAGATCGTGGGGCAGGAAGGCTTCACGCAGAACATCGTGAGCGGCGACACCGGCGAGTTCATGGCCGGGCAGGCCGTCTCGGGTGCTGCCGAGGAAGTGGTCGATTGGCTGCGGGAGCGCCAGGAAAACCACTTCGACGCGGTGTTCACCCCGGCGGGGCAGACCGTGGCGGTGCACCTCGATCGTGAGCTCCACATCGACTACGAGATCGAAGGACGGAGGATTGACCATGAGGCGTTCGAGCATGATTCGCCCCATCGCGCTCTTGATTAGTGCCGGGCTGCTGGCCGGGTGTGCGTCAACGAGCCAGAAGACCGTGTATCCGGAGGATGCCCCGACCATGCGTGAAGTGCACGACCAGCACTTCGAGTCCATGGGACAGGACGACATCGACGGTGTACGGGAGGCGCTGGGCCAGCCTGTCGGCCAGTCTCCGCGGGGCCGAGCCGTGAAGGATGGCTCCCAGGACCTTTCGGGGTACACCCGCACCGCGCAGGACGAGATCGAAACCCGATTCGAGCGGGTGCCGAATCCGACCCTGGTCATGTACGTGTACCCGCACCTCGCGGGGCGCGATTCGGTACCGGTCCCGGGTTACGCCACCTCGTTCCCGATGTATGACGGCCACCACTACGCACTGCCGGGAGAGACGCACTGATGCTGGGCCAGCTCGCATCCATGTTGTCGCCCTCGAAACGCGAGGACTCGGAGGAGGCGCGTCCGGATCATCGGCTGGGCCAGAAGACCTATCAGCCGGTGTCGGAGGCGGAGGTGCGCTCGCTCTATCGGCGCCCCAACTCCTTCACCGATCTTCTGCCCTGGACGGACTACGATCCGGAGACCCGGGCGTTTCTGCTGGAAGACACGAACAGCGTGGGCGCGCTGTTCGAGCTCACGCCGATGTCTTCCGAGGCGCGCAGTCCGGAATACATGGAGGAGCTGCGCTCCCAGCTGCAGGGCACGCTGACGGACCCGATCCCGGAGGAAGACGGCTCGCCGTGGATCCTGCAGTTCTTTGTCCAGGACGATCCCGCGCTGGGCGACGTGATCGAGGAGGTCCGTGAATACAGCCGGGAACGCGCCGGCGACCACACCTTCGCGGACCACTATTTTCACCAGATGGGTGACCACCTCGACCGGATCTCCCGCCCCGGCGGCCTGTTCGTGGACAACCAGGTGACCGGCGGCCCCTGGCGCGGCCAGCGCCGGCGCATCCGGGCGTGTCTGTATCGCCGCAAAATCTCGGGCGGCGACATCCGGCCGGAGGAAGAGCTCAATCAGGTCGCGGAACAGTGGCAGGCGTCCCTGGAAGCCGTCGGGGTCGGGGTGCGGCGCTGCACCGCCGAGGACCTCTACAAGTGGATGGTGCCGTGGTTCAATCCGCGCCCGGAGCTCGCGGAAGGTGATCCGGAGAAGCTGTTGCAGATCGCCCCCTATCCGGGGGACGAAGACCTGCCTTTTGGTCGCGATTTCGGTGAGCAGCTGACCTATTCGATGCCGCAGTCCGACGCGAAGCTCGGGGCCTGGCGCTTCGACGGCATGCCCCATGCCGTGCTCAATATCCAGGGTTTGCGGCAGAAGCCGAAGATCGGGCACTTCACGGCCGAGCGCCAGGCTGGCGAGAACGTGTTTGCGCTGTTCGATCGCTCCCCCGAGGGGACCATCCTGGCGATCACGGTGACGATCAAGCCGCAGGACCAGGTGAGCAACCATATCGGTGCGATCGCGGCCGCCTCGAAGGGGGACAACATCGAGTCCCAGCTCGCGATGGAAGAGGCGCAGGCCGCGCAGGAGGAAATGGCGAAGGACAACAAGCTGTACCCGGTACAGATGGCGTTCTACATCCGCGCGGAGGATGACGACACGCTCGTGCGCCGGCGCAACGATCTCGCCTCGCGCCTGACGGCCAACGGCCTCAAGACGATCACGCGCGAGGCGGAGCTGCTGCCGCTCGACACCTATCTGCGCAGCCTGCCGATGGCCTACGACCCGAACTTGGAGAAGGTGACCCGGCGGAGCCGGTATATCTACTCCGACCACCTGGCCGCGCTGGTACCGCTGTACGGCCGCACGAAGGGCACCGGGCATCCCGGGTTCTTCTTCTTCAACCGCGGCGCCGAACCGCTGTTCTTCGACCCGCTGCACCGCAGCGACCGGAAGAAGAACGCGCACACCCTGATCCTGGGCCCCACCGGGGCCGGGAAGTCGGCGATGCTGACCTATCTGATCATGCAGATGGCCGCGATCTACCGGCCGCGGATCTACGTCATCGAGGCCGGCAACTCGTTCGGCCTGCTCGGCGACTACATGGCGGAGCGCGGCCTGAGCGTCAACCAGGTCTCGCTGAATCCCAAGGAGGACGTGTCGCTGCCGCCGTTCGGGGCGGCGCTGGAGCTGCTCAAGCGGCCCGCTTCGGCCGAGGACAGCCTTGGTTCCGAAGACGAGGAAGAGGACGAGGACGACGGCGATGAAAGCCGCGACATCCTCGGCGAAATGGAGATCGCCGCCCGGATCATGATCACCGGCGGCGATGCCCGCGAAGACGAGCTCATGCGCCGCACCGACCGCCTGGCGATCCGCAAGGGGATTCTCCGCGGCGCTCAGCGCGTGCAGGAGGCCGGCCGCGAGCAGGTCCTGACCGAGGACGTGGTTGCCGGCATGCGGGACGTGGCCGCTGAAGAGGACGCGGAGTCCCGGCAGCAACGTGTGCGGGACATGGCCGACGGGATGGAGCTGTTCTGCACCGGGTTCGCCGGCAAGGTCTTCAACCGCCCGGGGATCCGCTGGCCCGAGGCCGACGTCACGATCGTCGACGTCGGCATCATGGCCCGCGAGGGGTACGAGGATCAGCTGACCGTGGCCTACATGGGCCTGATGAACCATATCAACGACCAGGTCGAGCAACACCAGCACTCCGAGCGACCCACCCTCGTGCTTACCGACGAGGGCCATATCATCACCACGAACCCACTCCTCGCGCCTTACGTGGTCAAGATCACGAAGATGTGGAGAAAACTGGGTGCGTGGTTCTGGATCGCGACCCAGAACCTCGAAGACTTCCCGAACGCCTCCAAGAAGATGCTCAACATGATGGAGTGGTGGCTCTGCCTCGTGATGCCCAAGGAGGAGATCGAGCAGATCGCCCGCTTCAAGGATCTCTCGGAAGAACAGAAGGGCATGCTCCTGGGCGCGCGCAAGGAGCCGGGGAGCTACGTCGAGGGCGTCGTGCTCGCCGACCAGATGGAAACCCTGTTCCGCAACGTCCCGCCGCCGATCGCGCTGGCCCTCGCCATGACGGAGAAGCACGAGAAGGCCGAGCGCAAGAAGCTGATGGACGAACTCGGCTGCACGGAGGTCGAGGCCGCCGAAGCGGTGGCCCGCAAAATCGCGGGGGAGGATCCGGCATGATCGCGAACCCGGACGAACTCTGGGCCGAGGACTTCGACTGGCTGGAGTGGCTGCAGGTGGCCGCGGGTCGCAAGGGGCTGTTCCTGCTGCCCGACCCGCCGGACATGAACCCACTGGAGACGGCGTTGCTCGCGATTCGGCGGCTGCCGATGGAGGGCGAAGGCGTGCTGGTGCACAAGGGCGGGTGGCTGTCATCGCCGGAGCGGCAGACGGCGGTCAACACCCTGGCCGAACTCGGCTGGACACCGGACGCGTTGGCCGAGGCGGCGGATCAGGGGGCGCGTCTGGATGGAGACCTGCGGCGGGCGGCCGTCCACCTCGCGGACGTCGAGGCCCGTATCTGCGAGCACCTCGTCAACGAGTGGGCGCCGAACCGGCGGATCCGCACGCAGCTGATGGTTCGCGACCCCGAAGATCCCGAGGGCATCGAGGAGATTGAGGACATCGAGGACATCGAGGGCAAGGAGGGCACATGCGGGAACGGATGATGGCCGCCCTGGGGGCGGCGGTTCTGTGCATCGGCAGTGCGCAGGCGGCCGGGCCGGACCGGATCGACGTGTTTCTGGTGGAAGGCATGACGGTCAGTACGACGCCGGCGGACCGGGAGGGCATCCCAGTGCAGGTGCACCGCATTGATGCCGTGGACCGCACGCTGGAGCAGCTCAGTGACGGTCTCGCGGCTGAGGAGGCCCTCGCGGAACAGCAGGCGCGCGAGCGGCTGGACGCCGCCGCCCAGCAGGAGATCCGCGACGCTTATGCACCGCTGGTGCTCGCGAAGCGGCTGGAGCTGGAGCAGGTACCGGCGATCGTCATGGACCGGGAGGCCGTGGTGTACGGCACCACGGACCTGGCCCGGGCGCTGCGGGAGTTCGAGGGGAGGGAGTGAACTGATGCAGAAACGACATGCCTGGCGCGGGATGGTGCTGGGGTTGGCGCTGGCAACCCCGGCCATGGCGGAAGATCCCGAGGACATCACGACCGGAGAGATTTACTCGCAGACGATCAGCGGGATCAGCTCCTGCCTGAACTGGGAGATCATCGGGATCTGCCTGTGGCTGCGGTGCACCATCACGGGCTGTTCGATCGAAACGTCCGAGCGCATCCAGCACTACGCACCGGATGCGGTGATTTCCGCCTATCACGAGACGGGGGAAAACCCCTGGGTCGAGATCCGGCAGGCGCTGGGATCCGCGCAGGAGTCGGCCGGGGAGTCCCTCCTGGACGGCGATGCGTTCATCGGCGGCGGCGGCCAGCAGGCGCGCGACGCCGAGCGCGATCACGCGCGCCAGATCCGGTTCAAGGAGTCGGACGTGATCGGCCACCCCGTGCAGGAAATCATGGACTACATCGACGTGCCGTATATCTGCCCCGGCGACGCACAGGCCGAGGCGTTCGAGCCCTACATGCAGTCGGCGTCCAGCACGATGGCATGGCGGTATGGCCTCCCGGAAATGTTCTACACCGAATCGATCAAGGAAGGCGAGCGCGAGATCGGCGACTGGGATGACTGGACCTGGGGCGCGGTCTACCCGCGTTCCGGGTGGGTCTCGCAGCCGGAGGACGCCAAGGCCGGCGCGATCGTCGCGCAGCGCGCCGGCGACATCACGACCCGGGAGGATCAGGACGGCCACGTGTATGAACCCCTGCCGACCGGGGACGTTGTGCACGTGGACGGCTACCGCGTGTGGGAGCCGCCGGAGCTGGTCGAGCGCGACGAGGACACCGGCATGTTCCAGATGCACCTCCCGACCGACACCGGGGACTGCGAAGTGTTCGGGGAAGACGACCGTGAAGAGGAGGAAGGCTGGGCGGACGACAAGACGAATCTGCACGGCGACTACACGTGGAGCCTGTGGCGCCCCTACAGCTGCTGCGAGATCGAGGGGCAGGTGTACCTGGGCACGATTGGACTGTGAGGAGCGGACGATGAACGCAAGGAAAACCCTGATGATGGCCGCGATCGCGGCCTCCGTGGCCGCCTCCGGCGCTTCGGCGCAGATCCCGTCGGAAGGCGGCGAAAGCGGGCTCTGGTACTACGAGATCGGCGGGGCCAGCCCCGTTAGTCGGGCCCCGAATCCCAACGTCACCACGGTACAGCTGTCGGTGGGCGGGGAATCCAGTATGGGGTACAGCTGCGGCAGCTTTGACCCTGTCCTGTCGGTCGAGAACACCCTGAACGAAGTCGCGCAGGGCATGGAAGACATGGTGGATCAGATGGTCCAGGCGGCGAACGACGCGATCGCTTCGCTCCCGGCCATGGTGCTGCAGCGCGCCAACCCCGGTCTCTATGACCTGTTCCAGAACAACCTGCTGCGCGCGGAAGAGGAGCTGGAGCTCGCGACGAAGAGTTGCGAGCAGATGGAGGCCGAGCTGGCCGATGGCCGCAACCCCTATCAGGAGTGGGTCACCGTCGCGAAAGGCGACGAATGGCGCGCATCGATGGGCGAGGGCGGCGACATCGTGCAGGTCAACGAAGAGATCGAGGAAAGCGGCGGCGACGAAGGACTGAACTGGCTTGGCGGCCGGCGCGGGGGGCAGGGCCAGGAACCCGCCAACGCGGTGGGTGACACGGCTCGCGCCGGTTTCAACATCACCCTGGACCGGCCGGCCACGGCCGGAACGCCGGTCGGCCAGGGTGACGACCAGCCCCTGCTGGCTCAGACCTGGGGCAGCCCCTCGGAAGCCGAAGAGTGGACCACGCGGGTGGTGGGTGACACGCACGTGCGGACCTGCAACGGCTGCGAGAGCGAGACGACCCCCGGCGTCGGACTGCTGCCGATTCAGGAGGAAACCAACGAAGAGGTGCAACAGGACCTGCAGGCCCTGGTCGCCGGTGACAGCCGCATGACCGCGTCGAACCTGGATGACGTGTCCGCGCCGGGTGTATCGATCACGCGCGACGTAGTGGAGGCGATTCAGGAAATGCCCAGTCAGGACCAGCGCGTCGCGGTGGGCCGTCTGGCGCAGGAGGTGGCCTCCGCCCGCACGATGGAGAAGGCGCTGCTCGCGCGCCGCATGCTGCTGACCGGGCGCAAAGCGCCGGAGATCGAGTCCACCGGCGTTGCGGCGGACGAAATCGATGCGGCCGTGGAGGAGCTCAGCGACGAGATCGAGCTGATGATGCAGGAAAACGAAGCCCGGCAAATGATGGTGTCGAGTACGGCCGGGGAGATCATTAGGGAGGCGCAGGAGCGTCGGACCGAGTCGGCGCCCATCCCGCACCCATTCATGCGCGATGAAAATCCGCTGCAGGGCGGCGCGGTGGAGAGTCAATGAGCACGCTGACGCGAATGCCCCGGTATCTGGTCCTTGGCCTCGCGGCCCTGTTTGCCCTGGTGCTGATCGGCGGCATGGGCTGGCACTTCATTGAGGGGGCCGCCGGCGTGCGGGAGCGGCTGGACCGCGTGGAGCACTGGATGACCGCCTGGCGCTGGCTCGCGATCGCCGTCATCGGCGTCGGCTGGCGTTACTGGGTGGAGTGGCTGGGCGGTCACCTGGAGCCGGCCGCCCGGGCCAATCTGATCGCCGCCCGCTGGCAAGTCGTGGGGTGGATGGTCGTGTTGGAGCTGCTGCTCGCACAGAACCTGGTGGGACAAGCGATTGAGGTGCTGCTGTGAACGTGAATGATCCGCTACAGGGGTTCGCGACCATCTTCGGATGGATGCAGTATCAGAACCTCTGGGACATCTTCGTCTTCACCGGGATTGCCTTCATCCCGTTCTTCTTCATCGTCGCGTATGCCTTTTCGGAAAACTATACCGGTCAGGAGGCCAAGGCAGGATCAAGGAAAAGCCTGCACATGATGGAGCTCGAAATCGCCAAGGCGGTGCTCGCCATCATGCTGGCCGCACAGCCGTTGGTGAACCTGTCCGTGGACTCCATGGACGTGGGGGACCCGTGCGATGACCGCCTCCAGCCGGAAGAAACCACCTATGACGATCAGTTTGCGGAGGAAATGACGCAGGCGAATGTCCCGCTGTGGTGGTACGGGACAATGGCGATCGGGCATGGATTCACCGGCGCGGCGATCGCGGGTATCGGGTGCCCCGACGAAATGGTCCAGACGCGGCTGGAGCTGGACGAACAGCGGATCCAGGATTCCTCGGTTTCGGCCCAGATCCGGCAGTTCGCGGAACAGTGCTTTATTCCCGCGCGCTCGAAGTACCACCGGGACAACCCGGACGTGGAGGGGATCCTTGATGAACATGGTCAGGACGACCCCGAGTGGATCGGATCCCGGACCTATCTCCAGACCGACGGGTACTACAACAACTATCGGGCCGAGCAACCGGTCGAGGGGTTTGATTTCAATGAGGACCGGGATGGTGCGAATTATCCCGACGGAGACACCGACTACGGGCACCCGTACTGCAACGAGTGGTGGGAAGGCCAGGGAGGACCTTCGCTGCGGCAGATGATCGTGGACGAGACGGATCAGTCCTTCTGGGAAAACGCCCGGGATCGCTTCTCTTCGCTGTTCGGCGAAGATCAGCAGGTGACCGAGGACCGGATGATCCGCCGGGTCATCGATCAGGAGATCATGGCGCTTGCTGGAAGCTCGGATGCGGGGTGGGCAGGGCAGGCCTCGCGCACCCACAACAATGAAAACCTGTTGTCAGGTGCCATGTCGTCGGTAGGCGTCGGATCCTTCTACACCACCTCCTGGGGCCCGATGATGCACACCATCCGGGAGGCGGCACCGATCATCCAGAGCTTCCTGCTCATGGGCATGTACATGCTCCTGCCGTTCGTCCTGGTGTTTTCGGGGTACAGCTGGAAGACGGTCTTCATCGCGACCGCTGCGATTCTGACCGTGATGTTCTGGAGCTATCTGTGGCAGGTGTCCATGTGGCTGGAAAACAACATGGCGATGGCCTTGTGGCCCGATATGCAGGGATGGATGACCCCCGCCGATGGTCAGGGGGTTGGCGGAGGCACGAAGGGCATGCTGCTCAACATCATCGTGAGCTTTCTGCATATTGGTCTACCGCTGATCTTCTCGACCATGATGGCTTGGGCGGGGTACCAGGTGGGCACCTTGACCAAGGGCGGAGACGGTATGGGTGCCAGCCAAGCCGGTCAGCTCGGTAGCTCAGGCGCGGCTACGACGGTCTCGGCCGGGAAGTCGGCCGGGAAGTCGGCCGGGAAAGCCGCGCGCCGCTAGAACCAATCCGGTCAATGGAAGGTGGGGGGGCGACGGAGGGAAGGCAGTGAACGGCGAGACCGAGGACGTTAGAACCTCGGAACACCCGGCAAATCAGGACCCGGCCGGAAGGGCCTTTTGTCCCGGGCGAGGTGCCCGGGACAAGGGTCGACCTACCGATCGACTCGCATAAAGTCGTTGTTCCGTTGGCCCATCTGCGTCAAAACGCAATCGGGAGCCTCACGGCCTTTCGCGACATGACCAACATACTCCCGTCCGTCAGGCCCCGTTATGACCGATGCGTCTTCCTCATCCTCGTCCGAGTTCCATGTGTCGGATTCCGAGAAAAAGTTGTTGTTGTTCCCCGCGGAGCCCAGAATCCCCAAGAGAAAGTGGCCGATGAAGGTGCCGATGACCGTGGCTACAGTCTTGGCTACAGGGGTGCCTTCGGCGGCGTCTTGGACCGAGTTCGGTTCCGGCTCTTCGGCCATGGTGGGTTCAGGCTGCGATGCCTGTGGATCCTGTTGCATGAGGTCTTCCATGGGTCCTCCTTTGCTTGTTCCTGTGACTATTGGCCGCAATTTATCCGTAGCGCATTTCCGCACGGCTTGCAAGGAACTGCCTTCTCTTTCCCCGCACACTGAGACGAGGTTCGAGATCCAGTGAGGGGGAAGGCTCACCGCGGTCGTTCCTCCGCCGGCGCGGCCGCAGCGAGGATCGCCCGGATTTGATCGGCCACCTGCTGTTGCCCGAGCTGGACGCTTTCCGCCGGTTCGCCGGTGGGTGCCGGCGCGTCATCGACCTCCGCAAGGAGATCGCGCAGGCGCTGGACCAGGCTGGCGTGCGCGCCGGCGTCGGCCGCCGGCACGTCCTCCACGTAGTGGCGCACGGCGGCCTTGATATGCGGAGGCGAAAGCCGTGTCCGATGGTGGCTACCTGATCCAAGGGAAGTCGCCGGGAATCCAGTCGGCGAAAGATCGGTTCAGGAACCAGCTCAGCCGAGTTGCTGGCTTAAAAGGCAAATACTCGCCTCACTCGCTGCGCTACGCGTATGCGCAGCACATGTACCAGCACTATCGCGAGGATGGCTGGGCCGACAAATCGGCCAAGGCCCAAGTCGCGATGGATCTGGGCCACGGAGCGGGGCGCACTGATCTCTACTCGTCGGTGTACTCCCGCTGATCCGCGCCCCCTGTCCTGGAAGGACAGGGGCTTTTTCATCCGATTCGATATGCTCTGGGGATATATCCCTGGAGCATTACCCCCCCCGGAGCGGCCTATCACGGGCGGGCTCGTCGCCGGGGGGTGTCCACCAGGTGTGGCCTGGAAGCGGAAAACCAACGCGTTGCTCGTGTCCGACCTTGGCGTTGCAGCCGCGAAAGGTGCCCGTTTTTGTGCACCCGGTTCGGGGCGCCCCACAAATCGCGCCATGGGGCCAAATCAGCACGGCGAAAGGTACCCTTTTTTGTGCGCGCCACAGACTGGAACGCCCGGATGGAACACAAGGTTCAAAGAGAGTGAATATCACTTCTGTATTGATACGCCTTCGGTTCAGAGTGCCGTTGCTCATGTCCGACCTAGTGCGTTGCTGAAGTCCGGTGTCTCTAAAACGACCGTTTGCGAGACAACCGCCGCACCCCCGGCCGGTGACGCGGAAGGCCTTGCCCTGAGTGTCCCATAATTCTGTCTCGAAACTGTGTGTCGCAATACCTAGACTGTGAACGAGTTTTGAGAGACTACCAACGATGAAGATTGGCTACGCGCGGGTATCAACCCGAGACCAGGACCCGTCCCTGCAGACCGATGCGTTGCGGCAGGCTGGATGCGATCGGATCTACGAGGAGCGAGCGTCGGGGGCCCAGCGCGACCGGCCGAAGCTCCGGGAAGCGCTGGAGTACATGCGGGAAGGCGACGTGCTGGTCGTTTGGCGGCTGGACCGGCTGGCCCGGTCGATGCGGCAGCTGATCACCACGGTGGAGGATCTGGGTGAGCGCGGGATCGAGTTCCAGTCGGTGACGGAGTCGATCGACACTACCACGCCGGGCGGCAAGCTGGTGTTCCATGTGTTCGGAGCGGTCGCGGAGTTCGAGCGATCGATCCTGCAGGAGCGGACGCGGGCAGGCCTGGAGGCGGCGAGGCAGCGCAATCGCGTTGGGGGGAGACCGCCGGCGCTGACGGAGGAACAACTGGAGCATGTCCGTGCGTTGCTATTGCATACCGACACGCCCGCGCGATCGATTGCGGAGCAGCTGGGGATCTCGGCCGCGACGCTCTACCGGCATTTCCCTGGTGGCCGCGCCGCCCTGCGGGAGGGCCAAGCCCATGAATGAAACGCGTTTGGTGAAGACGCACGTCGCGCGCAATCAGCACCGCTTCTATCGCATGTTCAGCCGGCGGGGCCTGTTTGGGCAATTCGCACTGACGCGCGAATGGGGCCGAATCGGCCATCCCGGAACTGTGCGCGACGACTGGTACCCGACCTTCGAGGCGGCCGCGCGGCGGTTGGAGCAAAGGGCCGAGGACAAGCTGCGACGTGGATACTGTGAGGGTCCTGCATCCTAAAGGGCGAAAGGATAAAGGAGGGGAAGGGAAGGTGAATGGCAAGGGGACTATCTAGAAAGGGCCGGCACAAAAGGGGAAAAGCCTAACCGCCATGCCCACGTACCCAAACGCCGCTTGCGCGACGTCTGAGCCACCGATACCCTTCAGGCAAGCGGGCCAGCCGCCCAGCACACGACACCCAGCGCGTTCTCGCCACGCCCCCGATGGCTGCCATGCCAAACGAGGTCAGACCGAATGACGAATGAACCACAGCCGCCCCCCAATACTGAGGCGCCGCATCAGGAAGTATCCTTTCATCGCCAATCCGTCAACCTCAAGGATCTCGATTTCGACTTAGAGAACCCGCGTTTTGGCCTCAAGGAGGTGTCCACTACGTGGGAAGCATTACAGATCCTGGCGGAACGTGCGAACTTGCGCGAGCTTTGGGATTCGATCCGGTCGCAGGGGTGGCTGGATATCGAGCCCATGGTCTGTATCTACGATGAGCCGTCAGAAACATATATCGTCATCGAGGGTAACCGAAGGCTTGCGGCTCTCAAAACACTTATTAGGCCCAATCTACTTGATGCGCGACTCCAAAGTCGGGTGCCGGAGCTTCCTTCATCTCAACTAACGTCCTTGACCTCGATCGAGGTGGTCGTCGTCCGGAGTCGCCGCGATGCAGATGCATTCGTTGGGTTTAAGCATGTAAATGGACCTGCCAGCTGGGGCTCATTGGCAAAGGCAAAATTCGCTACTGATATGTTTACCCGCATGAAGAAAAATGAGCACGATGCGGAGGTGGCGCTCAAGCGGGTAACTGACGCACTTGGTGATACGACCACATCTATGCTGCGTATGATTGTGGGGTACAAGGTTCTCGAGCAGGCTCTCGAGGAAGGTATCCTCTCATCGCATTCGACAGAAGCGGGCGGCTTCGAGTTTTCTCATCTTTACACGATGATGCCTAACCCCGCGACCCGCGAGTACCTTGGGTGGGGCGGTGATCCACTAAATGCTGACTCCATTCGAGACCGTCCTGTTTCCCCAGCATACAGGCCAAACCTTGAGAACCTTGTAGGGTGGCTGTTCGGGACAGACACAATAGACCGAGTGATTAACTCCCAAGGAACTGATCGCCCAAAACTCCAAAAGGTGCTCCGCGACCCAGACGCCACTGGAACCCTAGAGAGGACTGGCAGTCTTGAACACGCCTCGACTGCTGCCGGATTACACGTTGATGCATGGCGCAATCGGCTCTACAAAGTCGAACTCCAGGCTCTCGAA
Source organism: Thioalkalivibrio sp. ALE20 (assembly GCF_000381405.1). Classification (NCBI taxonomy): domain Bacteria; kingdom Pseudomonadati; phylum Pseudomonadota; class Gammaproteobacteria; order Chromatiales; family Ectothiorhodospiraceae; genus Thioalkalivibrio; species Thioalkalivibrio sp. ALE20. The sequence goes on from NZ_KB906471.1 coordinate 25,317, forward strand.
TTGGTGCAAGAAATGACGCACATATTTGACGAAATGGAAGATGGCGTACTGCAAGACACGCTCAAGCGTTCGCGCAAGATCAAGCGCAACATTAATGTGATAATTCGGCAATTAGAAGACCCGGACGAAGACGACGATGAGAATTGAGTTTAGCCCGGTCACAAGTTTTGATAAGACCCAAAGCGCTGCCCGGCTGCTTGAGGTGTCCGCTATCGTCAATGGGGTCGCGGTAATCGACGACACGCAGCCGGAGGATAGCCAACTCCTTGCAGAAATACAGGAGAAGCCGGAGCTCTTTGACCTAGAGGAAGAGGGGGATGTGCTCCGGGAAGAACCATTCGCCGCAGAAAATCTCGCACGCGAGAAATTCAGCGCTAGTGTCTATGCTGAGCTCATGGCGCGCCAAGCCGAACTCGGTCCCGCGTATCCCTTTAAAATAGACTCTGATAATGGCGGTTCCCTTCGACCGAAACCGTTAGAGGACCTCACTCCATCTGGAATCGCTGCAATTGCCACTGGCTTCTTCGACCTTCTACAAGACCAGGAGATCGCGCAGATGTCCAGTGAAGACCGCAAAAGTCTTCGGCGGAAATTCGCAGAAATTTTCGAGATAATAGCGGCCTTAGCTCTCGCGGGTGACCGCCCAGGCAACATCGTTTGGTGGAATGGGCGACATCGCGGTTCTAACGGTTTGTTGCGGCAGCTTCGTAAGCTTCAAGCCGTCGTGGGCTCAGGGAAGGTGTTGGAAATCGACGAGCTTGAAGAGAATCAAGCCAAAGTGAATGACGGGGGTGTGGACGCCTTTGTGCTCACGACAACAGGCGGAGTCCCTGGGCCAGATGCGATGTGTGAGCTGGTTGGGGCGACAATTCAAGAGCATGGGCGTCGAGAAAAAATCATGGGCCCCGCTAAGATTGAGCGTCTGAAAGGGTTCTTTAAGAACAGGCCAAATGTCCAATGGTCAGGAGTGTTAGCGGTCCCTTTTCGTCAAAGCCTTCCCGAAGCGCAGGATTGTCGGGACCAGCATTGTAGATACTTTCCTCTTGATGCGGTTAATGAAAAGCTGAGGTGCCTAGCTGAAGCAAACGACATCCAAACGAGGCGCTTTTATTTTTGCAGGCTTCACCGTGAGTTGCTTGTTCGGGTAATAAGGTGCGCAAATCTTTTGAATCTCAGGATAAATGGGCTGGAGGTGCGCGTATCGGAAATGATGGGGCCGAACGGTTTTATTGGATCAGAAGCTCGTTAGCGCGGCGTCGATTGCGCATGCTGTAGTAAACGTTCAGAAAGCGCAAATGCCGGCTCTTGTAGAGTGAGCGTACTAGGGGGTGGTCATCATACGTGATGGTCCAGTTTGCGCACTGACCGGATGTCAAAAAATTAGCAAGAGCTTGGTGCTGTTCTTCTTTCATTGCATTAAGATAAAGTTTGCCACCTACGGTAACATATGGGGGATCGACGAGGTACATGGTCGAGTGGCGCGGAAGGTCGTCGCTGGCTCTGACCAGCGCCTCTAGCCCATCATAATTCGATATGCTTATCCGGCGCGCGTGCTGACTGATCCACTCGATGCGTTTTCGGACTGCCTGGCGATAATAGCGGGCGTCCATCTTCCATTTTCCATTCTGGCCGTAGCCGCCAATTGGTCCGGAGCCCAAGATAATACCTGATCGGCTGGTTCTATTTATGAAGAACGTCGCGAATCCTGCATCAAAAGAATAGCCGCCGTTATAAGTTTGAAGGGTGTTTCGACATTCATGCCATGTCTCGAGAGTTACGGGCCGGCGGTCTAATTCCTTGAGAAAGCGTTCGGTCTCGTAAAGGATTGCGTGCCATGAACTGTAGATGCACGGGTCCATGTCGTTTAAGTGGACGTGATCGACCGCGTCGTTAGCCAATAGATAAAGCCCTGCGCCGGCGCCTCCACAATACGGCTCAACGTAGTGTCGAGCTGCATTTTGTTTGAGCTTTCCAGCGACCGAGCTTAGAAAACCGCCAAGAAACGTCTTGCCACCGGGGTAGCGGAACGGCGTCAGGTACTGGTTTCGGCGCAGCTTCGGGTAGAGAGATAAGTCTAGTGTCGATTGGGGCATGGCGTTTTCGAGATTTCTGAGGCGCTGTGTGCGTGGTCCCTTGGCGAGTGTGCAATGCCCCGGGCAATTGATGCTGCGTGGTTGGCTTGGCCTAGTGTCGACACAGATTGATGGAATCGATTGCGTTGTTGACAGTATGTCATAAGTGTCGCGGTCCGGGGAAATACCGGCCCTTTCGAGCGGTGACCACACTCCATGGGCCTTTGGAGCCGGCGTAAGTGTCCCTAAGAAGTGGAATACACGGTTGTGCGGGGGGGCGCCGATTGGTACGGAGCAACTGGTTTACGGCCCTGGCGCAGGGCACGTTCTGGGCGCGTATCGGCTTCGAAGGGCGACCCTCGTGATGGAACTGCTGGGCTGTTTTCTGGAAGCTCCAGCGTCGGGTGCGCCGGGAGGGCCACCCCTGGCCCGCCCCCCTCGAAACACAAGTTGGTGCACCGCGTGTGCGGTGCCATGGGCTCAACTACCTCGGCGAATTTTGCGGGATCACTCATTGGGGGCCTCGATTGATACGAGGAACGGCCGCATGCTGCCCTCGGTGATCTGCCACCGGACGTCCATGCCTACCCGCATTCAACCGCCGAGGACTTTGAGAATGGATGATCACCTTAACGGAGAAGCTTGTAGTAGCGCTGACCGCTTCTGTGTCGCGCAAGATGGTCACAGCCAATGCCGGGAAGATGCCTGCCGCTATAAAACCACCTCGCCCCATTCGAGAGTGTCGATCTGCTTCAAGCTTTCGGCGGGAAAGCCTCTCCGTGACAAAGTATGCCGGAATCTTTGGAAATGGCGGTCACAGCTCATGAAATACTGCGCGTGTGGAAAGTAGACACAGTGCATGCAGTCCAGCCATAGACCCCGCGGATATTTTCCATCCATCTGTGACAGCGCCATCATAGCCATCATGACGAAGGGACCGCGTAGCACTAGTTCTGGCAGGTTTCGGATCACGTAGGAGACTCGATCCGACGTCTCTTCTATCGCCAGCTGGCTCCAAAACTCTTTGAGAGCGCTATTGTCGAAGTCCAGTTCCGCGCACAAGACGTGGACTATAAAAAAAAGCGTTACGCGATAAGCGCGAAGCTCCTGCTCAGAGTGAAACGCTCTGCCTCGCACAAAAGGGAGTTCTTGTACTAGCTGGTGCAGAGAATAATCGAGTACTATTTCGTCGCTTGGGAGATCGATGTGTGGGTGTGGACTTTTCTGTAGGTTGTCTTCCCCTCGAATGGCTTTGTGCAACAGCCTCGTTTGGGTTTGTACTATTGAGGCTTTCATTTTTATATCGTCGTGGTCAAATGATAGAGATATGTCGAAGTCATCGGCGAACGCTTGCCACGTGGCCCCTATGGACCTTTTGTTTGTCAATGAAAGCGAAGGGATGTGTATGGGTATGCCGTTTTCGATGTATGATACGATCATGTCGCCCGGGCTTGGTAAAAGATCACGGTGCAAGAATCTTCGGGCGCATTCCAGCAGGTGGTTGCGTCGGCCGTCATCACTGGTCATAAGTAATTCGACCAACGTAACGGGGGAAAGCTTCCACTGGCGACCATGGCGTTCTTGTTGGACTTTTGTTCCCCACCAAATGCTTTGGCGAAAATTGTCGGCAATATAGTTGACCGCTGACGTTTCAAAATACCATAAGGGCATGGTAACGGCTCGCTGGTCGAAGATTATAAGTCAGGCCGCTGAGAACACGCTATAAGTGGTGTCGAATCGGCGTGGCTGGAAGCTCCTCGCATGAGCGAGAAAAGTCGTCTAGGAGTGAAATTCCACTAAAGGCGGCAACTCGCTGACGATCCGGTTAGTCTCAATGCTGATCCGGATAACTCGCTTAAGGAGGTCCAAGATATATCTAGGATCATTCGAATAGTCGTTCGGGTCGTTCCCGATGCCGGTTTTCTTGTCCTTTGAGACCTGATAGCGCTCCATTACCCACTCGATCGGTGACCTGCCGTTGACCTGGTACTCGTATGCCTCTGGTGGAATTCCGCGAAGCGTGAGATGTTCGTTGTAGATGATCGTCGACCTGTCTTTCTGTCGTCCGGAGCCGGCAAAACGCATCTTGTGGACCTGGTAGTCCTCATCATCCAGCGACAGTCGCTTGTTCTCTTCGTCGAGCGGGTACGGATCGACAGCCTCGTAGTTTAGGTGCCATTCGCCGAGCTCACGGCCTGCACGGCTGAATGCCCAGAAATCCCCGGCTAGCGGGATCCGCGGCAGGCCACGGCGGAGGTTATTGCGGAAGCGCTCGCGGTAATCTTCTGCATGGAGGACGCCGTACACGTACCAGAAGAGATCTTCCTTGGTGATGGAGGCGTCGGCGTAGTGGTCCTGGAAGATCTTTAGCGCTTCGGCGGTAATCGTATCTCGGCGGATGTATCCGTGCGCGTCCGGTGTCTGGGGTGAATCGTCGAGAAGGTCGGGGGGCTGCGCCGATCGATCCCCAACGTACTCGTAGTAGTACCGGGGGAAACACTGGCTGGAATCGATCATGTGCAAGTTGGGGACGCAATCAGTGATCAGGGCGGAAAACGGCTTGGACGCCCCTGTTCCCGTGACGGCGATGACGTAATTGCCGTGCTCTTGGGTTGGGAAGAGATGCGGCATCTGGTAAAGACGGTTGTTGAAGTGCCGGTCGAAGTAGTAGGCATTCTTGGTGAAGGGGCGATAAATGGCGTTGAAGACGGCTGCTTCTCGGAAATCTGCCTGCTGCCCGCGGATCGCCCGTTGGAACAAATCGTTATCCCAGCCAATATGTGCGGGATTAGTATCGACCAACCGCCTGGCCTCGTCGACGGAGTTGGCGCCACCAGCCTGGCGAACTGCCTCGACCTCCTCGTTGTAGCGGTCGATCATCTCCGCCATATTCTCTTGAAGTGCCTCGCGGGAGAAGTTGTAGACCCAAGCGTCTCGATTCGTCTTCACACCCGACGAATACGTCCCGAAGATGGCTGTCCCTTCGCGCTCCCTCTTCCGGCCGATGGCCAAGAAGTCATCGAACGCCGGGTCGCTCTGGTTGATCCACTCCCCTTGGGGACTCGGCGTGATTGTGGTGAGCGGGGTGGACGTGATTTCCTGGAAGTGGTCCAACGCCTCGAGCTTCTCCGTCCGGCTCAGGTAGTCACCGATGTCGTGATAGAGGATGCGACAGTCGCCTTGGTGGGCCGGATCCTTTACCAGCAGGGTGATTGCGACCGGCGCACGAGAGCCCTGCCCGAAGACCTTGCCGCCTTCCCGGCGCGACTCCTCACCCGATGTCCGTTGGTTCCCTCGCAAATGCAGGATATACAGGTGGCTGAACTCCGCCGCTAGGCAACGACGCAGTCCCTCGGTGGCATTACCGTCGATGAACGAGCCGTTGGTGACGAAGGCAATGATCCCCTGCTCGCCAATGCGGTCAGAGGCCCAACGGATGGCGCGGATGTAACTGTCGTAGAGACTGTTGTTGAGGGTCGCTGATGACTGAGCGACATAGGTCTCTCGGATCCGCTCGTCGAGTGTCGGATAGGGGCGATTGGCGTTGCCCTCATGCCCCGACTCTTGCCAAGCCGAATATGGCGGATTCCCCACGATGACCCGGATGTCGCTCTCGCGCTGTCGCCGTGCGCGCTCGCTGTTCTCGGCAAGCCAGCGCTGCTCGCGCTCCCAGTCCCGATTACGCTCTTCAGCCATGTTGAAGGTGTCGGTGAGCACCATGCCCTCGAAGGGGCGTTGTTCGCCGGTCCATTCGTGGAACGTGGCCTCGATATTGAGCGTGGCGATGTAGTAGGCGAGTAGGACAATCTCGTTGGCGTGCAGCTCCTCGGTGTACTTGCGTGAGAGCGTCTCGGCGCCCCCGAGCAGGCCGCTTTGGATAAGCCGGGTGACGAAGGTGCCCGTGCCGGCGAACGGTTCGAGGATCTGCACCCCCTGATCGGCCAGGCCCCGGTTGAAGTGCTTTCGCAGGATGGTGTCCGCCGAGCGGTTGATGAAGTCCACGACCTCCACGGGCGTGTAGACGATGCCCAGCCGGTCGGACAGGGCCGGGAAGGCAGTCTGGAAGAAGGTGTCGTAGAGGTTCCGAATTATCTCCTGGCGTGACTTGTCACTCTGCGCGTATTGCACGCGCTCGCGGATCACCTCGTAGAAGCGTTCCAGCTCATCCGTCTCGCTGCTGACCGCATACTCGTCAAGCGCCTCAAGGAGCGCCTCCATGCCCCGCGAGATGGGGTTATCCTTGGTGAAAGAGGACTCTGCGAACAACGCCTCGAACACCGGACGGGTAACAACGTGCTGGGCGAGCATCTCGATCGCCTCGTCCTCCCGGACGTTCGGGTTCGTGTTCGCGCGCACCTCCTTGAGGAACTCGTCGAAGGCCTCCTGTGTTTCGCCGCTCTCAGTCAGCTGCCGGATTCGCTCTGTGACCCGACGCGCGATGTCAGCAACCTGTTTCGCCCATTGGCTCCAGTACTCGCGATCGCCGAGCTTCTTGGGGATGGCCGCGTAGACGGCCTCGGAGATCTGGCCCACCGGCAGATCGGGGAACTCTAAGCTGAGTTGTTCCTCTCCGCTGCCGGAACTGTCGCCTTCGCCCTCGCCTTCGCCGCCTACCACATTGACCTTCCGCCGGAATTCGGCCTCATCCACCAAAGACTCATCGTGGGCGCGCAGAGCCTTGATAACCTTCCAGATGCCGCGAAAGCGGGAATCGCTCTCCAGGTAAGCGTTGTAGTTCTGGACCTGTGTGGCTGGAATGGCCACCGGCAGGATGATGTGGCCGTACTGCTTGCCCGGCGCTTTGCGCATAACCCGACCAACCGACTGGACGATGTCCACGATCGACTCACGGGTATCGAAGAAGACCACCGCGTCCAGCGCCGGCACGTCGACGCCCTCGGACAGGCAGCGTGCGTTGGACAGGATCCGGCAGGAGGTATCCTCCGAGGATTCCTTCAACCACTCGAGCTCCACCTGGCGCTGATGGGCATTCATCGTGCCATCGACGTGGCGAAGCTCGCAGGGGACAAGTCCCTGCTGATGCTTCTCCGGGAGGGCATTACTGTAAAGCTCCGCCATGGAGCTAAATGCCTCGGTCGTCTGTTTCGAGGCCTTGATCGACCGCGAGAACGCGACGGCGCGCTGCATGGGGTTCGTGTCTTCGGTAACGGCTTCCTCTGCCCCCTGCTCGTCCACCGCAACCAAGCCACGCTTCGAGAGTCCTTTCCAGGCCCCGATCATCCGGGTGGCGAAATTGATGTCGACGGCCTTCTTGTCATCGAGCTTGTATGTCTGGTTGTAGGCGTTGGCCAGCGAAGCCATCGTCTCTTCCTGGACCGCGACGATCAGCACCTTGTAATCGGTGAGGAGATCGCGTTCGACCGCCTTGCCAAAGCTCAGCCGATGGAACTCCGGGCCATAGGCGGCCTCGTCGTCCATCGAGAAGATCTCCGCATCCTTCTCCTCAGCCTTGCTCTTCGATTGCTCCGCAAAGATCCGTGGGGTGGCTGTCATGTAGAGCCGGCGGTGAGCCGTGAGTTTGTCGTTGTCGTGGACCTTCACGAAATCGGAGGGGTCCTCCCCCGGCAACGTCAGCCCGGTGGTTCGATGGGCTTCATCGCAAATGACTAGATCGAAGGTCCCCAGACCCTGACTCTGGGCGTCCGCAACCACCTGGATGGATTGGTAGGTGGCAAAAACGACCGTCCGCCGATCCGTAGTCTCCTGGCTGCCATGCAGCGCAAGCTTCCGCGGGTCGGTCGTGGCCGGGTACGCCAGATCGTGGACGGGGAGATCCTCGGCGTCCTTGCTGACCTTCGTGTCCGAGCAGGCGACCAGGGCTCGCAGGGGGGCATGCGCCTGAGCAGTCCATTCGCGAAGAGTCTGACCAACCAGAGAGATCGACGGAGCGAGGAAAAGGATGCGTCCACCCTCCGGAACCATCTCCTCGGCAAGGCGAAGCGAGGTAAAGGTCTTCCCGGTTCCGCAGGCCATGATGAGCTTGCCGCGCTCATGCTGCCCGAACCCGCGCAGGCAATCTTCCAATGCCTCCTTCTGGTGGGGACGGACCTCATTCTTGACCTGCAGGCGCAGGTCCTGGGGGCGGTCCAGCTGGAACACGGTCCAGTCGATCGGGCTCTCTTCGAGGTCCTTGAAAAACAGCCGCGTAACCGGGATCGTCTGGTCCGCGAGTGCCTCCTCGGCCTTTTTGCTCCAATGCTCCGCCGTTGTGACGATCAGCCGGCGCGCGAAGTAGCGCTCGCCCTCATTGGTTGCGAACCGCTTCCCGGAAGCTGTGAAGAACGAGTCGATGTCGGACTTCTGGATGGTCGCGTCGGGGTCGAAAAACTTGCACTGTATCGCCCAGTAGTCTCCGGTAGCCTGTTCGCGCGCCACCAGATCAATGCCAGCGTCGGCGCCGATTCGGGCGGGCCACTCATCCCAAAGCCAGACCTGGTCGAAGAGATCCGCATACTGCGGGTCCGTCATCAGGTAGTTGGCCACCAGGCGCTCGAACAGCCCGCCTTTTTCCCGCTCGCTCTGCGCCCGTTCACGGAATCGCTCGAGGACCTCATCGACCGTCGTCGTCATCGCATCCTTCCCGATCGTGTGTTTGCTTCCAGTAGTTTGCGCGGCAGTATGCACGAGACTCATAGCCGGAGATAAGGCCCTGCAAGACACGGTGGCGCAAGATCCGGATGGGCACGAGCGCCGCCCGAGACGCTTGCCCGACTCGGGCAACACGGCGTGCTGCCGGAAGTTCGTCGCGGACAATACGCCAAGCAGCCAGAGATGAAGCTGGTGACCACCGAATTCCTGAAATCGTAGAGAGGGCAAGATGATTCACTACCGGTTCCAGTCCAGCGACTTGGAACAACTTATCGGCCGTATCATTTTCCACGCTTCCCGAGGCGTGCCGGCTGCCCTGGCGGTTGCGGGGACACCGATGTCCGGGGCACGGACACGGATTGTTGGTGAAAGGCTCGGGGAAGTGGTTCGGGTCAAAGGCTCCAACCGGATTTTCTATATCGACCGGTCTGGCATGGAGCGATACGTTAGCGTCGCCGGAATAGGCTTTCTTTGCGACAGCGAAGAGGAAGCGAATGCCCTGGAGGTACTTCGGGTGCGGACAGCAACGCAGGTGGCGCAGGCAATGGGACAGATTCGGGAGCGCCTCGAAGAGGAGCTCGATCACCTCATTCAAGCCAACGCTGAGTGAAGCGATTTGGGGCCTTGAGAAAGGATGCAGGACTACACCGGGCACCCGTCCCCCTGGGGCACCTACGGTTACATCGTGCGCCGCACGATTGATGGCGTCCTCCATCATCGCAGTTTCCCCGCGCGTGCCGACCGGGATCCGCCGGAGGTCATCGAGGGAGCGCGACAGGCTGCGGAGGCCTATGAGCGTGAGCTGCTGCAGTCCATGGAGCAGGCTCGGCAACGTAGGCGGCGGGAACGGCCGCCGAAAGGCCTACCGCCGGTCAGTGGCATCCAGCCTTTCCTCAGCGAAACTGTGCGCGGGGACACGCGATACGAATACCGCGCCTGGGCGGCGCGCAAGTACCGGAACGGGCGAACCATCCAGCAGCGCTTCTGGGTCAGCGACCATGGTGATCGCGGGGCTTGGGAAGAAGCCTGCCGTTTTCTGGCGGACCTCGAAGACATCGATCCGCTCCCGTTGATCGCGAAATACCCCGGCGTGGAAATCTGGGATCAGGTGCGGGCTCAGCGCGAGCTCAATCGCGACAGGCAAAGCGCGTAGCAGCCTCGGAAACCCTCAAGATCCGGGTGAGGGTTTCCAGGAGACAGATCGGCGAGGCGGTGGCCATCATGGCGGCCTTGTCACAACGGTCCGAGGCGGTCCTCCATGCTGCCATTCCTCCGTCGCAAATCCCCTGCTGCAGAGCCCTCCAGTCGGCAGAGAAAACCGCCGAAGGACGGGCTGCTGCCCGTCGAGAATGCAGATACCCTGCTACAGCGACCCCATCGCCAGGAGCTTCTGCGGCAGATCAAGGGCCTGCTGGCCCTCCCCAGGGACTGCGCTGAGTACTACGTGATCGCGGCACTCCGGCGCTATGCGGCATTCGTGCAGGAGGTTCCGGCGTCCGAGGTGCACCACCATTCGGGCCGCGGTGGGATGCTGGACCACGGGCTGGAGGTGGTGCTGAAAGCGCTGCAGATTCGGCGGGGCTACGTCTTGCCCCCCGGGGCGGAGCCGGAGCGCCTGACCCACGAGGCGGATGCCTGGTCCTATGGCGTGTTCGCCGGGAGCCTGCTGCACGACGTGGGCAAACCGGTGGTGGATCAGCTCGTGCATCTCTATGACGAAGATGGGCGCCGACTCGGGGCATGGGAACCCTGGTACGGCCCGATGTCCGAGCGCCCCGGCGTCCACTGGTACTCCGTCAAATACCGCCGTGGCCGCGTGCACAAGCTGCACGAACCGGTATCGAGCCTTGTCGCCCACTGGATCCTCCCGCCCAAGGGCATGGCCTGGATCAGCCAGCATCCGGAGCTGCTACAGGCATGGATCCATGCGATCCACGGCGACATGGACCATGCGGGGCCGCTGGGACAGATCATCATGCAGGCAGACCGGGAATCGGTCTCCCGCAATCTGGGGGGCGAGTCTCCGGACCGGCTGCCCACACCCACCAAGCCACTCCACGAAAAGCTGCTGACATCCTTGCGTCACCTGTTGAGCGAGGAAGAGCTCCCGCTGAACCGGAATGGTGCGGCCGGGTGGCGAACCGAGGAGGATCTCTGGCTGGTCTCCAAACGCGCTGCGGACGCGCTGCGCGCGCAGTTGCGCGACGAGGGACACTCCGGGATTCCATCGGGCAACGATCGGATCTTCGACACGCTGCAGGAGCACGGGCTTCTCACCCCGCACGGAGATCGGGCCATCTGGAAAGCGAAGGTGGCCGGAAGCGGATGGTCCAACGAGCTGACCCTGATCCGACTTCCGGTTTCGCGCGTCTGGAGTGACCCGGACGCGATGCCGCCGGTCTTCGAGGGGACTGTTGAGCCCGTCGATGCGCCGGCCGAGGACACGGTCACCGCAGGAGGCGAGGATCCCGCCGGCACGGCGGCACCTGAGCCGACCAAGGAAGCCGAAGGCCGGAGTGAGCCCGTTGAGTCTACGGGAGGCGGTGGATCGTCAGACGCGCCTGCTCCGGCGGCCGCGCCGGATTCGGACGATCTCCCGGTACCGCCGGGCATGGAAGCCGCGGTGACCGATGATGAATCGGCCGAACCTGATACATCGGCGGCCGAACCCGCGGCTCCAGCGGCGCCCGCGCCGGCACCGAGTCCGGCCCCTGAGGCCGCCGAAGACCTCCCGGACGATGCGGGGGAGGCATTCCTGGCATGGGTCCGCCGCGGCGTGGCTGACGGCGAGCTGTCCGTGAACACGCGGGACGCGCGCGTGCACGTGACCGAAGAGGGGGTGCTGCTGGTCAGCCCGGGGATCTTCCGCGACTTCGGCAGGGACACGGGGTGCGAGTGGCAGGCGGCGCAGAAGCGGTTTCAGAAGCGCAAGCTGCACCGCCGGGCGCCGGATGACACCAACATCCACTCCTACGTCGTCGAAGGGGGCCGGCAGTCCGGCCGGATCAACGGGCTCCTGATCCCGGATGTCCGCGTGGTGTTCGGGGAGGACTGGACCCCTTCCGCGAACCCGCATATCCGTCGGGGTGACGGCTGAGTTCTGGCCGGTTCCGTGTCCATGACGCGAACAGAAGCTTCTGTTATGTGACGGCCATCACAGGGCATCCCATTACCTAAAAACGCGTATTGTTATAGGGTTATACAGTGACATAGTCACAAGCTACCCATGGCTCGCATCTCGGCGGTACTGATCGTCGGCGAACTGTGGAAAGGATTTCTGATGTTGGCACTGACTGTCAGGGATGGCGAGGCCGTCTTCATCGGCACCGACATACTCGTGACCCCGATCCAGGGCGAGGGCGAAGACGCCCCGGTTCTGACCGTCCACGCACCCGGACGGAGAGTGGACTGGCAGGACGATGGCAGCCTCTCCATTGATCACAGGATTGTGGTGCGCTTTGGCGACAAGCCGGAGCGGCTTCTGTTCGATGCTCCCGATGAATTTCCAATCCAGCGGGAAGCCCTTCGGTCGCGACGAAAGCAGCAGGATTCCCCTCCCCGCTGACCGCGATGCAGTCGGCCCTTTTTGCGATGGGGTGCCGCCTCAGCGTGTTGGCCGACTTCGCTGTACTCGCCCGGCCATGTGTTAACCTGATTTCGCCAGGGCGTGTCGTGAACCCGTGAAAAGGGAGCATGCCCAATGGAATCCGATTCCAGTTCGGGTGAAAAGGTCCTCGATCTCGTGGGCCTCCTGGAGCATTATCTCAGCGTCCGAATCCTTCGCCCCGAGACCATTGACCGGTACCGGCAGGTGGTTCGTCAGTTCCATTCCGATGTCGGCCCCCTGACGCTCGACCGGATTGACGAGCCGATCCTTCTGCACTGGCGCGATCAGGTCCTGGGTCGAGCGCGGGCGACCACGTGGAACTACTACCGGCGCCATTTTCGAGCCCTTTGGCGACATGCGCTCGACTACGGGTGGGTGCATCAGAACCCGCTGGAGAGAGTGTCGGGCGCACCTGAAGCAAGGCGCATCAAGACCGTTTCCAAGGAGCTGATCGAGCGCGCGCTCGCGGTCCTGCAGGATCCAGCGCAGCGCCGCCTGGAACCTCGCTGGTTCTGGGAGATCCTGATCCTGACCTTTTACTATACCGGCATGCGGCGCCGACAGGCCGCGGGACTGCTGTGGCAGGACATTCGGTGGAGTGAGCGCACCATCCGCCTGCGCGAAGATGGATCGAAAACCCGCCGTGAATGGGACGTGCCGATTACCGAGGGGTTGGAGCGGCCCCTGCACGACCTTTACAGCCGAACACTGTGGGTGGTCGGTGAGCGCCAGATGCCGGAGCGGCAAGTCTTCGACCTGGGACTGCATCGAGGCCCTGCCCGTTATCAGGGGCCCGGCATTGACGCCTCGCAGATCAGCTATTTTTTTCGGCGTCTCGGAGAAAGCCTGGGGGAGCCGATTTCCCCCCACCGCCTCCGGCATACCTTCGGCACCTTCATCGGCCGACAGCCCAACCCGCCGCTTCGAGCCCTCCAGCATCAGCTGGGGCACACCAATCTCTCCACGACTATGCAGTATGTCGAGCCCGATATGGGGCAGCTGCGGCAGATGGTTGACCATTTGCCCACCCCGGGCCGATCCTGAACGGCGATATGTGACGAACGGCCGCCGAATCACCCGTATTGACGTGTGTGAATGAGCCCGTATAGTCACACGTAGGGGCCTTTGCAGCTCCATTCTGGCGAGGAGTCCGTCTCCCGCCCAACAACCTGGTGACGAAAAAAAGAAGGGCCGGTGTGTGCGCACCGGCCCTTCATGGGCCCGTCAGGGCGGGCCCATCCCTGGCATGGTTGCCGCCCCGGCTTCCATGCCAGGGCAGCGGTTTGGTGCCGACGGAGGGAATTGAACCCCCGACCTATCGATTACGAGTCGATTGCTCTACCTGCTGAGCTACGTCGGCCGAGCGGGTCATCATAGCGAAGCGGGGCTTCGCCAACAATGCCCCGGGCCGGGGTGCCGCCGGCAGGGGGTCGAACAGGCCCAGCAGGGCGCGCCAGCGCGGGTCCTCCGGGTGACCGGCGGGGCTGGCGTCGGTGATGCGGATGATGGTTTCGCCGTCCGGGGCGAACAGCGCCAGGCCATGGCGGGCGCCGGACGAGGCGGGCCGACGGAAGACCCAGGTTCCGGCGATGGACTCGCGGCGGATGTTCAGACTGAAATCGGGGTCGAGAATGTTGAAGGAGGTGCGTGTGGGCGCCAGCCGTGTGACCGGGCCACTGTACTGCTGCCGCACGCCTTGATTGGCGAGTTCGATCCGGAGGCCCAGCGCGTCCTCGGCGGCGTACATCAGGACGGTGTCGAGGGCCTCCTGTCCGACCGGCCAGGCGCGTTCCGGTCCGGCAAGGCGCAGGGTCTGTTCGGGCGTGCACTGAAAGCACGCGGACAGTTCGTGGATGGTGTCCGGATGGCGGGAAAGGTCCCATGCATCGCGCAGGTCTTCGCAATCGACGGCGGTATCCGGGCGCGTTCCCGGAGCGGTGGAGATGGTGACGGTCATTCCGGGCCGCTGGTCCACTGCGGCGAGGCGGCGCAACACGCGCTCCCATGCCGCTGCGTCCCCGTGGGGAGTGCGTTCCAGGGTCAGTACCGGCGTGCCGTCGGGGGCGAAGATGCACACGCGTGATTGTGGCCGGCCGGGATCGTTGTCCTCTTCCCGGATGACAAGCGCCTCGTGCCATTGTCCGAGGTCGGCGTACAGGTCCCGGAGGGTCGGCAAGGTGGTTACGCGCCGGGCAAGGCCCGCGTGGCGGTTGCGTGTGCGCAGGCGCAGGGGAGCCGCTGCGTTCAGTTCTGTCAGGAGGCTGTTCCAGTCCCGGCGCAGACGGAAGACCGGGCCGCCGGGACCGGTGCAGCGTGCGGCGACGATTTCGCCTTCGGAGCTGCCGAGCTGCGATGCGGCTTCCCGGAGCCCGGTGCGCGGGTTGCGGTCGCGCAGTTCATTCCAGGCGCGGGCAAGCTGGGGCGGTGTGGGTCGCATGGCAAAACGGCGTTGCGGTTCGGATGCCGGATTCAGTGTCTGCATGGTGTTCTCCAGTGCCCTGGCACGGGCCGGGGCGGATGCGCGGTTCCGAAAAAGGCAGCCTGGCTGGCAACCGGGAACACCGGGCTGGCTGGGCAGCAATAATGCGAAGAAGAAGGTCTTTCCAGTCGAGCACAGCCTTTCTGCGTCCGACGTGAGGAAAGTTAAATGAAAAGCATTCTCATTTCAATGGCGAGATCAGGAACCGCCGGATTCGGGATTCCGGAACCCGATGGTGTTCACGAAAATTCGGAGAGGTGGGGCGTGCGTCGCCCCGGGGATCAGCTGTCGCCGGACTTCTGTCCGGACCCGACCCGGACGATGACGTCCACGCTCAGCACGTCGGTACCTTCGGGCAGCGGCGGCAGGTCGTTCACCTGTACCTGGGCCGGTTCCACGTCCTCGAGCTGGCCGCTGTCCACGTGGAACAGGTGGTGGTGCGGGGCGCGGTTGGAGTCGTAGAAGACCCGCGACGGGTCGACGATCACTTCGCGCACGAGGCCCTTCTCGGCAAACAGCTTGAGAGCGTTGTACACCGTGGCCTTGGACACGCGTGACTCCTGGCGCGTGAGCTGCGCGAGGATGTGGTCGGCGCTGAGGTGCTGGTTGCGGGCGAACAGCACTCGGACGATCTCGATTCGCTGTTCGGTCGGCGAGATGCGGTAATCGCGCAGCAGGGCGCGCGCGTCGTCGATTCCCAGCAGATCGGGTTGGGGGGTTCGGGTGCTCATGTTTCCAACATATAACAGCGAATTGGACAGAGTCCAGTTCTGTTTTGGGAAGAAGGCATACGCCGACTCGGCGCGGCAAGCTGATAGAATGCCGCCGACAGAACGAAGCCGGGAACGAGCAAGGGATGGAGCGGGTGATGGGAATCGAACCCACGTTCTCAGCTTGGGAAGCTGATGTTCTACCATTGAACTACACCCGCCTGGCCACGAATTGTATGCGCGTACGCGCCCCGGCTCAATGCCCGAATCACCAACGGTATGACCCATGCAGATCAAGTTGAACGGAGAAACCTGCGAAATCCCTGCGGATCAGGAGCCGCCGACGGTGGCGGACCTGATCCGGCAGCGCGGCTTTGGCGGTCGGCGACTGGCCGTGGAGGTGAACGAGACCCTGGTGCCCCGCAGCGAGCACGCCGAGCGGCGGTTGCAGGAGGGTGATCGTGTCGAGGTCGTTCAGGCCATCGGCGGTGGCTGATATTCTTGCCCGCAGTTGTATCCGCATCCGCACCCGCAACCGTTAACCGAGGAGCATGCATGAGCCAGATGGCCGCCGGATCCGCCGACGATCCGTTTCACGTCGGCGAGCGCCGTTTCGAGTCCCGCCTGCTGGTGGGTACGGGCAAGTACCGCGATCTGGAGCAGACTCGCGAGGCGATCGAGGCCAGCGGTGCCGAGATCGTGACCGTGGCCATTCGCCGCACCAACATCGGCCAGAATCCCGACGAGCCGAACCTGCTGGACGTGGTCCCGCCGGATCGCTACACCCTGCTGCCGAATACCGCCGGCTGCTACTCCGCCGAGGATGCGGTGCGCACCTGCCGGCTGGCGCGCGAGCTGCTCGACGGGCACAACCTGGTCAAGCTGGAGGTGCTGGGCGACGAGAAGACCCTGTACCCGGACGTGTTCGAGACGGTGAAGGCCGCCGAGACCCTGGTGAACGACGGCTTCGAGGTGATGGTGTACACCACCGATGATCCGCTGCTGGCGAAGCGCCTTGAGGACATCGGTTGCCAGGCGATCATGCCGCTGGCCGCGCCCATCGGCTCGGGTCTGGGGATCCAGAACCGCTACAACATCCGCGAGATCGTGGAGAACGCGTCGGTGCCGGTGCTGGTCGACGCGGGTGTGGGTACGGCGTCGGATGCGGCCATCGCGATGGAGCTGGGCTGCGACGGAGTGCTGATGAACACCGCCATCGCCGCGGCCGACGATCCGGTGCGCATGGCCCGTGCGATGCGTCACGCGATCGTGGCGGGCCGCGAGGCCTGGCGCGCCGGACGCATGCCGGCACGGCGCTATGCCTCGGCCTCCTCGCCCGAGACCGGGCTGTTCTTCGCCGGCTCATGACGGTCCCGCACGAATCGCACGACAACCGGCCCGCTGACGGGGACGGGGGGCGCCCGGCGCACCATCGCCGGGTTCGCTCGTTCGTGCGCCGCGAGGGGCGTCTGACCACCGGCCAGCAGCGCGCGCTGGATGAGCTCTGGCCGCGCTTCGGCCTGGATCCGGCGCCCGACGCCGGGGTGCTGGATCTGGCGGCGGTCTTCGGCCGCGAGGCGCCGGTGACCCTGGAAATCGGTTTCGGCGACGGCGACAGCCTGGCCGAACAGGCCGCGGCGGCGCCGGAGCGGGATTTCATCGGCACCGAGGTGCATCGCCCCGGGGTCGGGCACCTGCTCGGCGAGATCGAGCGCCGGGGGTTGACCAACCTGCGGGTCTCCGACCGTGACGCGGTGGAGCTGCTGGAGGCGCATTTCGCGCCGGGCAGCCTGGACACCGTGCAGGTGTATTTCCCCGACCCCTGGCACAAGAAGCGCCATCACAAGCGCCGCCTGATCCAGCCGGGGTTCGTGCGCGCGCTGGCGGGCTGGATCCGGCCGGGCGGCTGGCTGCATCTGGCCACCGACTGGGCGGACTACGCCGAACACATGCAGGAGGTGATGGCCGGGGCGACCGAGTGGTTCGCGCCGGACGGCCCGGTGCCGCGCCCGGAACGCCCGGCCTGGCGCCCCGAGACCAAATTCGAGCGCCGCGGGCTGCAGCGCGGGCATGCAGTGGCGGATCTGGTCTACCGGCGCACCGAGGCCCCCGCCCCGGCGGAGTGAAGCCGCGGCTCAGCCCTTCTTCTTGACCACCAGGACCGGGCAGCGCGCCTGACCGACGACGCGTTCGGAGACCGAGCCCATCAGCAGCCGCTTGAGCCCGGTGCGGCCGTGGCTGCCCAGCACGATCAGGTCGCGATGCTGGCGCTCCGCGATCTCGATCAGGGTGACCTCCGGGCGGCCTTCCTCGAACAGCGCATCGGTTTCCACGCCCGCTTCGCGGGCCTCGCCCTGCAGCCGCTGGATCGCGTCCACGCCCTCCTGGCGCCGGGCCTCGCTCTGTCCGGGCACGGCGACCGAGGCCACGGTCAGCGGCAGGCTGCAGTGCTGCGCGAGCTCCACGGCCGCACGCGCGGCCTTGTCGCCCAGTTCGGAACCGTCGGTCCCTACCAGCAGGCCCTGGCGCGGGGCTTCGGTGTCGCGCGGGACGACCATCACGTTACACGGCGCGAGTCCGATCACCTTGGCGGTGGCGTCGCCCACCATGAGGCGGGCCATCTCGCCGCGGGTGCGCCGGCCAATCACGATCAGGTCGGCTTCGTGCTCTTCCGCCACGCTGACGATCTCCTGATGCCGGTCGACCCCGTGGCGCAGGATGGCGGAGACTTCCAGGCCTGCCTCGCGGGCGCGTTTCTCCAGCGTATCCAGGTCACCCTGGGCCGCGACGCTGGCGTCGTGGCTGCGCCGCGGCGAGAGGGCGTCGTGCTGGGTGTCGGTCGGGATGATGCGCACGATCCGCAGACGTGCCCCGCAGCGGCCGGCCAGCTCCAGGGCCACGTTCTCCGCGGCGGTGCTGTATTCCGAGCCGTCGGTGGCGACGACGATGGTGCGAAACTGGGGCTGGTTGCCGGTGGACGCCGCTTCGGCCATGGCGGTTTCTCCTTCTCGATCGATTTCCCCAGCATACCGGAGGGGACACGGCCTGCGCACGCCTTCGGCACGGGCCCGTTTTTGCGTCCGGCCCGCCGGGATGGAATAATCGCGCGCTTTCAATGGGTGTTGTCTGCGGAGCTCCGCCCGGCCTGCGTGGCCCGGTGCTCCGCGCGGTGTCGTGACCGGACGACGCGCCCGTGCTTCCCGTGCCGGCGGACTGATTCCGCCGGCCTCGCTCCTTCAGGACTGGCGGTTCATGGAAAATCTGACGCTGACCACCGAAATGATCGTGGTGCTGGGCCTGCTCGCCTTCACCATCTTCCTGTTCGTCTCCGAGATCGTGCGGGTCGATCTGGCCGCGATCCTGGTGATGGTCCTGATCGGGCTGATCCCGCTGGTGTTCGGCGTGGTGCCGCTGCTGCCCGAGCTCGGCGAGCTGGTGGCGCAGGACGAGCTGTTCAGCGGGTTTGCCTCCAATGCGGTGATCTCGATCATCGCGGTGATGATCATCGGCGCCGGGCTCGACAAGACCGGCGTGATGCACAAGGTCGCCAGTTTCATCATGCGCGTGGGTGGCACCGGGGAGAAACGCATCATCCCCACGGTGTCGGGCACGGTCGGCGTCATCTCCAGTTTCATGCAGAACATTGGTGCGGCGGCGCTGTTCATGCCGGTGATGAGCCGCATCTCCAGCCGTCTGGGTATCCCGCTGTCGCGCCTGCTGATGCCAATGGGCTTCGCCGCGATCGTGGGTGGAACCATCACCCTGGTCGGTTCCAGTCCGTTGATCCTGCTGAACGATTTGCTGCCGGATGACATGGAGCGTTTCGAGCTGTTCGATGTCACGCCCATCGGCCTGGCGCTGCTGGCCACGGTGATCGTCTATTTCGTGCTGCTGGGGCGCTACGTCCTGCCGTCGGTGGGCGCGCAGCCGACCGCGACCGAAGGCACACGGGACTATTTCCAGCGGGTCTACGGCCTGTCCTACGGGATCCACGAAGTGCGCATCGCCGAGAGCGATCCGCTGGTGGGCCGGACGGTCGCCGATGTCGAACGCGAGACCGGCGTGGCGATCGTCGGCTCGCATGCTCGCGACGAGCTGCGCATGGCCCCCTGGACCGGCTACGAGATCCAGCCCAATTCGCGCCTGGCGGTGCTGGCCAGCCCGCGGCGCATGGAGGAGCTGAGCCGGCACCTGAAGCACCCGCCGTCCAGCGACCTGGACGTGTTCGCCAGCGCCCTGGACTCTTCCCAGTCCGGGATCGCCGAGGTCGCGATCTCGCCGGGGTCCAACCTGGCCGGCAAGACGGTGACCGAGGTCGCCATGCGTCAGACCTACGGGCTGTCGGTGATGCGCATGCAGCGCGGCGGCGAGGTTTACCGCGAGGGCCTGCGTGACATCCCGCTGGAGCCGGGTGACATCCTGGTGGTGCACACCACCTGGACCTCGCTGGCGCGTCTGGAGAAGGACCGCGACTTCGTCGTGATCACCTCGGACTACCCGCGCGAGGAGCTGCGCCCGAGCAAGGTCCCGCACGCGCTGGGCTTCCTCGCGGTGGCGGTTTCGCTGATCCTGTTCACCGACCTGCAGCTGTCGATCGCGCTGCTGACCGGGGCCATGGGCATGATCCTGACCGGCGTGCTGAGCCTGGACGACGCCTACAATTCCATCAGCTGGAAGACCGTGTTCCTGCTGGCCTCGCTGATCCCTCTGGGCATGGCGGTGGAGAATACCGGCACCGCGGCCTGGATCGCGCAGAACACCCTGGACATGCTGGGCACCGTGCCACCCTGGGTGCTGCAGGCCACGATCTTCGCGCTGGCCACGTTCTTTACCCTGGTCATGTCCAACGTGGGCGCGACCGTGCTGCTGGTGCCTCTGGCGATCAGTTTCGCGACCGCGGCCCAGGCTGCGGGCATGGATGCCGACCCGCGCGTGTTCGCGATCACCGTGGCCATCGCCACCTCCAACTCGTTCCTGATCCCGACCCACCAGGTGAACGCCCTGATCATGGGCCCCGGCGGCTACCGGGTGAAGGACTACATGAAGGCCGGCAGCATCATGACGATCCTGTTCGGCGTGGTCGCCATGTTCATGATCAATCTGGTCTTCTGACCCCGATTTGCTGACGTTTGTAACGCTTGATTGCGTAAGGAGAGACTCTCATGTCCCAGAAACATCCCGTGATCGCCGTCACCGGTTCTTCGGGTGCCGGCACCTCCACCGTGAAGCGCTCGTTCGAGTCGATATTCCGCCGCGAGCAGATCAACCCCGTGGTGATCGAGGGTGACAGCTTCCATCGCTATGACCGCAAGGCGATGAAGGAAGCCATGCAGAAGGCTGCCGACGAGGGCAACAACCATTTCTCGCACTTCGGCCCCGAGGCCAACCTGTTCGACCGCATCGAGGATCTGTTCAAGACCTACGGCGAGACCGGCCAGGGCGAGAAGCGCTACTACCTGCATTCCGACGAGGAAGCCGAGCAACACAACCAGCGTCTCGGCACCAACCTCGGTCCGGGCGAGTTCACCCCGTGGGAAGAGATCGAGCCGGGTTCCGACCTGATGTTCTACGAAGGCCTGCACGGGCTGGTGGCGGACGGCAACATCGATGCCTCGCAGCATGTCGATCTGGGTATCGGCGTGGTGCCGATCGTGAACCTCGAGTGGATCCAGAAGATCTTCCGTGACAACCTCGAGCGCGGTTACTCTGCCGAGGCGACCGTGGACACGATCCTGCGGCGCATGCCGGATTACGTGAACTACATCACCCCGCAGTTCTCGCGTACCGACATCAACTTCCAGCGCGTTCCGACGGTGGACACCTCCAACCCGTTCATCGCCCGCGACATCCCCACCCCGGACGAGAGCATGGTGGTGATCCGCTTCAGCGATCCCAAGAAGTTCGGCGTGGACTTCCCCTACCTGCTGAACATGATCCCGGACTCGTTCATGTCCCGGCGCAACACCATCGTGGTGCCCGGCGGCAAGATGGCTCTGGCCATGGAAGTCATCCTTGCCCCGATCATCCACGACATGCTGGCGCGTCGCGGCTGATCGCGAGTGCATGGCGCGGGCTGCGGGCCCGTTGCAGGGGCCGCGACCTTCGGGTCGCGGCCCTTTTTGTTGCTGCGGATCGCACGGCGCCGGGGCGCTCTTTTTCAACGCGCCGCCGCTTTCGGATAGGATTGCCTGCCTGTTCCCGAGATTACGGAGTTGCCGTGTTCGGATTGTTCGGCCCGCGTCCGGCGCGCCAGATGGAGCGTTTCCGCGCCCGCTACACCGGGCGTTCGCTGATCGTGCACCGGGGATTTTCCGGCGACTGGCTGGAGGAGCTGCTCAAGCAGCCCGGAGGAGGCGGACATTTCCGCATCGACAGCCGTCGTCTGCCGGCCGGTCGGGGCGCGACCCCGGTGGAATGGCTGGTGCAAACCCATGTTCTGCCGCTGGAGCTGCCGCAGCCGCTGTTCCTCGACATCCGCGAGGACGCGGTGCTGGCGCGGCATCTGGTGCGCGGCGAGCACGTGGTGCACCCCTCGGAGATCGCCTGGTTCCAGGAAGAGCTGGACACGCGGCATCACGCCCGTCTGGAGTTTGTCGGGAACGAACACATGCGGGCGGAGGTCGGTATCCCGGTCGAGGACAACGAGGCCCTCAGCATGCTGGAGCATCTCGGACTATGAACGCGAGCCAATCTTTCCTGTGTGCCAGCGCCACCGGCGAGGAGCCACGGGCGCTGGCCGCCGAGCTGGCCGATCAGCTGGGCGAGCTGGCCCCGGCGGCCGACGGGCAGGTGCGCGTGGGCTTCATCTACGTCTCCGATGAGATCGCGCGTAACGCCCGGCTGCTGCTGCGCGAGCTGCGCAAGAAGGCCCCCATCGATCACTTCGTCGGCGGCATGGGGATCGCGGTCATGGGCCGCGAGCACGAGTATTACGACGATCCCGCCGTCACCCTGATGGTCGGGGAGTTGCCGGCGGACTCCGTGCGCCTGATCCGGCATCCGGTGCGCTCCTTCGATGAACTGACCCGGGCCCTTGAGGGCTTTGTCGATCCGGCCACGCCGGCGCGACTGATTCTCAACGCCGATCCGCGCCTGGAAGACGTCGAGGGGATCCTGACCCGTATCGGCGAAGAGACCGCATGGTTCGCGACCGGCGGGATCAACTCCGGCGCGGACGACGCGGTCCAGATCGCCGATGGCGTGATGAGCTCGGGCATCACCGGCCTCGTGCTGCGCGACGACGTGCCGCTGGTGGCCCGCCACACCCAGGGCTGCACGCCGCTGCCCGGGCAGCACGAACTGACCGAGACCTGGCGCAACATCGTGGTGCGCCTGAACGGCGAGCCGGCGCTGCCGGCGTTCCGGCGGATCATCGGCGACGTGCTTTCGCGCGATCTGCAGCGCGCCCTGGGGTATATCCAGATCGGGTTCCCCATTCCCGGATCGGATACCGGGGACTATCGCGTGCGCAACATCATCGGCGTGGACATGGACCAGGAGCTGCTGGCGGTGGGCGAGACCCTGGAGCAGGGCTCGCGGGTGCTGTTCGTGCGCCGCGACGGCCAGTCGGCGCACGAGGACCTGGAGCGCATGCTGCAGCAGATCCGCGAGCAGTGCCCGGAAGGGATCCGCGGGGCGGTCTACGTGTCCTGTCTCGGGCGCGGGCGGCACCAGTTCGTGCACCCGGACGTGGAGCTGGGCACCGTGCAGCGGGCCCTGGGGGACGTGCCGCTGGTCGGCTTCTTCGCCAACGGCGAGATCTTTTCCAACCGTCTGTACGCCTATACCGGCGTGCTGACGCTGTTCACCTGACAACGCCCCGCCGGGGCAGGGGAGAGGCATGGAGTATCGCAAGCTGGGACGCACCGGCATCGACGTGAGCCTGATCGGCCTGGGCACCATGACCTGGGGCGAGCAGAACACCGAGGCCGAGGCCTTCGAGCAGCTGGACTATGCGCTGGAGCGCGGCATCAACCTGATCGATGCCGCGGAGATGTACCCGGTGCCGCCGCGGGCCGAGACCCAGGGGCTGACCGAGCGCTACATCGGCAACTGGCTGCGCTCGCGCGGCTGCCGCGACCGCGTGGTGCTGGCCTCCAAGGTCGCCGGGCCGGGCATGGACTATCTGCGCGGCGGCACGCAGCTGACCCGCGAGCACGTCGAACAGGCCGTCGATGCCAGCCTGGAACGCCTGCAGACCGACTGCATCGACCTCTATCAGGTGCACTGGCCGGCGCGCTCGACCAACTTCTTCGGCAAGCTGGGCTACGTCCACGATCCGGACGACCGGGCCACGCCGATCGAGGAGACCGCCGCCGCGCTGAAGGACGTGGTCGCCAGCGGGCGGGTGCGCTACATCGGCATCTCCAACGAGACGCCCTGGGGTTTCATGGAATGGCTGCGCCAGCACGAGCGCGGGCTGGCCGAGCGCATCGTTTCCATCCAGAACCCCTACAGCCTGCTGAACCGCAGCTTCGAGGCCGGTCTCGCCGAGATGGCGATCCGCGAGGATGCGGGCCTGCTGGCCTACTCCCCGCTGGCCTTCGGCATGCTCTCCGGCAAGTACCGCGAGGGGCGCAAGCCCGAGGGGGCGCGCCTCACGCTGTACGAGCGCTTCCAGCGCTACAGCAACCCGCAGGCGCTGGCGTCCACCGAGGAATACGCCCGGCTGGCCGAGAGCCATGGCCTGACGCCGACCCAGCTGGCGCTGGCCTTCGTCAACCGGCAGCCGTTCGTGACCAGCAACCTGATCGGTGCGACCACCATGGAACAGCTGCGCGAGAACATCGACTCGGTGAACGTGGCCCTGTCCGACGAGATCCTGCAGGCCATCGAGGACATCCACGCCCGCTACACCTACCCCAGCCCATAGTCCGGGGGCGGCGGCGTGGAACTGTTCGACACCCACGTCCATCTCGATCTGGATCCGTTCGATCCGGACCGCCCGGCGGTGCTGGATCGCGCCCGCGCCGCCGGGGTCACGCAGATGGTCCTGCCCGGCGTGACCCGTGACCGCTGGGCGGACATGGATGCCCTGGCTCGCCGCGAGCCGGGGCTGTATGTGGCCCGCGGCCTGCATCCGGTGTTTCTCGAACAGCACGCCGACGCGGATCTGGACGCCCTGGACGCCGCCCTGGATGCCGATCCGCAGGCGGTGGCGGTGGGCGAGACCGGGCTCGACGGCTTCGTGGCGGGGCTCGACTTCGACACCCAGTGGCGGTTCTACACCGCGCAGCTGGCCATCGCGCATAACCACGACCTGCCGGTGATCCTGCACTGCCGGCGCGCGGTGGATGCGATCCTCAAGGGGCTGCGCCAGCACCCGGGCGTGACCGCCATCCTGCACAGCTTCTCCGGCAGCGAACAGCAGGCGCGACAGGCGGTGGATCTGGGCTGCGTGCTGGGGTTCGGCGGGCCGGTGACCTTCGATCGTGCGCGGCGCCTGCAGCGGATCGTGCGCGACCTGCCGGAGGAGGCCCTGGTGCTGGAGACCGACGCGCCGGACCAGCCGCTGGCCGGGCATCGCGGCGAGCGCAACGAACCGGCGATGATCGCCGGGGTCAACGCGGCCGTGGCGCGTTTGCGCAACACGGACCCCGTCAGTACCGCTATACTCACAACCCGGAATGCACGCCGGGTTTTCCGGCTGGATACGGTCCGGACCAATGAGCGGCACTGACGAACTGCCACACGACGCCTATACCGAACGCACCGATCTCCTGCTGGGGGCGGATGTCACTGCCGGCCTGCGCGACCGGCATGTCTTCATTGCCGGGCTGGGCGGGGTTGGAAGCTATGCCGCGGAGGCCGTCGCCCGTGCCGGGGTCGGCCGCATGACCCTGGTCGACCACGATGTGGTCGCGCCGTCCAATCTCAATCGCCAGCTGGTGGCCCTGCGCTCCACGGTGCAGCATCCCAAGACCGACGTGATGGCCGAACGCATCCGCGACATCGATCCGGCGATCGCGGTGACCGTCCGGCGCGAGTTCCTCAACCCGGACACGGTCGCGGAGCTGATCCCGGAGGATGCCGATTACGTGCTGGACGCAATCGATTCCATCGCCTGCAGGGCCGCCCTGGTGGCCGGCGCGCAGGCTCGCGGGGTGCGGGTCATCTCGGCCATGGGGGCCGGCGGCCGCATCGACCCGCGCGCGGTGCGCGTGGGGCCGCTGGACGGCACCCGGGTATGCCCGCTGGCGCGGCAGATGCGCAAGCGCCTGCGGCGGCTGGATGCGCGCCTGGACTATCCGGTGGTGTTCTCCATCGAGAACCCGAGCAAGGGCACCGAGCACCGGCCGGTGGACGGGCCGCTGGGCGGGCGGCCGCGCTCGGTCAACGGCACCATCTCCTATCTGCCGGCGCTGTTCGGCCTGACCGCCGCCGGCGAGGTGATCCGCAGTCTGATCGACCGCTGAGGCTGCCTCGTTCGCCTGCAAGCAGGCTCCTACATTATCTGGTTGCATCGCCCCGTCTGCGGGAGCGCGCTCGCACGCCTGGTTCGCCTGCAAGCAGGCTCCCACCTTTCCGGTTGCATCGCCCCGTCGCCCCATCAATCCATCTGTGGGAGCGTGCTCGCACGCGAACCGGCAGGGCCCCGGGGTACTCAGCCCTTGCGCCGCTTGCGGCTTTCCTCGGCGTGCTTGAGCACCAGGGCGAGGTTCTGTTTTTCCACCTCGGTCACCTGCGGGTCCTGGTTCACGGCCTGGCGCAGGTGCCCGATCAGCTGATCCAGTTCCTCGCGGCTGATCTGCTGGAAGTTGAAGCCGCCGCCGTAACGGGATTCCAGTTCGTCCCAGTAGTCGGCCAGCGGCGGGCGGTATTCGTCGGTCATGCGTGTCTCCCGGTGGGCCCGGCGTGTGTGTGCGCCGCAGTGTAGCGGCTAGAGGCGCGCCTGTCGGCCTGCCGGCGACCCGCGAGTTTCCCTCCGGCGGCGGGTTGCGGTGTAATGGCGCCCCCGAACCGTACTGTCTGCGAGCCGCATGCCGATTACCGCCATCTATCCCGGGACCTTCGATCCCGTTACTCACGGGCACACCGACATCGTGCGTCGCGGCGCCTGCCTGTTCGACCGGGTGGTGGTGGCGGTGGCCGCGAACCCCGGCAAGAGCCCGGCGTTCCCGCTGGAGACCCGCGTGGAACAGACCCGCGAGGCGCTGAAGGACGTTCCGCGGGTGGAGGTGATCGGGTTCGACTCCCTGCTGGCCCATTTCGTGCGCGAACAGCAGGCCACGGTGATCCTGCGCGGCCTGCGTGCGGTTTCCGACTTCGAGCACGAATTCCAGCTGGCGGCCATGAACCGTCAGCTCGCGCCCGAGGTCGAAACCCTGTTCCTGACACCCGCCGAGGAATACAGCTTTGTCTCGTCCAGTCTGGTACGGGAAATCGCGCGCCTGGGCGGCGATGTCTCAAAATTCGTGAGCCCCGGGGTGGCGCGCATGCTGGCCCGGGATCCCGGGGTGGCCGACTGACCGCTCGCACCCCTTCCTGGCCCGAGGAGGAAAAGCCATGGCCCTGATGATCACCGACGAATGCATCAATTGTGACGTCTGCGAACCCGAGTGCCCGAACGAGGCCATCTACCCGGGCGACGAGATCTACGAGATCGATCCCAATCTGTGCACCGAGTGCGTGGGGCATTACGACGAGCCGCAGTGCCAGCAGGTCTGCCCGGTGGACTGCATCCCCCTGGATCCGGATCACAAGGAGACCCGCGAGCAGCTGATGACGAAATACGAAGCCCTGATGGCGGCGAAATAGCCGGGGCGGCCTGTCATGCGGCGCCACCTCCTGACCGTCACGCTGTTCGGGCTGCTTGCGGCCCCGCTGGCCTCCCCGGTTGTTGCCGGGCCCGCCGACACGTCTGCCGATACGCCCGGCGAACATGCCGTCGCCACCGCCCATCCCGAGGCCACCGCGGCCGGCGAGGCGATCCTCGCCGACGGCGGCAATGCGTTCGATGCGGCGGTGGCGATCACCGCGGCGCTGGGTGTCGCGGAGCCCTATGGCTCCGGGCTGGGCGGCGGGGGCTTCTTTCTGCTGCACGAAGCGGACAGCGGCCGCACGCTGATGCTCGACGCGCGCGAGACCGCGCCCGCCGCGGCCGATCGCGACATGTACCTGGACGAGGACGGCGAAGTCATCGACGGGCTGTCGCTGGACGGGGTGCTGGCCGCGGGTATCCCGGGGATGCCGGCGGGGATGGATCATCTGGCGACGGAGTACGGTGCGCTGTCGCTGGAACAAAGTCTGGCCCCGGCGATCCGCCTGGCGGAGGAAGGCGTGACCATCGGGCCGCGTTATCAGCAGATGGCCGAGTTTCGGCATCAGGCGCTGCGCGACGGCGCCGATGCCGCAGGGATCTTCCTGCGCGATGGCGGGCCGCCGGAGGCCGGTACGGAGCTGGTGCAGCCGGATCTGGCCGACACCCTGCGGCGCCTCGCCGCCGACGGCCGTGACGGCTTTTACACCGGCGAGCTGGCGCAGATCCTGGTGGAGGGCGTGCGCGAGGCCGGGGGGATCTGGAGTACCGAGGACCTGGCGGGCTACGAGGTCGTGGAGCGCGACCCGGTCCGCCTGGAATGGAATGGCGCCGAGATCGTGACCGCCGCGCCGCCGTCCTCCGGGGGTGTGGCCATCGGCCAGATCCTCAACATCCTGTCCTTCCACGATCTGGATGAGATGGAGGAGGATGCCCGAATCCACCTGATCCTGGAGGCGATGCGCCGGGCCTACCGTGATCGCGCCGAGTACCTGGGCGATCCCGATCATGTCGACATGCCGCTGCAGCGGCTGCTGTCACGCGATTACGCGGCCGGCCTGCGCGCCGGGATCCACCCCGATCAGGCGACGCCCAGCGACGGCCTGCCGCCGGTGGTGGAGCCGGGGAATCGTCCGGGGATCGATGACGCGGCGGAGAGCCCGCAGACCACGCATTTCTCGGTGATGGACGCCGACGGCAACCGCGTGGCCGCGACCCTGACGCTGAACTACCCGTTCGGCTCCGGCTACGTGGTCCCGGGCACCGGCGTCCTGCTGAACAACGAGATGGACGACTTCTCCGCCAAACCGGGCGAGCCCAACGCCTACGGCCTGATCGGCTTCGAGGCCAATGCCATCGCCCCGCAGCGGCGGCCGCTGTCGTCCATGAGCCCCACCTTCGTGGACACCGGCGATCGCGTGGCCATCCTCGGCACCCCGGGGGGCAGCCGCATCATCACCATGGTGCTGCACGGCATCCTCGGTGTGGTCGACGGTCAGTCGATCGACGAGGTGGTGGAGGCCCCGCGCTGGCACCACCAGTACCTGCCCGACCGGGTCGAATTCGAGACCGGGGCCTTCGACACCGAGCTGCGCGGCAAGCTGGTGCAGCGTGGCCATCGTCTGACCCCTCAGGTGCGCCCGTTCGGCGACATGCAGGCGGTGCTGTGGGAGCGCGAGGCCGGACGGCTGGAGGCGGCCTCGGATCCGCGCGGCGAGGGCGAGGCGCGCGTCTTCGAACGCTGAGCCCCGGGTCAGCGCTGGCAGCTCGGGCAGTAGGCGCTGGCCCGCTGACCCACGCTGCGGGTGCGGATCGGCGTGCCACACACCCGGCAGGGCTCCCCGGCGCGCCCGTAGACCTGCAGTTCCTGACGGAAGTAGCCATGGCTGCCGTCCTCGCGCAGGAAATCGCGCAGGGTCGTGCCGCCGCGTTCGATGGCGGCGGCCAGCACGGCCTTCACGTGGCCGGCCAGACGGCGGTATTCGGCGCGGGTCACGCGGCCCGCCGCGCGCCCCGGACGGATGCCCGCGAGGAACAGTGCCTCGGTGGCGTAGATGTTGCCAACGCCGACCACCGTGGCCTGATCCATCAGAAAGGCCTTGACCGGACCGCGGCGGCCGCGGCTGCGCCGGAACAGGTAGTCGCCGTCCATGTCCGCGTCCAGCGGTTCCGGCCCCAGGCCCTCCAGCAGCGGATGGGTGGCGGGGCCGCCGTCCGGCGCGGGATCCAGTGGCAGGCAGCAGCCGAAGCGTCGCGGATCGTGCAGACGGATCTCGCTGCCGCTGTCGAGGACCAGACTCAGGTGATCGTGGCGCCGCAGCGGCGTATCAGGGGCGCAGTGGCGCAGGCTGCCCGACATCCCCAGATGCAGCAGCAGTCCGGTAGCATCGGTATCCAGCAGCAGGTACTTCGCCCGCCGCCGCAGGCTGCGCACGGTGGCGCCGGCGATCCGTGCCGGGAGATCCGCCGGGACCGGCCAGCGCAGCCGCGCGTCGCGAACTTCGAGTTGCAGGATGCGCCGTTCGCGAAGCAGGGGTTCGAGGCCGCGCCGGGTGGTCTCCACCTCCGGCAGCTCAGGCATGCACGCCCTCGATCTCGATCAGCAGCTCCTGGCGGCAGACATCGCCGCGTACCCATTGCACCGGCGGAGTCCGTTCACCGTAGTGCTCGCGCAGGATCGCCTCCACGGTGTCGCGATGCTCCGGGTGGCGCAGATAGACCCGCAGCCAGCGCAGCCCGGGCAGATCGGCGCCACCCTCGGCATGCAGGGTGTCCAGGTTGGCCAGGGTCTCGCGAGTCTGCGCGGCGATATCACCCGGGTGCCGGCTCTCGTGCCCGGTGATGCTGGCGGTGCCGGAGATCAGCAGCATCGGGCCGCGCGGCGTCTCGATGCGGGTGGCGCGGGCGAAGCTGGGGCTTTTGGGGCTGTAGCGTTCGGGGTAGTGGTACGCGCTGACCTGGCGCGGGTTCTCCACCGGAGTTCCGGGTTCGCGCGCGGCGATGGCGTGCACGAACAGGCCGGCGTGGTCGGACCCGATCGCGGTGGCGGCGGGCATGCCGCCCAGCGGGATCTCCAGGGCCTCCAGGGCCTCGGCGCGCCCGGTGCAGAAGGCCTGATAGCGTTCCAGCCCCTGCTCCGGCTCGTGGATGCGGCCAAAGAAGTTCCACATGCGCAGCAGGTACGGATAACCCGCCTCGCGGCAGGCCGCGACCAGGTCCCGGTATACGTCCCGGGTGCGTTCGCGCAGGTCGTCGTCGGGGCCTTCCCGCGCAATGAACAGGACGTCGCCGCAGACCATCCGGTAGACGCCCCCTGCTCCGGACGGGGCGCTGCTCGCCGGCCCGGCGAACCAGCGTTCCTCCGGCGGGGCGGGGTCCAGCGAGGCCAGCCCCGGGTCGATCGCCAGGGTCGTGCCGTTCGCTCCCGCGCAGCGGATACCCGGATCGTTCGCGGGCCGCAGGCTCAGGTCTGCGGGCTCTGCGGATGCGGTATCCGCCGGTATCAGGCGTGTATCCAGATCAATGGTCATGTGCTGCTCGCTCCCTGCATCTCCACCAGCATGCTCTCCGTCCAGCGTACCGCTTCCATGTACAGTCGCCCGGCAACCTGGGGTGACACCGGCGAAACCTCGAACGGGAACCGGCGATCCGGGTCTTCGAAGGTCTCGATAATCCGGGGTACGGCGCCCAGCTCCCCGCTGTGCTCCAGCAGGGCATCCTCCATTGCCGGGCTCAGATTGAGCTCGCCCAGTACCCGGTGCAGCGGAATGCCCAGCACCCGGTCCAGCCCCGACAGCAGGCCGAGGGTGAAGTAGCGCTCGGACTCGTTCGGCACGCCCGAAGGCGCGGCGAGCAGCGCGGCCATGCGTGCCCGGATCATGACCTGTTCCAGGCCCTGGCGCTGCGGGGTGCTGGTGCGCAGGGCGGCAACCATCGCCAGCGAGCGCACGCGGTCGGTCCCCAGCAGCACGATCGCCTCGCGCAGGGTCTCGATCGGACGGCGGTGTCGCAGCAACGGGCTGTTGGCCTGGCGCAGCACATGGATGGCCAGATCGGGGTGGGCATTGATCTGTGCGGCCAGCTGCTCGGCCGACATCTCCGGATCCTGCAGTTTCTCGATCAGCTGCAGCAGGCCGACTTCCAGCTGCTCCAGGCGCTGGCCCTCCACCACGTTGGGGTAGGACAGGAAAAAGCCCTGGTAGTACAGGAAGCCCAGCTCGCGGCAGGTCGCGTAGGTAGCGGCGTCCTCGACCTTTTCCGCCAGCAGCTCCACGTTGAAGGGTCGCAGGCGCTCGATCTCGGCGCGCAGGCTGTCGCCATCGAACGCCAGCAGGTCCAGTTTCACGATGTCCGCCAGCTCGATCAGGGGCGAGTCCTGTTCGCGGAACTGGTAATCGTCGAGGGCGATGCGGAAGCCGTGTTCCTTCAGCCGGCGCACGGCGGCGATGACCTCGTCGTCCACCACGATGTCCTCGAGGATCTCGAGCACTACCTGTTCGGGCGGCAGGCTTTGCAGGACCTCGTGATCGAGGAAGCCGCGCGGCAGGTTCACGAACGCGAGGTGTTCCCCGACGAGGTTCTCCATGCCGATGTCGATGAAGGCGCTGTGCAGCAGGTCGGAGGTCGCGAGATCGCCGTCCACCACGTTGGCCTCGCTGGCATTGGCCCCGGCCCGGAACAACAGTTCGAACCCGATGGTGCGTTCCTCGCCATCGAAAATGGGTTGCCGTCCGACAAAAATTGGCTGCATGCTTA
Source organism: Thioalkalivibrio sp. ALE20 (assembly GCF_000381405.1). Lineage (NCBI taxonomy): Bacteria > Pseudomonadati > Pseudomonadota > Gammaproteobacteria > Chromatiales > Ectothiorhodospiraceae > Thioalkalivibrio > Thioalkalivibrio sp. ALE20. The sequence continues at coordinate 57,307 of NZ_KB906471.1, forward strand.
TTGTCTGCAAACGATGTGGATCGGTCCTTCCTGCGGGACACGGGCCGCAACAAGAGGAAACGCGACATGGATTCCATCAACGCGCCGTTCGGGGAGATCGTGGAGCTGCGCCAGATCCTGCACGACTCCGGGATGCCCCTGCTGCGGGTCATTATCCGCGATGGTGAACGTTACACCAAGATCGAGCTGGATCCGGCCACGGCCCATCGCTGGGGCAGGCTGATGACCCGCTGGGCCGAGGACGTGGTGGAGGCGCAGGGCGGCGACAGCTGACCCCGCCCCGCTCGAAGTCCGGCCACAAAAAAGCCCGGCATGGCCGGGCTTTTTCATGCGCGCGACGGGCCGCGCTTACTTGATCTTGGCTTCCTTGTACATCACGTGCTGGCGGATGACGGGATCGAACTTCTTGATCTCCATCTTTTCGGGCATGTTCCGCTTGTTCTTGGACGTGGTGTAGAAGTGACCCGTGCCGGCGCTGGAGACCAGCCGGATCTTTTCGCGCCCCTGATTCTTGGCTGCCATCGTGCTGCCTCCTTAGACCTTTTCGCCGCGGGCCCGGCAGTCGGCCAGGACTGCCTCGATGCCGCGCTTGTCGATGATGCGCATGCCCTTGCTGCTCAGGCGCAGCTTCACGAACCGCTTTTCGCTTTCCACCCAGAAACGATGGGTGTGCAGGTTCGGCAGGAAGCGACGCCGCGTCTTCCGCTGGGAATGCGAGACATTGTTACCGGTAGCCGGGCGCTTGCCCGTCACCTGACATACTCGGGACATCGGGGCTACTCCAGATGTTCGGGTCGGGACGAAAGATCGCGGATACTAGCGGATACCGGGGCCGCGCGCAAGGGTCGGGCGTCATGGACGGCGAAGGCGGTCCGTTGCGTCTATCTTTCGATGCGAAGTGAACCATGAGCTGCAACCAGCGGGGGAAGAGCATGAAGGGAGCAATGGTACGGGGTATCGCGGGCGCGTTTCTGGCCGGCATGATGGCAGGGCCGCTGGCAGCCAACGAGGCGCAGACCGGCGACGGCCAGTGGTGGTGGGACGATGGCTGGTGGCAGGAAGGCCAGCTGAATCCCGACATCGAGAACCACGAGGTCGAGGTTGAACGCCTGGAATACGAGCGTGACGGCGTGATCGTTCCGGCGATGGTCGCGCGCCCGGCCGACGGCGAGGACTATCCGGCCATCCTGTGGTCGCACGGGCGGCGCGGGCTGGACCATCTGGCCGAGCTGCACGTGAAACGCCTGGCCGCGCGCGGATTCGTGGTGCTGGCGCCGGATCTCTATACCGGTCGTTTCATCGAGACCCACCCGCTGGACCACGACTACGAACTGGAAGGGGATCTGGACCGCGGTCTGGACGAGCTGCTCGCGCGGGAAGACATCCTCGGCGACCGCGCCTGCCTGGTGTCGATCACCCGGGGCGGGTACAAGACCCTCAAGGTCGCGGTGACCCATGAACGCCAGGTGGATGACGTGGCCTGCTGGGCGGGCTATTACCCGCATGTGCAGGACCCCAACCTGGGCGAACCCCACCAGGTGTATCGCTATGCCAGCGAATTCAATCAGCTGGAGATCCCGGTGATGATCCTGATCGGGGACGAGGAGCAGTACCAGCGCCACCGGACCGCAAAGATGGCCGCCGACGGGCTCGAGGATCGTGGTGGCGACGTCACGTGGATCGAATACCCGGGCGTGGGTCGTGGCTTCGACTTCCGCAACGGCGACAACCGCACCTTTGCCGATGACCTGGCCGCGCGCGATGCCATGGTCCGCGTGACCCGCTTCGTCAACGAGCACCTGCGCGACTGAGGTACACACAAGAAAGCCCCTCCGGTCCTGCGACCGGAGGGGCTGGAAGGGCGTGTTCCGGTGGTCAGATTACGCGGCGGCGGATGGCCGAGGAGATCTGCTCGAAACCGATAACAACGACCAGGATCACCAGGATGATGGTCAGTGCCTGGTCGAACTGGAACATGCGCATCGCGGTGGAAAGCTCTACCCCGATCCCGCCGGCGCCGACCAGACCCAGCACCACGGCCGAGCGGATCGCCTTTTCCACGCCGTACAGACTGGTCGCGGTCATCGAGGCCATCGACTTGGGGAGGATGGCGCCGAAGATCACCGAGAGCCGGCCCCCGCCGGTGGAGGTCAGCGCCTCGGACGGCCCCTTCGAGACCTCCTCCACGCGCTCGGAGAAGAAGCGCGCGCAAAAGCCGATGGTGTCCATGATGATGGCCAGGATCCCGGCCAGCGGGCCGAGTCCGACCGCGACGACGAAGATCAGCGCCCAGACCAGTTCCGGGATGGTGCGCATGGTGGCCACGATGGTCCGGCTGAGGGTCCGAACCAGACGGTTCGGGGCGGTGTTCGAGGCACACAGCAGGGCCATCGGCACGCTCAGGATGACACCGACCGTCACGCCCACGATGGCCATGTTCAGGGTTTCCAGCATGGACCAGGCGATCGGTTCCAGCCGGCTGGTCTCGGGTGGCCAGGCCTGAGCGAAGAATCCCCCGAGATTGCCGAATCCCTGGATCAGACGCGCGAAGGTGACATCGACGGACAGAAAGCCCTGAATGAAGAAGGCGGCGAAGCCGACGAGGATCACCCAGGTGAATACGGAAGGTGAGGTGAATCGGGCGGGCGCGAGGGCGGCCACGCGTTGATCGACTGGATGCATGATGCGGTTTCCGCTGGCTGTTCAGGAGGTGGAGGCAGTGGCCGCGAGGGGGGCTTCGGCTCGCGGGTCGGCATCCACCCGCACCTCGCCCTGGTAGAGCGATTCAAGGCTGGAAGTATCGAAATCGTCGATTTGCCCCTGCAGCTGGATCTTGCCGGCCTTCATGCCGAGCAGACGATCGCCGTACTCGCGGGCCAGGTCCAGCTGGTGCAGGGTGCACACCACGGTCATGCCTTCTTCCCGCACGATCTCCCAGAGCAGGTCCATCACCTCGCGCCCGGACCGCGGGTCGAGGCTGGCGACGGGTTCGTCCGCGAGGACCAGCCGCGGGGCCTGCATCAGCATGCGCGCGATGGCCACCCGCTGCTGCTGCCCGCCGGAGAGCGTGTCGGCGCGCTGGCCGGCGCGGTCGGCGAGCCCTACCCGGCCCAGGCAATGCTCTGTTCGTTCACGTGGGCGACACAGGCCTGATCCAGGCTTCCGCGGGCAACAAAGGCATCGCGGGGCATGGTGTCGCTCTCGGCAATGACGCGGTAGTCACCGTTCGGGTCGCGCTCCTTCACGCGCGCAACATCACGCACGCCGGAGCCCATGGCATCCACGTCGCGGTTGATCAGGGCCTCGAAGCGGGCGCCATCCAGCAGATGGGTGTTCACGTCGCGATCAAGATCGAGACCGGCGTTCACCAGCATCCAGGACGGTACGATATGACCGGTGGTGGAACCGGGGTCCTTCAGCGCGATGTCCTTGCCACGCAGGTCTTCCAGCGAATGGATATCGCTGTCGGCGTGGACTACGAAGGCCGTGCCGTACTCGGCACGTTCCAGACCCACCATCAGCTGCACATCCTGACGCGAGCGCATGACCGCGTACTCGGACGGGCCGGCCAGGATGATGTCCACCTGATCGAACTGCAGCGCGTTCACCGCGGCGGTCCGGTCACTGACCGGGAAGAATTCGATTTCCGAGCCCACCGCTTCACCCAGGGCATCACCGAACGGCCCGAAAGTACGCACCATTTCCTCCATCCCCTCGATCCCGGTGTCGGCGAACCGGAGCGTGTCGGGACAGGGGGCGGCATGGGCCGCGCCGGCGGACACTCCGAGGGTTGAGGTCAGAGTCAGTGCAAGGATGGTCTTTTTCATGCGATCTCCGGAAGAGTCTTTGCCGTGTGAGGAGGGCGATACTGCAGCGACGACATTTCAGGCGTGTGGCGCCATGATGAAGTCGGCATGACCGTTCTCGCGCTCTGCGTGTCATGTAAACGGAGCGTCTTCCGGACGTAACGGGGCTGCCATTCGGCCCCGGTAGCTTCTGTTCCTGCCAATTTCAATGACGGGAGGGACAGAACGTGAAAGGCATTAAGTACACCGTAAATACCGCATTCATCCTCGGCCTGGGGGTTGCAGTTAGCGCCCCGGCCGCGGCTGATCTGACGTTCGATCCACGCGGTCGTCTGCATCTGGACGCCGCTATGCACAACACTGACAACCTCGGAGAGGAAGCCTTTCAGGACGGGTTCCTGGTGCGGCGTGCGCGTCTTGGTGGCAGTGGTGATCTGGGTGGCCGCTGGGGCTATCAGATCGAGTTTGATTTCGCCGGTGGCAGCATCAGTTACAACGATCTCAAGATCTCGTATGACACGGATGCCGGTACACTCCAGATGGGTCAGTTCAAGGTGCCGCAGGGCATGGAAACACTGACCAGTTCCAATCGCATGACTTTCATCGAGCGGGCTTCATCTCAGGTTTTCACCGATTCCCGTCGCATCGGTGTCGGATTCGATCAGTCCGGTGATAACTATCACTATTCCGTGATGGGGTACTCGCACTCCATCGAAGGGGATCCGGATGGCGACGCACCGCTGGGCGCCGCCGGCCGCGTGACTTTCAATCCGGTTCGCGGCGATCAGGTCGTCCACCTTGGTGGTTCCCTGTCCCACGAACGCATTGCCAGCAATGCGCGCGAGGGCAGCGTGCGCTTTCGTGATCGTCCGGAATCTCGCCCGACCGAGGGGAATCGCCTGATCGATACGGGCAGCATCGATGCCCGCTCCACCACCAAGGCGGGCCTGGAGCTCGGTTTTCTCACCGGACCGTTCCACGCCAGCGCGGAATACATGCGGGCCGAGGTGGATCGTGACTCCGGTTCGGACGTCAGCTTTGATGGCTGGCATGTCCAGGCCGGCTGGGTCCTGACCGGCGAGACGCGTGGCTATCGTCCGACCGGTTTCCGCACCGTCGAGCCCGAGCGCTCGTCCGGTGCGTGGGAGATCGCCGCGCGTTACAGCTCGGTGGATCTGGGAGATTCCGGGATCCTGGGAGGGGAGCAGAAGAATTTCACTCTGGGGGTGAACTATTACGTCAATCCCAATCTGCGCTTCATGGCGAACTACGTGATGGTGGATGTGGATGACAGCGATGCCGTGGACGCCCTTTCGGAAGGCGCCTTCCGCGACGACAGTCCGGACATCTTCCTCGCCCGCATGCAGTACAGCTTCTGATCCCCTCGTAACGTCTTCGGGGACCTTCGGCCACCGGACATCCCGTCCGGTGGCCTTTTTTGTGCGCGCGTAAACAGGTAATCCATCCAGGGTGCCCGCCCGGCTCAGCAAGGCGCTCCGGACGAACGGAATCAGGCCGCCGTCCGGGAGTAGGCGCGCGCGCTCTCCGCCGGGACCTCGATGGTGACCGACTGGCCCTCGGCGACCGGGCTGCTGGTATGCACGGTCAGGGGGGCGGCCTCGCTCTCGCAGCGCAGGCGCCAGCCGGTGCCCTCGAAGTGACAGCTTTGCACCTGTGCCCGCAGCCGATTGGCCCCATCGCCGCTGGCCAGGGTGAGTGCCTGAGGCTGGGCCAGCAGCAGTGCTTCGTCACCAACCTTCAGCCATTCTCCGCGGCTGGCATCCAGCCGATGGCGGCCGCTGCGGACCCGGACCCGCTCGCCGTTCACGTCTTCCACCACCACGGGGATCCGGTTGGAGAAACCGACCAGACCGGCGACCCAGGGGCTCCCCGGATTGCGGAAGATTTCGTCCGAAGTTCCGCTCTGCTCGATCCGGCCGTCGCGCATGACCACCAGCCGGTGGCCCAGGGTCATGGCCTCGTGGAGGTCATGGGTTACATACAGCGCGGTGGTACCGATCCGGCGCAGCAGGGCCGCCAGCTCGTCGCGCATCTGCAGGCGCAGCTGTGAATCCAGGTTGGACAGCGGCTCGTCGAGCAGCAGTAGCCGGGGCCGGGTGGCCAGGGCCCGCGCAATCGCGACGCGCTGCTGCTGCCCTCCGGAGAGCTGGCGCGGGAGCCGATCTTCCAGCCCCCCAAGTTCCAGCAGCCCGAGCAGGTCCCTGAGTCGCGTGTTCCATTCCGCACGCGGGATGCCCCGGTGACGCATCCCGAACTCGATGATCTTGCGCACGTTCATGTGCGGCCATAATGCGAAGTCCTGGAAGACCATGTTCACCGGCCGGCGCTCCGGCGGGATGTGGAAACCGGGCCCGTTCACCTGGTGGCCCCCAATCGCGATCGTACCCTCGCTAGGGGTATCGAGCCCCGCCAGCAGTCGCAGCAGCGTGGACTTGCCGCAGCCCGAGGAACCAAGCACGGCGATCACCTCGCCGGAGGCGATATCCAGGTCCACCGAGTCCAGCGCGATGCTGTCCTGGTAGCGGCGGGTCAGGCCCCGGATGCTTACATCAAGGCTTTCTCCGTTCATTTCGCGTGGTCCTCGTTGACAAGAAAGTAGGACGGGAAGGTGCGCCGCACGGCCCAGCGGGCGGCGACGATGATCAGGGCGGTCAGGCTGCAGACGATCACGGTGGCGGCGGTGGCCCAGCCGTATTCCACGGTGCGGAAGGCTTCGTCGATGATCACCGGAATGGTCGGGTAGCCCGGTGGCTGCAGCATGATGGTGATCGCCAGGTCGAAGACGCTGGTCGCGAATACCGCCAGCGTGGCCGAGAGGAGGCCGGCCAGGACCATCGGCATCAGGATGCTGCGCAGGCGCGTGAACAGCCCGGCCCCCTGCAGGGCCGCACTGGCCATGAAGGAGTCCGGTGTCTGCGACATCGTGCCGAGCATGACGCGTACTGCGATGGGGATGGACGCGGCGGCCGAACACAGGATGATGGCCCAGGGGCTCCCGTAGACCTGGATGCCCAGATCGGCGAGCCAGCGCTGATTCCACATGAATATGTAACCCACTGCGAGCACGATGCCGGGAACGGCCAGCGTGACCGTGGAGGTTACGTCGATGAAACGCTTCATTTTGTTGTTGCTGAAGGCGAGCAGGTAGGCGGCGAGAAAGCCGACGATCATGGAGATGCCCGCGGCCGTGAAGGCGATGAAGAATGAATTCCGCAACGCCGGCAGAAGGGAGGACCCCGCCGACAGGACCTCGACATAGTTGCTCAGCGTCAGGTTGCTCAGGGTCAGTCCCTGGCTGTAGCGGTCCATGAACGAGACCGAGAGGCTGGTTCCCAGCGGGGCAAAGATGGCCAGCGTCAGGAACACCAGATTGATCGTGGTCAGCAGCGGCCACAGCCGCGGCTTCGGGCGATTGCGCGGCGCCGCGGCTGCGCTCAGAAAGTCGCGACCGCCGTTGCGCAGCACCCGGATCTGCAGGGCAATGGCCGTCCCCACAAGGCTGACCAGTACGAAGGACAGTACGGCGGCACCCTCGAAGGATACGGGCACCGTGGCGACCTCCGCCCGGATGTTGTAGGGGATCAGCGGAAAGCTGAATACCGAGAGAAAGGCCGCCGGCAGCCCGAAATCGCCGATGCTGTCGACGAACACCAGGATCGCGGCGGAGGCGAAGGCCGGAATCAGCAGTGGCAGACGCACCCGCCACAGAGTCTGTGCTGCGTTTGCGCCGCACAGCCGGGCCGCCTGTTCATAGCGCGAGACATCCCATTGCAGGGCCGCGCTGGTTGCCAGGTAGTCGAGCGGGAAGTTGGTCAGCGCCATCACCGTGATCAGTCCGGGCAGCGAGAACACGAAGTCGTTCATCCAGGGCATGCCGAGCTGCGCCGCCGTACCGCTGCTGCGGGAAAACAGCACCCAGCCCTGGGCGATGATGAACGAAGGCATCACCAGCACGAACCAGGCGGCGAAATCGATCAGGCCAGCCGTCGGAAAGCGGTAGTTGTGGCGGATCCAGGCGAGACCGGCACCGATGATGGTTCCGAGCACCATGGTCCCGGTCGCCAGCAACAGGGAGTTGGTCACCGAAGTACGCCACAGACGCCTCTCCCACAAATCCCGGAACAGCTGGAAGTCCCCCAGGGTGAAATCGCCGAGATAGAGGCGCGGGAAGGCCAGATGCAGCAGCATCGCAACCAGCGGCAGCGCAACCAGAAGCACCAGCGAACCGGACACCAGCGTGACGATCAGGGTGTCGTTCCCGGGCAGGCGCGCCGCGAGCCGCGCGAGAGGCGAAGGGGTCAGGGACATCGAACGGTTGGTTACATGGCTCATGGGAAAGTCCGGCTCGCATGGCGCGCCCGGTGTGCGGATCCAGGGCTGCAAAGGAAGGGGCCCTGCTGTTTGTCGGCAGAGCCCCGGGGTGCTGCATCCGTCCGTGGCAGAGGAGGCATTACATGATCCGGTCGGCGAACCAGCGCTTGATGGTGTTCTCGACCTCGCCCATCCAGACGTAGTCGCTGAAGACGTACGGGGAGTCGCCGTCGAGATACTCGTTCGGGGGCAGCAGCTCGTTCGGGGACGCGTTGCGGTTGACCGGCTGAAAGAACTTGTTGCGATGCTCGATCTCGGTCAGGTAGTCCTGCGTCTCGGCCGAAAGGATCCAGTCGACAAACGCGCGGGCGTCATCCCGGACGCTGGTATCCGACGAGATGCCGATACCGCGGGCTGCGCCCGGCACACCTTCTTCCGGATAGACGATGCCGATGTCCTCGCCCTTTTCGACTTCACCGTAGGTGTTCGGCTCTTCCAGTCCGGCCACGCAGATTTCGCCCGTCATCAGTGCCTCGGCGACCGGGCTGTTGGAGCGGAACATGCGCACGCCGTTGTCGAAGACGTCTTCCCAGAATGCGTAGCCGGCATCCATGTCGTCTTCGAAGAACGAGGCCACATAGGGGAAGGCCGGGCCGGAGATGTTCGGATTGGGCATCCCGATACGGCCTTCGAACTGCGGATCGCGCAGGGCATCCCAGCCGGTGATGTCCTCGGTCCCCTCGCAGCTGCGGTTGTAAGCGAGCAGCGCGGGGGCGCTGATGGTGACCGGCCACCAGGAGGCGTCGGGATGGCGCTCGTAGATCGTCCGGGCGTGGTCGGTGTAATCGCTGACCGCCGCCGGCTGCCAGTCGTCCTGGAGCAGGATGCCTTCGTCGTGAAGCCGGTGGACACTGCCGTGCCCCATTACGTAAACCACATCCCACTGCGGGTTCACGCGCTCCGCCTCGATGCGAGCCAGGATCTCGCCACCGCTCATGTCGACGATCTGCACGTCGATGCCGGTGTCCTCGGTGAAACGGGCGGCGATCGCGTCGCCGTGGTCATGCAGATAGACCGTCAGGACATCGTCGGAGAGTTGGACTTGGCCCGCGTCAACATCGTCGGCATCGATGGCCTGAGCGGCTACGGTGCCACTGCTACCAGCAAACAGGGCACTCATGGCCAGCGCCAGGGTAGACAGCCGGCGGGAATGTTTCGCATGTTGCATGTGAGGGTGCTCCTTCTAGCGAATGGTTCGCCCACGCTAGAGAACGGAAATGACGCATGTGTTGCCGGGCGATGACGACTCGGTAACACGGACGTTCAAGAACGGGAGGGGGTCATGTCGAGCTGTCTTTTGCGTGTCGCGGGGACGTTGTCCGTGCTCCTGCCCCTGGCAGGGCTGGCGGACGAGCCCGTGGTGCTGGATCCGGTGGAGGTGTCGGCGCCGCGGCTGACGACGCCACTGGCGGAGCTGCCGGCCTCGGTCAGCCGGGTGGACGGGCGTCAGGCCACCGAGGCGCGCCAGGGGCTGCAGCTGGACGAGGCGCTCAACCGGGTGCCCGGGCTGTATGCGCAGAACCGCCACAACTTCGCTCAGGATGTGCGCATCTCCATACGCGGTTTCGGCTCGCGGGCGCCGTTCGGCGTGCGCGGGCTGCGCATCCTGCAGGACGGGATCCCCGAGACCACGCCGGACGGGCAGTCGCAGGTGGATGCGATCGACCTGCTGAACATCCGCGACATCGAGGTGCTGCGCGGGCCCAGCGCGGCGCTGTACGGCAACGCCTCAGGCGGGGTGATCTCGATTCGCACCCGGGACGGCAGCGAGCCCCGCGGGCATGGCGGCGGGGTGCTGGCAGGCTCGCACGGGTTTCGTCGGCTGGAGGCGACCAGCGAGGCGGACCTCGGCGAGCACCGCTACTCGCTGACCGCGCATGATTTCCGCATGGATGGCTACCGCGACCAGTCGCGGGCGGAAAAGCGCTATCTGCGCCTGCATACGGCAAGCGAACTGGGCGACGGCACGCTGCGTGCCCACCTGCGCTACCTGGACGCCCCGCGCACCGAGGACCCGGGCGGACTGACCCGCGACGAGCTTCGCGCGGACCGGCGCCAGGCCGCCCCGAACGCCGAGTCGCTGGATGCGACCCAGGAAGCCGAACAGCTGACCGCCGGGCTGCGCTGGGAGCAGCCGGTGGGTGAGCTGGATCTGCGCGTCGGCGGATTCTGGACGCAGCGCGACTACGCCCAGCAGCTGCCGTTCCCGGGGTCGAGCCGGGTGGCCTACGAGCGCGACTTCTACGGGCTGAATGCCCAGCTGGAGGGCGATCTCGGGCCAACGCGCTGGCTGGCGGGCGTGGATCTGGAGGAACAGCGCGACGAACGGACCCGACGCTGTTCCGCCGGACAGCTGTTCGATCGTGATCCCGAGGAAGACGACGAGGCTCCCGGTTGTTCCGCGGACCCGAATGATCCCGTCACCAATCTTGCCCTGGAACAGACCGAACGCGCCCGCACCCGTGGCGCCTTCCTGCATACCGATACCCTGCTGGGCGAGGACTGGAACCTGGTGCTGGGGGCGCGCCACGATCGTATTCGTTTCAGCATCGATGATGACTTTTCCGAGGAGGTCGGCGAGCCGGATCGTTCGGATGGGCGCACCTTCCGCGAGGAGAGCCTGATGGCGGGGCTGGTGTGGCATTTCCGCCCGGGGCAGCGGGCGTGGGTGAACGTGGCCACCAATTTCGAGACCCCGACCTTCACCGAATTCGCCAATCCCGGGGGCGGAGGCGGCTTCAACCCGGACCTCGAGCCGCAGAAGGCTCGCAGCCTGGAACTGGGCTGGCGCGGCGAACAGGGTGCGTTCGGCTGGGAGGCGGTGCTCTGGAGCACACGGGTGCGCGACGAGATCACGCCCTTCCAGATCGAGGGCGAGGGGGACCGGGACTTCTACACCAATGCCGGTCGCACCGCGCGCGACGGGCTGGAACTGGCACTGGACTGGCAGGCGACGCCGCAATGGACCCTGAGCAGCGCCTTCACCCTCAATGATTTCCGCTTCCGTGAATACGAAGACGTCGACGGCGTGCGCCACGACGGCAATCGGCTGCCCGGACTGCCGCGCGAACAACTGTTCCTGGAGGCCGACTGGCGCGACGGTCCCTGGTTCGTCACCGTGGATGCCCTGCACGCCGGGGCGCGCTACGCCGACGACGCCAACGACGAGCGCGTCGGCTCGCAGACCACGGTCAACCTGCGGGCCGGGCGCGAGTGGACGCGCAACGGCGCGAATATCGAGACCTTCGTTGGCGCGAACAACCTTCTGGATGCCGACAACATCGACAACGTTCGCATCAACGCAAACTTCGGACGGCATTACGAGCCCGCCCCGGGGCTGACCCTGCGCGCGGGTCTGCGGGTGACCTTCGGGGACTAAGTCCGGCGGTCGGGCGGATCGTCGGGGCCGTCAGGGCCGCCGGGGCCGTGCTGGTCGCGGTGGCGGGGCGGTTCGATCTCGTCCAGGCGGCCCTGCTCGATCTTGCGCAGGGTCTCCGCGTCGGTGGGGTCGTCCGGGTCTTCTTCCCAGGCGTAGCGCTGTGCCACCGGGAAGGGGTCGCGGCGGTACAGGAACCAGCCGCAGACTGCGCCCACGGTCGCGCCGAACAGGTGCGCCTCGAACGACACGCCGGGGGTGGTCGGGAATACCCCCCAGAACATGCTGCCGTAGAGGAACAGCACGATGATCGTCAGCGCGATGGACAGCGCATCGCGGCGGCGGATACCGATGACCACGGCAAAGAACATCAGGCCGTGGGTCAGGCCGCTGGCGCCGATGTGCAGGCCCTCGCGGGCGAACAGCCAGACCCCCAGCCCGCCCATGATCCAGATCAGCGGGACCGCGGTGCGCGTGGCCTGCGGGAAGCCGTAGAGCGTGAGGATGCCCAGCACCCACAGGGTGGGGGCGTTGGCCATCAGGTGCCCCCAGGATCCGTGGATCAGGGGCGAGGTGAAGATCCCCAGCGCGCCGACGCCGTCGCGCGGCAGGATGCCCAGACGCGAGAAATCCGCGCCCAGCATTTCCTGCAGGGCGTGGATCAGGACCAGGGCCATCACCCCGAAGAAGGGCCACAGCAACGCTCGCCGGAAGCGTTCGCGATCGGCCGCGGGGTCCGTCGGGGGTGCCGGGCGTCGCAGGTTCAGCATCGAACAAGACTGCCACGGGGGCGTGACGGGGAACAATGCACCGCCCGGGGCAGCGGTTTCGGGTCCGCGCGGGCAGCCCCGGCGGCGGACCCGGCTACCCCCGCGGCCGGCGTTCAGAGGCGGAACTGCGCCAGGGCGCGCTGGATCTCGCTTTCCACCTGCTTGAGCTCGTCGGAGGCCGCGCTGACACGGTCGGCGGTCTCGGCCGACTGGTCGGCCCCGTCGGAGATCTGCACGATGGTGCGGTTGATGTCCTCGACCACGGTGGTCTGCTGGCGCGCCGCGACGGCGATCTGATCCGTCATCTCGGAGATGGTGTCCACCGACTGGCGGATCTGCTGCAGCGCGCCGTTCACTTCGGCGGTGTGTTCCATGGTGGTCTCCGCCTCTTCCTGGCCCTTCTTCATCACCGAGACCGCGTTGTTGGTGGCGCTCTGCAGCCGCGAGATCATGCCCTCGATCTCGTCGGTGGACTCCTGGGTGCGGGTGGCGAGCTTGCGCACCTCGTCGGCGACCACCGCGAAGCCGCGGCCATGTTCGCCGGCGCGGGCCGCCTCGATCGCGGCGTTCAGCGCCAGCAGGTTGGTTTGCTCGGCCACTCCGCGGATCACCTCGAGGATGGTGCCGATCTGGCGGGAATCCTCGCCCAGGTTCGAGACCGTGTCGGCGGCCTGTTCCACCGTGCCCAGCAGGGAGGACATCGAGGCCACGTTGCGTTCCATCACCTCCATGCCCTGGTGTACGGCGTTACCGGCCTCCTGGCCCGACTGCGAGGTGGCGTCGGTGTTGCGGGCGATCTCCTCGGCGCTGCTCTGCAGCTCGTTGATGGCGGTGGCCACGCGTTCGGTCTCGTCGCGCTGGCGCGAAACCGCCTCGCGCGCCCCGTAGGCCTCCTGGTTCAGGTTGTCGGTGGCCTGACGCAGGGTCTCGGTGCTGCCACGGGCCTTGCCCACGGCACTGGCGATCTTGTCGGTGAAGCGGTTGAAGGCGCGCCCCAGCGCGGCAGTCTCCTTCAGTCCGTGCTCTTCCAGCCGGCGGGTCAGGTCGCCGTCGCCGTCGGCGATCTCCTCCAGCGCGGTGGACGAGCGGTTCATGGCCCGGCGGATGGTGATGATGATGGTGGCCGCGCCGGCCAGTCCGAGGATGATGCCCGCGATGGCCAGCACCATCTGCGCCACCTGGGTGTTGCGCATGGTGGTGGTCAGTTCACCGGCCCGGGTCTCCGCACGCCGGGTGATGGCCTCGCTGAGCCCATCCAGTTCCCCGCGGGCTTCCATCAGCAGCGGGCCGATTTCGGTGCGGATCATGTCGGCATCCTGGAATGCCTCGGGCGAGCCGTGGACCTCGAAGATGTCGTCCAGCGCACCCCGCAGGGTTTCCAGTGATCCGGCGAAATCTTCCAGCGCGATTTCCTGTTCGAAGTCCAGGGTGGCGGATTGCCCTTCGAGATCCTCCACGATGCTTTCCAGCTGCCCGCGATAGAGATTCACGTTCTGGACGAAGGCGTCGTCGCGGAAGGCAAGGAAGCCGCGCAGGTTCGAGGTGACCTGCAGTGCGCTCATGCGCAGGTTATGGAACTGCTGCAGACGTTCCAGGGAACGCTGGAACTCCGGCAGGTTGGTCTCGGCGTCGATCATCGTGGACGCCTGCTGCGCCATGGCGCGGGTGGCGGGATTGGCCCGCTGGTTGGCGATGTCCAGCGCGGGCATGTTGGCGGCGTCGTCGGTGGCCAGTTCGGTCAGACGGTCGACGTGGCCGTGGAAGCGGTCGACGTGTTCGCGGACCGCTTCGGCCGAGCGGGCCATGTCGCGGTCGGCCGCCACCACCGGGTCGTTGTTGAGCTCCCGTGCCGCGGTCTGCAGGGCGTCCATGGATTCCAGCCAGGCGTCATGGTGGCCCTGCTCGTCGCTCATCAGGTAGAAGCCCAGGAAGGCCGCGCTTTCCTGCAGCCGCTGCTGGACTTCGTTGACCCGGGCGACGGCCGGGTAGTCTTCTCCGGTCAGGTTCTGTACGTCCCGGGCGCCGGTCTGCAGCGCATGCAGGGCCATGACCGAGTTGATGACGAGGATCAGGACCACCAGGCCGAAGCCGGCCGTCAGCAGTCCGCGGATCGAAAACTTGTCCAGCATGAGTTGCTCCTCCGCCGGCGCCTCTGCGGGCGCTTGCTACCACCGCGTACGGGCGTACACGAAAAGGGTGACCCGCGGGTCGTGTCGTTTCTCCTGCTGTTACGGCAAAGATGCCCCGGAGTTGAGTGTTTCGTGGGGGGGCATCGCTCCCGGAGCCGCGAAAAGGCAGGTGGTCCGGCCGGGCTTCACCGGGAGAGACGCGGGCGAGAGCTTCAGGATTCCAGTTCTTCCCAGCGCTGGTAGGCTTCTTCCAGCTCCTGTTCCACTTCGGCCAGGCGCGCCTGCAGTTCGCGCACGCGCTCGCCGTCCCGCTGAGTTTCGGGGTCGCAGAGGGCCTGGTTGATCGAGTCCTGCTCCGTCTCCAGCGCCTCGATGCGGCCCGGCAGGGCCTCCAGTTCGCGGGCATCCTTGTAGGAGAGCTTGCCCGAGCCCGAGCCCGAGCCCGAGCCCGAGCCCGAGGCCGCGACGGCGGGCTCCGGCGCCGGGGCGGTCCGGGTTGTGGCCCGGGATGCCGCGTCCGCGGCGGCCCCGGAGTCCGGCGCCGGGTCCCCCTCGATCAGGCGCCGGGTCACGCGCTCGGGCAGATCCGACCAGCCGCCGACGAACTCCTCGATGCTGCCATCGCCGGGGACCACCAGGGTGCTGGTGGCCACGTTGTCGAGAAATGCGCGGTCGTGGGTGACCACGATGGCGCTGCCCTTGTATTCGATCAGCAGCGACTCCAGCAGCTCCAGGGTCTCCACGTCGAGATCGTTGGTGGGTTCGTCGAGCACCAGCAGGTTGGCCGGACGCAGGAACAGCTTCGCCAGCAACAGGCGGTTGCGTTCGCCGCCGGACAGCGCGGAGACGGGCTGGCGGGCGCGCGCCGGCGGGAACAGGAAATCGCCCAGATAGCTCAGCACATGGCGCGTCTCGCCGTTGACCGTCACCTGTTCGCGGCCCTCGCCCACGGCATCCTGCACGGTGGTCTGTTCGTCCAGGTGGGCGCGGGTCTGGTCGAAGTAGGCGATGGTCAGCTGGGTGCCCAGCTTGACCGTCCCGGCCAGCGGCGGCAGATCGCCCAGCAGGCCGCGCAGCAGGGTGGTTTTCCCGGCGCCGTTGGGGCCGATCACGCCCAGGGTGTCGCCGCGCTGCAGCAGCAGGTTCACGTCGTGCAGCACCGGCTTGCCGGCGTGGCCGAAACTGGCGTGTTCGGCCTCGATCACCCGCTTGCCGGAGCGCTGTTCCGGGCTCAGCTGCATGCGCACCTGCCCCGCGCGTTCGCGACGTTCGGCGCGTTTCTGACGCAGCTGCTGCAATGCGCGCACGCGGCCCTCGTTGCGCGTACGCCGGGCCTTGATGCCCTGGCGGATCCAGGCCTCCTCCTGCGCCAGCTTGCGGTCGAACTCCGCCTGCTGGCGGGCTTCGACCTCCAGCCGCTCGGCCTGGCGCTCGCGGAACGCGGCGATGGACGGCGGGTGTTCGTGCAGTTGGCCACGGTCCAGCTCGAGGATGCGGGTGGCCACGTTCTCCATGAACTGGCGGTCGTGGCTGATGAACACCACGGTCATGCGGCTGCCGGTCAGAAAGCCCTCCAGCCAGCGGATCGCGGCCACGTCCAGGTGGTTGGTGGGCTCGTCCAGCAGCAGGATGTCGGGATCGCGCACCAGTTCGCGGGCCAGCCACACACGGCGCCGGAGCCCGCCGGAGAGGGTGGCGAACTCGGCCTCGGGGTCCAGCTCCAGCCGCGACAGGGTGGTTTCGACCCGGTTCTGCAAGCTCCAGCCGTCGATCGCGTCCAGCTGTGCCTGTACCGGCCCCATCTTCTCCAGGGCCTCGGCGTCGCCGCTGGCGGCCGCCTGGCTCAGGTGGTGAAAGCGTTCCAGCAGCCGCCCGGACTCGCCCAGGCCTTCGGCGACCACGTCGAACACGCTCCCCTCGATGCCCGGCGGCAGCTCCTGGGTCAGCCACGCGACGGTCAGCCCGTCGCGGCGGGTGATATCGCCGGCATCCGGCTCCACCTCGCCGGCGAGGATGCGCAGCAGGGTCGACTTGCCCTCGCCATTGCGCCCGGCGATCGCCACCCGCTCGCCGGGTTCCAGGCTCAGGCCGGCGCCGTCCAGCAGCGAGGCCATGCCATAGGCCAGGTGGATGTCGCGCAGGGTGATCAGGGCCATGTTCAGACCTCCTTCATGCGCCAGGCGCTCAGGGCCCCGGCCAGACTCATCAGCGCCAGTACGAAGATGGCGAATTCGGTGCCGGCCAGCTGGGCCACCAGGCCGAACAGGCCCCCGACCAGCAGCAGCACGCCGATGACGGTGTTGCTGACCGCGGTGAAGGCCGCGCGGGTCTCCTGCGTGGCCATGTCGACCAGATAGGTCTTGCGCCCCAGACGCACGCCCGCGTGGCTGATGCCCAGCAGGAAGAACAGCACCGCATGCACCCAGCCCATGTCCAGCAGGCCGGAGGCGGCCGGGGCGAACCAGCTCCCCAGGGCGACGACGAAGCCCAGCAGCGTCGCCAGCAGTCCGGCGACCACCAGTACCCCGCGGGCGGAACGGTCGGACATCCGGCCCCACACCGGGGCACTGAGTGCGGAGGCGAGACCGCTGGCGAGGATCAGCAGGCCCAGGGTCGCCAGTGCCCCCTCGGTCGCATCTTCGGCCAGCAGCACGTAGAACGGCAGCGCCAGCGCAGTGCTCATCAGCAGTGCGCGGGTCAGCACGAAGTGACCAAAGGCGCGCTCGCTCCACAGCAGGCGCAGCGAGCGCAGCGCCTCGCCGAACCCGTTGACGCCCCCTTCGGTGGCCCCCGGATCCTCGTGCAGGCGGGCGAACACCGCCGCCGCGATCCACCACGCGCCGGCCGAGGCTGCCAGCAGGGCCACGAACAGGCCGATACCGGCATCGTCCAGGCTGGCCAGCGTCAGGTACCCGCCCAGGGCCAGGGTGAAGAAGCCGGCGGCCGAGGCGGCGTAGCCCATCACCGTGCCGCGGCGCTGTTTGGCGATGGTCTTGCCCAGCACGTCCTTGGACGCTACCGAGTTGATGCCGCGCGACAGGGCGAACACGATCAGCAGGGCGATGATGGCCCAGCCCGCGGCGGCCCCCTCCAGGGTCAGGGCGGTGATCGCCATGCCCGCGACCGCAAACCCGGACAGCGCGCTGCCCAGTACCCAGAACCCCTTGCGGATGGCGCGGCGGCGGATCGAGGCGGCCACGAACAGCTGCGGCAGCAGCGAGCCCGATTCACGGATGGGGACCAGGAAACCGGCGAACGCGGCCGGGGCCCCCAGCGCGCTCAGCAGCCAGGCGAGGACCAGGCGCGCGGAGGCCAGTTCGTCGCCGATCTTGGACAGGGTGTTGGCGACCAGGTGGACGAGGAAATTGCGTGGCTGCGCGTTGCAGGCCCCCTCGGGGATGTCCTTGCAGGCACGGGCATCCTCGTCGCCGGCGATGGTCTCGTACAGGCTGACGAGGGGGCGTCGGCGTTTGTCGCGATCGGTCTCGGTCATGCAGTCCTTCCGTTGTGTCGCCCGTCATTGCGGGGCGCCGAGGGCGCCGTGACAATCTCCGGACACCGACAGGGCGTTCGGCTCGGGTGCCTCCGCAGAAAAGATTGCCACGGCGCCTGCGGCGCCTCGCAATGACCGGGGTCGGGTTCCGGCGTAACGTTCTACCGCCGCCCGGCCAGCGGGTCGTCGGGGTCGACGCTGTCGCGGAAGGGCTTGCGGCGGTCGAGGTTGGTCAGCTGATAGACGTTGCCCAGCCAGTTGTTGATGACTGCCAGCGCGGTGTCGTGCCAGGTGTTGTCCAGGCGGTCCAGCAGCAGGGCCTCGGGCAGGGCCGGGATCTCGGTGCAGTGCTCCAGCGCCGCCTCCACGTGCTCGCGGTGTTCATCGAGGATCGCGGCCGCCTGCGGCATCAGGTAGTTCTCCGGCAGCGGCGGATAGGCCTTGCGGTCGCCCTCGATATAGCGCACCACTTCGCGCTTGTATTCCTTGAGCAGGCTGATCGAGTCGTACTCCGGATGGCCCTGGAAGAAGACCATGCGGAAACCGTCCGGCGAGGCGCCCAGATGGATGCCGGCTTCCTCGCTTTCCACCAGCACGCGCAGGCCGTGGCGTTCGAACTGCTCGCGGGTGACCTTGTTGTAACGCGAGTGCGGCACGTCGAAACGGGTGTTCACCCCGGTCACCAGCGGGTGCCCGCGGTCGACCACCCGGTGCGGGAACACGCCCCAGAGCTTCTCGCCCATGTGCTGGCGGTGTTCGTCGTAGTGCGACTGCAGCACCGCATGGGTCGCGAGGCAGGAGCACAGTGTGGAGGTCACGTTCTGCCAGGCCCAGTCCACCACCTCGGCCAGCGGTTCCCAGAACGGCTCCAGGGCCAGATCCGGCTGGGTCACGTTGGCCCCGGTGATGATCAGCGCGTCCAGGCCTTCTTCCTTGAGCTTCTCGAAGTCCTCGTAGTAGTTCTCGACGTGCTCGCGCCCCTTCCGGCCGCGCTTGAGCTGCGGCAGCGTGAACGGATGGATGTAGAACTGCGCGATCTGGTTGCTCTCGCCGATCAGGCGAAAGAACTGACGCTCGGTGGCCGCCAGTGCGGCATCCGGCATCATGTTCAGCAGCCCGATGTGCAGCGCGCGAATCTCCTGCTGGCGGGCGAAGTCGTTCGGCAGGACCGATTCGCCCTCGCTGCGCAGGCGTTCGAAGGTGGGGAGTCCGGAGTGTGCAACCAGGGGCATTACAGTCGCCTCTCGCGTTCCAGGGCCATGCAGACCAGCTCGTCAAAGTCGGCCGCGTTGCGCACCCGGGCCACCTCGGTGGTGCTGACGGTGTAGCCCCAGGTCTCGGCGATCTGTTCGTAACGCGGCAGCCGCGCCCGGAACAGGCGCGAGAATACCCAGCGCACGAAGGCATTGGGGTCGATCTGGGCGACGTACTCCAGTTCCTCGATGCGCATGTATTCGGCCAGCTGCTGGTCGAGGAAGGCCTCGCGGTAGTACAGCGGCTTGGGGTTGGCCTCGGCGCGTTCGATCAGCTCCCGCTCGTCCTCGTCCGTGGCCTGGATATAGAGGATGATGGTGTGTTCGGCCAGGGTCTCGAGCACGCCGGGGCTGTCCAGCTCGCACACCGAACCGCCGGCATCGTTGACGAAATGCGGGTAGCCGAACAGGGTGCGCGCCTTGTGGATGAAGTCCGGCACGTCCAGCATCGCCTGCACTTCGGCCTCGTGGTGCAGGGCCTGGCGGCGCTTGAATTCGGTTAGCGGCAGCCCGCCCAGCTCCGGGTTGCCCAGCTTGCCGAGGAAGCTGGACACCGGGTGCAGGTTGTCGACGGTGATGTTGTTGATGATCTGGATGGAGTCCGAACGCAGCAGCTCGCGCAGGAACGGGACCTGCATCGCCTGGGACTTGATGTTGTCCAGGATCGGTTCGTTCAGGTAGCGCGTGCCGATGCGATAGTCGCCGGAGTAATGGAACCAGTCCTCCTGGCGCAGCATGTTGGACAGCCGCGTCTTGCCGACTCCCGACATCCCCAGCAGGGTGATGCGGCGGCCGTCCAGCTCGCGGTATTCGTCCGGGGTCAGGCGCATGCGATCGGGATCCCTTTATCGACGCAGGATGAAGAGCACGCCGGCGGTCAGTGCCAGGGCACTCATGACGTAATGATCGTACTGGAACTGCAGTCCGAGCAGCCCGCGCAGGCCGTACAGCACGAGCCAGATGCCCAGCAGGATGTTGCCGATCACGCGCATCTCAGACCTCGCGCAGCAGCTGGCTGACCGACTTGAACTCGGCGGCGCGGGCATCGCCCAGCCATTCAAAAAGCACGGATTCGTGATTGGTGATGATCGCCCCCGCCGCGCGCAGGCGCTCGAGGCCGTTGCCGCGCAGCTCGGGGTTGCGCGAGCACACCGCATCGGCCGCCACGAACACCGTGACCCCGGCATCCAGCAGGTCCAGCGCGGTCTGGGTCACGCACACGTGGGTCTCGGCACCGCCGATGACCACGCTGTGGCAACCCGCCAGGCGCTGCTCCAGGGCCGCCTCGCCGCAGCAGGAGAAGGCGGTCTTGTCGGTCACGGTGGCCAGATCGCCGAGATCCTCGAGCGCGGAGCGCAGTGGTTCAACGGTGTCGCCCAGCCCCTGCGGATACTGGCGCGACACCTCCACCGGAATACCCAGCTGGCGCGCGGCTTCCACCAGCCGCCCGGCGTTGCGCACGGTGCGTTCACGATCGGTTTCCGGCATCGCCGCCATCAGCCGCTCCTGCAGGTCGACCAGCAGCAGCGGCGAGCGTTCGGAACGCTCGCAGCGAGCCCGCGCAGCCCCGCTCATCACTCCAGCATGGCGTCGATGGATTCGAGGTCTTCCTCGGCCAGCTGCCCCGCCGCGCGTTCCAGGCGCAGGGTGTTGGCGAGGAACTCGTAACGCGCCTCGGCGAAGTCGCGCTCGGCGCCGAACACTTCGCGCAGGGCCAGCAGGACATCCACCTGAGTGCGGGTGCCGACCTCGAAGCCGGCCTCGGCCGCCTCGAACGCGGCCTGGGTCGATTCCAGTGCCCGGTTCAGTGCGCGCACGCGGGATTCGGCGGCCACCGAGGCGAGATAGGCGTTGCGGGTGTCGCGCCGGGTCATGCGCTCGACCTGCGTCTGCCCCTGCTGCGCGGCCTGGAAGTCCTCGCGCGCCTGACGGGTCAGGGCGGTCACCCGGCCGCCGGTGTACAGCGGGATCTCCAGACGGATGCCGATCTGAGCTTCGGTGGAGTCGTTGAACTGGGAGCTCTGGCCGGGAGGCATGGCTGGTTCGTCCACCGAATGAAAGCGGTTTTCGCTGACTGAGGCGTTGAGGCCGAGACGAGGAAGACCTTCGGCCCGCTGGCGGTCGATCTGCTCGCGCGCGGTCTCGGTGGCGAGGCGCTGCGCGGCCAGCTCCAGGTTGTTCTCCAGGGCACGCTGCACCCACGCCTCGGCATCCCGCGGCTGCGGCAGCTGGAGTTCGGCATCGGGGGCCAGGGTATCGAGTTCGTCCCAGTAGCGGTTGGTGATCAATGCCAGCTGTTCGCGGGCCACGTCCAGTTCGTTTTCGGCGCCGATGCGCTGGGCCTCGGCCAGGTCGCGCTGGGCGCGGGCTTCCTTTACGTCGGTGCTGGCGATCAGGCCGACGTCGAAGCGGCGTTCGGTCTGCTCCAGCTGGCGCTCGATGGCCTCCAGTTCGGCGACGCTGAATTCCAGGCCTTCCTGGGCCACGAGCACGTCAAAATAGGCTTCGGACACCCGCAGCATCAGGTCCTGGCGCGCGGCATCGCGTTCCGCCTCGGCCCGGGCGATCTCCAGGTCGGCCTGGCTCAGTTCCACGTAGTTGCGCCGGTCGTAGATGCTCTGGTCCAGCAACAGCGCAAAACGGCTCTGCCGCCCATCGGTGCTGTCGCGTCCGTCCGGGTCGTTGTAGAACGCACCGCCTTCGATCTCGCCGCGCAGCTGGGGCAGGAGACCGGAGCGGGCGGCCGGGCGATTCTGCAGGGCACTGCGGTATTCCGCCTCGGCGATCTGCAGTTCGGCGTCTTCCTGCGCGGCCTGTTCGTAGACTTCCATCAGGCTCGCGCCCTGGGCGGGGGCGGCCGTGAACAGGGCGAGACCGGCGGCGGCGATCAGGGGATGCAGTCGTTTCATGGCGATTCGATTCCGGGCTGGCGAAGTTCTCGATACTAGCAAAGCCCGCCGCCGAAGGCGGGCGGGCCCGGTGGATCCGCGGGTTTCGCGGGATCTAGAACTCGAAGGCCGGACGCGGCTCGAAACCGGCCAGCGGCGGGACCCGCGTCTCGAAAAGGTCCTCGTGCCGGGTGTTGTCCTCGGTGGTGCGGGTGATCAGGCGCGCTTCCATGATCGGCGGTTCCCCGGTGATCACGAACAGGCGGCCGCCCAGGGCGAGGAATTGTTCCAGGAAATCGTCGTATTCGGTCATCGCCCCGTTAAGCGCGATGACGTCGTAGCGTTCGCGCGGGGGGCGCCAGCCCGGGGTCACCGTTCCGGTGCGCGGGGCGGCATTGGTGAGCCCCAGGTCGTGCAGGCGGTTGCGCGCGGCCAGACGCAGGTCGTCATGGCGATCCACGCTGTCTACATGCGCAGCCAGGCTCGCGAGGCAGGCGGTGGCATAGCCGGAACCGGTGCCGATCTCCAGCACGGTGTCGGTGGGCTGCGGGGCGACCGCCTGCAGCATGCGTCCGATGACGCGCGGCGGCAGGGTCTCCTCGCCGTGGCCCAGGGGGATCTCCGTGTCGGCGTAGGCCAGGGCCTGGTAGGGCTCGGGCATGAAGCGCTCGCGCGGCAGCGTCTCCATCACCCCCAGCACGCGCATGTCCAGCACGTCCCAGGGACGTACCTGCTGTTCCACCATGTTCATCCGGGCCTTGGCGAAATCCATTGCGGGATCCTCTGTGCGGCAACGAACCGTGAAGAGTACGGCCGCTGCGCGTTGCAGGCAAGTGGTGCCGGTTTCAGTCTTTGGCCAGCGCGTCGGCGATTGCGCGGATGCGCTCGTGGCGCAGAGCCTCGCCCAGCTGCGGGCCCTGGTGGCCGGCCTCGATCAGGGGTTGCGGGCTGACGGCCGCGGCGGCCTCCACGGCGCGGCGCAGAGCGTCGGCCTGGGGGTAGGGGCGCTCCTCCCAGCCGGTGCGCCCGCGGAAGTCGGCCTCGACCGCCAGCAGGAAGGGCTCGACGTTTTCCGGGCGGCGCAGGGCATCCAGGCCCTCGATCAGTTTCATCACGGTCTTCGGGCGCAGTTCGAACAGGCGATGCGCGAGGCCGTGATGGCGCGCCACCCGGATCGCGAGGTCGCGGTAGCGCCGGGGAATGCGCAGGCGTTCGGCGAGCGCCTTGATGTGGGTGACGCTGCGTTCCTCGTGCCCGTGGTGCGCGGGCAGGATGTCCTCCTGGGTATCCGCCTTGCCCAGATCATGAGTCAGCGCGGCGAAGCGGACCTCGGGCGCGTCGCTCAGGCGCGTGGCCTGGTCCAGCACCATCAGGGTGTGTACGCCGGTGTCGATCTCGGGATGGTATTTCGCTGGCTGAGGTACGCCGAACAGCCGTTCCAGTTCCGGCAGCAGTACCTCCAGCGCCCCGCATTCGCGCAGCACCTCGATGAACCGGCGCGGAGCGGGGCTGGCCAGGGCCTTTTCGAACTCGGCCCAGACGCGTTCCGGTACCAGGGCGTCAACTTCCCCCGAGGCGACCAGCTCGCGCAGCAGGGCGCGGGTCTCGTCGGCGATCTCGAACCCCCAGGGGGCCAGCTGGGCGGCGAAGCGTGCCAGACGCAGCAGGCGTACCGGGTCTTCGGCGAAGGCCGGGGAGACATGCCGCAGGATGCGGTTTTCCAGGTCGGTACGGCCGCCGAACGGGTCGATCAGCTCGCCGCCGTCGTCCTCGGCCATGGCGTTGATGGTGAGGTCGCGCCGTTCCAGGTCCTGTTCCAGCGGGACATCGGGGGCGGCGTTGAACTGGAAGCCGTGGTAGCCGCGCGCGGTCTTGCGCTCGGTGCGGGCGAGGGCGTATTCCTCCTGCGTCCGCGGATGGAGGAACACCGGAAAGTCGCGCCCCACGGCACGATAGCCGGCCGCTTCCATGGCCTCGGGCGTGGCGCCCACCACTACGTAATCGCGTTCACTGACCGGGCGGCCCAGGAGCCGGTCGCGGACCGCGCCACCGACCAGATA
This sequence comes from Thioalkalivibrio sp. ALE20, assembly GCF_000381405.1. Lineage (NCBI taxonomy): Bacteria > Pseudomonadati > Pseudomonadota > Gammaproteobacteria > Chromatiales > Ectothiorhodospiraceae > Thioalkalivibrio > Thioalkalivibrio sp. ALE20. The sequence goes on from NZ_KB906471.1 coordinate 81,474, forward strand.
GATGTGCATCCCGGACGCGGGCGCCTCAGTCGCGCTCGTAGCTGGTGCGCAGCTGCTGCATGCGCGCCTCGCGGCCGCCCTTGCCCAGATAGGTGGGCGCAATGCTCTCCAGCCGTGTGGGGCAGTGCAGGGTCTGTCCGGCGCATACGCTGTCGATCGACAGCGAGGCGAGGTTGTCGCGCGACAGCGGCTTGCCCGGCACGTACTCCAGGACGTTCGCCTGCAGGCGGCCCGCCCAGTCCGGCAGGCCGAGGACCGGGCGCCGGTGGCCGGAGACCCGGCCGACGTAGCGCACCAGTTCGCCCAGGCCGTATTCCCGCGGGCCGCACAGTTCGAACCCCTGACCGAAAGTCCCCGGATCGTTCAGGGCCGCGGCGAAGTGGTCGGCCACGTCGCCCACGAACACCGGGGCGAAGCGTGCTTCGGCGCGGGCCAGCGGCATCATCGGGGAGAAGCGCAGCAGGGTGGCGAAGCGGTTGAGGAAGCTGTCCTCCGGGCCGAAGATTACCGACGGGCGGAACACCGTGACCGGGAAGGCCGTGGCCGCGAACACGGCCTGTTCGGCCTCGCTCTTGGTCCGCAGGTAGTGGCTGGGCGGGTCCGGCATGTCGGCCTTCAGCGCGCTCATCTGCAGAAAGCGGCGCACGCCCTGGCGCTCGGCGGCGGCCAGGGCCTTTTCCGTCAGCTCGGTGTGAGCGCGGCGGAAGCCGGAGCCGTCGTGGCCGCGCTCGTTGAGGATCCCGACCAGGTTGATCACGGCATCCTGGTCGCGCAGGACCCGGTCGAGATCCTCCGGGTCGTGGACGTTGCCGGCGATCAGGTCGACCTCGGGGTTCACCATGAGCTCGCGGTGACGGTGCGGGTGGCGCGTCACCACGCGTACATTCAGTCCACGGTCGATCAGCCGCGCCACGATGTGGTGCCCGACGAAGCCCGTTCCGCCCAGCAGGCAGACGTTGCGAATCGAGAGAGTCGACATGATTGCGAAGGCCCTTACCGAATACGGATGTGTGCGTCTTATACTCGGCTGTGGGCGCGTGATCAATCCACCCGGGCGGGCGCTGGCCCGGCGAGTCCCGAGAGAGAGGCCCGAAGATGACTGAACTGACTGCCGTCAATCCGGCCACCGGCAAGGTGCTGGCGAGTTACCCGCGGTTGGATGCCGCCGGCGTGGAGGCCGCGCTGCAGGGCGCGGTGGACGCCCGCGCGGCCTGGGCCCTGCAGCCGGTGCACGAACGGGCCGCCCTGCTGCGCGAGCTGGCCGCGGTCCTGCGCGGGCGCGTGGAGGAACTGGCGGTGACCGCGACCCGCGAGATGGGCAAGCGGCGGGTCGAGGCGCTGGCCGAGCTGGAGAAGTGCGCGGTGGCCTGCGAGTACTACGCCGAGCACGGGCCGGGCTTCCTGCTGGATGTCCCGGTGGCCACCGAGGCGGACCGCTCGTATGTGGCCTGGCAGCCGCTGGGCACCGTGCTGCTGGTCATGCCGTGGAACTTTCCCTACTGGCAGGCCTTCCGCCAGGCCATTCCGGCGACCCTGGCCGGCAACACCGTGCTGCTCAAGCATGCCTCCAATGTCCCCGGGTGCGCGCAGGCGCTGGAGGAGGTGTTCCGCGCGGCCGGGTTCCCCGACGGGGTCTTCCGTAACCTGCCGGTGGGTTCCGCTGCGGTCGAGGGTCTGATCGCCGATCCGCGGGTGCAGGGCGTGAGTCTGACGGGTTCGGAGCGCGCCGGGCGTGCAGTGGGTGCGGCTGCGGGCAAGGCCCTGAAGACTTCGGTGCTGGAGCTGGGCGGTTCGGACGCCTTCATCGTCCTGCATGACGCGGACCTCGACACCGTGGTGCGCGAGGCCCTGCGCGGGCGGTTCCAGAACAACGGCGAGACCTGCATCGCGGCCAAGCGGTTCATCGTCGAGGATTCGATCGCCGAGACCTTTGCGGACCGCCTGAGCCAGGCGGTGGCGGGCCTGCGCACGGGTGATCCGATGGAAGACGGGACGGATCTGGGCCCGCTGGCGCGCGGCGATCTGCGCGACGAACTGCACGACCAGGTGCAGCGCAGTGTCGCGGCCGGCGCGGTGTGCCGCACCGGCGGTCAGCCGCTGGAGGGCGAAGGCTTCTACTATGCGCCGACCGTGCTGGATCACGTGGAGCCGGGGATGGCGGCGTTCGACGAGGAGACCTTCGGGCCGGTCGCCGCGATTACGCGGGCTGCGGATGCCGCGGCGGCGGTGGAGCTGGCTAACCGCTCGCGCTTCGGTCTGGGCGGGTCGGTGTGGACCGCCGACCGCGCCCGCGGCGAGGCGATGGCGCGCCAGCTGGAATGCGGTTGTGCGTTCGTCAACGCGGTGGTGAAGAGCGACCCGCGCCTGCCCTTCGGCGGGGTAAAGGATTCCGGCTACGGGCGCGAACTGGCCGATCTGGGGATCCGCGAGTTTGTGAATGCCAAGACGATCTGGGTGGCCTGACTCACCCCCCGGTCATGGACATGAAGCGCATGACCTTCTCCGGGCGCTCGTTGAATTCGTGGCGCTCGGGCTTCAGCGCGATCGCCTCGCGGATCGCCTCTTCCAGCTCGGCATCGCTGCAGCCGTCGCGCAGCCGCGGACGCAGCGCCAGGCTGTGCTCGTTGCCCAGGCAGGTGTGGATGGTGCCGTCCACCGACAGCCGCACGCGGTTGCAGGTGTCGCAGAAATGCTGGGAGATCGGGGTGATGAAGCCGATGCGGATGTCGGTGCCCGCCACCTGCACATAGCGCGCCGGGCCGCCGCCGGGCATCACCCCGGGGAGCAGCTCGAAACGCTGCTCCAGGTCGCGGCGCACGTCCTGCAGGTTCACGTAGTGGCCTTCGTTCGCCGCGCGCCCGGTGTCGCCCACCGGCATGGTCTCGATGAAACGCAGGGTGAAACCGTGCTCGATGCAGAAGTCGACCATGTCGCCGACCTCCGTATCGTTGATGCCGCCCATCACCACCATGTTGATCTTGATCGGGTCCAGCCCGGCGCGCTTCGCTGCCATCAGCCCGTCCAGCACCTTCTCCAGCTTGCCGCCGGTCACGTCCTTGAAGACCTCCGGGCGCAGGGTATCCAGGCTGACGTTGATGCGCCCGACCCCGCCCGCGGCCAGCGCGTCGGCGTGCTTCGCCAGACGCACCGCATTGGTGGACAGCGAGATGTCGTCGATGCCCGGCAGGGCGTTCAGCCGCGCCGCCAGATCCGGGATGTTGTGGCGCACCAGCGGCTCGCCCCCGGTCAGGCGCACGCGCCGGGTGCCGAGGCGCCCGAAGGCCGCCATCACCCGCTCGATCTCGTCGAAGGTCAGCCAGTGCTCGGGCACTTCGAAATCGCGAAAGCCCTCCGGCATGCAGTAAAAGCAGCGCAGGTCGCAGCGGTCGGTGACCGATACGCGCACGTATTCGATCTTCCGGCCAAAGGGATCCACCAGTCCGCGGTCGTTCATCCAGGCCCCCGGCCTCGGGCGAGGCGTTATGTTTGCGAGGGAACATCGTAGCCCATGCGGCGGGTCGCGCGGAAAATGCCCAGTTCCGGCGCGAGAATAAATAAATTCTTTCTGGGATTAATATGGGTTATCCGAGCATAAGTACTTCTCGTTGGCCAAGCCTTCCGGCGGGGTCCACAATACGCCGTGGACAACTGAACCGACAGTCAACGAGGTCGCGCCCATGAGTGCCCTGCCCGAATTCGAAGATCACGGCAAGCAGGAGATCAAGTACACCACCTGTTACATGTGTGCCTGTCGCTGTGGCATCAAGGTCACCGTGGAGGACAACAAGGTCCGCTACATCCAGGGGAACCGGCATCATCCGATCAACAAGGGCGTGCTCTGTGCCAAGGGCAACGCCGGGATCATGAAGCAGCAGTCCCCGGCCCGCCTGCATCAGCCGATGCGCCGCAAGCCGGGCACCGAGCGCGGCGCCGGCGAGTTCGAGCCGATCTCCTGGGACGAGGCCATCGACACCCTGTCCGAGCGCCTGAAGAAGATCCGCGAGACCGATCCGCGCAAGCTGGCGTTCTTTACCGGCCGTGACCAGATGCAGGCCCTGACCGGCCTGTGGGCGACCCAGTTCGGCACCTACAACTGGGCGGCCCACGGCGGCTTCTGTTCGGTGAACATGGCCGCCGGCGGCCTGTACACCACGGGCTTTGCCTTCTGGGAATTCGGCGACCCCGACTGGGACCGCACCAAGTACCACATGCTGTGGGGCGTGGCCGAGGACCATGCCTCCAACCCGATCAAGATCGGGCTGGAGAAGCTCAAGCGCAACGGCGGCAAGTTCGTGGCCATCAACCCGGTGCGCACCGGCTATCAGGCGATCGCCGACGAATGGGTGGGCATCAAGCCCGGCACCGACGGCCTGTTCGCGCTGTCGATGCTGCACGTGCTGCTGAAGAACAGCCAGTTCGACTGGGACTTCCTGGTGCGCTACACCAATGCCACCCAGCTGGTGGTGCATACCCCGGGGCAGCAGGGCGACGGCCTGATCCTGCGCGACGACAACGACAACCCGCTGGTCTGGGAGCTGGAGAAGGAAGACTTCGTCGACGGCAGCCAGGTGGACATCAAGCCGGCGCTGTTCGGCGAGTACACCGCCCCGGACGGCCGCCCGGTCAAGACCGTGATGACCCTGCTGGCCGAGCGTTATCTGGATGACGAGTACTCTCCGGAGAACACCGCCGAGATCACCGGCGTGCCGGCCGAGCAGACCGAGCGCCTGGCGCTGGAGATGGCCCACGTCGCGTTCAAGGAGACCATCGAGCTGGACGTCGAGTGGACCGACTCCTGGGGCCGCAAGCACGACAAGGTCGTCGGGCGTCCGGTGTCCATGCACGCGATGCGCGGCATCTCGGCGCACTCCAACGGCTTCCAGACCTGCCGCGCGATCCACTTCCTGCAGATCATGCTGGGTTCGGTGGACTGCCCCGGCGGTCACCTGGCCAAGCCGCCGTATCCCAAGCACGTCCCGCCGGGCATCAAGCCGGCGAAGGAATGCGCGCCGAACACCCCGCTGAAGAGCCCGCCGCTGGGGTTCCCGACCGCGCCGGAAGACCTGGTGATCGATGACGACGGCAACCCGCTGCGCATCGACAAGGCCTTCTCCTGGGATGCGCCGATCTCCAACCACGGCATGATGCACATGGTCGTGACCAACGCGGTCAAGGGCGACCCGTACCCGATCGACACGCTCATCTTCTTCATGGCGAACATGTCGTGGAACTCCACGATGAACACCGATGAAGTGATGGACATGCTGCGGGCCAAGGACGAGAACGGCGAGTACAAGATCCCGTATCTCGTGGTCTCGGACGCGTTCAACTCCGAGATGGTCAGCTTTGCCGATCTGGTGCTGCCGGATACCACCTATCTGGAGCGCTACGACACCATCTCCATGCTCGACCGCCCGATCTCCGAGCCGGCCGCGGCGGCGGACTCCATCCGCCACCCGATCCTGGAACCGGATCGCGACGTGCGTCCGTGGCAGGAGGTGATGGTCGAGCTGGCCAGCCGCCTGAAGTTCCCGGCATTCACGAAGGACGACGGCAGCCGCAAGTTCGAGGACTACAAGGACTTCATCGTCAACTTCGAGAAGGAGCCGGGCATCGGCTTCCTGTCGGGCTTTCGCGGCAAGGACGGTCAGAGCCACCTGCGCGGTGAGCCGAATCCGAAGCAGTGGGAGGCGTACATCGAGAACCAGGGGTTCTTCATGTATCACCTGCCGGAGAGCCAGCAGTTCTACCGCTACGCCAACCAGGAGTACCTGGAGCTGGCGAAGCACGCCGGCTGGGTGGGCAAGACCGACCCGATCACCATCGAGCTCTACTCCGAGACCCAGCAGCGCTTCAAGCTGGCCGGCCAGGGCCTGTATGACGGCCCGCAGCCGACCAAGCAGGAGCACAAGGATCGTCTGGCCGAGTTCTTCGATCCGCTGCCGATCTGGCACAAGCCGCTGGAGCAGACCCGGATCGACGAGGACGAGTACCCGTTCTACGCGGTCAACCAGCGCCCGATGTTCATGTACCACTCCTGGGATTCGCAGAACGCCTGGCTGCGTCAGATCTGCGCCCAGAACTACCTGTACATGAACCGCCAGAAGGCCGAGTCCATGGGCATCGCCGACATGTCCTGGGTGTGGCTGGAGTCGCACAACGGCAAGATCCGCGTGCAGGTGAAGCTGATCGAGGGTTGCGAACCCAACACTGTCTGGACCTGGAACGCGATCGGCAAGCAGAAGGGCGCCTGGGGTCTGAAGGACGACGCCAACGAGTCGCAGAAGGGCTTCCTGATGAATCACCTCATCAGCGAGCTGCTGCCGGAGAAGGGCGACCCGGTGGACGACATCACCAACTCCGACCCTGTCACCGGCCAGGCCGCGTGGTACGACCTGAAGGTCAGGATCACGCCGGCCGAGCCGGAGGAGCAGGGCTCCTGGCCGCAGTTCGACAAGGTCAAGGCCACGCCGGGCATGTCCGAATCGCCGGACCAGCTGCGCTACCACGCGCACAAGCCCGTGCACCTGAACCGCGACATCCGCGACGTGCTGACCCGCGGTTCGCTGGACGACGACAAGAACTGAGCCGGCCCGCCCCGTGGCGGCCCGGCGCCGTCACGGGGTTCGCCCGCACGAACGATTTGAGGGAGTACCAACCATGCGTCTTGGACTCGTGATCGACATGGATACCTGCGTGGGCTGCCATGCCTGCGCGGTAGCCTGCAAGCAGTGGAATACCAGCGGCACCACCGGGCCGCTGACCGACTATCAGCCCTACGGCGAAGACCCCAGCGGCGTGTGGTTCAACCGCATCCGCCACTACGAGGTCGGGGACTACCCCAACAACAAGACCGTCAACATCCCCATGTCCTGCATGCACTGCGAGCATGCCGACTGCGTGAACGTCTGTCCGACCGGCGCCTCCTACAAGCGCCCGGAAGACGGCATCGTGCTGGTCGACCAGGACAAGTGCATGGGCTGCAACTACTGCGCCTGGGCCTGCCCCTACGGTGCCCGCGAGCTGGACCGCGAAGACGGCGTGATGAAAAAGTGCACCCTGTGCGTGGACCGCATCTACGACGAGGCCCTGCCGCCGGAAGAGCGCCAGCCGGCCTGCGTGATCACCTGCCCGGCGCATGCGCGCTTCTTCGGTGACTTCGACGACGAAGAATCCGAGGTCAGCCGTCTGGTGCGCGAACGCGGCGGGGTGAAGCAGATGCCCGAGCTGGGCTACAAGCCGGTCAATACGTATCTGCCGCCGCGAGTCACCCGCCCCATCCCCACCGACGACGTGCGTGCCAATACGCTGATCAGCTCGGTGAAGGACTGGGTCAACAAGATGGTGGCGCGCTAAGGCGCCGCATCCGGGGAGAAAACACCATGCATCCTGCACTTTCCGTCATCCTGTTCACGGTCACTTCGGGCGCCGGCTATGGTCTGTTCGTCCTGCTGGTAATCTTTCATCTGGCCGGCATCGGTCCGGCGATGAGCCACGGTGAACTGATCGCCCACGGCGTTGCCGCGCTGGGCCTGATTACCTTCGGCCTGCTCCTTTCCACCGGCCACCTGGCGAACAAGAAGAACGCCTGGCGTTCGTTCATGCGCTTCAGGACCTCCTGGCTCTCGCGCGAGGCGGTGTTTGCCGTGCTGTTCTATCCGTTTGCGCTGGTCTATGGCCTCTGCGTGTTGCTGTTCGGTCCGGAGATCGGCCCGCTGGGCATGGTGGCCGGCCTGGTGGCCGCGATCCTCGCCGTGATCACGCTGTTCTCGACCGGCATGATCTACGGCTGCCTGAAGACCATCCGCCAGTGGAACACCGCGCTGACCCCGGCCAATTACATCATGCTGGGCGTGGCCACCGGCGCGGTCGCCTATGCAGCCATTGCCAGCGCCTTTGACAACGCCACCGCGATGCACGCCGGCGTGGCCATCGTGATGCTGCTGATCGCCGCGGTCCTCAAGGGGATCTACTACTTCTGGATCTCGCGCGTGAGCGGCCCGACCATCAACACCGCCACCACCTTTAACCGCGCCACCGTCCGGCTGCTGGATACCGGCCACACCGCCGGCACCTTTCTGACCGACGAGTTCGGCTACGACCCGGGCAAGAACACCACCGACACGCTGAAGATGGCCGTGTTCCTGCTGGGCTTCATCGTGCCGGCCCTGGTGTTCGCCGCGGTCCTGACGGGGGCCCCGGCAGCGACCGCCTGGCTGGCGGTGGTCTCGTCCCTGATCGGCGTCGGAATGGAGCGCTGGCTGTTCTTCGCCGAGGCGAAGCACGTGGTGCGTCTGTACCACGGCGATCAGCACACCTGACCCGTCTGACCCGCCGAGCGGCCGTGGTGCCGCAGCAAAAGGCCCCGCATCCGGGTTCCCGGATGCGGGGCCTTTTCGTTCAGGGGAATCCGACGCCGATGCCCGTCGGGGCGTTCGGGGATGCCGGGTTACTTGTTCTTGCCGGCCTCGCGCACGTTGTGCACGACCACATAGCCCACCCAGCCGAGGAAGACAACGATGCCGAGCAGGGTCGCAATGGTCAGGATGCCGATCGGGGACTGAAACAGGATTTCGGTAATCATGGCGCTCTCCCTGTGGTAAATGCCGCACCTGCTACAAAAATAGACCGGTTCCCCACAGGGCTGCCATGACCTGTCTCAATCTTTCGGAGGCTCTTCCTCTCGGGTGCTGTCGTTGACGACCACGCAGTTGCGTCCCCGGGATTTTGCCGCGTAGAGGCCGTCATCGGCCCGCCGTAGCGCATCGTCGGCGCCCCTGTCGTCCGCGCGAAGTATGGTTACGCCAATGCTGGTGGTTACCCCGGCAGTGTCCGGGCGTTCGGTCTGTGGCTCCATCGCCTCCACCCGGGCCCGTACGCGCTCCGCGGTGTGCTCGGCGTCTTCCGGCGAGGCCCCGTGGAGCAGGATTGCGAATTCCTCGCCACCCAGGCGTGCGGCGCGGTCGCCGGCCCGCAGCGCGGATGCGATGCAGTCGGCGAATGCGACCAGCACCTGATCTCCGATCTCGTGACCATAGCGGTCGTTGAAACGCTTGAAGTGGTCGATGTCCAGCATCAGCAGGCCGGCGGCATAGCCCGGTTCCCGGCGCATCCGCGCGTATTCGCGCTCCAATTCGTCCATGAACAGCCGACGGTTGGCCAGCCCGGTCAGGGGGTCGGTGCTCGCCAGCGTTTCCAGTCGCTGCTCCATTCGTTTGTGTTCGGTGATGTCCTGGACCACGCCCACAATTCGCCGGGCGCGCTGGTCACGGTCGCGTTCGATCACTTGCCCGGCATCCTGTAGCCAGGCCTCGGAGCCGGACGGGCGACGTACACGGAACTCCGTCGAATAGCGTGGGGTTTCGCCTTTCAGGTGTCGTTGCAGGGCGGTGTCCCGCCGCTCGCGGTCATCCGGATGCACCGCCCCGTCCCACAGCGCTACGGACCCCGTACCTTCCGTCTCCGCCAGACCGGTGAGCTCGCCCCAGCGACGGTCGAAAAACATCAAATCCTCGTCGATCCGCCAGTCCCACAGGCCCAGATGGGCCCCTTCGAGTGCGGCGGCCATGCGCGCCTCGGATTCGCGGACACGTCCCTCCAGACTCGCGCGGCTGCGGGCATAGCGGATCGCGCGCACCAGGGCGGAGGTCTCGATACGACCCTTGACCAAGTAGTCCGCCGCCCCGGCTTCCAGTGTCCTGAGAGCGAAATCCTCGTCGTCGTAACCGGTCAGCACGATGATTGGCGTGTCCCGGAACCACTCGCGTGCGGCGCGCACGGTGTCCACCCCGGTGCTGTCAGGCAGTGACAGGTCGAGCAGAACGATGGCGGGCGAAACCTTGTCCAGGGCCTGCGGCACCGCCGACAACCGGTCGACCCAGGTCACCTCGAAGTGTTCGCGGGCCGAGCCGCGCAGGCCGAAGCGCACCAGATCCGCGTCCCCGGGGTCGTCTTCCACCAGCAGCACTGGCACGCCCTCCCCGCGGGTGTCCGCCGGGGCCGTTGCATGGTCGCCGCCTTTTCGGGGCACTTCCGGCGAGGCGTCGCGATGCCCGGTCGGGGAAGGGGCGGGCGTCGGAGACGGGGCGTGCTCCACCAGCGGCAGGTTCCAGTCCTTCGCCAGGCGCTGAACACGGTCGCAGAACTGTTCCATGTCCAGCGGCTTGACCATGTAGTCGGCCGCCCCGTTTTGCCGGCTCGCGCGGATGTCGCGTTCCAGATCCGAGGTGGACAGGACGACCACCGGGATCGCGTCGGCCTGGTCGGTCTCGCGCAGGCGCTGCAGGAACTCCAGGCCGCCCATGTGCGGCATGTTCAGGTCCAGCAGGATCAGCCCCGGCTGCGGGGCTTCGTCGTACGGTGGCTCGCCGGCCAGGAACCGCAGGGCCTCGCGCACGTCGTTCACGTGATGCAGGCGCGCGGTGACCCCGGCTTCCTCGAAGGCCATGCGCGTCAGGTGGACGTCCGCCGGTTCGTCTTCCACCAGCAGGACGTCGGTGACCGGTTCGGCGGTCTCGTTCATCGGGTGTTCTCCACGGGCCCCTTCATGCGCCTGCGTTGTCTTCAGTCCGCTCGTCTTCCGGAGTCCGGCGGGGTATCCGGAACCAGAAGGTGCTGCCGTGTCCCGGTCCGTCCGATTCGGCGCCGATGCGGCCGCCGTGATGTTCCACGATTCGGCGGCACAGCGCCAGACCGATGCCGCTGCCTTCATATTCCCCGTGACCGTGCAGACGCGAGAAGACCCGGAACAGTCGATCCTCCTGATCCTGCGGGATGCCAACCCCGTTGTCGCGCACGCGGACCTCCCAGTGGTCGCCATCGATGCGTCCGTCGATGCGGACCTCGGGGCGCGTGTCGCCCGGCACGTACTTCAGCGCATTGTCGATCAGGTTCTGCAGCAGGCGTACCAGCTCGTCCTGGCTGGCGACCAGGCGCGGCCAGTCGCCTTCGACGTCGATGCGCGCGGATGTTTCGGTCACTGCCGGCTGCAGGAACGCCAGAGCGGTGTCCAGGACCTCGCGGGTGTCCAGCGGGGCCATGGGGTCGGTCTTGCGTCCAACTCGGGAGTATTCCAGCAGGCCCACGATCATGCGGTCCATGCGTCGGGCGCCCTCGGTGGCGTAACCGAGGAAACGCTGCTGGTCGGCATCCAGCCGTTCGCCCAGGCTGCGCTCCAGCAGCTGCAGGTAGCTGCTGACCATGCGCAGCGGCTGGCGCAGATCGTGGGATACCCCGTAGGCGAACTGCTCCAGCTCCTCGTTGGAGCGGCGCAGCTCCAGATTCAGCCCTTCCAGGGCCTGCTGCACCCGGTGGCGTTCCAGCACGTTGCCCAGCAGGTCGGCCACGTGCCGCAGGGTCTCGGCGTCCTCCGGCCCCCAGGATGCCGTGCCGTGTACGTCCGCTACACCCAGCAGGCCCACGGGTTCGCCGGCGGCCTGCAGGGGGGCGGCCATCATTGCCTGGACGCCCAGAGCCCACATGAGCTCGTGTTCGGCGGAGGAGCTCTCGCCGGGGTGGGCGTCGCCCGGCATTTGCATCAGCTGTCCCTGCTCCATCCGTTGCCGCCACGCCGGCAGTTCGTCCAGGTTCATTGCCTGCAGTTCATCCTTTTTCCGGCGAATGCCCGGGGCCGCCCATTCGTGGGTGTTGTCCATCAGCGACCCGTCGCGCCGCAGCAGCAGGACCGCGGACCGGCTGGCCCCCAGCAGTTCCCCCAGCACCGCCAGCGATTCCTCGGTCGCCCGGTCCACGTCGCGTCGGGTCACCAGACGAGTGGCGATGTCGGAGGTCGCGCGGTCGGCGGCCTGGCGCCGGGCCAGGGCTTCTTCCGTGGCCTTGCGTTCGGTGATGTCGAACACCGTCCCGAGCATCCACAGAGGCGTGCCCTCGTCGTCGAATTCGACCTCGCCCTGCTGGTAGACCGTGCGGACCTCGCCGTCCGGGCGCAGGATCCGGTGTTCCACTTGATAGGGCACACCCGGGCCGCTCACCGAGGCATCGATGGCCGCGCGAACCGTGTCGCGGTCGTCGGGGTGGACCCGTTCCATGAAGGCCGCCTCGGTTGCGCCCCATTGGTCGTGGTCCAGTCCGAAGATGCGGTAGACCTCCTCCGACCAGCGGATCTCGCCGGAGCGGAAATCGGATATCCAGTTGCCCATGTGCGCGATGCGCTGGGCCTCGGCCAGCTCGTTCTCGCGCTGGCGCAACTCGGCCTCGGTTCCCTTGAGCCGCTGGATGTCGACGTGGATGCCCGTCATCCGCCGCGGTTCGCCTTGCGCACTCCACCCGATGACCTGCCCCCGGCCGAGGGTCCACAGCCAGCCGCCGTCCGCCAGGCGATAGCGGAACTCGATGGAGAACTTCCCGCCCTCGGCCAGCTGGCGCTGTACTTCCGCTTCCGCCTGGACAAGATCCTCCCGGTGGATCCGGTTGCGCCAGTCCTCGTAGGCCAGCAACCGGCCCTCCGCCGGGTCCTCGCCCAGCATCCGCCAGCACTGTGCATCCCAGTGGATCCGGTCTTCCGCCAGATCCCATTCCCAGATGCCGAATCGCGCGGCCTCCTGGGCCAGGCGGAAGCGGGCCTCGCTGTCGGCCAGGGCCCGCTCCATCGCCTTGCGTATCGAAATGTCCTGGAACGACACCACCACGCCGCTCAACTCACCGGCATCGTCCCGCATGGGCGAGGCGTAGACCAGTACCGGGAAGGCTTCGCCGTCCTGACGCCAGAAATGGTCCTCCCAGCCTTCCACCATCTCGCCGCTGACCAGGACTCCGTGGATCGGGCATTCTTCCGCAGGATAATGGGAGCCGTCCGGGTGGCTGTGATGCGCCGTCTGGTGGGAATCCCGTCCCAGGGCCTCGTTCTGATCGGCGAACCCCAGCAGGCGGCATCCGGTGGGGTTGATGAACGTGAAACGGCCCTCCCGGTCGATGCCGAACACGCCTACGCCGAGGCTGGCCAGCAGGTTCTCGCGGAAGCGGCGTTCCTCGCTGCGCGCAGCCTCCATCGCGAAACGCTGGCTGACGTCGCGCACGATCATCAGCACTTCGCGGTCGTTCAGCGGGACCACCCGGGCCTCGAAAGGGCCGGGCATGCCCAGTGCGGTCGTGTCGTATTCGAAGTCGCGGACCTCGCCGCTGTTCAGCGCCTCGCGGATCGCCCGGGTGCCCGGTTCGGCATAGGCGGGCGGGAACAGTTCGTCCAGGCGCCGCCCGAGAAACTCCTCGGGTGGCATCAGCAGCATCTCTTCCGAGACGGCCTCGCATTCGATGAAGGTGCCGTCGCGGTCCATCCGGAACAGGCTGTCCGGCAGGGCCCGCATCAGTGCGCGCGCGTGGGTCTCGCTGCGCTCCAGCGCCGCCGCCTTGTCTTCCAGTTCCCGGCGCACTGTGGTCAGGCGACGGTTCACCAGCACCAGGCCGAGGATCAACACGAGCATCAGACTGGCGACCACCAGTACCAGGGTCACCTGGCGGCCGTAGGTTTCCAGGAATTCCTGCACCGTGAGCTCCGGGGTCGCGTCGTACGGCGGCAGCCGGAGTTCGCGCGCCAGCTCTTCCACCGGCTCGTAGTCCATGGGGACGGTGAAACCGTCGATGCCTGCGGCCTGCGCGGGTCCCGGGTGGCCGTCCAGCTCCAGCAGGGCGATCAGCATGCGGTGGCTGAGATCGCGCGGGACCTGCTCGAGGGCCACGAACGGCCACTCCGGATAGACGCGCGTGGACAGGGCCAGCGGGAAATCCACCATGTCCTGCCGTCCGATGACACGGAGTTCTTCAGGCTCGATCTGGCCGGTCTCCAGCAGGCGTTCCAGGATCCCGATCCGCACGAATCCAACGTCCGCCTCGCCGTCCAGGACCCGCTCCACCACCCGGTCATGCGGCATGCCGGTGAACTCGATGTCCTCATCACGCGGTGTCGCGCCGAGTTCGCGCAGTTCCCGGGCCTGGGCCTGGTAGCCGCCCAGCGAGTCCTGGAGGACGGCTGCGATCCGCTGCCCGGGGACGTCGTCCCAGTCGCGGATATGATCGTTCTCGGCACGGGTGAAGGCGACCCCGCCAAAGCCGCGTACCGGTGTCCCTTCGTGCAGCGGGACCAGGGTCGCCAGAGCACCCGAAAGATGGCTGTCGCTGCGGATGCGAATGTAGTGGCTGGGGTTGGTCAGCAGGAAATCCAGCCGGTTGTTGCGCAGATTCTCCTCCAGGGCCGAGTAATCGGCGATCACCGCGTCCACGGTCACGTCTTTCAGTTGCGCGTCCAGGTGTTCGATCAGTGGCTCCCAGCGCTCGCGGGCCATATCCTCCGGTTCGAAGGCCAGGATCCCCACGGTCACGCTGCGTTCGGCCACCGCCGGCGTCGCTGCAAGCATCAGCACGGCGACCAGCAGGGGTACTGCGATCCCGATCGCGTATCTCATCGGGGCTCCTCGCGCGGCAGCAGATCGGGGCGTATCAGTTCATCCCCGAAGTTGCGGTCCAGCGGCGCGTCCGCGTCTGCCGGCAGGCCGGCGATCTCCCGTGCCGCCTGCAGGACCCGGGAATCGGCACCGGCCAGCAGACGGCGATTGCTGGCCGGATCCGGCAGCACCAGTCCGCGGAAGGTTTCCATGGCCCGGTGGCCGGGCACTCCGAGGCGTTCCGCCATGCGGTAGCCCGCGTCCACCGGGTTGGCGCGCAGGTGATGCAGGGCACGGAAATTCGCCGCGATCAGGTGGCGGGTCGATCGTTCGCGACGCTCCAGGTGACCGGCCTCGATCGCGAGGACATCGAAGATTGTGTCCGGCATGGCCCGGCTGTCGAACAGGACGTGCGCGCCGTTGTCCAGCAGGCGGTCGGCGACGGGCTGATAGGTCACTACGGCATCCACGTCATCCTGCTCCCAGGCGGCCTCCTGCTCGTCGATGGTCAGCGATACCATTTCCACCTCGTCGCGGGCGACGCCGGCCACGTCCAGGGTGTGGTGGAGCATCAGGGCCCCCAGGGCCGAGTCTTCCACGCCGATCCGGCGCCCGGCCAGCGCCTCCAGGGTCTCGATCGCGGGGCGCGCCAGCACCATGTCGGCCCCCGCGGAGATGTTGAAGACCAGCACGACGCGAAGATCCGTCCCCCGGGCGCGCACCCGCAGCACCTCGTCCAGGGTCAGCGCCGCACCATGGATTTCGCCCGCGGCCAGCCGGCGCATGGATTCGCTGGCGGAAGCGGTCTTGCGCAGCCGGACCCGGTCGGGGTCCAGCCAGCCCATGGACCGAGCCAGGAACATCGGCTCGTAGCCCGGCCATACGTGGCCGGCGATCTCCAGCGGCGAGTCCGGACGGCCACAGGCCCCCAGCAGGGCGGGGAGGGTGGCGCCGGCGGTGACCAGAAAGCTGCGTCGATCCATGTACATGTCCGCTTCATTCTTCCGGCCGGGGCGCATGCGCGCCGATCAGGCCACGGATCGCGCCGGTCATCTGGTGGCTCAGCGCCTCCATCTCGCCAAACCGGGCGAGGGCCCGTGCGGCGTGGCTCTCGTGTTTGAGCCGGACCAGTTCATCGCCCAGCTGATGGACCTGATCGTGCAGGGCGTGGATCGACGGCATTCGGTCGCCGTCGGGGTCATGGGCATGCAGCCAGCGACCGAACGGACACCGTCGCGGATCCGGCTCGGGCGGCCATTCCGTCCGGTCCTGCAGGAACTCCTGCAGCGAGTTGACCCAGGCGCGGTGGGCGACGATGCCGAACAGCATCGGGCGCAGCTCGTTCGCGACCGGCGTGGCCTGCGTCCAGCTGGCGTGCGGCTGCCACTGCGCCTGCCACGACAGCAGCTGGTCGGCGGGCATGGGGCGGGCGATGGCATAGCCCTGGGCCATCTCGCAGCCCAGCTGCAGCAGCATCTCGCCGTGCAGTTCGGTCTCCACTCCCTCGGCGAGCACCTCGCGCTGGAAGCTCCCGGCCAGGCCGATGATCCCGTGCAGGATGGACAGATCGTCCGGGTCGTACAGCATGTCGCGCACGAAGGACTGGTCGATCTTGAGGGTCTCGACCGGCAGGCGCTTGAGATAGGACAGCGAGGAATAGCCGGTACCGAAATCGTCCAGCGAGAAACGTACGCCCAGCTCCCGGCACTCCTCGATCAGGGACGACACGTGGGTGATGTCGTGCAGGGCGCTGGTCTCGACCACTTCCAGTTCCAGGTCCCCGGGCAGTACCCCGGGATGGCGGGCGAGGGCGGCGCGCAGCCCGGCAATGAAACCGGGGTCGCTCAGCTGCAGCGCATCCACGTTGACGCTGACCGTCAGCGGGCGGCCCTGTTCGCGCCACTGTTCGATCTGCGCGAGCCCCATCTCGATCACCCGGTTGCCCAGCTCCACCATCAGCGGATGGCCTTCCAGCTGCGGCAGGAATGCGCCCGGGGGCCGCAGGCCGTGCTGCGGATGCTGCCACCGGATCAGGGCTTCGGCCCCCACCAGTTCGCCGCTGCGCATCGACACCTTGGGCTGGTAGAAGAGCACGAACTCGTCGTTCGCCAGGCCCTGACGGATGGCCTCCAGGGCCTCGTGCTGATCGCGCAGGTTGCGGTCGGATGCCACATCGAACAGGTGGTAGCGGTCCCCGCCGGCCAGCTTGGCCTGGTACATCGCCTGGTCCGCCTGGCGCAGCAGCTGGTCGGCGTCCACGGGTTCGGCCTGGGGATACAGGCTGACCCCGAGGCTGCCGGTGACCTGCAGGTGGTGCCTGCCGTCGTGCACCGGGCGGGATGCGGTCTCGCGCAGGCGCTGCAGCAGCGGCTGGGCGGATTCAATGTCCGGCAGGTCCAGCAGCACCGCGACGAACTCGTCGCCGCCCAGCCGCGCCAGCGTATCGCCTTCGCGCAGGCATCCCTTCAGACGCTCCGCCAGTGCCACCAGCATGTGATCGCCCACCTCGTGGCCGTGACCGTCGTTGATCTCCTTGAAGCGGTCCAGGTCGAGGTAGACCAGCGCCAGTTGTTGTCCACGCCGCGCCTCCTGGGCCATGGCCTGATGCAGACGATCCGCCAGCAGCACCCGGTTGGGCAGCTCGGTGAGCGCGTCGAAATGGGCCATGTATTCAAGCTGTCGCTGCTGCTCCTTCAGCGGGGTGATGTCCGAGAACAGCCCCACATAGCGCTGCACCGCACCCTCGCCATCGCGGACCGCGCTGATGGTCAGCATCTCGGCGTACAGTTCGCCGTCCTTGCGGCGGTTCCATACCTCGCCCGACCAGCTCCCCTCGGCCTCGAGGGTCTGCCACAGGTCCGCGTAGAAGGCCTCGTCGTGCTTGCCGGACTGCAGCATGCTCGGATTACGGCCCAGCACCTCCTCGCGCCGGTAGCCGGTGATGCGCGAGAAGGCGGCATTCACGTCGAGGATGCGGCCCTGCGGATCCGTGATCAGGATCCCCTCGTTGGCATGATGGAAGACGCTGGCGGCCTGCATCAGCCGGTCTTCGGCCTCGCTGCGCTGCATCTCGGAGGCGACGCGGTCGACGAACAGACCGAGCATCGCGGGGGCCAGTTCGTGCAGGCGCTCTTTCAGCGGGTGGCGACTCAGGGTCACCAGGATCCCCAGGGCCCGGCCCTGCCGATCCATCAGGTTGTGGCCGACATAGGCCTCGATGTCCATCTCCTCGAGCAGGTGGTCCTGCGGGAACAGGCTCCGGATGTTCTCCGGGTAACAGGCGGTACCGTCTTTCGTCACGTTGGCACAGGGGGCGCCAGCCAGATCGTAGCGGAAGGGCGTCAGTGGCTGACCGTCGGCCCAGCCGGCAAACGCCTCAACCCGATGCTGCCCCTCCTCCAGGCGGCCAACGAAGGCAATCTCGGTCCCCAACGATTCGCACAGCAGGCGGCAGGCACGCTGGAAGAACTCCTCGCCGCCCAGCCGGGCCAGTTCACCGTTGAGCGTGGAGAGGATCTGTTCGATGAGCTTGTGTTCGGTGATGTCGCGGCTGATGCCGAACACGCCGCGCACTCGCCCCTGGGGGTCGAACAGCGGCCGCTTGTGGGTTTGCACGTAACCCGGGCGGCCATCGGCATCGTAGAACGGGTCGACCCGATTGAGTATCGGCCGGCCCTCGGCAAAGATGGCTTTCTCTTCCTCCTCGTAGATCCGCGCGGTATCCGCGGGGAAGATCTCGCGATCATGCTTGCCCACCATCTCGCGCCAGTCATCGTGCCCGGTGACGCGTGCCATCGGCTGGCTGCAGAAGCGGATGCGGCTTTGCGCGTCCTTGAAATAGATGAAATCGGTGGTCTGGTCGAGGAAGGTGTGAAAGTCCTCGCTGAAGGTCCGCAGGCGCTCTTCGATACGGCGGCGCCGGCGGATGTTCAGCGCCAGGGCGACGACCAGCACGGACAGTACCACCAGGCCGCCGATCAGCCAGTACCGCAGCTGGCGCTCCCGGGCGACGATCTCGGTGGACTGCAGCTCGACCATTTCCTCCAAGCGTTCCTGATAATGCCAGAGGCCCTGCTGGAGGTTGCGGCCGGGGGTGATGTCCTGAATCACCGACAGCAGCAGGGTACGGTCGCCGAAGGGGAACGGATGGGAATGCACTTCAACGGTGCGGATCTCGCCATCGGCCAGGCGGTGGCGGAAGATGAAATAGTTGCGCCCCTCGAGTGCAGCCAGCTCGCGTTCCTCGGCGACCTGCTCCGGGGTGAAGGTGTTGATCTGCTGGATCGGCATGCCACGCAGTTCTTCCCGCGAGTAGCCGTAGAAGGACGCCGCGGCGGGGTTGGCATCGACGATCTCGCCGGACTCCGGCTCGATCCACAGCATCACCACCCCGTGCTGATCGAAGACCTCCTCGAACTCGGGCGCCCCGGCGAGCGCCGAGCTCCCGGGGGCCGCCAGGCTCAGCAGCACCAGCAGCCAGGCGGCCCGCAGCCACCGGATCGCGCCCGAACGCCTCATGCGCCCCCGAACGCGGTACACCCGTGTGCGCCCGGGCAGCGGGTCGCGGGACTGCATCGCGGGTGGTGCCGGTTGCCGGACGTCATGCGCTACCGCTCGTGGCGGAAAGGGTTGCTAATGTACTGCACGACCGGCCTTATTTTCAAGGCCTCGTGCGCCGAGACCGCAACGGGAAGACCCGTTGAGAAACCGGGGGACGGCAGCGCCATGGGAGCCTGCCACGATTCCGCGTGCTTGAGCCAGTGGAGTCGTTCCGTCAATGCCTGCCCGTTTCGGAACGTCCCCGCAGCGCATGCACAGGAACGTCCGCTGCCAGTGCTCGAATGCGGGGCGCCAGTTTGGCGCGGGGGGTGCGCGGGCCCCGGGCGCCGCCGGTGATCTCGGCGGCGATTCTGGTTCGGTGTCGCGAGCGGGGATAGAGTTGTGAGCCACGCACAATCAGGGAGGACCCAGGGATGGGGCAGGACAAGGACGCTGCGGGCCGGGCCCGTGGGCACGATTACGGGTACAAGCTGCTGTTCAGTCACCCGGAGATGGTGGCGGATCTCATTCGCGGGTATGTCCGCGAGCCATGGGTGGAGCGGCTGGATTTTTCCACGCTGAGCCGGGTGAGTGACGGCTACGTCAGCGAGGACCTGCGCGAGCGCGAGGACGACATGGTCTGGCGCGTGCGTTGGGCGGGGGACGGGCAGTGGCTGTATGTGTATCTGCTGCTGGAATTCCAGTCCTCGCCGGAGCGGTTCATGGCGCTCCGGCTGATGACCTATCTGGGGCTGCTGTACGAGGATCTGCGCAAGGGCGCTCAATTGACGGCTTCCGGTCGATTGCCGCCGGTGTTGCCGGTGGTGCTCTACAGCGGTTCGCGCCGCTGGCAGGCGCCGGAGGAGGTTGCAGAGCTGATCGAGACGGTTCCGGGCGGTCTGGAACGCTATCGCCCGCAGTTGCGTTATCTGCTGCTGGACGAAAGCCGTTTTCGGGACGACGGGCTGCCGGAGGTGCGCAATCTTGCGGCGGCGCTGTTTGCGCTGGAGAACAGCCGTCGTCCGGAGGACATGGAACGGGTCCTGGAGAGGCTGGTGGCGTGGTTGCGCCGTCCGGAACAGACGGGACTGCGGCGGAGTTTTACGGTGTGGATCAAGCGCGTGTTGCTGCCGGCGCGCGTGCCGGGTGTAGACTTGGAACAGGTAGCGGACTTGCAGGAGGTACGCAGCATGCTTGCGGAACGTGTGGAGGAATGGACCCGGGACTGGAAGCAGCAGGGGATCGAGGAGGGGCGAAGGGAAGGACGCGAACTGGGCCGTGAAGAGGGTCGTGAAGAGGGCCGTGAAGAGGGTCGTGAAGAGGGTCGCAAGGAAGGCGGGGAAGCCGTGCTGCTGCGCCTGGTGGAGATGCGTTTCGGCGCCGAGGCGGCCGAAACGTATCGTGCCCGAATCGAACAGGCGGATTCGGAGACGTTGCTGCGCTGGTCCGAGCGGATTCTGACGGCAAAACGTCCGGAAGATCTCTTCGCCTGACGACCGGCCGTCAGGCCAGCCGGATGGCCTTCCGTCTGCGTGCTCCGTTCGCTCGCCGAGGACCGGTTCCGGCACAAAAGCTCGGAGCCGTGCATCCTGCCTGCCCCGTCTTCAATGTCGTCATCGGCCGTCGTGGGAGGTTCACCAGTGACCCCCCGAATCGGATGGCAGGGTCTGGGTCTTGCGGGAAATGGCGCGCCCGAGAGGATTCGAACCTCTGACTTCCACCTCCGGAGGGTGGCGCTCTATCCAGCTGAGCTACGGGCGCTACGGAGCGAAATGGTACGCCGCGCGGCCTTTTTCGTCCAGTGATTTTTGAGTGCTGTACTTGGTTTGTGGTCTGGTTGCGCCGGATGCCCTATACTCTCGCCCCTCGTGCGCGCCCGTGCGCCGCAGCTTTCAGGGCCGCGCCCGGATTCCAGGGGAAACCAAAATCAAGGCCGCATTCGGCCGGATCTCGGAGGGAGAGAAGTGGCGAATCAACCGATCAAGATGGATGCCGGGAACAAGGTGCTGCTGTTCATCTCGGCAATCGCGCTGGCGGGCGCGGTCATTTTCCTGGTGGCCCAGCTGGTGAACTGGCTCGGCCAGATGGGCACGGCGGAACGCACCACCATTACCGAGGAACAGCTGACGGAACGCCTGACTCCGGCGGGACGGGTCGAGGCCGGTCCGGTGGACGTGGCGGACGAGGAAGCGGCCGATCTGAGTCCGGGGGATATTTACCAGAATGTCTGCGCGGCGTGTCACGACACGGGTGCTTCGGGTGCGCCCATCGTGGACGACACCGACGAATGGTCCTCGCGCTTCAGTGACAAGGGCATGGATACCCTCTTTGATCACTCCATCAACGGCTTCAATGCGATGCCGGCGAAGGGCGGGGACCCGAGCCTGAGCGACGACGAGGTTCGCCAGGCGGTCGCCTACATGCTGGATCAGGCGGACGTGGATCACGGCTGGTCGCCGGACAACGGTGCCGCGGAGAACGGCAACGGTGAGGAAGCCGCGAGCGAGGAAGAAGAGGCCGCCGCCGAGGAGGAGGCCGCCGCGGAGGAAGCCGCCACGAATGGCAATGGTGAAACCGTCAACGGCATCGATCTGGCTGCGGGTGACGCCACGCGCGCGGAAAACCAGCTGTACGGCACGTGCGTCGCCTGCCACGGCGCCCGGGGGCAGGGCGTGGGCATCTTCCCGGCCATCGCCGGGAATACGGCGGAGTTCATTGCCGGTCGTCTGGTGGCGTACCGCGCCGGCGAGACCGTGGGGGATGACACCCACCTGATGGCGCCGAACGCGCGCAATCTGTCGGATCAGGATATCGCCGATCTGTCTGCCTATATCGCGACGTTCGACGAGTCCTGAGGCCGGGCTGCGAAAAGCCCCGCCACGAACGCGTCGTGGCGGGGCTTTTTCGTGTCTACTCCACGCGCCAGTGGTCCAGGGCGCGGAAGCTGAGGGCCTCGGTCAGCTGGGCGCGGCCGATCGTCGGTGCCCCGGCCAGGTCGGCGAGGCTGCGGGCCACGCGCAGGATCCGGTGGTAGGCCCGGGCCGACAGGCGAAAACGTTCCGCGGCGGCATCCAGCAGCGCCCGTTCTTCCTCGGGCAGGCGGGCGTGCTGCTGCAGGGCGCGGCCTTCCAGCATCCGGTTCAGACAGCCCTGGCGTTCCAGCTGGAGCCGGCGCGCCGCGGCCACGCGGCGGGCGACCGTGGTGCTGTCCTCGGCGTCCGGATCGGGGGTGTCGCGGCCGAGTTCCGCCGGCGGGATGCGCGGTACGTCGATTGCGAGGTCGATCCGGTCCAGCAGGGGCGCCGACAGCCGCTTGCGATGGCGCCCGCGCTGCTCCGGGGTGCACTGGCACGCGTTCCCCAGGTCACAGTCGAAGCCCTGCGGGCAGGGATTCATGGCGCCGACCAGCTGGAAATGCGCCGGGAATTCGGCCTGGTGGGCGGCGCGGGAGATGTGGATGACGCCGGTCTCCAGGGGCTCGCGCAGCACGTCTAGCACCCGCCGGTCGAACTCGGTCAGCTCGTCCAGGAACAGTACCCCGTTGTGGGCCAGCGAGATCTCTCCCGGGCGGGGCGTCCCGCCGCCCCCCACCAGGGCCACGCCCGAGGCCGTGTGGTGCGGCTGCCGGAACGGGCGGCTGCGCCAGTCCTCGTGCAGGTGCCGGGTACCGCGCAGGCTGTGGATCGCGGCGGTTTCCAGGGCTTCGGCGTCATCCATGGGCGGCAGGAGCCCGGGCATGCGGGCGGCCAGCATGGACTTGCCGCTGCCCGGCGGTCCGACCATCAGCAGGTGATGCCCGCCGGCGGCGGCGATCTCCAGCGCGCGGCGTGCGCGATGCTGGCCGCGTACGTCGGCCAGGTCGGGGTAGGCCGGTGGACACGCTGCCGGAGGTTCGGCGGCGGGCAGGGCGGGGCCACCGTTGAGGGCCGTGCAGACCTCGCCCAGGTGGCGCGCGGTTACGATGTCGGCACGTCCGGTCAGGGCGGCCTCGCGACCGTCATCGGGGCTCAGGACCAGCTGGTGCCCCGCCTCGCCGGCGGCCAGTCCGGCCGGCAGGGCGCCGCCCACCGGACGGATGTGCCCGTCGAGGCTCAGTTCGCCGAGGAATTCGCGGGTATCCAGGGCGCTCTGCGGGACCTGTTCACTGGCCGCCAGGATCCCCAGTGCAATCCCCAGATCGAAGCGCCCGCCCTCCTTGGGCAGGTCGGCGGGCGCCAGGTTGACGGTGATGCGCCGACGCGGAAATTCGAAGCCTGCGGTCTGAATGGCCGCGCGTACCCGGTCGCGGCTTTCGCGCACCGCGGCCTCGGGCAGGCCGACGATCTGGAAGGCCGGCAGGCCGTTGGCCAGGTGGGTCTCGATGGTGACGGCCGGTGCGCGGATCCCGTCGGTCGCGCGCGCGGTGACAATGGCGATGGGCATCCCTGCCTCTCCCTGTTCGGGCCGGGCGTTCCGGGCCCGGCGGCAACTGGTTGGTGATGGCGCGGCCGCGGCCGGCGCCACATGCGGCGATCAGTTGTCGGAATCGGTGTCCTGCGGTCGGGCGGCCTGCTCGAGGGCTTCCACCCGGGCCTCCAGTTCGGCGAGGCGCTCGCGGGTGCGCTCCAGCAGGGCGACCTGGACGTCGAAGTCCTCGCGGGTCACCACGTCCATGCGCTCCAGACCGGCCTGCAGCGAGCTGCGCACCTGGCGGTGGACGTCTTCCTGCACGCTGCGCACCGATTCCGGCAGGCTTTCGGTGATGCGTCGGGCGAGGTCATCGAAATGTTTCGGGTCAAGCATGCCTGCGGTCTCCGGGTTTCGGTTCTTCCAGTCTAACGCGTTCCGGTGTCATTGCGAGGCCGACCGGCCGCCATCCACCGGGATCACCTGGCCGGTGATGTAGGGGGACTCCAGCAGCAGGAAGCGCACGGTGCGGGCGATATCCGCCGGGTCGCCGGGCCGCTTGAGGGCCGTGCGCTCCACCATTGCCTCGTGGGGGGCGACGTTGGCCGGGTCCTCGGGACTGAGGATCGCCCCCGGTGCCACGCCGTTGACGCGCACCTCCGGGCCCAGCTCGCGTGCCAGCGACTGGGTCAGGGCATGCAGCCCGGCCTTGGCCGCGGAATACACCGGGTAGCCGCTCAGCGGTCGCAGGGCGTGGATGTCGACGATGTTCACCACCGCACCGCCACTCGCCCGCAGGGCGGGGGTGCAGGCTTGGGTCAGGAACAGCGGGGCGCGCACGTTGGAGCCTATCAGATCGTCCCATTGCGCCATGGTGATCTCGCCCACCGGCGTGGGGTAGAAGGTGGAGGCGTTGTTGACCAGAAAGTCCAGCCGGCCGCGCCAGGCATGCGCTTCCCGGGCCAGGGCCTCCGGGGCCTGCGGGTCGAGCAGGTCGGCCTGCAGCGGTCGGGCACTGTCGGGACGCCGGGCGTTCAGTTCGTCGGTCAGCGCTTCGGCATCGGCGCGCGAGCGCCGACAGTGCACGATGACGTCCAGTCCGGCGGCGTGCAGTTCGCGCGCGATGGCCGCGCCGATGCGCCGCGCGCCGCCGGTGATCAGGACCACGCGGCGTTCGCCGCCGTCCTCCGGGGGTTTCGGTGAATCCTTGCCTGGGGCACTCTCTGCCACTGCCAACTCCCTGCATGGAACGAATGACCAATGCCGCCGGCAGAATCTAGCACAGGCCCCGGGGACCCGGCCGCGGACCTTTCCGCGCGGCTGGTGGACTCCCTGCAACAGAGCATCCGCGAGGCCGAAGGTTTCCTGCCCTTCGTCGAATACATGGACCGGGCGCTTTATGCACCGGGTCTGGGATATTACGTCAACGGGGCGCACAAGCTGGGCGCGGGCGGGGATTTCGTCACCGCGCCGGAGATCTCGCCGTTGTTCGGCGAGACCCTGGCGGCATGGCTGGCGCCGGTGCTGCAGCAGGACCTCGGCGGCGAGGGCGTGATCCTGGAATTCGGCGGAGGCACCGGGAGGCTGGCGGGCGACGTGCTGGCCACCCTGCGCGAGGCGGGCGTGCCGTGGGCGGGGTACTGGATCCTGGAGGTCAGCCCCGATCTGCGCCAGCGCCAGCGCGAGCATCTGCAGGCGGTGCTGCCGGCGGAAGACTTCGCGCGGGTGACCTGGCTGGATGCCCTGCCGCGGGAGCCTTGGCGCGGCGTAGTGCTGGCCAATGAGGTGCTGGATGCCCTGCCGGTGGAGCTGTTCCGCTGGCGCGACGGGGCGGTGGGGCAGATGGGCGTGTCCGCGGACGAGGGCGGTCTGGTGCTGGCCGAACGCCCGGCCCCGGAGCCGCTGCGCAGCGCGGTGTACGAGCTGCACGCGCGCTGCGGGCCGTGGCCCGAGGGTTACACCTCGGAGTGGCGTCCGGCCCAGAATGCCTGGGTCGCGGCCGCGGCGGAGCATCTGGAGCGCGGCGCGGTGGTGATCGTCGACTACGGCTTCCCGCGCGATGCCTTCTACGCCCCGGAGCGGCATCAGGGGACGCTGGTGGGCTACCACCGTCAGCAGATGGTGCTGGATCCACTGGCGCAGCCGGGGCTGATGGATCTGACCGCCAGCGTGGATTTTACCGCGGTCGCGGAGGCGGCGGATGCCGTCGGGCTGGAGGTCGCGGTGTACGCCGCACAGGGCGAGTTCCTGCTGGCGGCCGGGCTGCCCGCGCGCTTCGATGCGCGGGTGGGCGACGCCAGTGACGCCGAGACCACCCTGCGCGCGGCGCAGGCGGTGCGCATGCTGACACTGCCGGGGGAGATGGGCGAGCGCTTTCAGGTCATGGCCCTGACCCGCGACTGCCCCTCGCTGTCGCGGGCCGGCCTTCCCGACCGCCGGGGGCGGCTGTGACGGAGACACGGGGCCGGTGCGGGCACTTTCCCGCCGGGGCGCCGCGGGGCATGATTCCCGGGTGAACGTACTCGGCATCGAAACCTCCTGCGACGAGACCGGCGTGGCGCTGATCAGCGAGCGCGAGGGTCTGCTCGCGCACCGGCTCTACAGCCAGACCGATCTGCACGCGGTCTACGGCGGCGTGGTGCCCGAGCTGGCCTCGCGCGACCATGTCCGGCGGCTGCTGCCGCTTGTGCGCGCGGTGCTGGACGAGGCCGGCATGCGCGGGGAAGAGCTGGATGCCATCGCCTACACCGGCGGGCCGGGGCTGCTGGGGGCGCTGCTCACCGGCGCCGCCGTGGCGCGTTCGCTCGCCTGGGGCTGGGGTGTGCCGGCCCTGCCGGTGCATCACCTCGAGGGGCATCTGCTGGCGCCGATGCTGGAGGGCGAGTTCGATTTCCCGTTTCTGGTGCTGCTGGTGTCCGGCGGGCACACCCAGCTGATCCATGCCCGTGCGCTGGGCGATTACGAGCTGCTGGGCGAGAGCATCGACGATGCGGCCGGCGAGGCCTTCGACAAGACCGCGAAGCTCCTGGGGCTGGGCTATCCGGGCGGGCCGGCGCTGGCGCGGCTGGCGGCCGACGGACAGGCGGATGCGCTGCGCCTGCCGCGGCCGATGCTCGACCGGCCCGGTCTGGACATGAGCTTCTCCGGGCTGAAGACCGCGGTGCTGACGGCCGTGCGCAAGGGCGGACACGCCCCGGCGGATGTCGCGCGGGCGTTCGAGGAGGCGGTCAGCGAGACCCTGGTGGAGAAGACCCGGCGTGCGCTGAAGCAGAGCCGTGCGCCGGCGCTGGTGGTGGCCGGCGGGGTGGCCGCGAACGCGACCCTGCGCGCGGGTCTGGAGCGCATGGCGCGCGAGAGCGGTGTGCCGGTGCATTTTCCGCGGGCGGAATTCTGCACCGACAACGGAGCGATGATCGCGCTGGCCGGCCTGCGCCGGTTGCAGACCGGGCGCGCCGCCGAGGCGGTGGACGACGCCGGCAGCCCGGTCATCCATGCCCGGGCGCGCTGGCCGCTGGCGGAGCTGACCGGCTGAAGCCGGGCCGCAGCCGCCCTACGCGGAGCCGTCTTCTTCGGCGTCGTCTTCCCCGGAGGCTGGCTTTTTCTTCTCGCCGATGCGGGATTCCTCGCCGCGCATCAGCCGCCGGATGTTTTCGTCATGGCGGATGAACAGGATCAGGGCCATCACCGCGACCAGCGTGACGATCCAGAAATCCGGCTCGCCCGGGGCGAAGGCCAGGTACAGCGGCGCCGCGCCGGCGGCCACCAGCGCCGCCAGCGAGGAATAGCGCCAGATCGCCGCGACCGCCAGCCAGGTCAGCGCGCTCAGCAGGGCGACCAGCGGGTTCAGCGCCAGCAGGACGCCCAGCGCGGTGGCGACACCCTTGCCGCCCTGAAAGCGGTAGTACACTGGCAGGACGTGGCCGAGAAAGGCCGCCAGGCCCACGGCGCCCGCGGCCCAGCCCGGCAGGTCCGTCCACTGCAGGACGATGAAGACCGGCAGCCAGCCCTTGGCCACGTCGCCCAGCAGGGTGATCAGGGCCGCCGTGCGTCCGCCGGTGCGCAGCACGTTGGTGGCGCCGGGGTTGCGCGAGCCGGTGGTGCGCGGGTCGGGCAGCCGCAGCGCATGGCTGACCAGGATCGCGCTGGATACGGACCCGAGCAGATAGGCGAGGACGATGGCAATGGCGCTGAGCATGGTGGAGCGGTTCCGGTTGGCGAATGCGGGCCCATCATACGCAACGGGACGTGGCCGGGGCAGGGGGCGCTCGTGAGGGACGGGAGCGCCCCCGCGCTGGTTCTGCTGCATGGCTGGGGTTTCTCCGGCGCGGTCTGGGAGCCCGTGATCCGTGCGCTGCGGGCGCGGGGGTACGCGGGGAGGATCCATGCCCCGGACCTGCCCGGCCATGGCGCCGCCGGCGGCGGTGACGAGCTGGCCGATCCGGATGCCGTCGCCGCGCAGCTGGTGGCGGGGTTGCCCGACGACCTCGAGAGTCCCGTGTGGGCCGGCTGGTCGCTGGGCGCACTGCCCGCGCTGGCTGTCCCGGGCGCGCATGCGCGGGGGCGCATGCTGGTGGCGGGAAGTCCGCGCTTCGTGCGCGCGGCGGACTGGCCGGAGGCAATGGATCCCCGCGAGCTGGACGGTTTTGCCCGTCTGCTCGGCAGCGACACCGGACGCCTGCGCCGCCAGTTTGCTGCGCTGTGCGCGCGGGGCGCGCGGGAGCCCGCCGCGCTCGCGCGTTCCCTGCGCGGCGGGCTGGAAGCGGCGGCGGCGCGACCCGAGGCCCTGGTGGCGGGGCTCGCCGCGCTGCGTGATGCGGACCGGCGTGGCGATCTGGGCGCCGGGTTGCCGCTGGCCGCGCTGCTGGCCCAGGACGACGCCCTGATCCCGCCGGGTCTGGAACGGCATCTGGCGACCCGGGTGCCCGGGGCGCGCATTCGGCGGGTGCCCGGTCCGCACGCCCTGCCGCTGGCGGCGCCCGATACGGTCGCCGAATTCATCCATGCAACGCTGGCGGAGATCCCCGCATGAGCGACATCGACCCTTCCGGCTTCGAACTCGACAAGGCACGGGTGCGTGAAGGCTTTGCCCGCGCCGCTGCCGACTACGAAACGCACGCGGCAGTGCAGCGCGAGGTTCAGGGGCGCCTGCTCGAACGCCTGGACCTGATCCGCATGCAGCCGGAACGCGTGATCGATCTGGGCTGCGGGATCGGCGAATCGTTCGACGACCTGGCCCGCCGTTATCGCAGCGCCCGTCTGACCGGGGTCGACTTCGCGCCGCCCATGCTGCAGCGGGCCCGCCGGCGCGGGCGCTGGCTGCGGCGCCCGCGGGTGCTGTGTGCCGACATGGAGGCCCTGCCGCTGGCCGACGCCTCGCAGGATCTGGCGATCTCCAGCGCCGCGCTGCAGTGGTGCAGCAGTCTGGATCGCGCGTTTGCCGAGGTCCGCCGGATCCTGGCGCCCGGTGGCCTGTGGATGTTCACCACCTTCGGCCCGGCCACCCTGAGCGAGCTGCGCGAGGCGTTCGCCGCGGTGGACGGCGGTGCGGCCGCCCACGTGAATGCCTTCATCGACATGCACGACATCGGCGATGCCCTGGTGCGCGCAGGCTTCGCCGACCCGGTGATGGATCAGGAAACCCTGACCCTGACCTATCCCGATCTCACCCGACTGATGCGCGATCTGCGGGGTGTGGGGGTGCGCAACGCCCTGGCCGGGCGTGGCCGCGGGCTTACCGGCCCCCGGCGCCTGGTGGCCGTGGCCGAGGCCTACGCCGAGCGATTCGGCGTGGAAGGCCGCCTGCCGGCGACCTGGGAGGTCGTGTACGGGCACGCCTGGG
This sequence comes from Thioalkalivibrio sp. ALE20, assembly GCF_000381405.1. Lineage (NCBI taxonomy): Bacteria > Pseudomonadati > Pseudomonadota > Gammaproteobacteria > Chromatiales > Ectothiorhodospiraceae > Thioalkalivibrio > Thioalkalivibrio sp. ALE20. The sequence goes on from NZ_KB906471.1 coordinate 110,634, forward strand.
TGCCGGATGCGCCCCCGCCGCGCGCGCCGGAAGGGCGCACCATCCCGATTCGGCCGGTCTCCTGAAGCCCGCCGCTCGCACTCCCTCGAAAATCCCGCGTCAAAATCGCGGGTGCGTGATTTGCCTCAACACCGAGCGGAATCACTCGGTGCACTCTCGCGTCAGGGGTATCCGCCGGTGTATCCTTCAGCGGCCAGAAAGTTCCCCTGCTCTCGAACGAATGTCCGACTGCAGGGGGTGGTCTTGGTTTTTTTTGTCGACCGGTAATGGGGTAGAGTTCTGAGCCCCCGATCCATCGGGACCTTCGTGTTCCCCGCAGCAAGGTGGAAAAGTCATGTCACAAGCAGCCACTACCGCGGGTGCCGCACCCGCAGCGTCAGTCGCTTCAACCGAGCAGTACAACTACGCGATCGTCAAGAAGTTCGCGGTTGCCGCCGTCCTCTGGGGCGTGTTCGGCATGGCCGCCGGGGTCTGGATTGCCTCGCAGCTCGCGTGGCCGTTCCTGAACTTCGACATCGCGCAGATCACCTTCGGGCGCTTCCGCCCGGTGCACACCACGTCGGTGATCTTCGGCTTCGGGGGTAACGCCCTGTTCGCCACGTCCTATTACGTCGTTCAGCGCACCTGTCACGCGCGACTGTGGAACGACTCCCTGGCCAGTTTCACGTTCTATGGCTGGAACCTCGCGCTCATCCTGGGCGTGATCAGCTACATGGCCGGGATCACGCAGGGTCGCGAATACGCCGAGTTCAACTGGCAGATCGACCTGATCATCCTGGTGACCTGGGTGGTGTACTTCCTGGTCTTCACCATGACGCTGCTGCGCCGCAACCAGCCGCACATCTACGTGGCGAACTGGTTCTTCATGTCGTTCATCCTTGCGACCGCGCTGCTGCACATCTTCAACAACATCGAAGTGCCGGTGGGCCTGTTCAACCCGCAGTCCTACCCGATGTTCTCCGGTGTGCAGGACGCGATGCGTCAGTGGTGGTACGGCCATAACGCGGTGGGCTTTTTCCTGACGGCCGCGTTCCTCGGGATGATGTACTACTTCGTGCCGAAGCAGGCCGGCCGTCCGATCTACTCGTACAAGCTGTCGATCATCCACTTCTGGGCGCTGATCTTCCTGTACATGTGGGTGGGTGCGCACCACCTGCACTGGACGGCCCTGCCGGACTGGGTCTCCACCCTGGCGGCGACCTTCTCCATCCTGCTGCTGCTGCCGTCCTGGGGCGGCATGATCAACGGGATCATGACCCTGTCGGGCGCCTGGGACAAACTGCGCACCGACCCGATCATGCTGTTCCTGATCACCGCGCTGGCGTTCTACGGCATGTCGACCTTCGAGGGGCCGATGATGTCGCTGAAGAGCGTGAACGCGCTGTCCCACTACACCGACTGGACGGTGGGCCACGTGCACTCCGGTGCCCTGGGCTGGGTGGCGATGATCAGCTTCGGCTCGCTCTATCACCTGATCCCGCGGCTGTGGAACGTGAACCTCTTCAGCCTGAAGCTGGTGTACGTGCACTTCTTCCTCGCCACCGTCGGCATCGTGCTTTACATCACTGCGATGTGGGTGGCCGGTATCGGTCAGGGCCTGATGCTGCGCGCCTTCGACCAGTACGGGAACCTGGCCTACACCTTCACCGAGTCCGTGGTGTTCCTGCATCAGCCGTACGTGGTGCGTGCCATCGGCGGCGGTCTGTTCCTCCTGGGCATGGTGATCATGGCGTTCAACATTTTCATGACGGTCCGCTCGGGCATCAAGGCGGAAGCCCGTGCCCGTCAGGAAGCCATCGAAGCCGAAGCCCGCACGGCCTGATCAGGGGAGAAGAGGAATCATGAAGCACGAAAGCGTAGAGACTAACGCCGGACTCCTGATCGTCCTGACTCTGGCCGTCATCAGTGTCGGCGGCCTGGTCGAGATCGTCCCGCTGTTCTACATCGACGACACCGTCGAAGAGGTGGACGGCGTCCGGCCCTATACCCCGCTGGAGCAGCGGGGGCGCGACATCTACATCCGGGAAGGCTGCTACGCCTGCCATTCGCAGATGGTGCGGCCCTTCCGTGACGAGATGCTGCGTTACGGCAATTACTCGCTGGCGGCCGAGTCGCAGTACGACTACCCGTTCCAGTGGGGGTCCAAGCGGACCGGCCCGGACCTGGCCCGGGTGGGCGGTAAGTACTCCAACGAGTGGCAGGTCCAGCACCTGATCGACCCGCAGTCGCTGGTGCCGGAATCCATCATGCCGGGTTACCCGTGGCTGGCTGAGACGCCTCTGGACATGTCCGACCTCGAGGACCGGATGATTGCCCTGCGGCGGGTGGGCGTTCCTTACTCCCTTACGGAAGAGGAGTACGAGCGTAACGTCGAGAAGTACGGCGAAGAACACGCCCGCATGTTCGACATCAACCGGGCAGAGGAAAACCTGATCGAACAGGCCCAGGCCGAGAACTTTGACGGCAACAGCGCCACCATTACCGAAATGGACGCCATTGTTGCCTACATGCAGGTTCTGGGAACCATGGTCGATTTCAGTGAATACGATGACGGCCACTTTGCCGAATTCCGGTAAGCCGTCAGGGAGCTCGATTCCGTCATGCTGAGTTTGTGGGAATGGATCCAGGACATGGGCAACAGCAAGACCCTGGCCCTGATCCTGTTCATGAGCACGTTCGTCGGGGTGGTGATCTATCTGTTCGCCAGCCCCCGGCGTGCACGGAAATTCGAGACGTATCGCTACATTCCTCTGGATGATGATGATTCACATCGGGAGCCGACGACGTCCCGGCGTGACAAAACCGAGAGTGACGAGCAATGAGCACACAGGACAATCGCAAACCGGGTCAGGGTGAGGTGGAAACCACCGGTCACGTCTGGGACCAGGACCTCGCCGAATACAACAATCCGCTGCCGCGCTGGTGGCTGTGGGGCTTTTACGCCACGGTCGTGTTCGCCCTGGTCTACTGGGTCCTCTACCCGGCCTGGCCGATCGGCGACACTTTTACCAAGGGACTGGCCTCGGTGACCTACGAGCAGGACGGCGAGGAGGTCACCACGCACTGGAACACCCGTGCGCTGTTCTACCGGGACATGCAGACCGGTGAGTACGCCGTGCGCCAGCGCGACATGCTGGAGCAGGTTGCGGGTATGGAGTACGCCGAAATCCTGCAGGACGCGGATGCCATGAGCTTCGTGAACGCCTACGCGCAGGGTTCCTTCGGGACCTGGTGCGCGGCCTGCCATCAGGTGGGCGGTGCCGGCGTGATCGGCCAGTATCCCAACCTGCGGAACGACCACTGGAAGTGGGGCGGCACGGTCGAGCAGATCGAAGAAACCCTGGTTCAGGGGCGCCTGGGTTACATGCCCGGTTACCGGGGCAGGCTTTCGGACGAGCAGCTGGATGACGTCTCCGCTTTCGTCCTGTCGATGAACGGCTACGACATGGATCCGGCCGCGGTCGAGGCGGGCGAGCGGGTCTTCACCGGCTATGACGGCGGCTGCTTCCAGTGCCACGGTACCGGGGGCGAGGGGATCGAATCCCAGGGCGCGCCCAACCTGACCAATGACATCTGGGGTCTGGTGGACGTCCACGGTGCCGCCGACGATGGCGAGCGTCAGCGTCAGGTCGCGCGTTTCATCCGCAACGGGGCCCAGCGCGAGATGCCGGCCTTCGCGGATCGGCTGTCGGATGAAGAGATCAAGATCCTGACGGCCTACGTGCACTCCCTCGGTGGCGGGCAGTAAGCCCGCTGCCTCTGCCGCGTCGATATCCGACCGCATGGGTGCGAGGTTCTTGACCTCGCACCCGCATTAGCTGTTAATGATTCAAATCCCATGGGACACCGGACCTGCGGCGTCCCTGATCCGGGGCCGTTCCCCGGGAGGCATTGATGGCGGAACAGCAGCCGATGTACGAAGCCCGTATTCCGATCCATCCGCGTTCGGTTAAAGGGCGGTTCCGCAACCTCAAGACCGGTATCCTGCTCGTCGCCTACAGCGTCTATTTCCTGCTTCCGTGGATCCGCTGGGAGCGCGAGTACGGCCCCAACCAGGCCATCCTCTTCGATATCCCGGGTCGCCAGTTCTTCCTGTTCGATCTCGTGGTATATCCCCAGGATATTTTCTGGCTGGCCGGTTTCCTGATGCTGGCGGCCGTCACTCTGTTCTTTGTGACCGGCCTGGCCGGTCGCGTGTTCTGCGGCTATTTCTGTTTCCAGACCCTGTGGACCGACGTGTACATGTACCTGGAGCGGAAGATCCAGGGCGAGCGGCCGGCGCGGATCCGGCTGTCGAAGCAGCCATGGAACGGCGAAAAGATCCTGAAATATGCCGCGACGCATGCCTCCTGGCTGCTGGTTGCGTTCGCGACCGGGCTGGGGTTTGTCCTCTACTGGGGGGATGCGCCCACCATCGTGCAGCAGTTCTTCGTCGGCGAGGCCGTCTTCGCGGCCTATGTGACAGCGGGTATCCTCACGGCCACCACCTACACGGCCGCGGGGCTGGCACGCGAGCAGGTCTGCACCTTTATCTGCCCGTACGCGCGGTTCCAGAGCGTGATGTTCGACAAGGACACCATGATCGTGTCCTACGACGAGGACCGCGGCGAAGGTTCGGCAGGGCGGGCGAAACCGGTCAAGGGGCTTCAGACGCGCGAGGAGCGCCAGGCGGCGGGCGTCGGCGACTGCATTGATTGCGGCTATTGCGTGCAGGTGTGTCCCACCGGGATCGACATCCGGGACGGTCTCCAGTATCAGTGCATCCACTGCGCGCTGTGCGTGGACGCCTGCGACACGATCATGGACAAGCAGGGCTGGCCCCGCGGCCTGATCCGCTACACCTCGGAACGCGAGCTGGAAGGTGGCAAGACGCACCCGATCCGCCTGAAGACCGTGGGTTACGGGGCGGTGATGCTGGTCATCCTGGGGGCCCTGGTGGCGAGCATCCTGGATCGTCCGCCGATGGATGCCAACGTGAATCAGGTCCGCCAGCCCCTCTACGTCCAGATGTCGGACGGCCAGATCCAGAACTCCTACGAGATCCGCCTGAACAATACGAGTCAGGAAGTGCTCGACTTTGAACTGGGAATCGCTGGTCTGGACGATGCCACGCTGGATCTGGGGCAGGTGTCGGACATCCGCCTGGAGCCGGGCGAACGCCTGACGGTGCTGGCGCGAGTGCGCTACGATGTCCCGGCGGATGCCTCCGGATCCCGGATCCCGTTCGACTTCGTGATTACGGATCGTCAGGGTCGGATCGACCCCTACACGATCGGCTCCCAGTTCAGCTACGCACGCTGACCGGAGGGCGGACCTCTACCCCGGCAAACGGATACGCCGGGGTTCGCAAACACCGGACGCAACCCCGTCCCCGTGGACGTTGAAGGCATCATGAGCAACCTGGTTATTACCCTTGGCCTGGGCAGTGCCGCCCTGGCGCTGCTGTTCTTCCTGATCTACCGCTTCACGCGCCTGCGCGCCTATCATGCGGCTGCCGTCGTGGTGGCGGTCATGCTGTTCGTGTTCATCCCGGCTTCCATCCTTACCTGGCAGGGGGCCGATGTCTTCGCCATCCATCTGGCGCTGTACGTGATCGTGCCTTACGGGCTCGGGATCGTGTTCAGCCAGAAGGAGGCCGAGGCAGCCGCCGGCAAGGCCCACGTGGGTCGTTTGCACTGGGCCCCGATGGTGATCGTCGGGTTCTTTACCATCATCGCGACGGTTCAGGCCGTGCTGATTACCCTCGCCCACAACGGCATGCCGGACCGTTTCATCGGTACCCTGCTGCCCGAGCCGGACGCCCCCGTGGAGCGTGTGACCTCGGCGTTCCCGGGGCTGGTCGACGGCTTCGAGGACCGCGACCAGGCGCTGGCGGTGCATCGCATGAGCGAACTGGAGGAGCAGGCCTCGCGTGGCTGGGAAATCCGGCAGGGGTGGCTGGGAGAGCCCCGCAAGGGACAGACCGAGACCCTGCGGGTCGAGGTCCGCGACGCCGAGGGCCGTCCTCTGGAAGGGGCCGAAGTCACGGGTACCTTCCTCTGGCTCGCCGACCATCGCAAGGATCAGCCTTTCGCCATGCGCGAACGGGGTGACGGATTCTACGAGGTCGACGTGGCCCTTCCCGAGGCCGGGCGCTGGGACCTGCGCTTCTTCGTCGAACGCGACGGGGCGCAGGTCGAACAGCAGGCGAACACGCGCGTTCACGGTCACTCGGGCTGACGGCGCGGGTCCCGATGAGGCCATGCGTCTGACCCTGTCGTGAGTCAGCATGCGGTGAACGAACCGGCCCCGTCGGAGGCGGCGCCGGAGGAGCACTGTTTTCACTGCGGTCTCGAGGTGCCCCCCGGTGCCGACTACTCGGTGGAGTTCGAGGGCACCTGGCGCCCCACCTGCTGCCCCGGCTGCCAGGCCGTTGCGGGCGCGATCATCGAGCGCGGCCTCGGGTCATATTATCATCATCGCACCGCGCCGCCGGCCGCATCGGGCGACAGCATCGTCCCCGACGAGCTGCGCGAACTCGAACTGTTTGACGCCCCGGCGGTTCAGCGCCAGTTCGTGACGGCGCGCGAGGCCGCCTCGGGTGAACGTCGCGAGGCGTCGCTGATCCTCGAGGGCATGACCTGTGCGGCCTGCGTCTGGCTGAACGAGCGCCACGTCCAGGCACTGGACGGCGTCGAGGAATTCCGCGTCAACTACTCCACGCATCGGGCCCGGGTGACCTGGGACCCCGAGCGTCTGGCGCTGTCCGATATCCTGCGTGCGATCCGGGACATCGGTTATCGCGCCCATCCCTACGACCCCGGCACGCGCGAACAGGCTCTGGCGCGCGAACGCGGGCTCGCCCTGCGTCGCCTGGGGGTTGCCGCGCTCGGCATGATGCAGGTGATGATGCTCGCCGTGGCCCTGTGGCTGGGCGAGGGAGATCCGCAGCACGAGTCGATCATCGATTTCATGCGCCTGGTGGCCGCGATCTTCGCCACACCGGTGGTGCTGTACTCCGCGATTCCGTTCTATCAGAGCGCGTGGCGGGACCTGCGCCACCGACAACTGGGAATGGACGTGCCGGTCAGCATCGCGATCATCGCGACCTACCTGGCCAGCGTGTGGGCGGTGTTCTCCGGCGCCGGCGAGCATGTCTATTTCGAGTCGGTGGTGATGTTCGTCTTCTTCCTGCTGACCTCGCGTTACCTCGAGCTGATGGCGCGCCAGCATGCGAGCGAAGCGGTGGATCGCATGGACCGTCTGGTCCCGGCGATCGCACGCCGGGTCACCGCCCATGGCGAAACCGAGTCGGTGCCCGTGGCGGAGCTCGAGCCCGGCGATCGGGTGCAGGTACGCCCGGGTGAATCCGTGCCTGCGGATGGCGTGGTGGTGGACGGGCGATCGACGGTCAACCGGGCCCTGCTGACCGGGGAACCCGAGCCGCGCCCGGCCAGTGCCGGTACCGACGTGGTCGGAGGCACGGTGAACGTCGAGAGCCCGCTGGTGGTGGAGGTCCGCCGGGTCGGAGCGGAGACCACCCTGGCGGCGATCCAGCGACTGCTGGATCGGGCGCAGACCGAAAAGCCGCGGGTCGCGCGCATGGCCGAGGCCGGTACCGGGTGGTTCGTCGCCGCGGTGCTGATCCTCACGCTGCTGGCCGGGCTTGTCTGGTATTTCCTGATCGACCCGGCCCGCGCCCTGTGGGTGATGGTCGCCATGCTGGTCGCGACCTGCCCGTGCGCCCTCGCCCTGGCGACGCCGGTGGCGCTCACCGCGACCACGGGGACCCTGACGCGCGACGGCGTTCTGCTGACCCGGGGCTCCGCGCTGGAGGCCCTGCCCGGTGTCACCACCGTGTGCCTGGACAAGACGGGAACGCTTACCGAAGGGCGGCCCCGCCGGGTGGCGACCGAGGTACATGACCCCGCTTTCGATCCCGGGCGCGCGCTGGCCTGGGCCGCGGCTCTGGAGCGGCATTCCGAACACCCGCTGGCACGCGCGCTGGTCGCCGAGGCGGGCGGGCAGCCGGTCGCGGCCGGGGTCGAGAATCACCCCGGCGAGGGTCTGACCGGCACGATCGACGGGCATCCGGTCGCTGTCGGCGGCGCGTCGCTGATGCCCGCCGTCCCGCCAACCGGTCCGAACACCTCGCCCGACCCGCTGGCCTCGCCGGTGTGGCTGGCGGTGGATGGCCGGGTGGTGGCGACCTTCTGGCTGGCGGATACCCCGCGCGCCGAGGCCGCGGACACGGTCCGGGCCCTGCAGGACCGCGGCCTGCGGGTGGTCCTGCTGACCGGCGACCGGCCCGAGGCGGCAGCGAGTTTCGCCGAGCGGCTCGGGATCGCGGAAGCCCACGGGGGGTTGTCGCCGGACGACAAGCTGGCCCATGTGCGCGAACGTCAGGCACGTGGCGAGTGCGTGCTGATGGCGGGCGAGGGGGTCAACGATGCTCCCGTGCTGGCCGGGGCCGACGTATCCCTGGCGATGGGCGGCGGCAGCAGCCTCGCGCGCACCCGCGCGGACCTGGTGCTGCTGTCGGATCGCCTCGACCGCCTGCCCGGCGTGTTCGAGCGGGCCGGGGCGACGCGGCACGTGATTCGGCAGAACATCATCTGGGCCATCGGCTACAACGTCGTGGCCCTGCCCGTGGCCGCTTCCGGCATCCTGACCCCGTGGCTGGCCGCGCTGGGGATGTCGCTCAGTTCGCTGCTGGTGGTGGGCAACGCCCTGCGCCTGCGGCCGCCGCGCCCGCGTGACTCGACCTGAGCGGTACCCGCGCGGGGTTTTGACGCCCGCGGATGCCTCCGTACACTGGAGGCATGAACATCCTGTACCTGCTCATTCCGCTGGCCATGCTGTTCGCCCTGGTGGTCGGACTGCTGTTGCTGTGGGCGATCCGCTCCGGACAGTACGATGACCTCGAGGGGCCGGCCCACCGTATCCTGATGGACGACGATGACCCCAGGATTCCCACGCAGCCCCCGGCCAGCGGGTCCGGCGGGGACGGGGCGGAGAAAGAGCGGCATGAGGACGACGGACAGTCCCGGACCTCCCGGAGTCCGGAGGAGGCCGGTTCGGGAGCGCGCAACGGCTGACCCCCTTGCGCCCGCCGCCGAACCGGCTTAATCTTGCCCCCGAAAACGTAATGGATGTTGAGGTGCCGTCATGCGTAACTGGTTTACCTTCGAGAATTTCCCGCTGACCTTCACGGCGGCGCTGATCATTTTCTCCTGGTTCAGCTTCTTCTCGGTGATCCTCTTCGGCTGAGGGAGCACCGGAAGACCGCTAACGCAAAAGCCCCCGGCGACGCGAATCGCCGGGGGCTTTTTCGATCACGGCCCCTGCGAAAGGGCGCAAATCCGCGAATCAGTGGGCGAAGGCCGTACGGATCTTGCGGATCGCGGCATTCTCGATCTGCCGGATGCGTTCTGCCGAGACCCCGTATTCCGCCGCCAGCTCGTGGAGCGTGGCCTTCTGCTCGCCCATGTAGCGGCGCATCAGGATGTCGCGCGAACGCTCGTCCAGGCCTTCCAGGGTCTCGCCCAGGCGCGAGCGATAATGCGCCTCCCAGTCGGCCTCCTCGGCCATCCGGGCGGGATCGTCGCTCATGTCCTCCAGGCTCAGGCGCTGTGCCGGCGCCAGGGCCGCGCGCTCCTCGTCATCGCTTTCGGGCAGCGGGTCGAAGCTGGTGTCCTGGCTGGCCAGGCGGTTCTCCATCTCCCAGACTTCCGCCTCGCTGACGCCGAGGTCCTCGGCCACGGCCGACACCTCCTCGCGGTTCATCCAGCCCAGGCGCTGCTTGGCACTGCGCAGGTTGAAGAACAGCTTGCGCTGCGCCTTGGTTGTCGCGACCTTCACGATGCGCCAGTTGCGCAGGATGTACTCGTGGATCTCGGCCCGGATCCAGTGTACGGCGAAGGAGACCAGGCGCACGCCCTGGTGCGGGTCGAAACGCCGCACGGCCTTCATCAGGCCCACGTTGCCTTCCTGGATCAGATCGCCCAGCGGCAGGCCGTAGCCCTTGTAGCCGCGGGCCACGTGCACCACGAACCGCAGGTTGTGCAGAATCAGGCTGCGGGCGGCCTCGAGGTTGTTGCGCTCGTGCAGTTCCAGCGCCAGTTCGCGCTCCTGCTCGACGTCCAGCACCTCGATCTGCGATACCGCCTGCATGTAATGATTGAGATCGCCCACCGGGACGGGCATGTCCGCGCGATGGGGCATCAGTGCCTGACTCATGGATTCGCATCCCTCCGTTCGTAACCGTTTCAACCTTAGCACTCGATTCCTTTGAGTGCTAAACCCCGCAAGAGTTCCGGAATATGGGGTGTCCGGCCCGTATTTCAAGCCAGCCGGCTGCGCGGGGATTCACCTGCGGAGATTCAGGGGGCATCGCGCAGGGCATGGCCGCTGCCCAGGCGCGCGCCGGCCCAGCCGAGCAGCACCGCCGCCGTGATGATGCCAAGCGCGACTTCCGGTCCCGGCAGTCGCAGCGCGTAGTCGATGTCGAATGCCCCGGCGGCCGACTCCAGCGGTTCGCGCGCCTGCCAGGTGCCGAGGTAGAGCAGGAGCACGGCGAACAGCCCGCCGCCCAGCCCGCCATAGATGCCGCCGTAGAGCGATGGTCGGCGGAGGAAACGGTGGGTTGCGCCGCTGATCCGCGCGATGGTGATCTCCTCGCGCCGCTCGCGCAGTTCCGACGCGCTGGCCAGCGCCAGCACCAGCAGGGCACCCAGGCCCAGCAGGCCGGCGACGATCGTGAGGACCCGCGTACCGAGCTGGTACAGCGCGTTGAGCTGGCGCACCCACTCGTCATCGCTGACCAGCGTAGCGTCGGGGAAACGCTCCGCCAGGGTCGTCTCGAGGCGCGTGACCGTTTCCGGATCACTGCGCTGCGGCACCACGTCCAGGGTGTCCGGCAGGGGGTTGCCGTCCATCCAGTCGAGCAGGGCCGGGTCGGCCAGGTCGGCGCGATAGTCCTCGAGGGCGCGTTCGGCCGGGATGGCCGTCACGCGGCCGACATCCGCGAGCCGCTCCAGCTCCCGGGCCTGCTCCTGCAGTGCGTCGGACTCGCCGGCTTCCAGATAGACCGCGATGCGCGGTTCATGGTCGACGTGAGCGGAGAGTGCCCGCGCATTGTCCAGCAGGACCCACAGGAATGCAGGAAGCGCGAGGATGAAACCCAGCACCGCGATGCTGATCAGCGACATGACCGGGGCCTGCAGCCGCCGTGCGAGGCTGCGCCGCGCGGCGTCCGCGTGGGCCTCGCGCCACGCGCCCAGGCGGTCGCGCAGGGCCCGGGCGCGGTTCATGCGCCGGCCTCCTGGCGCGCGCGGGCCTCGATGCGCCCGTCTTCCAGATGCAGCACCGGGTGCGGCATGCGTTCGACCAGATCCTGATCGTGCGAGGCGACCAGCGCGGTCATGCCGATGCGGTTGAAGTCGGCGAACAGGGCGAGGATCTCGCGCGACAGCGCCGGGTCGAGGTTCCCGGTGGGCTCGTCCGCCAGCAGCAGGGCCGGGCGGTGGACGATCGCGCGGGCGATCCCGACCCGCTGCTGTTCCCCGGCCGACAGGGTCTGTGGCCGTGCCCCTTCGCGCTGCAGCAGGCCCACCTTGTCCAGCGCCGCGCGCACCCGGCGGCGGATCTCGGGTCGCCGGTACCCCATGATCTCCAGCGGCAGGGCGATGTTGTCGTACACCGGGCGGTCATACAGCAGGCGGTGATCCTGGAATACCAGTCCGATGCTGCGGCGAAATTGCGGGATGTCGCGCGCGGAGAGCTGATCGAGATCAAAGCCGTTGACCCGCAGGCGGCCACGGGTCGGACGTTCCAGCCCGGCAATCAGGCGCAGCAGGGTACTCTTGCCCGCCCCGGACGGGCCGGTGATGAACGCCATCACCCCGGGGTCGATCTTCAGGCTGACCTGACTGAGGGCCTCGGAGTGGGAGCCGAACCGCTTGGTGACGCGCTGCAGGAAGATCATCGACGGGTCAGTCGTCGTCCCGGCCGAGCAGGGCCCGTACGAAGCTGCGGGCGTCGAAGGGCTGCAGGTCCTCGGGCTTCTCGCCCACGCCAATGAAACGCACCGGGACGCCCAGCTGTTCCGCCAGGGCGAAGATCATCCCGCCCTTGGCGGTACCGTCCAGCTTGGTGACGACGATGCCGGTCAGGCCCAGCGCCTCGTGGAACTGCTGTGCCTGGCTCAGGGCGTTCTGCCCGGTGCCGCCGTCCACCACCAGCAGGACCTCGTCCGGGGCCTGCGCATCCAGCCGGCCCATCACCCGCTTGACCTTGCGTACTTCGTCCATGAGGTTGGTCTGGGTGTGCAGGCGCCCGGCGGTGTCGGCGATCATCACGTCGATGCCGCGCGAGGTGGCGGCCTGAAGGCCGTCGTAGACGACCGAGGCGGAGTCGGCGCCGGTGCCCTGGGCGATCACCGGCACCTCGTTGCGTTCGCCCCAGTTCTGCAGCTGTTCCACCGCCGCGGCGCGGAAGGTGTCGCCGGCGGCCAGCATCACGGAGAAGTCGTCGGCGCGGAAGTGATGGGCCAGCTTGCCGATGGTGGTGGTCTTGCCCGCGCCGTTGATGCCCACCACCAGGATGGAGAACGGCCGCCCCGGATCATCGGGCAGGGTCAGCGGTTCGGAGACCGGTTCCAGCACCTCGATCATCGCGTTTTCCAGCGCGTCCATCAGCGCTTCGGCGTTGTCGAGCTCGCGCCGCTTCACCTCGCCGGTGATTCGGTCCATGATCTTCTGCGTGGCTTCCAGGCCGACATCCGCCATCAGCAGGCGCTCTTCCAGTTCCTCGAAGAGCTCGTCGTCGATGCGCCGGCGGAACAGGCTGCCGAGATCGGCGTTGAGCACCTGGCCGGTTTTGGACAGGCCCTGGCGCAGGCGCTGGAACCACCCGCCGCGCGCCGGTTTTTCCTCGGCGGCCGGCGTGGCGTCGTTCGCGGAGTCTTCGGACTTTTTCTTTTTGCGGAAACCGAACATGCCCGGAGAGGTCTGTTGAGAGATGCACAATCTTAGGGAAACGCTGATCAATATGCACGTTCGCGCTCGAGTCGCTTTTGCGTGCGAACAAGGCGCGGCGACCGCCGTGCAGTCATTCTGCACAAGGGAGCCGCAACGCCGTGCGCGCGCAAAAGCGGCCGAGCCCCTTCGGGGTTGGCGCCCCGGGTTCCCCGATCCTGCGTTGCGCCGCTTGCGGGTAGAACCACTACCCGCTGCGCGACGCGCCTTGTCTCGGAAAACCCGGGGTGCCAACGCTAGCGTGCACATGTGCGGCTGTGGCCGCGGAACGATTGGTTTACCATTCGGGTCTGGTCGCCATCATCGATTCCACGCGAGGCCGTTCCATGAGCAAGACCGTCACGCTGACCGACAACTCCACCGGCAAGAGCATCGAGCTGCCGCTACAGGAGGGTTCGCACGGGCCCAACTGCATCGACATCCGCGCGCTGTACAAGGAGCTCGGCTACTTCACCTACGATCCGGGGTTCATGTCGACCGCCAGCTGCCGCTCGGACGTCACGTTCATCGACGGCGACGAAGGTACCCTGCTGTATCGCGGCTACCCCATCGAGCAACTCGCCTCCGAGAGCACCTATCTGGAGGTCTGCTACCTGCTGCTCAACGGCGACCTGCCGTCCTCCGACGAGCTGCACGACTTCTCGCGCATCATCAAGGAGCACTCGATGCTGCACGAGGCGGTGCGCCGCTTCTTCGACGGCTTCCGCCACGACGCGCACCCGATGGCGATCATGGTGGGCGTGGTCGGGGCGCTGTCGGCCTTCTACCACGACAACGTGGACGTGCATAACCCGGAACACCGGCGCATCGCCGCGCACCGGCTGATCTCCAAGATGCCGACCATCGCCGCCTGGTCGTACAAGTACGCCAACGGCCAGCCGTTCATGTACCCGGACAACAACCTGTCCTACACCGCCAACTTCCTGTCGATGATGTTCGGCGTGCCCAGCGAGCCCTACCAGCCGAACCCGGTGTTCGTGCGCGCGCTGGACCTGATCCTGATCCTGCACGCCGACCACGAGCAGAACGCCTCGACCTCCACCGTGCGCCTGTCCGGCTCCTCCGAGGCCAACCCGTTCGCCGCGATCTCCGCCGGCATCGCCTCGCTGTGGGGTCCGCTGCACGGCGGCGCGAACGAGAAGGTCATCCGCATGCTCGAGGAGATCGTGCACAGCGGGAAGAGCGTCGAGGAGTTCGTCGCCCGGGCCAAGGACAAGAACGACTCCTTCCGCCTGATGGGCTTCGGCCACCGGGTGTACAAGAACTACGACCCGCGCGCGAAGATCATCCGCAAGATGTGCCACGAACTGCTGGAAGAGATGGGCGACATGGGCGCCGACAACCAGCCGCTGTTCGACGTGGCCATGGAACTCGAACGCATCGCGATGGAGGACGATTACTTCATCGAGCGCAAGCTCTACCCCAACGTCGACTTCTACTCCGGCATCATCCTGCGCGCGATGGGCATCCCGCTGAACATGTTCACCGTAATCTTCGCCCTGGCCCGCACGGTCGGCTGGATCTCGCACTGGAACGAGATGATGCAGGACCCCGAATCGCGCATCGGGCGCCCGCGTCAGCTATATACGGGGTATCCCGAGCGCTCGTACGTGCCGATCGAGGAGCGCTGAGTCCGTTCGCGCGCGCCGGAGCACCGGGCCACGCCGGGTGCCTCCCTTGTGGACGCCCGGCGACGGCTGTACATTAGAAGAAATCGATATACGAGGAGGAGATCCCCATGAGCATCGACCGCATCGTCATGGCGTTTGCCGGCACCGTCATCATCATCAGTGCCATCCTGGCCTGGCAGTTCAGCCCGCTGTGGCTCCTGCTGACCGGCTTTGTCGGCCTCAATCTGCTGCAGTCCGCCTTCACCGGCTTCTGCCCGCTGGCCATGATCCTCAAGGCCCTGGGCGTGAAGCCGGGCGAAGCCTTCAGCTGAGGCCAGCCCCGGCAAACACCCCGCGCCCGCCCCGACCGGCGGGCGCACAAAAGGGCCCGGACGTCTCCGTCCGGGCCCTTTTTCGTTCAGAGGCTCGGGCTTCAGGACCGGGGCCGGAGGCGTTCGGCGGCTTCGTCCAGCACGGCCCTCTGGCGGCCGGCCAGATGCCGCACTTCCTGGAGATAGAGCTCAAGCTGCATGCTCACGCTCCCATTCCCAGAACTCCAGCTCGCGCCAGGTACGTGTCAGGAACCACGCCCATGGCGGTCGATCCTCGCCGACCACCGGAATGCCCTCCCCGGCGACCACGGCCCGCATGGCCAGTCCGGCCCGCTCCAGATTGACGATGTCGACCCGGTCGTCGTGGGTGCCCAACGCGGCCGCAATCCGGCGACGCAGGGACTCGTCCCGCGCGAAAGCGTCGAGGGCATCATCAGGGGCGTCCGACCACTGTACGGCCAGGTCCCAGTCGCTTTGCTCGTGCGCATCGCCCCTCGCGCGACTGCCGATCAGTACCACGAAGTCCAGTCCGTCGAGGTCTTCAAGGGCGCGACGCAGTACCGTCGGTTCCGTCATGGTCCTGCTCCGTTGCGAGATTCAGTGCAGGAATCATGGTAGCAGCCCCCGGGCGGAGAGCGCCGTTTACTCCGGTTCGCGCAGCCAGCAGGCGGCGCGGTGTTCCGGTGCAGGGCGGAAATCGGGCGGGTCGCGGGTCTCGCAGACGCCGGCCATGGCCTGCGGGCAGCGTGGATGGAAACGGCAGCCCGGCGGCGGGCTGACCAGGCTGGGGGCCTCGCCGCCGGGGATCTCGCGCATCTGCCGCGCGTTGGCGGGGTCGGGGTCGGCCAGCGCGGACAGCAGCGCCTCGGTGTAGGGGTGCTGCGGGGCGTCCAGCAGGGCGTCCACCGGCGCCTGCTCCACGATGCGGCCGGCGTACATCACCATCACCCGCCCGGCGTAGTGACGCACGGTGGACAGATCGTGGGTGATGTAGAGCAGCGCGATGTCGTGCTCGCGCTGCACGCGATGCAGCAGGTCGAGGATTTCCACCCGCACCGAGGCGTCCAGCATCGACACCGGTTCGTCGGCGATGATCAGCTTCGGCCGCAGCAGCAGGGCGCGGGCGATCACCACCCGCTGCTGCTGCCCGCCGGACAGCTGATGCGGGAACTTGCCGCGCACCTGCGCCACCGGGGTCAGCCCGACCTCCTCCAGCGCCGCGTCGATGCGCCGTTCGCGCTCGGCGCGCGGGCCGATCCCGTGCACGATCAGCGGTTCCTCCAGCGCCCGGCGGATGTCCATGAACGGCGGCAGGGCCCCGTAGGGATCCTGCTGCACGTACCCCACCCGGGCGCGGTATGCCTTCAGGTCGGCTCCCTTCAGATCGGCCAGCGACTGCCCCTCGAAGCGCACGGCCCCGCCGGTGGGCCGGTTCAGCCCCAGCAGGGTGCGCGCCAGCGACGACTTGCCGCAGCCGGACTCGCCCACCACCGCGGCGGCCTCGCCGGCATCCAGGGTGAAACGCACCCCGTCCACCGCGCGCACGGTCCCGGTGCGGATGAATCCCCACTGGCGCAGTTCGAAATGGGTCTGCAGGTCTTCGGCGACCAGCAGGGGTTCACTGCGGGCACGGGTGTTCATCCGGTACCTCCCGCGTCATGCAGCCAGCAGCGCACGCGATGGCGCGCATCCGGGTGGAACACCGCCGGGTCCTCGGCGCAGCGTTCGAACCGCCGCGGGCAACGCTCGGCGAAGCGGCAGCCGGTCGGCGGATCCTGCAGGCTGGGCGGACGCCCGGGAATGGGCACCGGCGGTTCCTCCTGGCGCAGCCGCGGCACCGAGGCCATCAGCATCTGCGAATAGGGGTGCGCCGGGGCGGTGAAGAAGGCCTCGGCGGACGCCTCCTCCACCACCTGCCCGGCATACATCAGGGCGACGCGGTCGGCCAGTTCGCTGGAGGTGGCCACGTCGTGGGTGATCAGCACGAAGCTGGTGCCACGATCACGCTTGATGCGCTTGAGCACGTTCATGATCGAGGCCTGGGTCAGCACGTCCAGCGCCGAAGTGGGCTCGTCGAGGATCACCAGGTCGGGGTCGGTCACCAGCGCCATCGCCAGCACCGCGCGCTGGCGCATGCCCCCGGACAGCTCGTGCGGATAACGCTGCAGGAAGTCCGTCGCGATGCCGACCTCCTCGAACGCCTCGGCCGCGCGGGCCATGGCCGCCCGCCGCGACCAGCCCCGGTGGATGCGCAGCGGCTCGGCGACCTGTTCGCCCACCCGCACCACCGGGTTCAGCGCATTCATCGCGGCCTGCATCACCAGCGCGATGCGCACCCAGCGCACCTCGCGGCGGAAGCGTTCCTCCGACAGGCCCAGCACGTCGTGCCCGTCCAGGCGTACCTGGCCGGTGGGTCGCCCGGCATTGCGCGGCAGGGTGCGCAGCAGGACCTTTGCCAGCGAGGACTTGCCGCAGCCGGACTCGCCCAGCACCACCAGCGCCTCGTTGCGGCGGATCTCCAGATCGACCCCGTCCACCGCGTTCACCGGCCCCTGCTCGGTGCGGTACTGCATGCGCAGGTCCTCGATCTCCAGAAGAGGGCTGTCGGGGTTGGCCGCCACCGTCATCACAGGTTCCTCAGCCGGGGGTTGAACACGCGGTCCAGGGCGAAGCCGAGCATGGCGAAGCCCAGTCCGGTCAGCATCAGCAGCGCCGCCGGGCTGACCACCCAGTAGTAGAAGCCGTGGTACAGGGCCGACTGGGCCTGGGCGTCGTGCAGCACCTTGCCCCAGGTCGGCAGCACCGGATCCCCCAGGCCCAGCACCGCCAGCGACGCCTCGAGGAAGACGTAGGTCGGGATCAGGGTCACGAACGTGGGGATCAGCACCGGCAGGATGCGCGGCACCATGTAGCGCAGCACGATCCGCGGGCTGCTGGCCCCGTAGGCGCGCGCCGCCTCGATGTACGGGGCCTGGCGGATCGGCAGCAGCATCGCGCGGTACATCTTGATCCCGGCGGAGAAGATGCCCAGGGCCACCACCACGCCCAGCATCAGCCAGATACTGGTGGAATACAGGGTGCCCACCATCACCAGGATGGGCAGCAGCGGCAGGATGATGTTGACCTCGGTCAGGCGCTGGATCGCGGCATCCACCCAGCCGCCGTACCACACGCCGGCGGCGGCGATGATCAGGGTGGTGATGGTGGTCCCCACCGCGGCGATCAGGCCGAACGCCAGCGCCACCGGCGTGCCCCACAGCAGGGCCACTGAAAGATCGCGGCGCTGATGGTCGGTGCCGAACAGCCCGTGGACCTGCCCGTAGGCCACCAGTTCGGCGTCCATGCGGCCTTCGGGCTCGAAATGCACGGTTTCCAGCACCAGTTCGTAGCTCCCCGGCAGGACCCCGGGGCTCCCATCGCCGGGCTCGGCATCGCTGAACAGGCCGATCTGCGGCGCATGCCCGAGGCGGTCTTCCAGGACCCGGTCCTGGGAGATGGACACCCGCTCCTGCGCGCTGACCCGGCGCGACCCCAGCGGCACCTCGCTGCCGTCGGGCCGGTGCCAGCTCATGCGCACGAACGGCGGCCGCTGCTCGAACTCGGCCTGCAGGAACAGGTTGATCTCCCCCGGGAAATCGTCATAGGGGAAATCGAAGCGCAGGGTCTGCTCCTCGATGCGTCCGCCGTCGAAGGCCGCGAATTCCCGCTCGGCCGCCTCGCTCCCGGCCTTCACGGTGCGCGGCGCGTTGCCGCCGAACAGCCGGTCCGTCCACACCGGTGCGGCATTCACCGGCAGGTCCTGCCAGACCTCGCCGCCGCGCCAGAGCTTCTGCGCCTCGCTGTACGGGATGGCGGTGACCGCGTAGATCGCCGTGCCCAGCAGGGCGAGGATGATCAGCATCCCCGCCACCGCCGACGGATAACGCCGCAGCCGGCGCAGGCCCTCGCTCCAGGGGCTCATGAACGGCCTCCTTCAATGCGCACGCGCGGATCGAGGATGGCGTAGAGGAAGTCCAGCACGAACACGGTGATCGCGAGCAGATAGGCGAAGATCACCACCGATCCGATGATTACGGGGGTGTCGCGATGGCCGATGGCCTCGAACAGCAGCGTGCCCAGACCCGGCCAGTTGAACACCTGTTCGAGGATGATCGCGCCGCTCCACAGCCCGATCAGCATCAACAGGAAGCTGGTCACGATGGGCGACAGCGTGGGCCGCAGGATGTAGCGCTGTTCGATCAGGCGATCCGGCAGCCCCTTGGCGCGTGCCATCTCCACGTAGTCCTCGCTGGAATGGATCAGAAAGAAGGTGCGCCAGGAATAGATCGAGATGAAGATCTGCGAGATGAACATCGCCAGCACCGGCAGCGCCATGTGCCGGAGCACGCTGGAGGCGTAGGCCCAGCCGTCCTCCGGCGGTGGCACCGAGACCATCCCTCCCGCCGGGAACAGCGGCCAGATGAACGCCAGCAGCAGGATCAGGAAGATGCCGTAGAACCAGCCCGGCGCCGCCGAGCTCGGCGCCAGGCCGATGACGCTCTGATCCAGCGCCGAGCCGTAGCGCCGCGACAGCCCCAGCGCGGCAAACACCGCGACGAAGAACACCAGCAGGTTGGCGGTACCGAACAGCAGCAGGGTGGCCGGCAGGCGTTCGGCGATGATGTTGAAGACCTGGCGCGAGCCGGCATCGGAATGCATCTCCTCGGCCCGCCCCAGGTCCAGGATCATCGCCTGGTAGAGATAGTCGAAGCTGCGCCAGATGAAGGGCTCGTCCAGGCGCAGGCGCTCCACTTCCAGCGCCACCTGCTGCTCGACCAGCTCGGTCCGCTCATCGGACGGCAGATCATGAAACGCCGGATCCGCACGCACCGCCTCGGCCGCCGTGGTCTCGATCTGGGCCAGGCGCAGGTCATCCACCTGCCCGCCCATGTTGGCGATCACGATGGTCAGGTAGACCCCGATCAGCACCGTCACCAGCAGCGCCAGCAGGCGCTTGCCGGTAAACACGGCCAGGCGGCGCAGATCGCGCAGCCAGCCGCGTCGGGCGGCGTTGACGGCCCCGTCAGTCATCGCCTTCCTCCGCTGGATCGGCCCGGGGTTGCGGCACCCGACCGCCAGGCACCGTGGCGAACGCATGGGTGGCAAAGGCCGGCAGGGCGACCGGCGTCGCGGTCACCGCGAACTCCAGGCTGTTGGCCCCGGTACCCAGTACGTCGAGGATCTCCGCATCCAGATCCAGGCGCCAGCGCCCGTCCGCATCCGGCTCCAGTTCGCCGCGCCGCGCGAGACGGTCGTCGCCATCGAACAGCATCCAGCGCACCTCGTCGATGTCCTCATGCGGATACGGCTCGCCGCCAAAGCGGATGTCGAGATCCAGACTGACCGCCTCGCCCAGCTCGGCGATCAGCGGGCCGTCCACGCTGACCTCGGGGATCCGCGGCTCCGCAAAGCGCAGCCACTTGTCCGCCGGATCGGGGAAGTCCTCGAAGCGGCGCAGCACCAGACTGCCCTCCACCGCGCGCACGCGGTGGAGATAGAACGGCCCGTCGCCGACCCAGAAATGCCCGCGTTCGGCCTGCCACTGCTCCAGCGCCGCGTAGCGTTCGCGGATCTCCTCCGGATCGACCCACTCGCTCAGGGTCTCCTCGAACGGCAGCCGCTCCGCCGCGTGCGCCGCGCGCAGGTAGTCGCGCAGGATCTCCAGTGCCGGTCCGCCCACCAGGTTGGTCTGCTCCACGCCGCGCCGGTCGGCCTGACCGGTGGAAAAGGCCAGATCGCCCTGGCGCTCGGCCTCGATCCCCAGCCCCAGCACATGCCAGGGCTGGGTGGCGGGCACGCGGTTGGCCACCAGGTTCTCCGCATCCGGGAACACCTGATCGCTGTAGACCTCCACCGTCAGCGGGTCGGTATCCGTGATGCGCCAGCCGCGGAAATGCCGCTCATAGACCGAAAACGTGGGTACATGCCCCGGATCGAACAGCGCGCTGTCCTCGTCGGCACGTTCGAAGGTCAGAATCCACGGCAGGATCATGTCGGCGACGGAGACCCGGGAACCATCGTGCCAGTAGCGATCCAGGTACCCGTCGTGGAATTCGATCTCGGTGCGCGAACGCGCCGTCAGGCCCTCCGGTTCGGCCTCGTCCACCGTCACCTTGCGCCCCTCTCCGGCGTCCCAGCGCAGCCAGGCATCGCCGGGCACCTCGATGCGCCCGGCGGTGTCCAGCTCCACCCAGTCCAGCGTGCGCCCGACCGGCGCGTCCTCTTCCACCGTGACCCGGGCGCGCGCGATGCGCTGGGGCCGGTAGAGCCCGGTGAACGGATCGGCCAGCGCCGCCGGATCCGACAGGGAACGCAGGATCATCTGATCGAAGATCCAGTTGGAACCGGCCACCGGGTTCCAGGGCTCGGTCAGCATGCTGGGCGTGCCGACCACCACGCGTCCGCCCAGGCCGTCGCGGAAACGCAGGGTATAGGGCCACAGGCCGGAACCGGTCACGCCGCCGGCCAGATCCACCGCCACCTCGAGGTTCGCGGCATGCGGCCAGACGCTTTGCTGATCCACCAGCCAGATGCGCACCGAATCCTTCATGGCCAGCTCCAGCGCGCGCCCCATCAGCTCCTCGCGCTCCTCCACGGACTGATACTCGCGGCGTTCCAGGCGCTCGGCGAGCTCGTCCAGCTCGGGATCGGGATCGTAGGCCTGCCACAGGGGGTCCGGTCGCCCGCGGGGGGTGTAGTAATAGTTGAAGTCGCCGCCGACATCGCGGTTGATGACCGTGGATATCCAGCCGCCGGTATACACGTGCCAGCGGCCGGCGGCAGGATCACTGGCGATCCACAGGCGGGTCGCCTCGTCCGCGGTGCGGTACAGCCGCTCGGTCTCGAAACCGAGGTCCTCCAGCCGGTTGGCCACGTAGTCGCCCACCCGCTCGCGGTTGTCCTCGGTGCGGATCAGCACCCGGATGCGGACCGGCGCGCCGTCATGGAACCAGCGACCGTCGCGTCGCTCCGCGCCCAGGGCCTCCATGCGTTCGCCGATCACCCGGCGCGCGCGTTCGGCATCGTGGCGGTAACGGATCTCGAGCTCGCGCGCCGGTCCGGCCAGGCGAGCGTAATCCGGAAAGGCGGTGTTCAGCGGGAGATAACGCGGCGTGGCGAGCCCGCCATACAGCTCTTCCGCGATATGGCTGCGATCCACCAGCCAGTTCATTGCCTCGCGGATCTCGCGATCGGCGAAGGGGTTCAGCTGGCCGTCCTCGAACTCGGCCGGATTCAGCGTGAGCTCGGCCACCGAACCGCGCGAGAAATGATGCCCCACCGCGGGCGAAGCCTGGATCTGGCGGAACAGCGTGGCCGAATCCAGCCCCTGGCCAAACAGATGATGCGAGCCCCGTTCGATCAGCGCGGTGATGCGGCCGGGGTCGGATTCCACGGTGAACACCACCTCGTCGACCAGTGCCCCCTTTCGCTCCGCCGGATCGCCCGGCACGGGCTGCGGGGCGGCGGTATCTTCGCTGCGATCCCCCATCCACAGGGTGCCCGCGATCGCCAGCACGAACAGGCCGAGAATCAGCAGAGGCAGCAGGCGGCGCAGATCGAACAAGGGATCTCCTCGGGTTACGGGCTCAGGGCGTGGCGTCAGGGGCGGGTTCGTCGCGCAGCTCGTCGATCACGTCACGCACCTCGTCGGTGTCCCACTCGATGGCCTCGTTCACGGAATACCGCACCCGGCCCTCGCGGTCCAGCAGGAACGAGCTGGGGAAGGCGAACACGCCCCATTCCTGCGAGACCGCCCCATCCTCGTCCATCAGCACCGGGAAATCGACCTCGACCTCTTCCATGAATTCCAGGATGTGCTCGGGCGACTCGCGGAAATTGATCGACACGATCGCGAACTCGTCCTCGTCATACGAGCCTTCGAGGCGGTTCATCGACGGGATCTCGTGCACGCAGGGCGGGCACCAGCTGGCCCAGAAGTTCACCAGCGTCACCTGACCGGCACGATCCTCCAGCCGGTGGGTCTCGCCGCGCGCGGCGGTCAGTTCGTAGCCGGGCGGCTCCTCGGGCTCGCGCTCGACCATCCCGTGCTCGCTGCGCAGCGGCTGATCGCGTTCCGCGTCCAGTTCGGCGACCTGCGCCGGGCGCGGCAGACCCGCCAGCACGCGCGCCGTGGCCAGCAGCTGCCGCGGGGTTCGCCCGACCGCGTCACTGCCCGCCTCGTCGGGACGCATGTAGTAGTCGCGCTCGCCGGCGATGATGCGCGCCAGCGCCGGGCTGCCGGCCGCGTGCAGATGCCGCATCAGTTCCGGCAGGCGGGCCGCATGGGCCCCCTCGGCGGGCTGGAACACCGCCACCGGCATGTTGGTCGCATCCACGATCCCGAACAGCTCCGGGTCGTCGCCGGCGGCGGGGGTACCGCGATACAGGTTGGGGAACAGCAGGATCGCGCCGGCCACGGCATCCGGGTCGTCGGTCGCCGCCTGCCATTCGCGCAGCCCGCGCAGCGCGGGCACGCCCATGCGGTCGGAGGCCACCAGGGTCACCGGGGCGTAACCCCGCGCCCCGGCCTCCTCCAGCAGCGCCGCGGCGGGCTTGCCCTCCAGCCCGCGCACGGTGGAACTCGAGCGTTCCAGCAGCAGCGAATCGAGCAGGTCCACCACCCACACCGTGGCGCCCTGCTCCGCCAGTTCGCCCAGCAGTTCGCGCGGGGCATCCAGATGCTCGGCGGCCGGGATCAGCCAGATGAACAGCGGACCCGTGCCTTCGGCCTCGCCGAGGGTCTCTACCTCCAGGAGATCCCCGCCATCCAGTTCGATGGTGAACTCCTTCGCCACGTCGTCGGCCAGCAGACCCGACGGCAGGAGGAGAAAGAGCAGCCACAGCAGCGCACGCCCCGTCCGGGACCACGGAATCGACCGCACATTGAACCTCGCGAATGGTGGGATAACCGGAAACCCGAAACGCCTACTCCATGAAGAGATAGGTTCGATTGATGTTGGTCCGATGCCAGTCGCCGAAATGTTCCAGATGCTCGAACTGCGGGGCATCACCAAGGTCGTCCACCGCCTCCTGCAGCGAGGCCCAGTCTTCCAGCGCCTGTTCCACGCCACTGATCACGAACCGCAGGTAGTCCCCGGTTTCCGCGGTCACGAGGTCCATGCCCGCGACGTCCCCGTGGCCGGGCACCACGGCGGCCGGTGCCTTCTCTTCCAGCTTTTCCACTGCGGTCAGCCAGGCCACCGGATCGCTCCACGGATGGATGCCCAGCATGCGGTCGAGATAGACCATGTCCCCGGAGAAGAAGACATCGGTCTGCGGCAGGTACACCACCGCGTCGCCGGGGAAATGGGCATCCGCCCAGAACTCCAGATGGAATTCGGTGCCGCCGATCTTCAGCTCGTGGCGGTCACCTTCCAGCGGCTCGTCGGTCACCACGGCCTCGGTAACCTCGAAACGGTCTTCGAGGATCCCCGACATGCGTTCGATGTGGTCGTCGGCAAAATCCCTGCGGGTCTCGGCCGTACGTTCCAGGGTGATCAGCTCGCCCCCCTGCTCGCGGAAATAGCCATCGGCCATCCAGCGGTGATCCTGCGAACCGATGCCGATGACATGGGTGACCGGCTGATCGGTGACCTCGCCGATCGCGGCCTCCAGCATCTCGCCAAAGGCGTACGACGGACCGGAGTCGATCAGCACCACCCCCTCGTCGGTCACCACGAAGCCCAGATTCATGGTCAGCCCGAGGTTGTCGTAGCTGCGCCCGTCGATGGAGCCAATGATCGCGTACACGTCTTCCGCCACACGCACCGGCTGCAGTTCGTCCACCCGTTCCAGGTCGCTGGTGCGGGCATCACTCAGGCGCTCGTTCGGCCCCGGGACCTCGACCTCGCTCCCCGCGTCGGCACTCAGCGGAGCGGCCATGACCAGCCACAGGCATCCGGCCATCATCCATTGCAGTCTCTTCATCAGGTAACCCCCGAGCGGTCGTTATTGATTATCCATGGGACGCCTGGCGCGCCGGTTCATTCCCACCACTCGCGGGGAATGCAGGACGCACCATCGCCGTCCATGCTTAAGGAGTCCGTCTTGCGCGCCCGACCGCGGAAGGCGATCTCGGGCTACGGGACACTCGGGAGGAACGCCATGCAACACCGCCAGACCACGTTCATATTTGCCGGCACCGCCGCGCTTGGCCTGATGCTCGCCGGGGCCGCCCCCGCGATCGCCGACACCGACCGCTCGATGGGCGAACCGGTGGCCGTCGGGATGACGGCCGGCACTACGCATACAACCGTCGCGCGCGACGAGGAACGCGACCGCCGGATCCCCGACGAGTCCTGCCCGGCCTGACGGCACCCGGCCGGCGCCGGGCATCAAGGGGTCAGCCGCAGTCCGCCGGCCTTCCCGCGAATGGGGGGACCGGCGGGGTTTCTCCGGCACTGTTCGCGAACGCGAACAGCCCGCGCCCGCGATCCTTGGCACGGTACATGGCCTGATCGGCCGCATGGATCAGGGTGTCGCCGTCGCGCCCGTCTTCCGGGTAAACGGCAATGCCCACACTGGATCCGATGTGGATCTCGTGATCACGCACGTGGAACGGCGCCCGCAGCGCGTCAATGATCTTCTGCGCCACCACACCCGCATCGGCCTCGCGCTGGATATCCCGCACCAGCACGATGAACTCGTCCCCGCCCAGCCGCGCGACCAGGTCGCTCTCGCGCACGGTCTCGCGCAGGCGTGCGGCCACGGCCTGCAGGATCTCGTCGCCCACCGCATGTCCCAGGGCATCGTTGACCGGCTTGAAGTGATCCAGGTCCACGAACAGCACGGACACGATGTCGCCGTGGCGCCGCGCCTGCCCCAGCGCCAGATCGAGATGCTGATGGAAGGCGGTCCGGTTCGGCAGATCGGTCAGCGGATCGGCGTGCGCCAGATGGTCCAGGCGCTGCTGGGCCTCCTTCCAGCGGGTGATATCCTCGAAGGTCACGATGAAATGGGTCGGCTGCCCCATCTCGCCACGGACCGCGATCACCGTGGTCCAGGTGTAGCAGGGCCCGCCGTCGCGCCGGCGCTTGACCAGCTCGCCCTCCCAGCGGCCGGCGCTGTGCACCGCGGCCTCGATGGTTTCCAGCAGGGCCGGGTCCTGGTATTCCGAATCCAGCAGTTCGCCCATCGGCCGGCCGTGCACCTCTCCGGGCTGGTACCCGGTGATGGACATGAAGGCGGGGTTCACCTTCAGCACGCGCTGCCCTGCATCGGTGATCAGCAGCCCCTCGGAGGCGTTCTCGAATACCTGGGCCGCCAGGCGCAGCTCGTCTTCCATGGCCTTGCGCTCGGTGACATCGCGCAGGATCGCCAGGCTGGCGTCCTCCCCGTCCCAGCTCAGGGCGGTCACGTGCATCTCGGCGACGCGCGGGGCCTCGCCGGGAGGCAGCACGTCGATCTCGGTGCGTCCGGGAGCCGTCGGGAAACCGAACCCGGTGCCCCTCAGGGCCTGCAGGTCGCGCCCGAACAGCCGGCTGGCGGCCGGGTTGGCATAGCGCAGAACGCCCGCCGAGTCCACCACGATGATGGCATCGGCGGAGGCCTCGAGGATCGCCCGCAGGCCATCGCCCGACGGACCCGCGCCGGCGAAGTCGCCGCCCCCGTCGCCCGCCCACAGCACGGCGCCGGGCACCGCGGCCGGGGGCATCGAAAGGTCCGGATTCGGCATCATGTGTCCTCGTCTCCTTGCTGCACATGCACGGGATGGCCTTCGAGGATACCCTCCACGCCACGGAAGCGCTCGCCGACATGCATCCCGCGACCGTCGATGTTGAAACGCCGGATCCCGGCGTCATGTCCCGCGCCGCGCATCTTCAGCACGGCCAGGCCGCGATGGACCCGCCCGCGCATCTCGACATAGCGCAGGACGATGATGGAATCGGTCAGGGTGGAGATGTGCGCCTCGGTCACCGAGGCGCCGCCCATCAGCGACGGCGTGGAGGCGGTGAACAGCCCCGCAATCTGACGCTCCTTGATGAACGAGGTCAGGCTGATCACGAACTCGCGGAAACCGCGCGGGCTGGCCACGCGCTCCAGCGCGGTCAGGCTGTCGAGGGCGACCCGGTCCGGGCGGAAGCGGTCGATCTCCTCCTTGATCCGGACCAGGTGGTCCTCCAGTCCGGCGGCCTCGGGGTAGTCGCAGCGGATCGCCAGGTTCCCGGCCTCCTCCGCCGGGGCATAATCCACGCCCCACCCGCGCGCGTTGCGCATCAGCTGTTCGCGGCTTTCCTCGAAGGCGAACAGCATGCAGCGTTCGCCGGCGGCCAGTCCGCCCGCGGTGAACTCCGTCGCCATCAGGGTCTTGCCGGTGCCGGTAGCACCGGACACCAGCACGATCGAGTCGCGGTAGAAACCGCCGCCGCACATCCGGTCCAGCTCGTCGTTGCCGGAGGTCGTGCGCACGTCGGTGGAATGCTGGGTCAGCTCCATCGCCGACAGCGGGATGGCGATCAGCCCGCCCTCCGGCAGGATGGTGAACGGGTACTCGCCCTTCTGGTGCTGCGTACCGCGGAACTTGAGGATCTCCAGCGTGCGCCGGCGGGTCTCGTTCTCCAGGATGTTGCGCAGGATCACCACGTTGTCGGCGACGAACTCCTCGACCCCGTGACGGGCCACGGGGCCGTATTCGGTCTCGCGTTCGGCGGTCATGACCGCCGTTACGCCCAGGGCCTTCAGCCGGGAGGCGATGCGGAACAGGTCACGGCGTACCTGGCGCGTGTCGGGGAAGCGCGAGAACATCGCGCCCAGGGAGTCGATCGCCAGACGGCGGGCCCCGCTGCGCTCCACCGCATGCTCGATGCGCGCCACCAGGGCCCCGAGGTCGTAGCTGCCGGCCTCCACCGTCTCCTCGTCCGGATCCGGCGACACGTCCACGAAGGTCCAGCGACCGTCGGCTTCCCAGTCCGCCATCGGCCAGCCGAATGCACTGAAATTGCGCCGCAGGTCCGCGGGCGACTCCTCGCAGGTCACGAACACGCCGGGGGTGGCATCGCGCTGGATGCCGGCGGCCAGGAACTGGCCGGCAAACACGGTCTTGGCACTGCCCGGGGTACCGGCAACCAGCGTGGTGCGCCCCTCGGGCAGACCGCCACGGGCGATCGCGTCGAACCCCGGGATCCCGGTGGCCAGCTTGTCGATTCCTCCACCCATTTCTGCGGTCATTGCAGGGACTCCCGCTGCCCGGGCGTCACCAGCTCCAGCCCGTGCAGCACTTCGTCGCGGTCGGAGAGATCGCCGATGATGCGGCGGATCGGCGGAGGCAGCTCACGGATCAGGGTGGGGGTGGCAACGATGCGCTCGTTCTCGCCGCGCTCGGGATTTTCGAGCACGTCGATCACCTCGATCCGATAGCGTCCCTGGAGTTCCTCTTCACAAATGGCCTGCAGATTGGCCAGTGCCCGTGCGGACCGGGCCGTCTGCCCCGTCACATACAGGCGGAGCAGGTATTCCTGCGCCACAAACCCTCCCCGGACGGCGGTTGCGCCCTTGTCTCGAGCAGGGAATTATCCGGAAGCCACCCGCCATGCGTCAACGCAACCCGGTCCGGACCGGGGGGCTTCAGCGACGCGGCTCATCCGCCCGGGCACCCGCTCCCCATTCGCACCGCAGCCGCTCGCGATTGAGGGCCAGCCACTGCAGCGCGATCACCGGAGCCGCCGAGTCGATCCGGCCGTCGCGCAGCAGCTGCATCGCCTCGTCGAAGGGCACGGTGAACACCCGGATGTCCTCGTCTTCGGCATCCAGTCCGTGCACGCCCCCGGCGCCGAGGCTGTCCACCTCGCCGCAGTAGATCCGCAGCGACTCGGAATTGCCGCCGGGGCTGACATACACCTCCTGCATGAACTCGATGCGCGCCGGGTTCACCCCCGCTTCCTCGAAGGCCTCGCGCCGCACCACGGCTTCCGGCTCCTCGCCCGGTTCGATGACCCCGGCGACGAACTCCAGCAGCCAGGGTCCGGCCGGCTTCTCCAGCGCGCCGATGCGGAACTGCTCGATCAGCACCACACGGTCGGCCACCGGGTCATAGGGCAGCAGCACGGCCGCATGTCCGCGTTCGAAGCGCTCGCGCGTCAGCGGCCGGCTCCAGCCACCGCCGAACAGCCGGTGGCGCACCGTATAGCGGGCCATACGGAAGAAGCCCTCGAACAGCGACTCGCGCTCGAGGACCTCGACATCTTCGGGCCCCAGGCCCGGGCGGCGGCCATCGCCGGCGCTCACGGGGCCTCGACCTCATCGATGTCCTGACGCAGCAGCTCCAGGCGTTCCTGCACCGGCTCCGGGTATTCCGCCTGCCGACGCCCGCCGACATGCTCGGCGAGAAAGCCCTCCAGGCCGGCAAAGAACGCCAGGCGGTTGGTCTCGTTGACGAAACCGTGGCCCTCGTCCAGCGCCAGCAGGTATTCCACCGGATGCCCGGCGTCGCGCAGTGCCGCCACGATCTGGTCCGACTCGGCCTGCTTGACGCGCGGGTCGTTGGCCCCCTGGGCCACCAGCAGCGGCGACTCGATGCGGTCGACGTGGAACAGCGGCGACTGCTCCTTCAGCCGCTCGCGGTCCTCCGGATCGTCCGGGTCACCCACACGCCCGTGCATGCGCTTGATCCCGGCCTCCCAGTAGGGCGGGATGGATTCCATCAGGGTAATCAGGCTGGACGGGCCGACCATCGACACCCCGGCGGCGTAGAGCTCCGGGGTCCAGGTCAGCCCGGCCAGGGCCGCATACCCCCCGTAGGAGCCGCCATAGATCGCCACCCGATCCGGATCGGCGATGCCCTCGTCGATCAGATGTTTCACCCCGTCGGTCACGTCGTGCTGCATCACGCCGGTGCCCCACTCCTGATTGCCGGCATTGAGAAACACCTTGCCAAAACCGGAGGAACCGCGGAAATTCGGCTGCAGCACGGCGTAACCACGGTTGGCGAGGAACTGCACCTGTCCGCTGTAGCCCCAGGTGTCGCGCACCCAGGGACCGCCGTGCGGCATCACCACCAGGGGCAGGTCCTCGGCCTCCGCCCCGCGCGGCAGGGTCAGGTAGCCCGGGATCTCGGTGCCATCACGGGCCTCGTAGCGGATCGGCTCCATGTACGCCAGCACATCCTCGGGAAGATCCGGCCGGGTGCGATACAGGCGTTCGAGTTCGCGTTCGCGCAGATCCGCCACCCAGGCACTGCCGGGATCGACGTCGCGCTGCACGCCCACGGTCCACACGTCCTCGTCACGGGTTCGCGAGGAGAACGACAGCTCCGCGTCACCCAGCTCCGAGCGCAGCCAGTCCAGCGCCTGCTCGAATTCCTCGTCGTGCGCGTAGATCCGCTGCCGGTCGCCGGTGTACTGCGTGGCCAGCAGGCGGTGGTCCTCGTCGGAAAACAGCGCGCGACCGAGATCGACTTCGCCTTCCGGGTCGCGGTGCACCCGGGTCTCCTCGCCGGAATCCGGGTCGAACAGGACCAGCTCGCTCAGATCGCGATCCTCGCCCGCGTTGGTGCGCAGATAGAGCCTGGCGCCATCCTTGTGAAATCCGGCCACAGAGCAGCTCTCGCCGAACTCGCAGGCGTAGATCTGCCGGAAGTCGTCCTCGCCATCGACGCGCAGGATCTCGCTCCCTCCGTCGCCGGTGGTGCGCGTCGCCTTGCGCAGCTCGCCCTCGTGGAAATGCCAGCCTTCGATCTCCGCGGTGTTTTTCACCACCCGCTCGCGCTCACCGCTGGCGATGTCGACGCGGTAGACGTCGTGCAGCCGGGGATCGCGCTCGTTCAGCCCCACGAACAGATGTTCCGGCGCCTCTCGCGGTACATGGATGATCCGCGCCTGCACCCCGTCACCTCCGGCCAGTGCGCGTGAGTCGGGATATCCGTCGGCCTCCGGGTCGGGGGTCTCCGGGGCCTGCAGGGCCCGGATCTCGAAGTCTTCGTCACCGTCGGCGTCCCGCGCGTACAGCAGGTACTCGCCGTCGCGCGACCAGAAAAAGCCCGAGACCGAACGCTCTTCGGTGGTGACCGGCTGAGCCTGCTCGACCGGCTCGCCCCGCGCCACCACATGGATGTTCATCGCCCCCTCGTAGGGTCGCAGGAAGGCGACACGATCGCCGTCCGGGGAGATCCGCGCGGAGGCGTATTCCGGGTCACGGAAGAAGCGTTCCAGCTTCACCAGCGGCGGCGCATCCTCGGTCCACGGGCCGGCGCCCTCCTCGGCCGGTGCGGTCTCAATCTGCGCACCGGCAAGGGCCGGCAGCGTCAGCAGCAGCGCACCCATGATCGCGGTGCGCCCGCGGGGGCCTCTGGCCCGGTCGCGCGCGCCGCGCCGGTTCGTCCTGTCCAGCGTCTCCAGCATCACGTCCTCCCCAGTCGCTCTGAATACAGGATGACAGCATCGGCCGGTTCACGGTTCCGCCGCCGGCCCGGGAACTTCCTTCCCCGTCCCGCATCTACTGGTGAGATTCCGGCGAAAGACCTGCCTCCCGAAAGGAGCCGCGTGCCGCACCCCCCGGGAATCCGCGCGAACAACGAAGCACCCGATGCGACGCAATCGACATCTGGACGCAGTCTGATTTGCATTCCATATAAGCATTGGACTACATTCGGAAACGCTTACATACCAGCCAAACGGGAGACGTACCCCATGCGTACCATGAAGACCCTTGCAGCCGCCGCTGTCCTGACCTTTGCCGGCGCCAGCGCCGTTCAGGCCGACGAACCCTCGAAGATGTTCTCCAGCGTCACCTCCGGTGACAGCCACACCCAGTTCATGTCGATGGTGCTGAGCAACCAGGCCATGGGTCAGGGTCAGGAAGTGCGCGTGCTGCTGTGCGGCCCGGCCGCCAAGATGGCGACCGACGACTTTGACGGCGCGACCATGCAGCCCGCCGACCGCAACGCCCAGCAGCTGCTGATGAACCTGATCAACAACGGTGCGAAGGTCGAGACCTGCGCCATCTTCCTGCCCAACACCGACTACACCGAAGAAGACCTGATCGACGGCGTCACCCCGGCCGACCCGGAAGACGTGGGCGCCTACATGGCCGACCCGACCGTGCGCTACTTCTCCAACTAAGCCGCACGCTGCCCGGCGACCCCGGGCAGATCCCCGAGGGCCCTCCATCCGGAGGGCCCTTTTTTATGGGCGGGTCGGCTCAGCCGGCGTCGGGGGCGTGCGGTTCGATCTGCAGCAGGGTGCGCAGACGGGCTTCGTTGCGAACGATGTCGGCGAGGGTGTAGCGGTCGAGCACGGCGAGGAAGGCGTCGCGCGCCTCGTCGAGCAGGGGCTTGAGGCGGCAGGCCGGCGCGACCGGGCACCATGGCCGGGTGCAGTCGATCACTTCCAGCGTGGGTTCCATGTTGCGCACAACTTCGCCGAGGTTGATCTCCTCGGGCGCCACCGCCAGCCAGATCCCTCCGCCCTTGCCACGCCGGTTGGCCAGATAGCCGAGCCGCCCCAGGCGGTGCACGATCTTCACCATGTGGTTGCGCGGGACCTCGAAGCGCTCGCTGATCTCCGAGACCGTGGTGCGGCCACCATCGGGCTGCACGGCCACGAACAGAAGCACGCGCAGTGCATAGTCCGTATGGCGGGTAAGCTGCATGGCACCGACCTCTTGCAGAAAGGCCGGCCCGCGCGCAACGCCGGGGCCGGCCCTTGTATTAGCTTTGACTAATTTAACATGCCCCGTACCCGGCGGCACGCGTCGAACATCGCGCCCGTCACCTCCGTGTCACCGGTGTCACTAGGGAAACACTGATCAATGTACACGTTCGCGTTGGCACCCCAGGTTTTCCGAGACAAGGCGCGGTGCGCAGCCGGTAGTGGTTCTACCGGCAAGGGCCGCAACGCAGGATCGGGGAACCTGGGGTGCCAACCCCGAAGGGGCTCGGCCGCCCGTTGTTGATCAAAAACGGGCGCGCGCACGGCGTTGCGGCTCCCTTGTGCAGAATGACTGCACGGCGGTCGCCGCGCCTTGTTCGCACGCAAAAGCGACTCGAGCGCGAACGTGTACATTGATCAGTGTTTCCCTAGTGTGCGATCCGGCGCACGGTGTCTTCCAGCACCTGCGGCTCGTCGATGTGCTCGGCCCACGCCATCACTGCCCGGGCCAGGGCCTGCGGCTGTTCACCGGCGGCCTGATGCGCCTGGTTGAAGACGTTCCTGAGCTCCGGATGGGCCTCGAACATCCGGGCATAGAAACGCCGGGTGATGGTTTCGCCGTGCTCCGCCAGCACGGGCACGGTGGATTTGACGATCTCGCGGGTCCCGGATTCCAGCATGCAGACATTCCTCGGTATTCAGGTGGAGCCGGGAACGCTAATCGCAGATGTATGTAATTAGCAAGTTCTATTTTCTTACCGTGGATTGCAAAACCCCTTTTTCTCTAGCACAGATACGTTGACCCCGACACCTTCCGACTATAAGGTTGATTCAGTATAAATCTTTTCGGAATGGAGAAAGGCGTGCTGACGCGCAACCGTCTGTTCATCACCATCGCTCTCGTCTATGCCCTGCTCGGTGGCGGGGTGGCCGTCCTCTGGCTGCTGGCGCCGGGCACGATCACCGGCGATGCGGTGCGCCTGCATGCCCACCTGATGCTGCTGGGCTTCGTCACCATGATGATCTACGGGATCGGCCTCCATGCCCTGCCCCGCTTTTCGGGACGCAACCTGTTTTCCGAGCGCACCGCCGATGCCCAGTTCGTGCTGGCCAACGCCGGTCTGCCGGCGATGGCCGCCGGCTGGCTGGCCGGCAGCCGCGAGATCCTGCTCGCGGGGGGCCTGCTGACCTGGGCGGCCATGCTGCTGTTCACCCTCAACATCCTGCTCACGGTGCGCCGGCGCGGCCCCGGGGAGGCCTGATCATGAGCGAATATCGCGGCTGCGAGATCCCCGAGGATCTCTACTACGATCTGGATTACCTGTGGGCCCGCGAGGAGGCCGACGGCTGTTTTACCCTGGGGCTGACCGACCCGGCGCAGACCATGGCCGGGCGCCTGCAGTACACCACGTTCAAGCGCCCCGGCACGCACCGCAGGCAGGGCAAGACGCTGGCACGGCTGGAATCCGGCAAATGGGCCGGCGGAGTGCCCGCACCGTTCGACGGCACCATCGAGGAGGTGAATACCGCGGTGACCGCACAGCCCGACCTGGTCAACCGTGCACCCTACGACGAGGCCTGGCTGCTGCGCCTGCGCCCGGACGACCCCGAGACCGCGCGCGAGCACCTGTACACCGGGGAGCGGGCCCGCGAGTCGCTGGAACAGTGGATCGAACGTTACGGCGTGCAGTGCATGCGCTGCGCCGACTGATCCCGGAGGCACGCATGCGCGTACAGCTTCTTGTCTCTCAGTGGTGCCCCTCCTGCGATTCGGCCGAGGCCGTGTGGAGCCAGATCGCGGCCGAACGCGAGTTCGACTTCAGCGTGGTGGACATGGGCACGCCCGAAGGCCGCGAACTGGTCCAGCGGCTGCGCCTGAAGACCGTCCCCGCACTGGTCGTGGACGGCGAACTGCGCGGGGTCGGTGTGCAGAGTCCGGAGGAGGCGCGCGAAATCGTGGCCGGCACGCCCGAGCGCAGCGGCCACTCGGCGCCGGTGGGCATCGCCCTGGCGCCGTCCAGCCGTGCCCATCTGCTGTCCGCGGTCGTGTGGCTGGCGATCGCCGGGGGCCTGCTGGCGCTGCACGGCGGCCTGCTGCCACCCGACGGGCCATGGCCGGGTGCGCTGCATGTCTTCCTGCTCGGCTTTATCACCCCGTTCATCGCCGGGCTGGCGGAACACATGATCCCGCGGTTCATGGAGCGGCCGGTGCGCGCGGGCCCGTGGTCCTGGACCCAGTGGGGCCTGCTCAACGCCGGGGCCGCCGTCACCGCCATCGGCGGCTGGCTCGTCGGTCCGGCACTGGCCGCCGCCGGGATCACCCTCGCCACGGCCGGGCTGGCGCTGCTGACCCTGCGCCTGTGGCCGGCCCTGTGGCCCGCGGCGGCGTCCGACCACTGACGGACCGAACCGCTTCCCGGGACGGGCGTTGCCCTGCCCGCGGACGGGACACTTCCCGGTACGCGCCGCCCCCTCTATCCTGTGCGCCCGTTTCCCGACGACCCACGGTCGCGGTGCCCCGATGTCCAGCACGGATCCCCCGCCTGATCAGAACCTTGCGCCCCCGCCGGAGCCGACCTGGGTCCGGCGCCAGCCGGACCCGGACGTGGAGGCCGCGGCGCGCGCGGCCGGACTGACCCCGCTGCAGGCCCGCCTGATCGCCGCCCGGGTGAGCGAGACCGACACGCAGGTCCTGCGGGCCGGCTTCGTCGAACGCCCGCTGCGCGCCCTGACGCCCCCCGATGCCCTGCCCGATCTGGACACGGCGGCACGGCGCATCCTGCGGGCGCTGGAGGCCGGCGAGACCGTGGCCCTGGAAACCGACCACGACGTCGACGGGGTCACCAGTCACGCGCTTTTGTATCGCGGCCTGACCCGGGTACTGGGTCACCCGGAGGTGCGTCTGCAGTCCTGGATCGGCCACCGGCTGCGCGAGGGCTACGGCCTGTCCGATGCCCTGGCCGACCGTATCCTCGCCGCCCACCCCCGGCCGGATCTGGTAATCACCGCCGACAACGGATCCGGCGACGAGGCACGCATCGCCCGCCTGCACGCCGCCGGCATCGACACCATCGTCACCGACCATCACGTGATCCCGACAGACGGCGTGCCCGCCTCGGCGCTGGCCTGCGTCAGCCCGGCGCGCAGCGACAGCCGCTATGGCGACCCCGCCATCGCCGGCTGCATGGTGGCCTGGCTGCTGCTGATGCGCGTCCACCGCCTGCGCCAGCAGGACACCGGGCGCGAGGATGCCGCCGGGCGGGCACTGCTGATCGACCTGCTGGCCGAAGTGGCCGCGGGCACCGTGGCCGACTGCGTGACGCTGGGCGACAGCCTCAACAACCGGGTGGTGGTCCATCAGGGCCTGCGGCGCATGAACGCCGACGACACCCGCCCCTGCTGGCGGGTCGCGGCGCGGCGGCTCACCGGCGGGGAGCGCCCGCTGGATGAATCCGACCTGGCCTTCGGCCTGGGCCCGCGCATCAACGCCCGCGGCCGCCTGGACGAGGCAATGGCCGGGGTCCGCTTCCTGCTGGCGGAGGACGAAGCGGAAGCCGAGCACTGGTGGTCGGCTCTGGACGAAGAGAACCAAAACCGGCGCCGCATCGAGCGCGAGCTCACCGTGCGTGCCCGCGAGGAGGCCGCCCGGGCCGCCGCCCGCGGGGTCTCGGGTCTGTGCCTGTGGCTGCCCGACGGCCACCCGGGGGTACACGGCATCATCGCCTCGCGCATGGTCGAGGCCCGCGGCCTGCCGGTGCTGTGCGTATCGCCGGTATGGGAGTGCGACCGGCGGGTGACCGGCTCCGCGCGCGGGGTGCCCGGCTTCCATGTCGCCGATGCATTCGCCGCGATGGCCGCCGCCGAACCCGATCTGCTGGAGAAATACGGCGGCCACGCGCAGGCAGGCGGCCTGACGCTGGCCCGCGCCGACCGCGAACGCCTGGCCCGGGCCTGGGAACGGGTCTGCGCCGACAGTCAGCGCGAGCACGGCTGGACACCCGGCCCGGTGCTGGAGATCGATGGCGAGGGCCCGTCCCCGCGTGCCCTGGCGGCCGGGACCCTCGAGCAGATCGACGCCCTCGCCCCCTGGGGCCGCGGTTTCCCGCGCCCGGTGTTCGTCTGGGAAGGCGAACTGCGCGGCCTGCGCCGGATGGGCGACGGACGCCATCTGCGGCTGCGTCTGGAGACGGCCGATGGTGACCTGCAGGGGATCTGGTTCAATGCGCTGGAACCGGATGCACGGGATCCGTGGCCGCCGGGAACCCGGATACAGCTTGCGGGGTCTCCTGAATGGAACCATTACAACGGCACGTCAAGGCTGCAGGTCCGCATTCACGCGGCGCGGTGGGCGGCCGTGGGGAGAAAACCATGAAGTTCGTTCGCCAGTCCCTCATCGTCACCATCGTTGGCGGCACCGCCCTGGCCCTGGCCGCCTGCACCCACCCTCCCACCCGCGAACAGACCGGCGCGGTCATCGGCGGCGCGGCCGGGGGCGTCATCGGCAGCCAGATCGGCGGCGGCCGCGGGCAGATGGCCGCCACCATCGCGGGGACCCTCGCCGGTGCGGCCATTGGCGGTGCCATCGGCCGCTCCATGGACGAGGTCGACCGCATGCGCGTGCAGCAGACCCTGGAGACCGCCCCCGACCGCGAAACCCGGGAGTGGCGCAATCCCAACACCGGACAGCAGTACCGGGCCACGCCGAAACGTACCTATGAACGCGACGGCCGCCCGTGCCGCGAATACGAAGTGCTGGCGACCATCGACGGCGAAGCGGAGACCATCACCGGCACCGCCTGCCGCGACGTCTACGGCAACTGGGTCATGCAGTAGCCCGACGCGGCGCGGGCCGCGCGGCTTCACGCCCGGCTAACGGAATGGCCCATTGGGTGTATTGTTCCGCCGTGTGAATTCCCTCAAGGTCTGGCCAAGATGCTGAATCGGAGGGACCTTCACCCATGCATTCACCCATGCATCCGCCCGGGCACCCCGCCCCGCTGCGCGCGGACCTGCCCGGGCCCGCATCGGGCGCGTCCCCCGGGACCCCGTCGCAGGCAGCCGCGTCCGGCGACCTGCTCCGGATCGAGCGGGACGCCCCGCCGGACCT
This sequence comes from Thioalkalivibrio sp. ALE20, assembly GCF_000381405.1. Taxonomy (NCBI): domain Bacteria; kingdom Pseudomonadati; phylum Pseudomonadota; class Gammaproteobacteria; order Chromatiales; family Ectothiorhodospiraceae; genus Thioalkalivibrio; species Thioalkalivibrio sp. ALE20. Next base: position 148,320 of record NZ_KB906471.1, read on the forward strand.
TCGTCTGATCCTCCGGCGCCGACGCTGGTGGCAGCGCCTGCTGCGCCCTTTGCTGGGGCCGCTGGAACGCCCCCTGCCGGATTCACGGCTGACCCGGCGTGTGCGCATTAGCGCCGCCTCTGCAGCAGATCACGAGGCCCTCAGGACCAGCCCCAGCGCGCAGACCGCGCTGGTCGACCTGTTCCGCGCCGAACGCCACTGGCCGGTGGATATCGTGACCGTCGGCTTCGACAACGGCCGGGCACGAGTCGAAGGCCGGATTCTCGAACCCCTCGATGAAGAACGGTCGCGGCGGCTGCACGCGGAACTGCATGCTCATCTCGATGCCGCCTCGCATGCCCTGGCGATGACCTTCAAGGGCCGCGCGGGCCGGCGGGCGCAGCGTGCCGCGGGGGCCTCGCCCGTGGTCATGCTCGGCCTGCTCGCCCTGGGCCTGGTGGCCATCCTCGTGGTGGCCCTGCTCTGACGACGGTGGACGTCCCCACCGGGGCGCGGCACACTCCCGCCTTTCGCATTCACGGGAGGACGTCATGGCCGCGGACATCGAACAGGGTCGCCAGAAACTCGCCTGGGCACGGGAGCACATGCCGGTGCACGCCGCCCTGCGTGAACGCCTCGGCCACAGCCGGCCGCTGGCCGGCATCACCCTGGGTGTCTGCTCCCATGTGGAGGCCAAGACGGGCGTGTTCGTCGAGACGCTCGCCACCGCCGGCGCCGAGGTGGTGTTCACCGGCAGCGAGCCGGGCTCCAGCCAGGACGACGTGGTCGCCGCCCTCAACGAGCAGGACGGCATCACCGGCTACGCCCGGCGCGGGGTCTCCGAGGAAGAGCTGGAAGCTCTGCACCTGCAGGCGCTGGACCACGGACCGAGCTTCATCCTCGACGACGCCGCCGAGCTGACTGCGCGGCTGGTCCACCAGCGCCCGGCGCTGCTCGACGAGTTCATCGGCATGTGCGAGCAGACCACCACCGGCGTGCAGCGGCTGCAGGCGATGGCGCGCGCCGACGCCCTGCCGTTCCCCGCCTATGCGGTGAACAACACGCCGATGAAGCACGAGTTCGACAACATCCACGGCACCGGCGAGTCGTCGCTCACCAACCTGCTGCTGACCACCAATCTGCTGCTGGCCGGCAAGCGGGTGGTGGTGGCCGGCTTTGGTGACTGCGGTCTCGGCATCGCCGCCAAGGCGCGGGCGCTGGGGGCGCGGGTGGCGATCACCGAGATCGAACCGCGCCAGGCACTGCGCGCCCACATGGCCGGCTTCGAGGTGATGCCGATGCTGGAGGCGGCCGCCTGGGGCGAGATCTTCATCACCACCACCGGCAACCGCGACGTGATCCGCGCCGAGCACTTCGAGGCGATGGCCGACGGCGCGCTGCTGGCCAACGCCGGCCACTTCAACGTGGAGATCGACGCCGAGGCGCTGGCGGGGCTGAGCGTCGAGCCGCCGCACGAAGCGCGGCCGGGCATCATGGAGTATCGCCTGGCCGACGGCCGCCGCCTGCATCTGGTCTGCGAGGGCCGGCTGGTGAATCTGGCCACGCCCACCGCCATGGGCCACCCGGCCGAGGTGATGGATCAGACCTTCGCCATGCAGATCGTCGCCGCCTGCCATCTGGTCGAGCGCGCGGCGGGGCTGGAGCCCGGTGTCCACCCGGTGCCCGACGCGGTGGACCGCGAGGTGGCCGAGCTCAAGCTGGAGACCCTGGGCATCGGCCTCGACACCCTGACCGAGTCGCAGCAGCGCTTCCTCTACGCCTGGCGCGACGATCAGATCAAGGGGGTCTGAGCACCCCCCTAGCCGCGCTCGGCCTCGGCGGCGAGCAGTTCTTCCAGCCAGTGCCCGCCACGATCCGCCTTGGTGCTGAGATAGCGCAGGTTGTGCGGGTTGACGGTGCCATGCACCGGCTCGCGCGACGCCACTTCGATCCCGCCGGCACGCAGGGCGTCGATCTTGGCAGGATTGTTGGTCAGCACGCGCACACGGTCGATCCCGAGGAACTCCAGCATCTCTACCGCCGCCTCGTAGCGGCGCCCGTCGGCACCGAAGCCGAGCTGGCAGTCGGAGTCGATGGTGTCCATGCCGGCATGCTGCATGGTGTAGGCGCGCAGCTTGTTGGCCAGACCGATGCCGCGGCCTTCCTGAGCGAGATACAGCAGCACCCCGCCACCGCTGTCGTTGATCATCTTGACCCCGCGACGCAGCTGATCCCCGCAGTCGCAGCGCAGGCTGCCGAACAGGTCGCCGGTCAGGCAGGCCGAATGCAGGCGCACCGGCACCGGATCCGGCCAGCGGCTCGGCTCGCCGATCACCACCGCCACGTGTTCCTGGATCCCGTTGCCCTCGCGAAACAGCATGAACCGGGTCACCGGAGCGTCCGCCAGCGGTACCGGGGCCTCGCTGACATGCGCCAGCTCCAGGCGCGGATGCTCCGCCACCTCGCGCGCCTGCGCGGCGTCCACGTCCAGCAGCATGCCGTCTGCCACCGCCGAGGCGATCGCCTCGGGCTCCGGATCGGGGATGAAGGCCGTCACCACCGCCGGCAGCAGCCGACCGGCACGAACCAGCTCCAGCGCGGCGGCCTCGCTCTCGCCGGCGCGCTGGAGCACCGCGCCTTCCAGCAGGCGGGCGGCGGAACTGGCATCATCGGAGCCTTCGGGCGCGCTGGCGAGGACAAACAGCGATTCCGGATCCACCGTGCCGGTCGGCTGCAGCGCCACGCCTTCCCAGCCTTCTTCCAGCGGTTGCGGCCAGCCCATTGCCGACGCCCGGTGGGGGGTTAGAATCAGACGGGGCCGTCCGCCGGTCATCACGGTCAGACGATCGAGCTGTCCCGGTGTCAGGCCCTCGACGGCCGCTGCAAGGACATCCGTTCCGGAACCGCTGACACGAATCGGATGGCCCCGGCGAAGGTCAAAGATCCCGCGATCGGCGTTGTGCATCGGGTACTTCCATACGGAGTCGGGTTGATGAAGTTAGCTCCTCGAACGGTCAGACTACCCCAACTGCCCCGCCGCCGTCCCCAAACCCTGCTCGGGGAGAAGCCATGAGCGAAGAAATCATCACCGAAGCGCGGGCCTGGCGATGGCTGCTGACCCGCTGTGACAATGCGGCCTGCCAGCCCCTGCCGGGCCCGCTGGCCCCGGCCGCCCACGAGGTCCTGGACCTCTACGGCCCGATCCTCGAACCCGACACCATCGCCATCGGCCAGCTGGGACAGAGTCTCGACGGACGGATCGCGACGCATACCGGGCACTCCCAGTACGTGACCGGACCGGAGGACATCCGCCACCTGCACCGACTGCGGGCCCTGGTGGATGCCATCGTGGTGGGTGCCGGCACCGTCGCCAGCGACGACCCGCAGCTGACGGTGCGCGAGGTCGAGGGCCGCAATCCGCTGCGCGTGGTGCTGGACCCCGAAGGCCGCCTCGCGGCCGATCACAAGGTGTTCGCGGCCGGCGGGCCGACCACCCTGGTCCTGCACAAGCCCGGGCATGCCCCCGATCACCTGCCGGCCCACGTGGAACGCGCGGAGCTGCCCGTCGAGACGGTAATGGCCGACGGCGAACAGCGCGAACGCTTTGCCCCCCGCCGGGTGCGCGACCACCTCGAGGCGCGCGGCCTGAACCGCCTGCTGGTGGAGGGCGGCGGGCGTACCGTCTCGCGTTTCCTGGCCGCGGACACCCTGGATCGCCTGCATCTCACCATCGCCCCGATGATCATCGGCTCCGGCCGCCCGGGCATCACCCTGCCTCCGATCGACTCGCTGTCGCGGGCACTGCGACCGCCGTTTCGCGAGTTCCGGCTGGGCGGCGACAACCTCTATGACCTGGACCTGCGCAGCAAGCCCTGACCCCCCCGCCGCCTCCGGAGCGCGCATGACACGCCTCGCCCGTCTCATCCCGGCACTGCTGGTCGGCCTGCTGCTCGGTGGCTGCGCCGCCACGCCCGCCGGCCTTCCCGCACCGGCCACCGAGAATCCCGAGCCCGCGCGGCTGGAACAGGGTCTGGCCCGGATGCCCGACGGGAGCGAACTGCCGCTGCGCCGCTGGGGTCCGCGCGAGCCCGAACGGGTGGTCCTCGCCCTGCACGGTTTCAATGACTACGGCGGCAGCATGCACGCCCTCGCACGCCCGCTGGCCGCCAGCGGCATTGCGGTCTACGCCCCGGACCAGCGCGGTTTCGGCCGCACCGACTCGGCCGGGTACTGGGCCGGCCACACGGCCCTGGCCGTCGACGCCCGCGCCCTGCTCCGCGCCCTGGACGAACGTTACACGGACCTGCGCCCGTACGTGGTCGGCAAGAGCATGGGCGCGGCGGTGGCGACCCTGGCGGTGACCGGCGAGCCGGCACCGGCCGCAAGGGCGGAGCCGGCCATCCAGCGCAGGAAGGATCGGCGCGAACGCCGTGTGGACGTTGGTTTCATGGCCCGGATCACCGCAGGGGATTCAATCCGTGGGCCATCCGCCCGGGCCACAAGTTCCCTACGCAGCCGCCCGCAGATGCCGGGTAAGCGCCGAGACCAGCGGCTTCATGAAGTAGCGGCCTTCGGGGACCACCGCGGGAGAAATGCCGTGGGTGCGCAGTTCCTCGGCCACCACCGGGCCGATCGCGGCGACGACGGTCCGGCCGAGCGCTGCCAGCAGCGTGTCCTGATGCCCCGAGTCACGGGCGACACGCAGCAGGCGCCGCACCTGGGCCTGGCTGGTGAAGGCGATCGCATCCACCTCCCCCGCGATCAGGGCCTCGATCAGCCCGGTCACGCGCCCGGTCGCGGCGGCGTCCGCATAGCGGTAGGGCCAGACGGGAAAGACCTCGGCGCCCGCCTGCTCCAGGAACTCGAGCAGGCGGCGGTTGGGTTCCGCGCCGTAGAGCTGCACCCCGATACGCTGCCCGGCCAGATGCTGCCCGGCCCGATCCTGTCCGGAAAGGGTTTCGATGATGCCCTCGGTCGTCGGTGTGGCCGCGATCGCATCCGGCCGCACGCCGAAGGGCTTCATTGCCCGCCCCGGCTTGGGGCCGCGCACCAGGGTCGGCGTCCGCGCCACGGCCGCCAGCCAGGCGTCCTCGCGTTCGGCACTCCGGGCAAAACCGGTCAGGCGGGTGAAGCCCTCGCCGGTCAGGAAGATCAGGCGGTCGAACGGCGCCTCGATCGCCCGGTGCAGCCAGGCCTCGATCGCCGTGCGGTCGGGGCTGTCGTGGATCGCGATAAGGGGACAGCGCCAGACCTCGGCCCCGCGCCGCTCCAGCAGACCGGCGAAGACCTCCAGCGCCCGGCTCTCAGGCAAGGCGACGCGGCGACCCGCGAGGCCACTGGCCGCCACCTCCGGCAGGACGGATGCGGCCGTCACGCCGCGCTCGCCGCCGCGGCCCGCGACCCCGGCCCCGACATCGGCATCGGCTGCGGAAACACCGTGGCGGCCCCGGCATCCGGCTGGAACCAGGCCAGACGCGCGTGGCAGGCCGCTACCTCGCCGATCACGATCAGGCTGGGCGAACCCACCTGCTCGCGCTCGGCACGCGCGGCCAGCTTATCCAGCGTGCCGCTGACCACGCGCTGGCGGGCGGTGGTGCCGTTCTCGATGATCGCCGCCGGGGTCTGCCCGGCGCGGCCGGCACCCTTCAGCCCCCGGCAGATCTCGCCCACGCCCTTGCGGCCCATGTAGAACACCAGGGTCTCGCGGGTACTGGTCAGCTGCGACCAGTCCACATCCAGCCGCCCTTCGCGGGTATGGCCGGTGATGAACCGCACCGACTGAGCATGGTCGCGGTGGGTCAGCGGTATGCCGGCATAGGCGGCGCAGCCGCTGGCCGCGGTAATGCCGGGGACGACCTGGTAGGCCACGCCGTCGCGCGCCAGCACATCCAGCTCCTCGCCGCCCCGGCCGAACACGAACGGGTCGCCGCCCTTCAGCCGCGCCACGCGCTTGCCCTCGCGCGCCAGTCGGGAGAGCAGCGCGCTGATCTCCTCCTGCGGCACGCAGTGATGGTCGCGCTCCTTGCCGACATAGAAGCGCTCGGCCTCGCGCCGGGCCAGGTTCACCACCTCGGAGGACACCAGCCGGTCGTAGACGACCACATCCGCCTGCTGCAGCAGGCGCAGCGCGCGAAAGGTCAGCAGGTCGGGATCGCCCGGCCCGGCGCCGATCAGGTAGACCTCGCCCGGCGTGCGGGCCGAGGCATCCGCCAGCTCCTGCTCCAGGCGCGCCTCGGCCGCGTCCATGCGCCCGGCCAGGGCGAACTCGGTGGCTGGCCCGGCAAAGGCCCGTTCCCAGAACGCGCGGCGCGCGTTCACGCTGTCAAAGTGGGTGCGCACCCGGTCGCGCAGACGCCCGGCGAGATCGGCGAGCCGGCCATAGCCGGCCGGGATCAGGCTCTCGATCTTCGCGCGCAGCAGGCGCACCAGCACCGGGGCGCGGCCACCGGAGCCGATCGCGATGGTCAGCGGCCCGCGCTCCACGATCGCCGGCAGGATGAAGCTGCACAGCTCGGGCTGGTCGGCCACGTTCACCGGGATCGAACGCGCGATGCAGTCCTCCGAGACCTGACGGTTCACCGCCGCGTCGTCGGTCGCGGCGATCACGATCGCCACCCCCGCCAGGCATTCGGTGTCATAGATCCCCGGATCGCGGCGGATCGCCCCCGGTTGTTCGCGCAGCAGGCGCTCGGCGGCGGCGCTGTACTCGGGGGCCCGCAGGCGCACCCGCGCCCCGGCCTCCAGCAGCAGCGCGGCCTTGCGCGTGGCCACCGGCCCGGCCCCGACCACCAGGGCCTCGCGGCCGTGCAACTGCATATAGATCGGCAGGTGTTCCATGCTTATCCCTCCCGCGCCACGGGGTCCGTGGGCGCCTCGGCTTCTTCATTCAACAGGGTCTGGATCTCGGGGCTACAGGAGCCGCAGTTGGTCCCGGCCTCGAGGGCCGCACCGACGGCCTCGCAGGTGGCCAGCCCCTGCTCGCGGATCGCGGCCCGGATACGCGTCTCGTCCACGCCGAAGCAGGCGCAGACCATGCGTCCGCGCGCGGCCTGGCCGTTCGGCGGTCGCCCGGTCAGGAGCGCCATGCGCTCGGTATCGCTGATCGTCTCGGCCGCGAACAGGCCGGCCAGCCACTCGCGCTCGGGCAAGCCCCGGTCGGGGCCCGCGAACAGCACGCAGGCGAGCCGGCCCTCGTGAATCCGCGCGGCGCGATAGCGTCCCCCGGCGGGGTCGGCGAACTCCAGCCATTCCCCCGGCCCGTCCAGGCGCTCGCGCCACGCATCCATCGTGGGCGGTGCGCCCCGCCCGGCCAGTTCGGTGCGCAGGTGTCGGGGACCGCGGGCGGTGACCGCATAGTCCGCCTCCGGCGCGGCGATCGGCTCGCGGCTCAGCACGAAGCCGTGCCAGTCCAGCGTCGCCGGGCGGGCGGCCACGGCCGTATGCTTGAACGCTGGCTGCCCGGAGACCGGGTCGACATGCGCGGGCACCAGCGCATCGACTCGGGCGAGCCGCGCGATCGGCCGGCTCCAGTGCATGGGCACGAACACGCTGCCCGGGCGCTGCTCGCGGCTCACCTGCACCCGCGCGAGCAGACGACCGTGGCGACTGGTCACCTCGGCGAGATCGCCGGCCTGGACCCGGAACAGTCCGGCATCCACCGGATGGATCTCGACGAACGGTTCCGGCTGATGCGCACTCAGGCGCGGGGTGCGTGCGGTCCGGGTCATGCTGTGCCACTGGTCGCGGATGCGGCCGGTGTTCAGGCGCAGCGGATACTCGGCATCGACTGGGTCGGTCGGAGTCTGGGGGGTCACGGCCGCGAGCTGCGCGCGGCCGCTGGCGGTAAAGAAACGGCCATCGGCATAGAGGTGTTCGGCGCCCGTCCGACTCCCCGCCGGCAGCGGCCACTGCACCGGCTCCAGGGCGTCGTACTCGGCGTCGGACAGCCCGGCCAGCGCGCCGATGTCGAAGTCGCGCGTGCCGTGGTTCTCGAAGGCGGACAGCGCCGCATGCTCGCGGAAGACCTCGCCCGGGCGGGTATAGGGAAAGGCGTCGGCGAAACCCAGGCGCTGCGCGACCCGGGCCAGCGCCCACCAGTCGTGGCGGGCCTCGCCCGGGGGCGCCCGGAACGGGCGCTGGCGCGAGATGCGGCGCTCGGAGTTGGTTACCGTGCCGTCCTTCTCGCCCCAGGTGGTCGCCGGCAGCAGGACGTCGGCTACCCGCGTGGTCTCGGTCTCGCGCACGCAGTCGGAGACCACGACCAGCGGGCATGCGGCCAGGGCCTGCTCGAAGCGCGCGGCCTCGGGCAGGCTGAACAGCGGATTGGTGCCGATGATCCAGACCGCCTTCACCTGCCCCGACTCGACCGCGCGGAACAGGTCCAGCGCCTTCAGCCCCGGCTGGCGCGCGAGGTTCGGTGCGCCCCAGAAACGTCCGACCCGGTCCAGGGCCGCGTCGTCGAAGCCCATGTGGGCTGCCAGCTGGCTGGCCAGTCCGCCGACCTCGCGCCCGCCCATCGCGTTCGGCTGGCCCGTCAGCGAGAACGGGCCCATGCCCGCGCGCCCGATACGGCCGGTGGCCAGGTGCACATTGAGGATCGTCCCGGCCTTGTCCACGCCGCTGTCGGACTGGTTGATGCCCTGGCAGAAGGCGGTCACGGTGCGTTCGGTACGGGCAAACCACTGGAAGAACGTTGCCACCGCCTCCGGCTCCAGTTCGCAGGCCTCGGCGGTCGCGGCGATCGACGGGCTGGAGGCCCGCGCGGCCGCCAGGGCGTCGGCGAAGCCGTCGACATGCCGCTCCAGGAAGCCAGGGTCCAGCGCATCCTCCCGGCGCAGATGGTCCAGCAGGCCGTTGAACAGCCAGGCATCCGTACCCGGCGCCAGCGGCAGGTGCAGGTCGGCCGCCTGGGCGGTGGCCGTACGCCGCGGGTCGATCACCACCAGCTTCATCTCCGGGCGCGCCGCGCGGGCGGCCTGCAGGCGCTGGAACAGGACCGGGTGGGCCCAGGCCATGTTGGAGCCCGTCACCACGACCAGATCGGCCTGCTCGAGGTCGGTATAGCTCCCCGGCACGCCATCCACCCCGAAGGCGCGGGTATGGGCGGCCACGGCGGTGGACATGCAGAGCCGGGAGTTGGTATCGATATTGGCCAAACCGATGAAGCCCTTCATCAGCTTGTTGGCGACGTAGTAGTCCTCGGTCAGGATCTGCCCGGAGACGTACAGGGCGACCGCATCCGGCCCGTGTGCCGCGATGGTCTCGCGAAAGCCGTTCGCCACATGATCCAGCGCGGTCTCCCAGTCGACACGCCGCCCGCCGATCTCCGGGTGCAGCAGCCGGCCCTCGTCGTCGAGGGTCTCGGCCAGTGCCGCGCCCTTGGAGCACAGGCGACCGGCATTCGCCGGATGGGCGGGGTCGCCGCGCACCGCGACCGGAAACTCGCCTTCCGGCGTCGCGGTCACCTCCACGCCGCAGCCCACCCCGCAATAGGGGCAGGTCGTACGGGTGACCGACTGTTCCGCAGCCATCTCAGCCCGCCTCGCGGCAGGCGGACGGCACCGCCGCGGAATCGTCCGCAGCGTTGGCCGTGGCGCCGGAGAGGTCCAGCCACACCTGACCGTCGGTCACCCGGATCGGGAAGGCATGGGTGCACCCACTGTCCGCCCCGGTGGCCTCGCCGGACTGCAGGTCGATCACCCAGTTGTGCAGCGGGCAGGTCACGCGCTCGCCGTGGACGATGCCCTGCGACAGTGGCCCGCCCTTGTGCGGGCACTGGTCGCGCAGGGCAAACACGCGGTCATCCGCAGTGCGGAACACGGCGATGTCGCCGTTCGGGCCCGCCACCACGCGTGCACCCAGCGGCGGGATGTCCTCGAGCGGACAGATCGCAAGCCAGCTCATGCCGACACCCCCTGGCGCGGGGCCGCGTCCACCGGCTTGATCGGGATGAACTCGTGCGCCGCATGCCCGGCGGCGCGTTCGGCCCAGGGGTCCACCTGCGCCACCTCCTGCGACTCCAGGAAGCGGGCGTACAGCGCCGCGCGGTTCTCGGCGTCGTCCACCAGGCGTTCCTTCACCCGGGTCAGGCCGACGCGCTCGATCCACGGGGCGGTGCGCTCCAGGTAGCGCGCATCTTCGCGGTAGAACTGCATGAAGGCCCCGGCGTATTCGAGCACCTCGACCTCGGTCTCCACCTTGCAGAGGAAGTCGGTGGCGCGCACCTTCACCCCGCCGTTGCCGCCCACGTGCAGCTCGTAGCCCGAGTCCACGCAGACCACGCCCAGGTCCTTGATCGTGGCCTCGGCGCAGTTACGCGGACAGCCGGAGACCGCCATCTTGAACTTGTGTGGCGTCCAGGAGCCCCAGGTCATCCGCTCCAGCTGGATGCCGAGTCCGGTCGAGTCCTGGGTGCCGAAGCGGCACCACTCGGAGCCAACACAGGTCTTCACCGTGCGCAGGGCCTTGCCGTAGGCATGGCCGGAGACAAACCCGGCGGCGCCGAGATCGCGCCACATCGCCGGCAGGTCGGCCTTCTGCACCCCCAGCAGGTCGATGCGCTGGCCGCCGGTGAACTTGACCGTGGGCACCTGGTAGCGCTCGGCCACCTCGGCAATCGCGCGCAGCTCGGCCGGCGTGGTCACTCCGCCCCAGATGCGCGGCACGACGGAATACGTTCCGTCCTTCTGGATGTTGCCGTGCGCGCGCTCGTTGATGAAGCGCGACTGGGCGTCGTCCTGGTAGTCCTTCGGCCAGGCCGCCAGCAGGTAGTAGTTGAGCGCCGGACGGCAGACATGGCAGCCGTTCGGGGTCTTCCAGTCGAGGGCCTCGAACACCGCGTCCATGGTCTTCAGGCCGTCGCGGGCAATGGCCGCGCGCACCTCGTCGTGGCTGTGGTCGGTGCAGGCGCAGACCGGCTTTTTCGCCGGGGCGTCGGAGTAGTCTCCACCCAGCGTGGTGGCGAGCACGGACTCCACCAGCCCGGTGCAGGACCCACAGGAGTTCGACGCCTTGGTGTGGGCGCGCACGTCCTCCAGCGTGAACAGCTTGTGCTCGCTGATTGCCTGGACGATCTCGCCCTTGCACACGCCGTTGCAGCCGCAGATCTCGGCCTCGTCGGGCATGGCCGCGACCCGCGAGGCCTCGTCGCCGTGGCCGGAGTCGCCGATATGCGCCTGGCCGAACAGCAGGTTCTCGCGGATGTCGGCCACTGGCGTGGCGTCGCGCATCAGCTGGAAGTACCAGGAGCCGTCCAGGGTATCGCCGTACAGCACGACCCCCTGGATGCGGTTGTCCTTCAGCACCAGGCGCTTGTAGACGCCGCGCGCGGCATCCTTGAACACCAGGTCCTCGGTGGTCTCGTCACCGGTGAAGTCGCCGGCGGAGAACAGGTCGATCCCGGTCACCTTCAGCTTGGTGGAGGTCATCGAGCCCTCGTAGCGCCCGATACCGTACTCGGCCAGGTGGTTGGCGCAGACCTTTGCCTGTTCCCACAAGGGCGCGACCAGGCCATAGGTGGCGCCGCGGTGCTGCACGCACTCGCCGACCGCGTAGATCGACGGGTCATAGGTCTGCATGGTGTCGTTCACCACCACGCCGCGCTCGCAGTGCAGCCCGGCGGACGCGGCCAGCGCCGTGTTCGGGCGGATGCCGACCGCCATCACCACCAGATCCGCCTCGACCTCGCTGCCGTCGGTGAAGCGCACACCGGTGACGCGGCCCTCGCCCAGGATCGTCTCGGTCTGATGCGCCATGCGAAAACGCATGCCGCGCTCCTCCAGCGAGCCGCGCAGCATCCCGGCGGCCTCGGCATCCAGCTGGCGCTCCATCAGGTGCTCCATCAGGTGCACCACGGTGACCTCCATGCCCTGGCGCATCAGGCCGTTGGCGGCCTCCAGGCCCAGCAGGCCGCCGCCGATCACCACCGCATGCTTGTGTGCGCGGCTGGCCGCGAGCATCGCGTCCACGTCGTGGATGTCGCGGAAAGCGACCACGCCCTCCAGTTCATGCCCCGGCACCGGGATCATCACCGGGTCGGAGCCGGTCGCCAGCAGCAGGCGGTCATAGGGCGCCTCGGTGCCGTCCTCGGCGATCACCCGCCGGTTCACGCGGTCGATCCGTTCGATGCGTCGGCCCTTGTGCAGGGTGATGCCGCGCTCGGCATACCAGGCATCGTCGTTCAGCATGATCTCGTCGACGGTCTTCTCCGAGGCCAGCACCGGCGAGAGCATGATGCGGTTGTAGTTGCCCCAGGGCTCGGCACCGAACACGGTGATGTCGTACATGTCCGGCTTGAGCTTCAGCAGCTCCTCGACCGTGCGCATCCCGGCCATGCCGTTGCCGATCAGGACCAGCCGCGGCTTGTCGTTCGCGGTATCCATCACGCGGCCTCCGACTCGGGATTCTTGTGACGCTCGTGGAGGAAGCGCAGCACCTCGGCCCGGTAGTGGTTGTACTGCGCGTTGTCGGCCATCACCAGGCGCTCGCGCGGCTTTGGCAGGTCGATCTCCAGGATCTCGCCGATGGTCGCGGCCGGGCCGTTGGTCATCATCACGATGCGGTCGGACAGCAGCACCGCCTCGTCCACGTCGTGGGTGACCATCAGCACGGTGTTGCCCAGATCCGACCGCAGCTTCATGACCTCGTCCTGCAGATGTGCCCGGGTCAGCGCATCCAGCGCGCCGAACGGTTCATCCATCAGCAGGACCTTGGGCTCCATCGCCAGCGCCCGGGCGATCCCGACGCGCTGCTTCATACCCCCGGAGATCTCACCGGGGTACTGATCCTTCGCGTGGGTCATGTGGACACGTTCGAGATTCTCCAGCGTCCAGGCGTCGCGCTCGGCCTGGGGAGCTCCGCGGCGCACTTTGTCAACGGCCAGACGGACATTCTCGTACACCGTCATCCAGGGCAGCAGGGAGTGGTTCTGGAACACCACGGCACGCTCTGGCCCGGGTTCCACTACCTCGCGCTCTTCCAGAAGAACGCCCCCAGTGGTTGCGCGCAGCAGCCCAGCCACGATGTTCAGAACGGTGGACTTGCCACAGCCGGAATGCCCGATGATGGATACGAATTCGCCTTTCTGGACCTTCAGATTCACGTTGTTCAGCACGTTGAGCGGCCCGCGTGGAGTCGCAAACGTCATGTCCAGATAATCGAGATTGAGATAGTGACTCATGTGTTTCTCCTTACGCGGGCGCGTAGTCGAAGCGTTTCTTGATCAGGCCCACCCCAGCGTCCAGGGCGATGCCCACAAGACCGATCACGAAGATCGACACGATGATCGAAGCGACATTGAGGTTGTTCCATTCGTCCCAGATAAAGAATCCGATGCCGACCCCGCCGGTGAGCATCTCGGCCGCCACGATCACCATCCAGGCAATCCCCAGCGCCAACCGCATGCCGGTGAGGATGTAGGGCATGGTTGCGGGGATCAGGATCTTGCGCGCCGCCTCCAGGCGCCCGAGACGGAGCACCTGGGATACGTTGGTGTAGTCACGCGGGATGGCCTGGACCCCGGCCGCGGTATTGATGAGGATCGGCCAGATGCTGGTGATGAAGATCACGAAGATCGCGGAGGGATTGACCGCCTGGAACACCAGCAGACCGAGCGGCAGCCAGGCCAGCGGGGACACGGGACGCAACAGCTGCACGACCGGGCTAATGGCGCGGCGCATCGAGAGCGAAGCGCCCATCATCAAGCCCAGCGGAATGCCGACCAGTGCTGCCAGGCCGAAGCCCGCCAGGACGCGGCCAAGGGAATACATCACCTGCCAGCCGATCCCCATGTCGTTCGGACCGTAGTCGTAGAACGGATCGCTTAGCAGGTAGACGGCCTCGGCCCACACTTGCCCGGGCGTCGGGAGGTCCGGCGAGACCGTCGACTGCAGCCAGGCCCAGCCCCCCAGCAGCAATCCGAACGCAATCAGCGGGAGTGCCAGCACAGGAATCCAGCGCTGGAACATATCCGCCATCACCTCGAATCGGTCATCGTGTGCCGATTCGATCGCCCCGGCGGTGTCGTTGCGTTCCGCCGGTTTGGTTTCCCGGCCAGCGGCGGCCTCCGTTCGACCTTCGGCGTCCTTGTCGTTCTCGCGTTCAACCGCCAGTTGCATATCGGCGTAATTGGTGGACATGGTGGGCCTCCCTCAGCCGTTGACGTCGGCGAGGTCATCGAGGGCGACCTTGCGACTGTGTACATCGAAACCGTCGACATAGCCGACAAGGTCATCCGGGTCATAGGCGCGGTTATCAATGAACCGGTCAGGGCCCATCTCGATCGGCGAGGAGGCCGCCTCCAGGGTCCAGTGTTCATTGCGTGTGCCTTCCGTCTTCCAGTCGATCTCGGGATAGGCGACGCCCACTTCTGCAGCCGCTTGCCGATACAGTTCGGGGCGATAGACCTTTTCGGCCACCGCACGCATATCCACAGGCTCTTCCAGCTGCCCCCAACGAACCATCTGCGTGACAAACCAGGCCGCATGCGAGCGCCACGGAAAGCTGGCCGCGTAACGGTGGAACACATTGAAGTCCGGGAAGGGTTCGGGGTCTCCGTCCGGATTGAACTGGAGCGTCCCCGTCATCGACATGGCCACTACGTGTTCAGGGGCGTTGACAAAACGGCGGCCCGAAATGATGCGCACCACTTCTTCGCGATTCTCGGGCTTGTCCATCCACTCGTTGGCCTCGATCAAGGCCCGCAACGCTGCCTGGTGCGTATTCGGGTGTTCTTCCGCCCAGCTCTCCAGTACGCCAAACACCTTCTCCGGATTGTTGTTCCATATCTCGTAGTTGGTGACCAGGGTCTTGCCGATACCCATGTCCACCGCACGCATGTTCCAGGGCTCGCCGACGCAGTAGCCATCCATGTTGCCCGCGCGCAGGTTGGCCACCATCTGGGGTGGCGGGATCACAACCAGGCGGACATCCCGATCCGGGTTGATCCCGGAAGCGGCCATCCAGTAGCGCAGTTCATAGTTATGCGTGGATACGGGGAAAACCATGGCGAAGGTCATCGGGGCACGGCCCGCTGCCTGGTCGGCATCGATGACCTTCTTCAGGGCGCGCGCGGAAATCGGCCGTTCGTTCATAGCCTCCGGATCGGCCTCGACCATCCGGTCGTAGAGCTCGTTGGAAACGGTAATCGCGTTGCCGTTGAGGTCCATGCTGAACCCCGTGATGGTGTTGCGCTGGGTAGCACCCACGCCCAGCGTCGCGGCGATCGGCATCCCCGCCAGCATGTGCCCGCCATCCAGGCTCCCAACGGAGACCTTGTCGCGAATATTGGCCCAGGAAGCCTCCTTGGCCACATGGACGTCGAGCCCGTGGCGAGCGAAATATCCCTTCTCCTGGGCGACTACGAGCGGAGCACAATCCGTCAAGGGGATAAATCCGAACTCGAGCTTGGTCTTTTCCAGCCCTTCGGATCCCCCGGCATAGGCCGCCGACCGGAAAAAATCCGGATGCATCCCCAAGGCGGCGCCCCCTGCCAGAACGCCGCCGGCCTGAAGGAAACGCCGGCGCGACAGGCCGGAGGTCTTTTTCGTGTCATTCGTGTGATCGGTCATTGCGGGTTCACTCCCCTTGTCAGCAAACACATCCCAAAAACGAAAAAAGGCGTCCTATCAGCCCGGCCGCGTTTGCAGCCGGGTGATGGACGCCTTTGTCCAGTCCCGTGGGAGGCCCGGTCGTCGGGTCTCCCTGTTGTCAGGCGACGAACCGCCGTTGGCTCGTCTTGCCGGTATTCCTGCAGGAGGTGTGCCAATTAGCCGTTGCTGATCGACCGATAGGGCGCAAAGCCTATCCTGACGCGGAAAAATCGGACGGTTCCCGGTACTCAATCGAATCTTCGCAGGGGAATATCACTCGCAAGCGGCACCACCCTGGGGCACACCGGCGGTGCAGATGAACCGCGCTGGTGCACTACCTGTAGGAGCCGCCTTGGCGGCGAAGCCCCTGCCAGTCGCGGACACTGGCAGGTGCTTCGCGGGCAAGCCCGCTCCCACAGGGCCGGCATCCGTTTCCCGGGGAGTTAGCTACAGGCCGCCCTTGCCCAGCAGGTCGGACATCGCGACGGTCGCCTCGGCGACCTCGGCCAGGCGCCGGTTCTGGTTCATCGCCGTCTGGCGCAGGAGCTTGTAGGCCTGGTCCTCGCTGAGGCCGCGGTGCTGGATCAGCAGCGCCTTGGCACGCTCGATGGTCTTGCGCTCGGCCAGGGCCTGGCGTGCCGCATGCAGTTCATCCTCCACCGACTGCAGCCGGGCCGCCTGGCGCTGCACCAAGTCCATCACCGAGTGTCCGACGATCGGTACGTTGAGTGCGGCATCGCCCTCCTCCTGCGCGGGCTCCAGGCCCTCCGGCGCGCCGAAGAACACCGCATACGGGACGCTGTCGCGCAGTTCCGACTCGGCGAGTTGCGCGACCCGGTCACGCACCGCGCCGAGGTCCGCGCGATCCGCCGTGATGCGTGCCGAGCAGCACTCGTTCAGGTGCATCTCCAGCAGATCCTCGATCTCCTTCATCGCGTCGATGCGCGCGGTGGTACAGGCAAACCATTCCTCGGCCCGGGCGGGGTCGTGGTGCCCTGAGGCCTCGGTACAGGCCCGGCGGCGCAGACGCTCGATGTCGGCGGCGAAGGCCGCCGTCTGCAGCTCGCGCCAGGCGGCACAGGCCGCCGGTGCCGCGAACTCGGAGAAGATGCGGAACGCCCGTTCCTGGGCATCGATCCGATGGACCAGCGCCTGGCGCAGTTCGGGCTCGAAGTTCGCGGCGCCAAACCCGGCGGCCCCGATCGCGCGCTCCTGCCCTGCCAGTTCCTTGCCCTGCATGAAGTTCAGCAGGGCCACCAGGGCCCGCGAGACCTCGGGATCGGTCGCCGAATCCGCAGCCTCGAACACCAGGGCCATCAGGGCGCGAATCAGCTCGCTGAAGCCGCGGGTCGAGTCCATCGGGCTCAGGGTCAGCTCCAGGACCTCCTCGCGCAGGCTGCCCAGGCCGGACAGGCCATGCAGCGCCAGCGCCATGCGCCCCAGCAGCCGACTGCGGCCATGGGCGCAGGCGTCCGGGGCCAGCCAGCCATCCAGGTGCTCGCGGAACGCGGCCGCGGCGGCGTCCGATTCGGCCCGGTACTGCTCCAGTTCGCGGGTATAGCGCTGGCCGCCGGACCCGATCCAGAGGCTGGAGGCCCCGCGCTCGCGCTGCAGGGCATGCACCAGCGCGCGGATGCGCCCGACCAGCTGCACCGCCTCCAGCAGGCGCTCCAGGCTCACCACCTCGCACTTGCGCGAGGCGACCAGGAAATCGCCAATGGACTCTTCGAGGGAAAAATTCGGGGATGTGTTCTGGGTCATGCTCGTCGTCCGTGAATCACTCCCGGAACAAACAAGCATGCGATGTGCCAGTTCGACCGACTGACAGCGGGGGTACAAACAAAAACGGGCGGGGCATCACGCCCCGCCCGCGGAACGGCACGGCCGATCAGAAGCTCATGGAGCGGTCGAACTCGGCGACGGCCTGGACGTAGTGGCCCATGCCGGCCATCTCGGCGTTCGGCAGGAAGTTGTGCTCGCCGACGTCGCGACCCTTGGCGCAGGCCTCGCAGGCCCAGAACGGAACGCCTTCACTCACCAGCGAATCCACGATGTCCTTCATTGCCGGCATGTTATGGCCGACGATCTTGTCGTACACGTTGCGGTTGGCGATGTTCACGGCCTCGCCCTGCAGCCAGACGGTCACGTCGTGGCCCTGCTGCTTGGCCACATTGGCGGCAATCATGCCAAGCGTGGCGCGGGTCGGGTCGTCGGTACCGGCGGTGACGGCAACAATAAAGCGCATGGGAGTCTCCCGGGGTTGAAAAGGTGCGAAATCGGTAGCGGCCGGCAAGCGGCGCGTCGATTTCCCACAAGCCAGGGAGAAACAATCGGCTCAGGGGGCGCCCTTCGTGGTGAGACTGTTGCGATAGAGCTTGAACGCCATCAACAGCCAGGGCACGGCATGGACGACCAGGTCGAGCACATCGAGTGGCCGGGTAAGTTCCCCGGCAAACAGCCAGCGCAGTTTCTCCGCGACATGCGGCTCGGGGATCCAGGGGGCCAGGCCGACGGTCGCAACCAGCAGTGCGAACAGCCAAAGGGGGGCCCGATCGACCCAGTAAAGGAAGCGTTTCATCGCGCGCATGCTACCCAAGCCCCGGCGGCGGCGCAGCCCGGAGCCGCGATCGTCCTTGCCCGCGCGGACCGGGATGACTAGAGTCCTGCCAGCTTCAGGGGAGTAGCGACCCGGGTGGCCTTGCCTCACCGGGGTCTGCATCAACAGATTCGATCCTCCGCCCGGAGGACCGTGGTGCAGACAGCCCCGCCGCCGATGCGGCACCGGGCCCCGCGAGACCTGTGGCATGGCGCCCCGATCCGTGGCCGGGTGGGTGGTGCGATGTCACGTGTCTTGCCCACCCACCCGGCCCGGAAGACCGTCATGGAAGCCCTGCTCGTCTCTACCGTCATCGTCGCCATCGCCGAGATGGGCGACAAGACCCAGCTCCTCGCCCTGCTCCTGATCTGCCGCTACCAGCAGACCTGGCCCATCATCTGGGGCATCGTGGTGGCCACGCTGGCCAATCACTTCCTGGCCGCGCTGGCGGGCGTGTGGATCGGCGCCAGCATCCCGGAGGACTGGCTGCGCTGGGGTCTGGGGATCGGGTTCATCGTGATGGCCGCCTGGGTACTGGTCCCGGATGGCGAGGACGAGCTGCCGGCCGCGTCGAAACACGGCGTGTTCTGGACCACCACGGTGCTGTTCTTCCTGGTCGAGATGGGCGACAAGACCCAGGTCGCCACCGGCGCGCTGGCCGCGACCTTCGACAGCCTGATCCTGGTCGTGATCGGCTCGACCATCGGCATGGTGCTCGCGAATGCCCCGGTGGTGTGGCTGGGCCAGCGCTTCGCCTGCCACCTGCCCCTGCGGCTGTTACGCGCGCTCGCCGCCCTGCTGTTCCTCGCCCTGGGCATCGGGGTCCTGCTCGCCTGGGTCTGAGGGAGACACTGAAGTCATTGGCGCCTCGGTGTGCAGTGTCTTCTGGCCCAGCCAGATGCGGCGCACCAGGCGCGGCAGCAACAGCAACAGCGCCAGCACCGCGAGCAGGGCCAGACCCAGCTGTACCCCGCTGTCGGCGCCACTGGCGATCTC
Source organism: Thioalkalivibrio sp. ALE20 (assembly GCF_000381405.1). Taxonomy (NCBI): domain Bacteria; kingdom Pseudomonadati; phylum Pseudomonadota; class Gammaproteobacteria; order Chromatiales; family Ectothiorhodospiraceae; genus Thioalkalivibrio; species Thioalkalivibrio sp. ALE20. The sequence continues at coordinate 167,478 of NZ_KB906471.1, forward strand.
CCGGGTGGCGTGCCCCAGCCAGGCATAGGCGAACAGGCTGGGGATCAGGGCGACCATGGTGGTCAGCGCGAAGACCGGCAGCGGCAGCCGGACCAGCCCCAGGGCGTAATTGGTTGGGGCGAACGGAAACACCGGCACCAGGCGGGTCAGGGCCACGACCCGCCAGCCCTCGGCCTCCACATCGGCGCGCAGCCGCGAGCTGCGCGGGCCCATGCGCGGGGCCAGCCAGGGCTGCAGCCAGGTACGCGCCAGCAGGAAGGCAATGACCGCCGCCAGGGTCGCTGCCAGCAGGCTGAGGGCGGCGCCGGTGAAGGGGCCGAACAGGGCCCCGCCCAGCAGGATCCAGAAGGTACTGGGCAGCGGGAACAGGGCCAGCAGCATGAAGGCGAGCACGAACACCAGATAGGCACCCGCACCCCAGCCCCGCAGCCAGGCCTCCACCTCGCCCAGCGGGAAGCCAAGGCTCGGCCACTCGGTGGTCAGCAGGATCCACGCCAGCGACACACCGAACAGGATCGCCGCCACCGTCAGCCACCGCTTGTGATGCCGGATGCGCAACCCGGTCAGCCCTCCCCGCCGGGGTTTCCGCCCGCGTCGCGCAGACGGTCCAGGCGCTCCGCCAGCGCGCGCTCGGTGCCGTCCCGGCGCGGGCTGTAGAAGCGCTCGTCTTCCAGACCCTCCGGCAGGTAGACCTGCCCGCGGGCGAAGCCATCGGGCTCGTCGTGATCGTAGCGGTACCCGGCCCCGAAGCCTTCCGCGCGCATCAGCTCGGTCGGCGCGTTGCGCAGATGCAGCGGCACGCCCGGGCTCCCGGTCTCGCGGATCGCCGCGCGCGCCTGGTTCAGCGCAACGTAGGCACTGTTGCTCTTGGGTGCGGCGGCCAGTTCGATCACCGCCTGCACCAGCGCCAGGTCACCTTCCGGCCGGCCCAGGCGTTCCAGGGTCTGCCAGGCCGCGAGCACCCGCGCGCCCAGCCCGACTGCGGCCAGGCCGATGTCCTCGTAGGCCATGCGCAGCAGCCGCCGGCCCAGGTAGTCCGGATCGCAGCCGGCATCCAGCATGCGGGTCAGCCAGTACACCGCCGCGTTGGGGTCGGAACCGCGCACCGACTTGTGCAGCGCGGAGATCTGATCGTAGAAGGCATCGCCCTGGCGGTCGAAGGCCAGGGACTGCGCGCCCATGACCGCGCGCAGGGCGTCTCCGGTAATCGCCCCGTCGCGGGCCAGGTCGGAGGCGGTCTCCAGCCAGTTCAGGGCACGCCGGGCATCCCCGTCCGCGGCCCGCGCCAGGCGCTGACGCTCCTCCGCATCCAGTGTCAGGCCGCGGCCGCCCAGGCCCCGCTCCGGATCCTCCAGGGCGCGCTCGATCAGGGACTCGACCGCTTCCGCCCCCACCGCCTCCATGCGATACACCCGCGCCCGCGACAGCAGCGCGCTGTTCAGCGCAAACGACGGATTCTCGGTGGTGGCCCCCACGAACGTGAGCGTGCCGTCCTCGATATGCGGCAGCAGCGCGTCCTGCTGCCCCTTGTTGAAGCGGTGGATCTCGTCGATGAACAGCAGCGTGCCGACGCCGTTGCGCCGCCGGGTCTTCGCCGCATCCACCACCGCACGCACGTCCTTCACTCCGGCCAGCACCGCCGACAGGGTCACCAGCCGCTGGGCGCCGGCCTCGGCCACCAGCCGCGCCAGCGTAGTCTTGCCACAGCCGGGCGGCCCCCACAGGATCATGGACGGGGTCTGACCGCTTTCGATCGCGCGGCGCAGCGCGGCATCCGCGCCCACCAGGTGATCCTGCCCCACCATCTCGTCCAGCCGCGCCGGGCGCATGCGCTCGGCCAGCGGGGCAGCGGGATCCACGGTCGTTGCCGCGGCTGCGGACTGCGATGACGGGTGGGCCGGCGGGTCGGCCTCCGGGCCGCCGGCGGGATCGTCCCCGAACAGGTCGTTGTCGAACAGGTCGTCACTCATGCCGGAATTGTAACCCCGCCGGGAACGGGTCAGGGCCGGTAGACGTCGGCCCCGTCGGGCACCTCGAAGCGGAAGGTGTCCGGATCCAGCTCCGGGTTGCGCTCGCTGGCGCTGAACCGCACGTCGGTGACCTGCCCGAACAGGTCCTCGAACTGCATGCGCACCAGGTCGCCGTCCGGGGTCAGATCCAGCATCATGCGCACGAAATCCGCATGCTCGTCGCGCGGCAGCAGCAGCAGCCGCAGGGCCTCGCCATCCGGCACCGGCAGGATCATCGTGCGAAAGTGCGCCTCCAGCCGATCCGGCTGGCTGATGGCGGCGATCGGCGTGGCCTCCAGCGCGTCGCCCAGCGGGCGCACCGTGGCCTGCGCCAGATCCGGTTCGAACGTCCACAGTTCACGGCCATCGGACACCACCACCTGCGGGAACGGCTCGCGCACCTCCCAGTACAGCCGGTCGGGAAGCCCCAGATGCATCACCCCTTCGGATTCCTGCAGGGTGAAGCCGGTCTCGTCACTGACCGTCTGGGTGAACTCCGCGGAGAACGTCTCCAGGCCGGCCATGAAACGTTCCAGCGCCAGGCGGGCATCATCGGTCGCAGCCGCCGGCGCGGCGAACAGGAGCAGCAGTGCCGCCAGCAAGCCGGCGAGCATGGAAGACCCGCGCAGCGGGCCAGTGGCAAAACTCGGGGGACGCGGGTTCATGCGATCTCCGTCAGGGAAACTCGGATCAACAGATTGCGCGGCGACAGCTTAATCCGCAGTGAACGAGGCCGTGCACCTCACTCGTTCGAGCGATCGGGCACCAGCACCTCGCGATTGCCGTTGGACTGCACCGGGCTGACCAGTCCGGCGGTCTCCATGTCCTCCACGATCCGCGCGGCGCGGTTGTAGCCGATCTTCAGCCGTCGCTGTACGTAGGAAATGGAGGCCTTGCGCGACTCGGTGACGATCTGCACCGCCTGATCATAGAGCGGATCCGACTCCGATTCGTTCCCGTCACCCGATTCCAGCCCGGGAATCGCCGCCGCGCCGGCCTCCGGCTCGTCGAGGATCGCCTCGTTGTAGTCGGGTTCGCCGGTGGACTTGAGGTACTCCACCACCTGGTGCACCTCGTTGTCGCCCACGAACGCGCCGTGCACGCGCTCCGGCATCGCCTTGCCCGGCGGCAGATAGAGCATGTCGCCATGACCCAGCAGGTGCTCCGCGCCCATCTGGTCGAGGATGGTGCGGGAATCCACCCGCGAGGACACCTGGAAGGCGATGCGACTGGGGATGTTGGCCTTGATCAGGCCGGTGATCACGTCCACCGACGGGCGCTGGGTGGCGAGGATCAGGTGCAGCCCGGCCGCGCGTGCCTTCTGCGCCAGGCGCGCGATCAGCTCCTCCACCTTCTTGCCCACCACCATCATCATGTCGGCGAACTCGTCGACCACGATCACGATGAACGGCAGCGGCTCCAGCTCCGGCGCCTCGGTCGCGGTGACCGACTGCGCCGGGTCGAACAGCGGATCCTTCAGCGGCTCGCCGGCGGCGCGCGCGTCGCGCACCTTCTTGTTGAAACCGCCGATGTTGCGTACCCCCAGCGCCGACATCAGCTTGTAGCGCCGTTCCATCTCGCCCACCGCCCAGCGCAGGGCGTTGGACGCGTCCTTCATGTCGGTGACCACCGGGCACAGCAGATGCGGGATGCCCTCGTAGACCGACAGCTCCAGCATCTTGGGGTCGATCAGGATCAGCCGCACTTCTTCCGGGGTGGCCTTGTACAGCAGCGACAGCAGCATCGCGTTGACGCCCACCGACTTGCCGGAACCGGTGGTGCCGGCCACCAGCAGATGCGGCATCTTCGCCAGATCGGCCATCACCGGCGCGCCGCCGATGTCCTTGCCCAGGGCCATGGTCAGCGGCGACTTGCCGGAGTCGAACTTCTCCGAACGCAGGATCTCGCTGAGCGCGACGATCTCGCGGTTGTCGTTGGGGATCTCCAGACCCACCGTGGAGCGTCCGGGGATCACCTCGACGATGCGCACCGCGATTACCGACAGCGAACGCGCCAGGTCGGTGGACAGGCCGGAGATGCGCGAGGCCTTGACCCCGGGGGCCGGCTGCAGCTCGAAGCGGGTGATCACCGGCCCCGGCTGCACCGCGACCACCTCGACCTCCACGCCGAAGTCCTTCAGCTTGAGCTCCACCTGGCGCGACAACGCCTGCAGGGCCTCTTCCGAATGCCCCTCGGAGGCCGCCGGGGGTTCGTCCAGCAGGCCCAGTGGCGGGATCGGATCGGCGCCCTCGCCGGCGGTAAACAGCGGGACTTGCTTTTCCTTCTCCACTCGCGGGCTGGGCGGCGGGGTCTCGACCTTCGGCTCCACCCGTTTCGGCGGACGGTCGGCGGTGCGTTTGCGCTCCTTGTCCACGCGTTCTTCGCGCCCGGCCCGCTGCTGGCGGCCGATGCGGCGGTCGCGCGCCAGCTCCAGCCGCGCCCTTGCGGCCTCCCAGCCGCGCACCAGCGCACGCCCCAGGCCATCCATCAGCGCAAACCACGACAGCCCGGTGAACAGCGTGACCCCGGCAAGGAACAGCGCCAGCAGCACCAGCGTGCCGCCGACCAGGCCCAGCCCGGCGACCGCCCAGCCGCCGAACAGATCGCCCAGGATCCCCCCGGCGTGCACCGGCATCCCGCCCGGCAACAGGTGCAGGGCCGCCAGCGCCGAACCGGCGATCAGCGCCACCATCAGGGCCGCGCCGCGCACGCCGATCTCCAGGGCACTGGCCATGCGCGCATCCCGCCGGTGCCGGAACAGCCACCAGCCGATGCCGGCGACCGCCAGCGGGATCAGGAAGGCCAGATGGCCCAGCAGGTGAAAGGCGATGTCGGCGAACCACGCCCCGGTGGTTCCGCCGAGATTGCGCGTCCCGTCACCGTCCCCGGTAGTGGACCAGGCGGCGTCACCCGGGTGATAGGTCACCAGGGCCACCAGCAGGTACAGCGCCAGCATGCCGAAGATCAGCAGCGCGCCCTCGCGGAGCCCGCGCAGCAGTTGACCGCTGAGCGTCGGCGGTGCGGGAGGCTCCGGCGTCTTCGTATCCCGAGCCCGCGCCTGCTTCGGGCCCGGTTTCTGACCCTGTTTCTGGCCCGAATTCTGGCTCTTGCTTCCCGATTTGGCCTTGCTTGCGGCCATGCATTCCCCGTCGGTTCCGGCCCGCATGCGCGGGTATCTCGAATCAGGATGCAGTTTACCGGTTAAGAGCCCCGCCGTGGGGACTTGTACCCCATACCGCAAAAACCGGATCCGCATGGTCCAGGCGGCCTGCGTAAGGGTCATCCGCCGGCCGCGGCAGGCCGCGCAGGCTGAACGTGGTCAGGTCGACGAAACCCGCCTCCAGGAACCGGTCCAGCACCAGTCCCATGCGCTCGAAGTCGAACAGCCGTTCCCAGACCGCGATCGCCCTGGTGGGGAAGCAGCGATCCGAAAACGTCACCACGAACACGCCACCCGGGCGGAGCACCTCCCGCACCGAGGCAAAGACCGCGCCGGGCCGGGTCAGATATTCGACCGAAGCGGTACAGACCACCACGTCCAGGCTGTCCGCCGGGAATGGCAGACGGGGACAGGCATTCAGGTCCTGCACCAGGGCCTGGCTCAGCGCCGGGTTGGCGGCCAGCTCTTCCCGGTTCATGCCCAGACCGACGACCGCCTCCGGCTCGGCAACCCCGTCCAGATGCGATGCCCAGCTCGCCATGAGATCCAGCACCCGCGCCCCCGGCGGTACCAGCGCGGCGTACAGTGCCGCGACCCCGGCGCGCGCGGTGGCATCCAGATGGTGGACCATGCGCGGCCGGGCGTAGAACGCCGCATCGTCCGCCGGATCTTCCCGCTCGCAGGCGCCGCCGCTCCAGAAATCCGTCGGAACCCCGCGCCAGCGGGCCTGCATCCCGGGCCCGCGTTCGGTCAGCCGCCCGGTCACGTCGACCGGGGACCCCTCGCGGCTTTCGGGATGTACCCCCAGCAGCCGACCGGTCAGACGCAGCTCGCGCCCCGCGAGGGGGTGGTTCAGGTCCGCCAGCAGGCGGTCCTCTTCCAGGGCCCCCACGCGAAACAGGGCCCGGTCCCCTTTCTCGATCCCGGCATGTCCGGCGATGAACCCCCGCGGATAGAACCTTCCGGCCCGCGGCTCGACCACCCGGTGGCGCCGCAACCGCCGGTTGAAGGCCGCCGGCGACAGCTCCACGACCCCTGCGGGATCGGCCGCGGGTACCAGGGACGCCGCCGGCCATTCGCAGGCCTCGCCCGGCGAACTTCCGCTCAGGCCGGAACCATCGCCGGCGGGCCAGAGATCCCGTTCGGGATCCAGGCGCGGGAGGTACAGGCATTCGCGATGGCGGGCCTCGCCACTGCTCCAGTCCAGCGTCCAGCCGACATCGGCCGCCCCTCCTGCCGACAGTGCCCCGGCATCCGGGATCTCGACCATGCCCGACTCGGGTACAAACGGATCCAGCATGCCGTTCTCCTTTCGTTCCCCTGCGTTATCATGCGGCGAACCGCCCGTACGCGGCCACCCGGAGGGAGCCATGACCGAGCCTTCACCCGTCCTGCTCGTCGCCGTGATTGCCGGCGATCTGGAGGAACGCGCCGTGCATATCGCCGCCGAGGAGGGCGCGCCGAAACCGTCGCTGCACGAGGGCTTCGGCATCGGCTTTCCGGAGCACATGCGTTTTTTCGGCGTGACCTACCAGGGACTCGAATCGGTGTGCATCTGGAAGACCGATCCGGCACGCGGTGAACGCATCGCGCGGCGGCTGAACCTGGAACTGGACCTGCTGCAGCCCTATAACGGCCTGGCCTTTACCCTGGAGGCCTCCGACGACACCGATGCGCTGCTGGACATGGCCAATGCCCGCCCGCAGGCCCCGTGCGCGCCCGGACACGCGCCGCCCCCGCCGGCCGCCGGACTGCCGCTGTCGCTGCTGGCGGTGATGTTCCCCGACGCCGATCGCGATGCGGCGGTGGAGATCGTGCGCCGGGGCGGCGGCGCCGGGCTCACCCTCATGGATGCACGCAACGCCACCACCGACCACCATCCGCGCATCCTCAGCCTGCACTACGAGGGCGCCCGCACCCTGCTGCTGGCGATCCTGGAGACCGGTCACGGCGAACGCCTGCGCACCACGCTGGACACCGAACTGGGACTCGCCGCGCGCGGACGCGGCCTCGGGCTGGTGCTGCCACTGCGCGGAGTGGCCGGGCTCAAACCGGAGCAGATCGAGCGGCTGCTGGAAGACGGCGACCGCTGACCCCCTGCGACCGCCCCGCCAAAGCCGGTACACTGCGCGGCATGGCACAGCTTACCTTTCAGGGCGCCACCGGCGAGGTCACCGGTTCGCGCTATCGCATCGACACCGACCACGCCCGTTACCTGCTCGAATGCGGCATGCAGCAGGGCGGCAGCGACGCCGACGAGCACAACCGCGCCTCGCTGGCCGAGGTGGCGGCGAACACCGACGCCGTGATCCTCTCGCACGGCCATCTGGACCACTCGGGCCTGCTGCCGAAACTGGTGCGCGACGGCTACCGCGGCCCGATCTTCTGCACGCCGGGGACGCTGGAACTGCTGGACATCATGCTGCGCGACTCGGCCTTCGTGATGGCGAAGGACATCGAATGGGAGAACAAGTGGCGCGCGCGCAACGACCGCGAGCTGCTGGAGCCGCTGTACGACGAACAGGACGTGGAGACCACGCTCGAACTGTGCGAGCCGGTCTCCTACGGCCAGCCCCGGCATCTGGACGACGGCTCGCGTCTGACCTTCCACGACGCCGGGCACATCCTGGGTGCCGCCATCGTCGAACTGGTGGTGCCGTCCGGCGGCCGCGAGCGGCGGCTGCTCTTCTCCGGCGACCTCGGCAACCCCGAGTCGGTGCTGATGAACGAGCCCGCACGCCCGGAGCAGGCCGACCACGTACTGCTGGAAAGCACCTACGGCGACCGTGACCACCGCCCGCTGGAAGAAACCATCGACGAGTTCGCGCAGATCCTGCAGGAGGCCTGGGACGATGGCGGCAACGTGCTGATCCCCGCCTTCGCCGTGGGCCGCACGCAGGAAATCCTCTACCACCTGGGCATGCTGCACCACGCCGGACGGGTGCCGCAGCAGAAGATCTTTCTCGACAGCCCGATGGGGATCCGCGTCACCGAGCTCTACGCGCGCTGCCGCCAGTCCCTGAACTCGGAAGACCTGGAGCGGCTGCATCAGGCGGCCAACGGGAATCCGCGGGAATACCTCCCGCCGCTGGAGTTCACCCGCACGGTGGAAGAATCCATGGCCATCAACCGCATCTCCGGCGGCGCGATCATCATCGCCGGCGCCGGGATGTGCAACGGCGGCCGTATCCGCCACCACCTCAAATACAACCTCGAACGACGCAGCACGCATCTCGTGATCGCCGGTTTCCAGGCCGCCGGGACCCTCGGCCGCCAGCTGGTGGACGGCGCCCGCTCGGTCAAGATCCACGGCGACGACATCGCGGTGAAGGGCCATGTGCATACCCTGGGCGGGCTCTCCGCGCACGCCGGCCAGTCCCGGCTCCTCGACTGGGCCGCCGGCTTCCGCGACCGACCGGTCTTCCATCTGGTGCACGGCGAACCGGCCGCGCGCGAGGCCCTGGCGCAGGTGATGCGCGAACGCGACCTGGACGCCCGCATCCCGGACTATGGCGACACCATCGAGCTGTAGCCGCCACCCGATCCCGGGCCCGGAAAAGGGCTCGGGATCGGGCATCGGGGTACAACCATGACCGGAGCCCCCGACACCGGCGCCCTGGCGCTGATCGCCGGTTTCCTCGGCGGTCTGGGCCTGTTCCTGCTGGGCATGCACCTCCTCACCGACGGTCTGCGCACCGCCGGGGGCAAGGCCCTGCGCCGGATCCTCGGCAGCTGGACCCGCAGCCGCAGCCGGGCGCTGGCCACCGGCGTGGGCGTGACCGCGCTGGTGCAGTCCTCCAGCGCCGTCACCCTGGCGATCATCGGCTTCGCCAACGCGGGCCTGCTGACCCTGGGCCAGTCGGTCTGGGTCATCTTCGGCTCCAATGTGGGCACCACCGTGACCGGCTGGCTGGTCTCCATCCTCGGGCTGGAGATCCGCATCGAGGCCTTTGCCCTGCCGGCGATCGGGGCCGGCGCACTGATGTACATCATCACCCGCGGCGCGCGCCTGCCCTACCTGGGGCTCGCGCTGGCGGGGTTCGGCCTGCTGTTCCTCGGCATCGACGTGCTGCGGGTCACTTTCGTGGATCTCGGCGACACCGTGGACCTGGGGGCACTGGCGCGTCCCGGCTTCCTCGGGCTGGTGATCATGGTCGCCATCGGCATGCTGCTGACGCTGGCCATGCAGAGCTCGTCGGCGGCCATGGCCATGGCCCTGACCGCCGCCATGAGCGGCGCGATCCCGCTGGAGGCGGCCGCCGCCGCGGTCATCGGCTCCAACCTGGGGACCACCATCAAGGCGGTGCTCGTCGTGATCGGGGCCACCGCCAATGCCAAGCGCGTGGCCGCCGCACACGTACTGTTCAACGGCCTGACCGCGATCGTGGCCCTGCTGATGCTGCCGTGGTTCCTTGCCGCCATCGAATGGATCTGGGGCGGACCGGAGGCCGCCCCCGCCCCGGCCATGCTGCTGGCCCTGTTCCACACCGCATTCAACGTGCTCGGCGTGATCCTGATGATCCCGCTGGCCCGACCGATGATCCGGCGGCTGCAGCGGCACTTCGGCGGCGCGGATCTGGACGAGGCACGTCCCCGCCACCTCGACGACAGCAGCGCCCGGGTCCCGGAGCTGGCCCTGCAGTCACTCACCATGGAGGTCGACCGCGCCGGCGAACTGGCCTACCGCATGGCGCGCGACGCCCTCGCCGAGACCCCGCCGTCCGAATGGGGCCTGCGTCAGCGGCTCGATGTCGTCGAACGACTGGTGGAGGCCATCGGCGAGTTCGCCAACCGCGCCGGGCGGGTGTCGATGGCGGACGCCACGGCCGAAGGGATCGCCGAGGCGGTGCGGGTCGCCCGCTACCATCAGGACATCGCCGCGCGCGCCGCCGAGATCGCCGAACTGCGCCGCAGCGCCAGCGATGACACCACTGCGGAGATGACCGCGCGGCGCCGTGCCTGGCAGGGCCGCGTGATCCGCGCCCTGGACTGGGCCCGCCTGGAGGCCGACGAGGAGACGGCCGGGACGCCTGCGGAGGAGGTGTCCCGCGCGGTGGAGGACGTTGAAGCCGCCTATCAGGAACTCAAGGCGGCGCTGCTGCGCGAGGGCACCTTCGGCGCACTGTCGATGGCGGAGATGGACCGCCAGCTGCGCATCATCAGCCTCGCCCGCCGCCTGGCCGGCCAGGCGGCCCGGGCGCACGAGCGCGGGACCGCCCTGCACGCCCTCGCCGGCAACGGCCCGGGCTGAGGCGTGCCGGCGCAATGTACGCGCCCGCGGCCGGGGCGATACACTGAGGCATGGACGCCGCAACCCTCGAACAGGCCCTGGAACAGGGCCGCGCCCGCGAGCAGCAGTTCGCGGACCTGACCTCCCACCGCCTGCTGGAGAGTGTGGATGGCTTTCCGCGCGGCAGCGTGGTGCTGCCCGACGGGCGCGTGCTGCCGGGCTACCCTTCCATCGCCCGCATCCAGTCGCTGGCCGCCGGCCTGCCGCGCCAGTTCGACGGCCCGTTCCGGGCCGAGGAGAAGATCGACGGCTTCAACGTGCGCATCCTGCGCGAGGGCGACGCGATCTACGCGTTCTCGCGCGGCGGATTCGTGTGCCCGTTCGCCACCGACCGGGTGCCGGATTTCGTCGACCCGCAGGTGTTCGAGGAGGACCCGGAGCTGATCCTGTGCGCCGAGATCGCCGGCCCCGACACCCCGTACATGGAGGGCACCAGTGCTCAGGTGGAACACGACATCCAGCTGTTCGTGTTCGACATGATGCGCCGCGATCACGCGGGCTTTCTGCCGCATGCCGACAAGCAGCGCCGGATCGAGCGCCATGGTCTGCCGCAGCCGGCGCAGCACGGTGTCTTCCACCCCGACGAGCTCGAGGCCCTGCGCCATCGGATCCTGGAACTGGACGCGCGCGGGGTGGAGGGGCTGGTGCTCAAGGCCGAGGACAACGGCACGCGCGCCAAGTACGTGACCGGCCGTTCCTGCATCAACGACATCCGTGTCTGCAGCGGGCAGCTGCTGGACCTGCCCGCGGAGTATTTCACCCACCGCCTGATGCGGCTTGCGGTCTTCCTGACCGAGCACGGACACACCGGCGACCCGGAGATCGAGCGCGCCCTCGGGCGCGCTTTCCTCGAGGGCATGGACGACGCGGTCGCCTCCAGCGAGCAGACCGGCCATGTCGGCCAGCACTATCGCTGCCGCTTCCGCGAGCGCGCCAACGCCCTGCGGTTCATCGAGCACATGCGCACCACTGGCGGACGCCATGTACGCGTCGACCCCGCCAGCCCGCAGCCCGAGACGGGCGAGCGGGAAGGCTACTGGCGGGTGGACCTGGAGCGCCGCTTCGACCGCATGACCGGCACCCTGGCCTCGGCCCTGCGCGGCGACTCGCAGTTCGACTGAATCAGTCGCGGGTGTAGGTGCCCACCAGCCGGTTCATGCCGATCACGTGCGGTTCGGCGCGTTCCAGGAATTGCTCCATGGTCAGCCCGGGCGGGGCCTGCAGATCGGCATCCAGGGCCATGACCCAGAAGAAATAGTGATGCACCCCATGACCGCCCGGGGGCATCGGCCCGCCGTAGCCGTTGCGGTCAAAGTCCGTGTGCCCGTTGGTCCCCAGCGAGGTGCCGGCTTCCAGCTCGGAGACATCGGGCGGCAGGTTGTACAGCACCCAGTGCACGAAGCCGTAGGACCCGGGCTTGACCAGCGGGGCATCGGGATCGTGACAGAGGATCGCGAACCCGCGGGTGCCCTCGGGCGCGCCGCGCCACGCCAGCGGCGGGGAGACATCCTCGCCCTCGCCGGTGTAGCGCGCCGGGATCTTCCCGCGCGACTCGAACTCCGGGCTGGTGAGCTGCATGTCGGACAGCGCAAAACCCATAAGGACCTCCTGGCACGTTGGTGTGGCCTGTAGCCACCTCACCGTAGCGACCCTGCCGGCTTGATGCCAGGGGGTGGCTCGGGCGAAACCTGTGCCCATTTGCAGCGCCGGCCGGGCTGCCTGATCATACCGGCGTGATGACCCGCTGGCTGCGCAATCCGTTCCGTCGCAGGAATCCGCTGGACACCGCCGCGCGCGCGGTGGACCGGGGGCGCGCCGGCGTGGAAACCGTGCTGGGCCTGCCGCACCGCCTGGCGGTGCCGCTGCTGCAGCGCCATTTCGGCGATGCGGCGGTGCCCTCCAGCGAGGGCTTTCGCGAACACGGCCGCGACGGTTCCTGGACGCTTCCCGCGCCCGCCCCGGAGTTCTCCGTGCGGCTGGATGCCGACTCCGGGGGACGCCTGGTCCACGGCCGCATCACCGGTTCCGGCCCTTACGCCGGACTGGTGGTCTTCAGCGACTGGAGCCCGGACCACCCGGCCGCGGTCTGGCAGATCCGCGTCGAGGAACCGGCCGGAGAACAGGCCACTGCCCTGCAGGATTACCTGCTTAAGGGGTCCTGAACGAGATTTGCGTCACATCTTCTGGCGTGCAATGATTCAACCTGCCTGTTCTTCTGGGTATTGACCCGACCGCATTCTACGGACAGATCATGCCAGACACCCGGACCATCGTCCGCTTTGCCGGGCTCAACGACCGCGTCGACCGCGAACCGGCACTGCGCACCCTCGAACGGGCCCTGTCGATCCACGCGGATCCGTCGCCCCACGGCGGGCCGCCTCGGGCGCGCGCCGAGGAAATCCTGTGTGACCCCGGCGCGCAAATCGCGTCCTTTGCTGACCCCGCAGAGGCAAAACACCTGGTCCAGCGACTGGAACGCAACGGCATCCACTGCGATATGGCGACCGCGGAAGACAGCACGGACGGCGAGGACGAAGCCACGCCGTTGTTCGGTAGCGATGCCGGCTTCCGGGAAATGCGCCAGTGTCCGCACTGCGGCGAACGCCAGGAAGCCGCGCGACAGACCTGCATCGCCTGCGGGCACGTGATGGACGATACCCGACCCCGGCCGGCACCACGCCGGCGCGCACCCGCCGCGGAATCACCCGCAGTACCAGCCGGAAGACCCGACGCCGACACGACGCACGAAGGGCCCGGCTACCACACGCGGCCTATCTTGCCAGGACGAGTTTCACTGGTCTTGCTGACCGTCGCCCTGGTCGGCGGAGGCTACAGCCTCTGGGGCCCGGAACTCGCTCCCCCGGACGAAGACCCCGAGACCCCCTCATCCATCATTTCTCCGGAGATGGCGGAGTCGGAGTCGGCCGGACCGACCTATGATCCGGAAGCCGGGGTGAACCCCTACGCCGAGCGCCTCGAAGAACTCGGGGTCGATACCGAACAGATGCAGGAGACCGTCGGAGCAAGCGACGCCGTCCCGCAGCTGGACCGAACCATGGAGATGGAAGAGCATGAGTGAAGCCCTCGCGGAACAGCAGAAAACCGATGACCGGCAGCGCGTCTTCGCCGCGGACCGGCTGGAACTGCCCGAGGGCATCATCCGCGAGCTGATGGAGCTGGATCCCATCGCGGATCCGGACTGGAAGAAACGCCTGGAGGCCAACCTTCGTCAGCTCGGTGAAAACGAGCGAAAATACGCGTTTCATCAATACCTGGAACCCAAGGGGATCCGCTACAACGCCAAACTGAAACAGCTGGAGTACGAACCGCCGCTGACCTTCGAGCAGGCCTTCCACAATACCTCCAGCCCGGAACTGCGGGATATTGGCGCCCGCCTGAAACAGGCTCAGGAGGATATCGACAGCGCCGAGACGCCCGAGGCCTTCGCCGACCACCTGGAAGGTTCGCTGTCCCTGCTGGACGAATTCGATACCGGCGACGACCTGGCCCTGCAGAAACAGAAAAAGGCCCTGCGCGACGCCTACCTGTTCCGGTTGGTCGAGCTGACGCGCCGGGCATCGTTCACCGTGGGCCGCAACTATCGCGGGATCAGTGCTGCCAACGTGAAGCGCTACACCATCGAGGTGTTCCTGAAGCACCAGCTGCTCGGCTATCGGTTCCGGACCCTTCCGGTCACCACGCTGGAAGAAGACCCGCACCCCTTCATCCGGGACGTCGTCGCTCCGGAGGCGCGTACGCGTCAGTGCGACATCGTACGGACAGCCACCACCATCTACCTGATCGCTCCCACGGAGGGCGACCATCTCAACCCGTTCTCGGTACGCCGCTTCCTGCGCGAGGAAGTCACGGGCGACCGCTTCGTCCACTTCAACGCGGCGGTCATACCGGCGAAGCACGAGAGCCTGGACCAGGAAAATGTCCAGAAAGTCGTGCAATTCACCCTGACCCGGATGGTCACGCTGCAACGCAAGCTGAGCGGCAACATCGTCGCGGCGGTGGAGGAGTTGTGGAAGGCCCAGCACGACTATCTGGCCCCGATGCTGCGCGAACCCATCGACCCGGGCACCTCGTCACTGGACCACGCCATCACGCGGCGGGTGATGCACTTCGAGAAGGCGGTAGCAAACGAGATCCTCCGGGAGATGGACCGACTCCTTCGCGAGGAGGCCAGCACGCCGGACGATTTCGATTACCTGTACATGAGCCTGCGGCGCCTGCTGATCGAACTGGCGGGCGAGGTCCGGGACTTCGGCATGGATTCGGCGGCCCGCTGGAGCCGCAAGACCGACGAGCTGGATCTCCGCGTGATCTCCATGCTGCGCCTGCTGGAGAAAATGCGCACGCATATTTTTTCGGTCGATGCCGGTGCCGACGACGCGGAGGGACGCAAGGAGCTGGAGGAATTCCAGAGCGAGTTGAACAAACTTCTCAAACAGGCCGAAGACCAGGAACTGGCCCTGCGCGAACGCCTGCAGGAGGCCCAGGCCCGGGAAGAACGTTCGCGCCGCTTCTATCAGCACTGGCTGGAGACCATGCTACGGGGCTTTCGCAAGCCGGAAACCGCCGAAGAAGTTCAGGAGCGAATCCGCAAGAACCGTTTTGACTGCTATATCGAGGCGATCCGTCTGCAGAAGCGCAACCGGCGCTACTCCGTCTACCTCGAGTTCGAGGAACTGACCCCCATCAAGGAGGGCGTCCGGCACTACGCCATCCCCCGCGGACGTCAGGGAGTGAGCCAGCTGCCAGCAATCCTGCGCATGTCCGAAGACATGGAGACGTTCAGCATAACCGCAGTCAAAAACGCCCTGACCCTTGGCTAGTTCCAACAGGATCGCCCCCAGAACGGTATCGCTCGTCCTCGGCAGCGGCGGCGCTCGCGGTCTCGCCGAGATCGGAGTCATCCGCTGGCTGGAAGACCATGCAAACTACGAGATCCGGACGATTGCCGGCTCCTCCATGGGGGCGGTGGTCGGCGGCATCTATGCGGCCGGGCAGCTGGACACCTACGAGGAATGGGTGTGCACCCTGCGGCGCCAGGACGTCTGGCGACTGCTGGATTTCTCGTTCTCCGGGGCCGGTTTGTTCCGCGGCGAACGCCTGGTCGAGAAGCTCCGCGAGATGCTGGGCGATACCGACATCCGCAATCTGCCCATCCGCTTTACCGCGGTGGCCACGGACATCGAACGCGAGCGCGAGGTGTGGCTCAACGAGGGGGCGCTGTTCGACGCCATTCGCGCGTCCATCGCCATCCCCACGGTATTCACCCCGGTGCGCCTGAACGGGCGGCTGCTGGTGGACGGCGGCCTGCTCAACCCGGTCCCCATCGCTCCGACCCTGTACGACGACAGCGACGTCACCATCGCGGTCAGTCTCAACGGACGGGTGGACGAGCGTCTGGGTCCGAAACGCAGTTCGCCCGGGGACCATCAGGGGGGGTCCACCGCCACTCGCCTGCGCGACGGCCTGCGCAGCGCACGCGACGTGCTGCCCGACCGCATCGGCTCCTGGCTGCAGGACTGGCAGGGGCGTCTGGGCCTGGACGAGGCGGACCCACAGCTGAGCCGGGAACAGGAGGCGCGGGCGCTGGGAATGATCGACATGGTCTCGCATTCCATCGAGGCCATGCAGGGCAGCATCGCGCGTTTCCGCGTCGCCGCCTACAACCCCGAGCACCTGATCGAGGTGCCCGTGAACGCCTGCGGGGTGTTCGACTTCCACCGCGCGCGGGAGATGATCGATCTGGGATACGAGCTGGCCGAACGCCGTTTCGCGCTGGAGCGGTAAGAAAGCGGTCCCGGCCGCGCTCAGGTGCGCGGCAGCGTGACCCCGCGCTGGCCCTGGTACTTGCCCCCGCGGTCCTTGTACGACGTCTCGCACTCCTCGTCCGACTGCAGGAACAGCATCTGCGCCACGCCTTCATTGGCATACACCTTGGCCGGCAGCGGCGTGGTGTTGGAGAACTCCAGCGTCACGTGGCCCTCCCACTCGGGTTCCAGCGGGGTCACGTTGACGATGATGCCGCAGCGGGCATAGGTCGACTTGCCCAGGCAGATGGTCAGCACGTCGCGCGGGATGCGGAAGTACTCCACCGTGTGCGCGAGCGCGAAGGAATTGGGCGGGATGATGCAGACGTCGGCATGCACGTCGACGAAGCTGCCCTCGTCGAAACCCTTGGGATCGACGATGCTCGAGTTGATGTTGGTGAAGATCTTGAAGTGATCCGAACAGCGCACGTCGTAGCCGTAGCTGGACGTACCGTAGGAGACGATGCGCTCGTCGTCGCGATAACGGATCTGGCCGGGCTCGAAGGGATCGATCATCCCCTCGGCCTCGGCCATGCGACGGATCCAGCGGTCGGACTTGATGGTCATCCCTGATCGCCCGCCGTCATCAGTTGTTCTGGATGACGATGTTGGGAAACTTGCTGCTGTAGTCCCGCGCCTGTTCCGCCAGCCGGGCGCCGGTGCGCCGCGCGATCTCGCGGTAGATCTCGGTGATGCGACCATCGGGGTCGGCGATCACGGTCGGTTCGCCGCCATCGGCCTGCTCGCGGATGCGGATGTCCAGCGGCAGCGCGCCCAGCAGGTCCACGCCGTATTCCTCCGACATGTTCTCCGCGCCGCCCTGGCCGAAGATGTACTCCTCGTTACCGCATTTCGAACAGATGTGGATGCTCATGTTCTCGATGATCCCGAGCACCGGCACCTCGACCTTCTCGAACATTTGCAGGCCCTTGCGCGCGTCCAGCAGGGCGATGTCCTGCGGCGTGGTCACGATCACCGAGCCGGAGACCGGGATCTTCTGCGACAGCGTCAGCTGAATGTCGCCGGTGCCCGGCGGCAGGTCGATGACCAGGTAGTCCAGGTCCTTCCAGTTGGTCTCGTTGATCAGCTGTTCCAGCGCCTGGGTCACCATCGGCCCGCGCCAGATCATCGGCGTGTCCTCGTCGATCAGGAAGCCGATGGACATCGCCTGCACGCCGTGGCGCTCCAGCGGTTCCATGTGCTTGCCGTCCTTCGACTCCGGCTTGTCCTTGATCCCCAGCATGCGCGGCTGGGAGGGGCCATAAATGTCGGCGTCGAGGATGCCGACACGCGCACCCTCGGCCGCCATGCCCAGGGCCAGGTTGACCGCGGTGGTGGACTTGCCCACCCCGCCCTTGCCCGAGGCCACGGCGATGATGTTCTTGATCCCGGACATCGGCTTGAGGCTCTTCTGCACCGCGTGGGTCAGGACCTTGCAGCCGACATTCACCTCGACCGCCGCGTCCCCGGCGACGCCGCGCACCGCCTGCTCCACCGCGGCTTGCAGTTCGTCGTGGTAGCCGGAAGCGGCATAACCCAGCTCGATGTCCACCGCGACCCGCGAGCCGTCGATGCGGATATCCTTCACCTGGTTGGCGGACACCAGGTCGGTTTCGAGGTACTTGTCCTGCACCTGCTTCAGGGCGGATTCGATCTGCTCGCGCGAGAGTTCAGCCATGGTTGCCCGGTTTCCGTTGATTGGGAGTGTGATCGCGCGATTCTACTGCCCGCAGACCGGGACGCCAATGACTGCACGCCACGGCCGACTTTCGGCGTCCCCGGATCCGGGCCGAGAGGAGGCCTGTCAAGGCCCCAGCCCGACAGATTGTCCGATTTGTGCACATCCGCGGCGATCGGCCACCCCGGCGGGACAGGATAGCGAAAACAGCCGGAAAGACACTCGACAAAACTTTTTCAAGTCCCTGTTTATGAATCGTTTTTAAAAAGTTGGTCGTTTTTTGACCAATCTGAGGCAAAGCCCCGTCTGACAAGGCTTGCGGACAAATGCCACGGGTTTTCCCACAGAGTTATCCACAGGTTCTGTGGACAGTCACGGGGCTTGACACCCGTCACCCGATAGCTCCGGCAATGTGACCCGGCCGACAGAACCCGCCCGCCGTGCATGCCGCGCCGTGCATCGCCCGGTCGAAGCCCGTAATGTGAAGACTTGCGCGACGCGTATCCAGCGGGAAGGGTCCGGACAAATTCATGCTCAAGGAAGTGGCGATCGGCGGTGCGGTCCTGGTGGTCGCGGGACTGGGGTATCACCAGTACGAAATCGGTCAGATCGAGCGCAGCCTCGACGAGTTCGCGGCGGAACTGCGCCCGCTGGGCGAGCTGGACTATTCCGGGGTGCGCATCGGCCTGAACGGCCACCTGCACGTCGACGGCGTGCGCTTCGACCCGCACGCCCTCCCCGGGCGGCTGCGGGCCGAGCGCATCAGCGTCGAGACGGACGGCATCCCGGAGCTTCTGCGCCTGCGCCGCACCCTGGAGCGCGACCGCCTGCCGCGAGCCCTCGGCGCCTCCGTGCACCAGCTGCGGGTCCCCGCGACATGGTCGCGCGCCAACGCGGATGCCCCCCTGGCCCGTTTTGTCACCCGCCTGGACACCGCCGGCTGCAGTGCCCTGGCGGACGCCGGGCCCGGGCAGGTGCTTGACCGTCTTGGCATGGCGCGGGCGCCCGTGGACCTCGCGCTGTCCTATCGCATTGAAGGCAGTGGCGAGCGGCTGGAGCTGCGCGGGGCATACCAGGCCGGCGCCCTCGGCGGCTTCCACGGCCGGGTGGAGTTCGAGCCCCGCGCCGGTTCGCGCGACCTGGAACGCTTCGTCCCGGCGCTGCTGGAAGCGCCCATGCGCGAGTTCGGCCTCGAATACCGCGATGCGGGCTATTACACCTCCCTGCAGGACTTCTGCCTCCGCGAATCCGGCCTGCAGGCGGAGTCCTGGCGCGAACACCACATGGGCGAATGGCTGCAGACATGGGCCGATGCCGGATTGCAACCGGGGCCGGCCCTGACGCGCGGCTATCGCGAATTCGTCGCGCAGCCGGACTCGATCGAGCTGCAGGCGGGTCGCGTGCGCGATCCGCTGCGGCGGGCACGCGGTCTGGATTCGCCGATAGAACTCCTCGACCGCGTGGATCTGCGCCTCGCGATCAACGGCGAGCGCATCGGGCCCGTGGTCCTGCACACCGGGGATTTCGTCGGCCTGCCCGACGCGACGGAGCCGGACACGGGGGGCGACTCTCCGGACATGGAGGCAGCGCGCGACCGCGAGCCCGAGCGCGCCACCGCATCCGCACCCGGACCCGGCGTCCCCGCCACGCACGAATCCGGGGCCGCGGCGGCCGGCGTCCTCGCCTGGGACGCCCTCCCCGACCGGGTGGAACGCTACGTGATCGTGACCACCGAACGCGGGCACCGCCGCCCGGGCCGACTGCTGGAGGTGGACGATGACGAGCTGCGCCTGCGCCAGCGCCTGCATGGCGGATTCATCGTGGTGCGGCTGCAGCGCGACGAGATCCGCGAGATCCGCGCCGCCCGTTGACACGCCGCATCCTGCACGGTTTGTGCACAGACCGGGACGCCCCCGGGCGTAGTCGCCAACCGGGCACGCGTCACGCTCGGGAACGACATGCGGAAAAATCCCAAGTTGCTGTTTATAGGGCCTATTGTTCAGGCTGGTTAATGTTTGCCCAATCTGACGCAAGCCACGCACTGACAAGGATTTGGCTCGCCTGCCACGGTTTTTCCCACAGAGTTGTCCACAGGTTCTGTGGACAACGGCCGGCTTGACCGACACCGGGAAATGGATTAACCCGGCCTCCACGTCCGTTCCGGCGGCTCGACATCCCGCCGGCCACACCGGACAATATCCGTTTCCGGATCACCCGCCGGCCGCACTGCCCGTGGCCGGACACCCGCGACCCGACACCACAGATCCCGAGGCCCATGACCGACACGCCGCGCAAGATCCTCGTCACCAGCGCCCTGCCGTATGCCAACGGGCCGATCCACCTCGGCCATCTGGTGGAGTACATCCAGACCGACATCTGGGTCCGTTTCCAGCGCGCCCGCGGCCACGAGGTGGTGTACGTCTGCGCCGACGATGCCCATGGCACGCCCATCATGCTCAAGGCGCGCGCCGAGGGCATCGACCCCGAGACCCTGATCGAGCGCGTGCGCGAGGAACACGAGGCGGATTTCGCCGAGTTCCACATCGGCTTCGACCACTACCATTCCACGCATTCGGCAGAGAACCGCGAACTGGCCGGCGAGATCTACCGCGCTCTGCGCGACGCCGGCCACATCGCCACCCGCACCATCGATCAGGCCTATGACCCCGAGGCCGGGATGTTCCTGCCGGACCGCTTCGTGAAGGGCCGCTGCCCGAAATGCGGGGCCGAGGAGCAGTACGGCGACTCCTGCGAGGCCTGCGGCGCGACCTACAGCCCGATGGAGCTGCAGGAGCCGGTGTCGGCCATCAGCGGGGTCACCCCCGAGTCGCGCGAGTCGGAACACTTCTTCTTCCGCCTGGCCGACTTCGAGGCCTTTTTGCGCGAATGGACGGGCTCCGGACGCCTGCAGGGCGCGATCCGCAACAAGCTGGAGGAATGGTTCGAGGCCGGGCTGAGCGACTGGGACATCTCCCGCGACGAGCCCTACTTCGGCTTCGAGATCCCCGAGGCGCCGGGCAAGTACTTCTACGTGTGGCTGGATGCGCCCATCGGCTACATGGCGAGCTTTCGCGCCTGGGCGCGCGAACACGGCGAGGACTTCGACGCCTGGTGGCGGCCGGATTCCGATGCCGAGCTGTACCATTTCATCGGCAAGGACATCGCCTACTTCCACACCCTGTTCTGGCCGGCCATGCTGCACGGTGCGGGCTATCGCACGCCCTCGGCGGTGTTCTGCCACGGTTTCCTGACCGTCAACGGCGCGAAGATGTCCAAGTCGCGCGGGACCTTCATCCGCGCCCGCGACTACCTCGACCATCTGAACCCCGAGGCCCTGCGCTACTACCTCGCCGCCAAGCTGGGTGACGGGGTCGACGACCTCGACCTCAATCTCGACGACTTCATCCAGCGGGTAAACTCCGACCTGGTCGGCAAGGTGGTCAACATCGCCAGCCGCTGCGCGGGCTTCATCACCAAGCGCTTCGACGGCCAGCTGGCCGCCGAACTGCCGCGCCCCGACCTGCACCAGGCGTTCGTCGACGAGGGCGAGGCGATCGCCGCGGCCTACGAGAACCGCGAATTCGCCCAGGCCATGCGCCGCATCATGGCACTGGCCGACCAGGCCAACCAGTACATCGACGAGGCCCGGCCCTGGGTGCTGGCGAAGGAACCCGGGCGCGAGGCCGAGGTGCAGGCCATCAACACCCAGGGGCTGGACCTGTTCCGCATCCTGATCGTCTACCTCGCACCGGTGCTGCCGAAGCTGGCGAACGAAGCGGCGGCCTTCCTGCGCGAGGACGACCTCTCCTGGGCCGGACGCACCCGGGCCTTCACCGGCCGTTCGATCGACCGCTTCAAGCCGTTGATGACCCGCATCGAGGGGAGCACGGTGGAAGCCCTGCTCGAGGCCTCGAAGGCGTCGCTGAGCGGCGGCGAGGCCGCGGCAGACGAGGCGACGACCGGGGACGCGGAACCGGACCCGGCGGTGGAGCCGATCGCCGACACCATCGACTTCGACACCTTCGCACAGGTCGACCTGCGGGTCGCCCGCATCGAGGTCGCGGAACACGTGGAGGGCGCGGACAAGCTGCTGCGCCTGGAACTGAACATTGGCAGCGAACGCCGCCAGGTCTTCGCCGGCATCAAGTCGGCCTATGCCCCGGAAGACCTGGTCGGCCGCCACACCGTGATGGTCGCCAACCTTGCCCCGCGCAAGATGCGCTTCGGCGTCTCCGAGGGGATGGTGCTGGCCGCCGGACCGGGGGGCGACGAGCTGTGGATCCTGAGCCCCGACGAAGGGGCCCGGCCCGGCATGCGGGTCAAGTGATCCGCATGCCGGTGATGCGGGTCATGGATTTGCATCCGGTGCTCGCGTAAGCTGCCCGCCTTTTGCCAACAAGGGACGCATGGAAAACAGTCTCGAATTCAAGGCCCAGGTGAGCCTGCTCGCCGATGCCGGTGCCCGTCTCGCGGCCCGCGGCTGGCTGCCGGCCCGCGCCGGGCACTTTTCCGCGCGCCTGGACGACCGCCATATCGTGGTCTCCGCTCCCGGGCGTCAGAAGGACATGCTCGACGAGAACGACTTCATCATCGTCGATCTCGACGGCAATCTGCTGTCCCCGGCGGAGCGCACGCCGTCGCCGGAGACCTTTCTGCACATCATCATGTACCGCCGCGACAAGGACCTGGGCGCGGTGCTGCATACCCATTCGGCCAATGCTACGGTGCTCTCGCGCCAGCTGCCCGGCGGGCTGCATCTGAGCGACTACGAGGTCCTGCGTGAACTGCCGGTGGTGCAGCACCCCGCCGAAGGCATCGACGTACCGGTGTTCGCCAACGACCCGAACGTGCAGCAGCTGGCCGCGCAGGTCGATGACCGCATGAGCCGTCAGCCGGACCTGGCCGGCTATCTGATCGCCGGGCACGGCCTGTACACCTGGAGCCACACCGTGGAAACCGCGATCCAGCGGGTCGAGGCCTTCGAGTTCATGTTCGAGTGCGAGATCCTCGCGCGCCAGCTGCACCCATGACCCCGGCTCCCCAGGCAATCGTGCTCGCGTTCGAGGGCATGCTGGCCCCGGCGGATGTCCTGGCCGCAACCCTGGAACCGCGTGCCCGCGAGGAGCTGGGCCCGTTCCTGGAACAGCGCGCCGATGACCCGCTGGTGAAACGCACCCTCGCCGATCTGCGGGCCTATGCCGGACGCGAGCTGGACGACGCCGAGCTGCGCGTGCGCATCGACAGCTGGATGCGCGCGGGGCAGGACATCAGCCCGCTGCGCCAGCTGCAGGGCCTGATCTGGACCGAGGTGCTGGAACAGGGCGGCCTGAGGCCCGAACTGGACGCGGATACGGTGGCGGCGCTGACGCGACTGGCACGGGCCAACATCGCGCTGTACAGCTTTGGCGCCACGCCGGTGACCACCCAGCGCGAGTGGCTGCGGCGTGGCCCGGACCGCAACTTCGAGGCCCGCCTGGCGGGTTTCTTCGACACCCGCCTGGGCGGACGCCGCGACGCCGGCAGCTTCGGGCGCCTGGTCGCCGAGACCGGGCTGCAGGCGGACGAGGTTCTGGTGCTGTCGCCGGACCGCCGGCAGCTGGATGCCGCGCGCCAGGGCTGGCTCCGGACCGCTTGCCCGGCGCCGGAGCCCGGCGCCGGCCATGCGGATCCGGACGGGGAGCCGCACCCTGCCCTGAGCCTGAACGCCCTGGCCGAACGCTGGGGAACCGCCGCCTGACCACCCGGCCATGACCGTGGCCGGGGCAGGGTTGAGGTGCCATCCACGGGGGTCGATACTATGTTGTTGACCCTGTTACTCGGAAATTGCGGGCAGGAGCCGACTTGGAATACGTCCTGATCCTCATCAGCACGATCCTGGTGAACAACTTTGTCCTGGTGAAATTCCTGGGGCTGTGTCCGTTCATGGGGGTCTCGCGCAAGGTCGAGACGGCCACCGGCATGGGCCTGGCCACGACCTTCGTGCTGACGCTGTCGGCAGTAGCCTCCTACGTCATCAACGAATTCGTCCTCGCCCCGCTGGACCTGGAATATCTGCGCACCATCGCGTTCATCCTGGTGATCGCGGCCGTGGTCCAGTTCACCGAGCTGGTGGTGCGCAAGACCTCGCCGCTGCTGTACAACGTGCTGGGGATCTTCCTGCCGCTGATCACCACCAACTGCGCGGTGCTGGGCGTGGCCCTGCTGAACGTGCAGGAGGCGCACAACTTCGTCGAATCGGCACTGTACGGCTTCGGCGCCGCGGTCGGCTTCTCGCTGGTGCTGATCCTGTTCTCGGCGATCCGCGAACGCATCGCGGTCGCCGACGTGCCGGTGGCATTTCGCGGCAGCGCGATCGCGATGATCACCGCGGGCCTGATGTCGCTGGGCTTCATGGGCTTCTCCGGGCTGGTAACCACCTGACATGGACATCCTGATCGCCATACTCGCCATCACCGCGCTGGCCGCCCTGTTCGGCCTGGTGCTCGGCTATGCCGCGCAGCGCTTCCGCGTGGAGAGCAACCCGGTGGTGGACCAGATCGACGCGCTGCTGCCGCAGACCCAGTGCGGACAGTGCTCCTACCCCGGCTGCCGGCCCTACGCCGAGGCCATCGCCGCCGGCGAGGCCGACATCAACCGCTGCCCGCCCGGCGGGCAGGCCACGGTGGAGGCGCTGGCCGATCTGCTCGACCGCGACCCCAAGGCACTGGAAGAGGAAGAACAGGAAAAGAGCGTCGCGGTGATCGACGAGAACCTGTGCATCGGCTGTACCCTGTGCATCCAGGCCTGCCCGGTGGATGCGATCGTCGGCGCGGCCAAGCAGATGCACACCGTCATCGAGGAAGAATGCACCGGCTGCGAGCTGTGCATCGAACCCTGCCCCGTGGACTGCATCGACATGGTGCCGGTGGAGACCGACATCAGCGAATGGGGCTGGTCGGAACCCGAACCCTCGCCCATCGAACGGCCGCGTGACGAACCGCGGGCCTCCGCCTGATACCGCAACCATGCAGCTGCACCGTTTTCATGGCGGCCTGAAACTGGCCGACAACACGGAAGCGAGCACCGCCGAGCCGGTGCTGACCATGGGCGTACCCGAACGCCTCACGGTCCCGCTGTGCCAGCACATCGGCGATCCCACCGAGCCCTGCGTGCAGGTCGGCGACCGCGTGACCAAGGGCCAGCGCATCGGCCAGGCCGCCGGCTACATCGCCGCACACGTGCACGCCCCCACCTCGGGCGTGGTGGAAGACATCGGCGAGTACCCGGTCCCGCACCCCTCGGGCCTGTCCGCCCCCTGCGTGGTGATCCGCGCGGATGGCCGCGACGAATGGGGCGACACCCGCATGGAGCCATGGCTGGACTGGGACACCCGCGACAGCCGCCGGCTGCGCGAGCGCATCCGCGAGGCGGGCGTGGTGGGCCTGGGCGGGGCGGCGTTCCCCACCGCGGTCAAGCTCAACCCGCGTGCCGGCCAGAACATCCACACCCTGATCGTCAACGGCGCCGAGTGCGAACCCTGGATCAGCGCCGACGACATGCTGATGCGCACCGCGCCCGAGGCGGTCTTCGAGGGCATCCGCATCGTCGCCCACCTGCTGGGCGTGGAGCGCATCCTGTTCGCAGTGGAAGACAGCATGCCGGAGGCCATGCGCGCCCTCACCGAGAATGCGCCGGCGGAACTGGCCGACCGCCTCGAGCTGGTCTCCATTCCCGCCGTCTATCCCACCGGGGGGGAGCGCCAGCTGATCCAGGTCCTGACCGGCCGCGAGGTCCCCAGCGGCGGGCTGCCCGCCGACCTGGGCATGGTCTGTCACAACCCGGGGACCTTCCGCGCGATCTGCGACGCGGTGATCCAGGGCCGGCCGCTGGTCTCGCGCATGGTCACCGTCACCGGCCCCGGGGTGCACAGGCCGCGCAACGTGAATGCCCTGATCGGCACGCCGTTCGCCGACCTGGTCGCGGCCACCGGCGGCTACGACGCCGAGGTCGACCGCCTGGTGATGGGCGGGCCGATGATGGGTTTCGCGGTGCACGACGACGCCCTGCCGGTGATCAAGGGCACCAACTGCCTGCTGGCCACGCGCCCGCAGGACACGCCCTCCCCGGGCCCGCGCATGCCCTGCATCCGCTGCGGCGAATGCGCGGCGGTGTGCCCCGCCCGGCTGCTGCCACAGCAGCTGTACTGGCAGGCGAAGGCCAAGGACTTCGACGCCATCCAGGACTACGGCCTGTTCGACTGCATCGAATGCGGCTGCTGCGCGCATGTCTGCCCCAGCAATATCCCGCTGGTGCAGTACTACCGCTACGCCAAGCACGAGATCTGGACCCGCGAGAAGGAGCGCCAGAAGTCGGACGTGGCGCGCGAGCGTTACGAGTTCCGTCAGGCCCGGCTGGAACGCGAGGAACGCGAAAAGGCCGAGAAACTGGCGAAGAAAAAGGCCGCGGTGAAGAACAAGGAAGGCCAGGACGACGACAAGCAGGCGGCCATCCAGGCCGCGCTGGAACGCTCGCGCGCACGCAAGGCGGCGCGCAAGGGCCAGGCGGACGCCAACGATTCTTCCGACGGTTCCACCGGGGATGCTCCCGAGGGCCACTCCGGGAACCACTCCGACACCCCCGGCGAGCCCGGCCGCTCCGAAGACACGGGTCCGGCGGACACCACGAACGCCACGGATGACAGTCAGGAGCACGGACGCTGATGCGCTTTCGCACCGAATCCTCACCGCACATCATCCCGCGCCACTCGGTCGGCGGGGTGATGCAGCAGGTCCTGCTGGCCCTGATCCCCGGCACCCTCGCCATGACCTGGTTCTTCGGCTGGGGCGTGCTGATCAACGTCGCCCTGGCGGTGGGCTTCGCGGTGGCGCTGGAGGCGGCCATGGTCGCGCTGCGCCGGCGCCCGGTGGGGCCCACCCTGGCCGACAACTCGGCGATCGTGACCGGCTGGCTGTTCGCCCTGGCCATCCCGCCGCTGGCGCCGTTCTGGGTCACCCTGATCGGCATCGCGTTCGCCATCGTGGTCGCCAAACACCTGTACGGCGGACTGGGCTACAACCCGTTCAACCCGGCAATGGTCGGCTATGTGGTGGTGCTGGTCTCGTTCCCGCGCGAGATGGCGCTGTGGCCGGCCCCGGAGACCCTGCCGCAGATGCCGCTGGGGCTCTGGCACAGCCTGCAGACGGTGCTCACCGGCAGCCTGCCGGCCGGCATGGAATGGGATACCATCACGCGCGCCACACCGCTGGACGCCCTGCGCGAGGGACTGGTGTCGGGGCGCACGGTCTCCGAGGTGACCGCCAGCCCGGTATTCGGCAGCTTCACCGAGACCGGCTGGGAATGGATCGGCAATTTCTTCCTGCTGGGCGGGCTGTACCTGCTGTTCCGCCGCGTGATCCGCTGGGAGATCCCGCTGGCGGTGATCCTCGGCGTGGCCATCCCCGCCGGGTTCTTCTGGATCCTGGATCCCGATGCCCATGCCTCGCCGGCGTTCCACGTGTTCAGTGGCGCGGTGATCCTGGGGGCGTTCTTCATCGCCACCGATCCGGTCTCGGCGGCCACCACCAAGCTGGGGCGCATCCTCTACGGCGCCGGCATCGGCCTGCTGATCTACGTGATCCGCACCTGGGGCGGCTACCCCGACGCGGTGGCCTTCGCGGTGCTGCTGATGAACATGGTCGCACCCACCCTGGACCACTTTACCCGGCCGCGCATCTACGGCCATTCGCGCGGTAACGGGCCACCCCCGGGGGCCGGGCCGTGACCGGGCTCAAGCCGCGCGACATCGCGATCACCACCGCGCTGCTGGCCGCCTTTGCCGGGGCCGGTACCGGTCTGGTCGCGCTGGTCCAGAGCGGGACCGAGGCGCGCATCGAGGCCAACCGGATGGAGGTCAATCGCCAGCGCATCGCCGACCTGCTGGGCGAGCTGGACTACGTGAACGAGCCGGTGACCGACACCACGCCCCTGAGTCACGACGACCTCGGGGGCGCAAACCTGCCGGCCTGGTTCGCGCGCGACGCCGACGATAACGTGATCGGCGTGGTAGTCTCGGCGATTGCGCCGGATGGCTACAGCGGCGATATCCACCTGCTGGTGGGCATCGACCGCGAGGGCGAACTGCTGGGGGTGCGGGTCTCGGAACACCGCGAGACGCCGGGCCTGGGCGATGCCATCGAGGCCGGGCGCTCGGACTGGATCCACGCGTTCGAGGGCCGCCGCCTGGGCGATCCGCCGGCCGACGAATGGACGGTGCGCCGCGACGGCGGCGCCTTCGACCAGTTCACCGGCGCCACCATCACCCCGCGCGCGGTGGTGCATGCGGTGCGCCGGTCCCTGGAGTACTTTGAAGCCCATCGCGAGGAACTGCTGGCGACCGAACCCGGCGAGGGAGCGGCCGTGACCGAACCGCTCACGCCCGACGATGATCAGGAGACAACGCCATGAGCACGCCCGCCGACATCATCCGTGACGGTCTGTGGCACAACAATCCGGGCCTGGTGCAGCTGCTGGGGCTGTGCCCGCTGCTGGCGATCTCCGGCACGGTGGTCAACGCCGTGGGCCTGGGCATCGCCACCACCCTGACCCTGCTGCTCTCCAACGTGATCGTGTCGCTGATCCGCGAGCACGTGCGTTCGGAGATCCGCATCCCGGTCTACGTGCTGATCATTGCCTCCATCGTTACCGCGATCGAACTGGCCATGAACGCCTGGTTCCACGGCCTGTTCCTGATCCTCGGGATCTTCATCCCGCTGATCGTGACCAACTGCGCGATCATCGGCCGCGCCGAGGCCTTCGCCTCGCGCAATTCGGTCCCGCGCGCCGCGCTGGACGGGCTGATGATGGGGCTGGGCTTCACCGGCGTGCTGATCGCGCTGGGTGCGCTGCGCGAGCTGCTGGGTCAGGGCACGCTGTTCGCCGATTTCCACCTGCTGCTGGGCGAATGGGGGCATGCCCTGCGGATCGAGTTCTTCCCCGAGGAACACGGCTTCCTGCTGGCGCTGCTGCCACCTGGGGCCTTCCTCGCCATGGGCCTGCTGATCGCGGTCAAGAACTGGATCGATGCGGCCATGGAGAGCGGCCCCGAACCCGCCGAAGACGCCGCGGCGGAACCCGGTCCTTCCGCCCCCCAGCGCCGGATCGGCTCCTGCGCCGGATCGGCCAGAGGCTGGCCTCCTACGGGCCGCACCCTGCCCCCCGGTGGGAGGCCGGCCCTCCGGCCGATTGTGCGTCCGGACAATCCCCCGCGCCGGATCGGCTCCTGCGCCGGATCGGCCAGAGGCTGGCCTCCTACGGGCCGCACCCAGCCCCCGGTAGGAGGCCGGCCCTCCGGCCGATTTCACGGCCGGGCGTGGTCGAACCAGCGGCGCAGGGTGGCCACGTCCACCACGTCGCCGGGCAGCTCGGCCCCGGCCAGTGACCGCGCCGGGGCGCCCGGTTCGCCAAAGCCGTCCAGTACCGCCAGCGCTCCGCTGAACCCCTGATCACGGGTGTAATCGTTGGTGGTGACCACCACCTCCAGCCCGGCATCACGCGCCGAGCGCACCCCGTTGTCCGAATCCTCCAGCGCCAGCGCCTCCGCGGCCGTCAGGCCCATCTCCGCCAGCGCATGGGTGTAGATGTCCGGGGCCGGCTTCTTCGCCGGGACGATATCCCCGGCGGCGATCACCTCGAAGCGCGCCGGCCCGTCCTCGCCCAGGGTCGCGCGCAGCAGCGCGGTCACGTTCGCCGGCGTGGTGGTGGTCGCGATCGCCAGGCGCAGACCGGCCGCGGCGGCCTCGTCCAGCAGGCGCTCCACCCCGGGGCGCAGCGGGATCGCCCCGCCCTCCAGCAGCGCCACGTAGTGCCGAGTCTTGGCCTCGTGCAGGGCCCGGATGCGGTCATCGATGTCCGGCTCCTCCAGCACCCCGGGGTGGTCTTCCGTCAGGTACTGGCGGATACGTTCCTTGCCGCCGGTCACGCGCAGCAGCTCGCCATAGCGCTCCACGCTCCATTCCCAGTCCAGTCCGGCCTCGGCAAAGGCCCGGTTGAAGGCCACCCGGTGGCCGTCGCGCTCGGTGTCGGCCAGGGTGCCGTCGACATCGAAGATCAAAGCCTGCAGGGATGCCATGAAAAAACCGCCTCCGCACGTGAATCAGAACATGTTAATGGGATGAAACGATGGCACACCACTTGCTCGTGCCCCCCTTCTCTGGTACTAAGTGCGCCTTCATTTCGAGCCGGAGAACACCCAGCATGGCTGAAGACGCCAACGCCAAGCCGTCCACGAAACACATGGTCGCCGGAGGCATCGCGCCCTACGAGCCGAAGCCGGACGAAGAGTACATGAATCCGGACCAGCTCGAGCATTTCCGCCAGCTTCTGGAGGCCTGGCGCGAAGAGCTCGCGCAGGAAGTAGATCGCACGGTGGGCCACATGCGCCAGGACGCGGCCAACTTCGCCGATCCGGCGGACCGCGCCACCCAGGAAGAAGAGTTCGGCCTCGAACTGCGCGAACGCGATCGCGAACGCAAGCTGAGCAAGAAGATCGACGAGGCCCTGCGCTCGATCGAGAGCGGCGATTACGGCTACTGCGAGGCCTGCGGCGTGGAGATCGGCATCCGTCGGCTGGAGGCCCGCCCCACGGCTACGCTGTGCATCGACTGCAAGCAGCTGGCCGAGATCAAGGAAAAGCAGATGGCGTGACGGGTCCCGGTGCGGCCCGCACCGGGCCGCACCCGCCCGTCCCCCTGCCCGCCCGGCATGTCATCCGCGCCCGACCGCCCGTACGTCGGCCGCTTCGCGCCCACGCCCTCGGGCCCCCTGCATGCCGGTTCCGTACTCGCCGCCGTCATCTCCTGGCTGGACGCCCGCGCGGTCGGCGGGCGTTGGCACCTGCGCATCGATGACATCGACCTCCCGCGCGTCCGGGCCGGTGCCGAGGATGCGATCCTCGCCACTCTCGACGTCCTCGGTCTGGGCTGGGATGGTCCCCTCACCCGCCAGTCGAACCGCGACGAGGTCTACGCCGCGGCCGTCGACCGGCTGCTGCAATCCGGCCATGCCTTTGCCTGTGCCTGCACCCGGCGCGAGATCCGGACCGCCGGCGTCGCCGGCTGGGAAGGCCCGGTCTATCCGGGCACCTGCCGCCCGGGCCTGCCCGCCGGGCGCGAGGGGCGTTCGCTGCGTGCCCGCGCCGTGACCCGTCACTGGACCGTGGAGGACCGCTTCCAGGGCCCCCTGTGCCTGGATCTGGAGGCCCTGGGCGCAGACTTCGTGATCCGCCGCGCCGGGGGGCTGCATGCCTATCAGCTGGCGACCGTGATCGACGATCACGAACTGGGCGTGACCGACGTGGTGCGCGGCATCGACCTGCTGGGGTCCACCGCGCGCCAGCTGCAGCTGTATGCGGCGCTGGGGCTGGCCCCGCCGGAGCATGCCCACCACCCGGTGCTGGTGGGCGGTGGCGGCGACAAGCTCTCCAAGCACACCGGCGCCGCCGGGGTATATGGCGATGCGGCCCGCCGGGTACTGGCGCGGATCCTGGAGGTCATCGAGCTGACGCCCTCGGATCCGCTGTACCCCGATGCCCCGGAGGTCCAGCTGCAGGAGGCCCTGAACCACCTCGCACGGCGCCCGCTGGCCCGGCGGCTGCCGCCCGCCAGCCACCTGCCCTGGCCCGACGGAGAAGCCTGACATGGACACCTCGCACGGCGTCCTGGTCACGTTGCTGGGCGTGCTGCTGTTCCTCGGCCCGCCGGTGCTGTGGCTGGCCGGAGCCGCGCCGGCCTGGTGGTGGCCGTTCGCGATCTGGGCCGGATTCATCGCGGTAGTGGCACTGGCCACCGGGCGGCGGCGTGACCCTTAGCCTGGGCCTGATCTATGCGGTGGGCGTGGCCTACCTGGCGATCCTGTTCGGGATCGCCTTTGTCGCCGACCGCAGCACCCGGGTCGGCCGGCTGGCCGCCAGTCCGTGGGTGTTCAGCCTGTCGCTGGGGGTGTACGCGACCTCCTGGACGTTCTACGGCAACATCGGCTTTCTCGCCGAGCAGGGCTATCTTTACCTGACCATCTATCTCGGTGTGACCCTGGCCTTTGCCGCTACCCCGTGGCTTTTGCGGCCGCTGCTGCGCCTGACCCGCGAGCAGCAGCTCACCTCGCTGGCAGACCTGTTCGCCTTCCGCTACCGCAGCCGCCTGACCGGCCCCGTGGTCGCGCTGTTCATGCTCGCCGGGGTGCTCCCCTACATCGCGCTGCAGATCAAGGCCGTAACCGAGTCGGCGGCGGTGCTGACCGCCGAGACCCCGCCGCACCTGCTGGCGCTGGCGTTCTCGCTCACCATCGCCGCGTTCGCCATCCTGTTCGGAGCCCGCCACATCGCCCCGCGCGAGAAGCACGCCGGGCTGGTGCTGGCGATCGCCTTCGAGTCGGTGATCAAACTGATCGCGATCCTGGTCATCGCCGCGGTCGCGCTGTTCGCGGTGTTCGGCGGGCCGGCCGGTCTGAACGCATGGCTGGACGCCAACCCCGGGGCCACCGAGGCACTCTACGCCCCGGTGCGCGAAGGCGGCTGGTTCGCGATGATGGTGCTGGCCTTCGCCGCCGCGTTCCTGCTGCCGCGCCAGTTCCACATGCTGTTCACCGAGAACATCGACCCGCGCGCCCTGAACCGTGCGGCGTGGGCGTTTCCGGCCTTCCTGCTGCTGCTGAACCTGCCGATGCCGGTGCTCTACTGGGCCGGGGAGGCGGCCGGGCTCGCGATCGACCCCAACTACTACGCCATCGGCATCGCCGGGTGGCTGGACTCGGCCACGCTGGCGCTGCTGGTGTTCATCGGCGGGGTCTCGGCGGCCAGCGCGATGATGATCGTGACCACCCTGGCCCTGGCCCACATGGGCACCAATTACCTCACCCCGATCGGCCGGCTGCAGGAAGACGATGCGCCCGGCAGCAACCTGTACCGCCGCCTGCTGTGGGCCCGCCGCACCTGGGTGGTACTGATCATCGGTCTGGGCTACGCCTTCTACGGCGTGCTGCAGGTGGTCGAAGGGCTGGCCGAACTGGGCCTGATCTCATTCGCGGCCGTGGCCCAGCTGCTGCCGGGACTGGCCGGGCTGCTGTTCTGGAACCGCGCCACCCGCTTCGGCTTCCTCGCCGGCCTCGGTGCCGGCATCCTCGGCTGGCTGTTCACCCTGGTCCTGCCACTGCTGGACACCGCCGGCATCCTGCCCGGGCTGCCGGACCCGCGGGACTGGCTGCAGGCCGGCCATCTCGATCCCTGGACGTTCGCCCTGACCCTCAGCCTGGGGCTCAACGCGCTGCTGTTCGTGGCGGTATCCCTGCTGACCCGGCCCAATGCGGAGGAGCGCGAGGCCGGCCGTGCCTGTTGCCCGGGCGACGCCGCCGGCACCGCCGGCGGACTGCCTCTGGCCGGTGACGTGGGCGAGATGGAGTCCGCGCTGGGGGCGACCCTGGGTCCGGGACCGGCACGCCACGAGGTTCAGCGGGCGCTGGACGAACTGGGCCTGCCGCGCCACACCCGTTCGCGCAGTGACCTGCGGCGCCTGCGCGAACGCATCGAGCGCAACCTTTCCGGGCTGCTGGGCCCGGTGCTGGCACGCATGATCGTCGACCAGCACCTGCGCCTGGACGCCGCCGGTCGCCACACCCTGGGCGAGAGCCTGCGGCGGGTGGAGGAACAACTGGAGACGCGCGCCCTGCCGCTGTCCGGGCTGGCTGCGGAGCTGGACGCCCTGCGCCGTTTTCACCGCCAGATCCTGCACGAACTGCCGCTGGGCGTGGCCAGCCTGACCGCCGGCGGCGAGATCACCGGCTGGAACCAGGCCCTCGGCCAGCTCACCGGCATCCCGCCGGACACCGCCACCGGGCAGCCGCTGGACAGTCTGCCGCGGCCCTGGCGGGGGCTGCTGACGGCGTTCATCGAGAGTCCCGACCCGCAGTGGTACAAACTGCACCTGGAACTGGAGAACGGCGGGCGCCGCCTGAACCTGCACAAGTCCGACCTGCTGGATTCGGACGGGCGGCGCGAGGGCCGCATCATCCTGATCGAGGATGTCACCGACCGCGCCCAGCTGGAGGCGGAGATCGCCCACAGCGACCGCCTGGCCTCGATCGGCCGTTTCGCCGCCGGGGTCGCGCACGAGATCGGCAATCCGCTGACCGGCATCGCCTCGCTCGCGCAGACCCTGCCGCTGGAGCAGGATCCCGACGAGATCCGCGCCATCGCCGATGACATCCTTGCGCAGACCCGACGCATCAACGACATCGTGCAGTCGCTGATCACCTTCGCCCATGCCGAGGAACCGGCCGGCAGCCGGTTCGAAGACCTCGAGCCCGGGGAACTGATCCACGAGGCCATCCGCCTGACCCGGCTGGCCGGCCGCAAGGACCTGCACTTCGTCACCTTCGGTCTGGACACCCCGGGGCTGCAGGTCCGCGGGGCCCGCGGGCCCCTTCTGCAGGTGTTCATCAACCTGCTGACCAACGCCGAACAGGCCTCACCCGAGGGGGCCACGGTGCGCGTGGGCGCGGAACGCCGCGACGGCCGCATCCGGGTCGCGGTGGAGGACGAAGGCGCGGGCATCGAGCCCGACAGCCTCGACCGGCTGTTCGAGCCGTTCTTCACCACCAAGCCCACCGGCCAGGGCACCGGCCTGGGCCTGCCGGTGGCCTACTCCATCGTGCAGGATCACGGTGGTACCCTGACCGCGACCAACCGCCCCGAGGGCGGCGCCCGCTTTCTGCTCACGCTCCCCGGAGGAGATCCGTCATGACGCGCATCCTGCTGGTGGACGACGAGGCCCCGATCCGGCGTGCCGTCAGCCGCTATCTGGTCCACCACGGCCTGACGGTGGACACCGCGGAGGATCTTGCCCGGGCCCGCGAGCGGCTGGAGCATGGCGAGCCGGACCTGCTGCTGGCCGACCTGCGCCTGCCCGACGGCGAAGGCACGCAGCTGCTGGGCGAGACCCGCGCGCCGGTGGTGATCATGACCAGCTACGCCTCGGTGCCGTCGGCGGTGGAGGCGATGAAAAACGGCGCCGCGGACTACATCGCCAAGCCGTTCGACCACGACGCCCTGCTGCTGACGCTGCGGGCCACCCTGCGCCGACGCGCCGGCGCGCAGCCCGATGCGGACGCGGAGCGGGACACGAGCAGCGACGATCTGGGCCTCAAGGGCGACAGCCCCGGTATCCACCACTTGCGCGAACAGATCCGCCGCATCGGACAGACCGAATCCACCGTGCTGTTGCGCGGGGAATCCGGCACCGGCAAGGAACTGGCCGCGCGGGCACTGCACCGTCTGGGGCCGCGGGCCGACGGTCCCTTCGTCGCGGTCAACTGCGCCACCATCCCCGAGGGCCTGGTGGAGGCGGAGCTGTTCGGCCACGCCCGGGGGGCCTACACCGGGGCCGTACAGGCCCGCACCGGCCTGATCGCGAGTGCCCACGGCGGCACGCTGTTCCTCGACGAGATCGGCGAACTCGCCCCGGCCGCCCAGGCCCGCCTGCTGCGCTTTCTGCAGGATGGCGAGATTCGGCCGGTGGGATCCAGCGAGGCCCGGCAGGTGGATGTCCGGCTGCTGGCCGCTACCCATCGTGACCTCGAGCGCATGATCGCCGACGGCGGCTTCCGCGCCGATCT
Source organism: Thioalkalivibrio sp. ALE20 (assembly GCF_000381405.1). Lineage (NCBI taxonomy): Bacteria > Pseudomonadati > Pseudomonadota > Gammaproteobacteria > Chromatiales > Ectothiorhodospiraceae > Thioalkalivibrio > Thioalkalivibrio sp. ALE20. The sequence continues at coordinate 203,080 of NZ_KB906471.1, forward strand.
GTATTACCGCCTGCGGGTGCTGGAACTGGCGATCCCGCCCCTGCGCGAACGACCGGAGGACATCGAAGTCCTGGCCCGGCATTTCCTGGCCGAACGCAGTTCCGCCGGCGGCCCGGCGGAGCTGACACCGGCGGCCCTGGAACTCCTGCGCCGTCACGACTGGCCCGGCAACGTGCGCGAGCTGGCCAACGCGCTGGAGCGCGGCGCGGTGCTGGCCCCGGAAGCACGTATCGAGCCCGCGCACCTCGGCCTCGATGCCAGCGCGCCAGCCGCCAGCGGCCCCTCAGCCCCGGAGCCCCCGGCGAGCACCAGCCTCAACGACTACTTCCGCCAGTTCGTGCTGGAGAATCAGACCCGCATGAACGAGACCGAACTCGCCCGTGCCCTGGGCATCAGCCGCAAAACCCTGTGGGAACGCCGCCAGCGCGAAAACCTGCCGCGCCCGTGAACGCCGTGACTGCCACGCCCGCCGAACGCCGGGTCTTCTTCGCCCTGTGGCCGGACCCGGCCACCCGCGATGCCCTGCATGCGCTGGCCCGGGAACTGCCGGGACCGGGGCGTCCGGTACCGCACGCCCACCTGCATCTGACCCTGGCGTTTGCCGGCACCGTGGGTGCGCCGGTCGCCGAGGCCCTGGCACAGGCCCTGGCGGCGCTCCCGGAACATGCCGTGGACCTGCACCTGGACCGCTACGGGCATTTCCCCGGTCCCCGCGTCAGCTGGATCGGACCGTCATCCACCCCGCCGGGGCTGGAAGCCCTTGCCAGCGCCGCAACCCGGGCCTGCCGCGCCGCCGGGGTCCGGCTCGAAGAGCGCCCGTTCCGCCCGCACGTAACCCTGCGCCGCCACGCGCCGACGCCGCCCGAAGTCGAGGCACCGCCCGTCCCCGTGGTCTGGCATGCGAATCATCTGGTGCTGATCGAATCCGGTCGTGACGGCCACCCCGGCCCCTATCGCCTGCTGGCGGAGCGTCACCTGCTATCCTCAAGTAACCTATCTGACGGAGGCGACCGATGACACTCGACCATTCCCCGATCTCCGGCCTGTCCCGCGGTCTGGCGCTCCTGCTCCTGCTGGCCCTGGCGCTGCCCGCACTGGCGGACAAGCCGGACGATGCTCGCGCCATCGACGGCCTCGAGGAAGGACACATCCTCTGGGACGTGACCCTGGGCGATCCCGAACGCCTGATCGCGCGGCTGGACGTGATTCTCGAGACCCGCGAGGACATGCAGCGACAGGGCCTGGAACCGCACATGATCTTCGCCTTCCGTGGCGGGGCTGCCGGTCTGGTCGCGGACTCCACCGATCATCTCGACCTCGCCGACGCTGACGCGGTCGAACGCCTGCACGACCGTCTGCGGGATCTGCAGGGTCTCGACAACGTGCACATGGAGGCCTGCAGCATCGCCACCCGGCGCTTCGATCTCGGGCAACAGGACCTGCTGCCCGGCATCGAGCTGGTCGGCAACACCTTCCTGTCCATCATGGGCTACGAGCGGCAGGGGTACAGCACCATCCGCATCGACTGACACCACCCCGCCCAACCCTGTCTTTTCAGGGGGCATTCAGCGCCCCGGCCAACACTGGTATGATCCGAGTGGCCGGTGATCGGCACGGGGGGAAGGCCTTGGCGCAACTGGAGATCACGACGCTCGGGACCGAGCGGGTCAGCGTGGACGACCGCGAGATTCCGGCCCTGTCCGGGACCAAGGCCGGACTGCTCCTGATCTATCTGGTCGCCGAGAGCCCCCGCCGTGTCCCGCGCCGCGAACTGGCCGAACTCTTCTGGCCCGAACTCGATTCCAACAACGCCCGCGTCAATCTGCGTCAGGGCCTGTTCCAGATCCGCCGCCACCTGGGCGACACCCTCGCCGAAAACCTGCAGGCGGCGACCCGCGACGTCGGATTCCGGGTCGACGATCGCTGCCATGCCGATTTCCTCCGGGTCGCTGCCGAAGACACCTCTTTCGGACCCGCGTTCGTCGCTCCTGCCGAAGCCAGCCCGGAGGATGCCCTGAACCTTGCCGACCGCGAGCTGGCGCGCCTGGAACTGTACCAGGGGCATTTCCTCGCCACCGACGCGGTGGCCGAAGGCCTGCCCCGCCTGGAGGCCTGGGTACGACAGCAGCGCGACGTCCTGTGGTCGCATGCGCGCGCCGCGGTCGAGCGCCTCCACGAATATCTGCGGCGGGCGGGCGAACCGGAACGCGGGATCCGCGAGATGCGGCGGCTGCTGGACCTCGCCCCGGCGGACGAGCCCCTGAATGCGGTGTTTCTGCGGACCCTGCTGCTGGCCGGCCAGCCGGCACGTGCCGAAGAACACTATCGCCGCGTGGAACAGCTCCTGGAAGAAACCGACGGCCACGCCCCCGGGCCGGCGCTGGCCGAAATCCGCGAACAGCTCGAACGCGCACGCGATGACGGCGTGCAGCGGACCGACCGCGCGGCGGCCTCCGCCACCGCCCTGCGCCAGGAGCGTCGCCGGCTGGTGCTCGTGGTCTGCGATCTGCGGGCACCGGAACACCTGGACATCGAAGAACAATGGGAGCGGATTCGTACGGCGCTGGAAACGCTCGACGCCCTGTTGCTGGCGCATCACGGCCACGTGGTACGCGCCCCGGGCCAGGGCCTGCTGGCGTATTTCGGCTATCCGGCCGGGCGCGAGGAGGCCATGATGGACGCGGTCAGGGCGGCCTGGCAGGCCCTGGGCACCGCGCCGTCCGGGGTCGAACTGCGTGCGGCGGTGGACATCGACACCGTGGTCACCGGCGACGACCCCGACATCCCCGACCCTGCCGGCCGTTTCACCGCGCGCGTCCAGGCCGTCGCCCGTTCCCTGCGCCCCGGCATCCTGTGGGTGTCGGCCGCGGTGCGGGAGAACCTCGAGGGTTTCTTCGAATTCCAGCCCTGGCGCGGACGCCCGGGCGGTTTCCGGGTCATCGAAGACCCGGGTCCGCGCGACCGCGTGGATGCACGCCCGGCGACCCGTCAGGCGCCGCTGGCCGGACGCGATGCGGAATTGCGCCGCCTGCGGGGCGAATGGGACCGGGCCCGTCGTGGCGGTTCCCGCTGGGTCCTGATCCAGGGCGAGGCGGGCATGGGCAAGAGCCGTCTGGCCCGCGGCCTGGCCGAACAGGTGGATGGTCACGGCGTGGTCCGGGCCCTCAAATGCCGCGAGGACACGGCCCGGCAGCTGCTGGCCCCGGTACGCCAGACGCTGGGACGATGGGCGGCCACACGCAACCGCCGGGCGGCGGCCGAACGCCTGCTCCGCAGGCTTCTGCAACGCCACGGCGAAGCCGCGGAAAAGGCCGCCACCATTGCCGGCTGGCTGACCTGTCCCACGACCCCGGACCATGAGCTGTTCCGCTCCGGGAACGTCGACCGCGACCACCTGCTCGACGCCCTCGTGGATCTGACCCTGACCGGCGTGCGCGGCCGGGCCCTGCTGCTGATCGTGGATGACCTGCACTGGATGGACTCTGCGACTTCCGAATTCCTGCGGCGACTGCACCACCGTGGCCGCGATGCCGCCCTGATGGTGGTCCTCACCACGCGCATGAGCTATCGCAGCGAATGGCGCGACGTGGAGATGGAATCCATCGTTCTGCAGGGGCTGGACAATGCGGCGGCCGGGCATCTGGTGGCCGCGCTGGACCCCGGCCAGGCTCTGCCACGCACGGTACGCGACGAACTGGTCGCGCGGGGCGAAGGCGTACCGCTGTTCCTCGAAGAGCTGACCCGCTTCGCGCTCGAACACGGGCACCCGGGCACTCCCGGCGATGAACTGCCCCCCGGCCTGAACAACCTCCTGATCGCGCGCATGGAGCAGCTAGGGCCGGCGCGCGAACTGGCACGTGCGGCGGCAGTCATCGGGCGCGATTTCAGCGTCAACATCCTGGCCCGGCTGCTCGAACGCTCCACCGAGCACGTCCGCCAGCAACTGGGACTGCTGATGCGCAAGGGGTTCGTCGAACCGGCCGGTGCCTCCGAGGGGAACCTGTTCCGCTTCCGTCATGCGCTGTACCGGGAAAGCGCGCTGGAGGCCATGCTGCGTTCCGAGCGCTCGCGGCTGCACGACCGACTCGCGGATCTGCTGCAGGAAGAGGCGGAACGTCCGTACGGGGCCCCGGCGGGTGGCCGGGTCGCAGTGCACCTGCACCAGGCCGGTCGTTACCGCGAAGCGGTGACCCACTGGCTGCAGGCCGGCGAGCAGGCCTTTGCCCGCGGCATGCTGCCGGAAGCGGCGCAGCACTTTCAGGATGCCCTCGACTGCCTCCAGAACGACCTCGCCGACAGCGCCTCTCTCAACGAGGCCGACACCCTGCGGGCCCTCAGCGGGCTGGGGTCGGCCAGTCTGGCGCTGATGGGATACGGCTCGCGCACGGTCCACGGCCTGTTCGAACGCGCGGCGGAGCTGTCGCGGCCCGAGCGCGACCCGGTGGAGCATTTCCGCGTACTGTGGGGACTGTGGCACGGAGCCGGATCCTGTCAGGGCTTCGACGAAGCCGCCCGCCTGGCGCACGAGGCGGAGGTGGTGGCGGAGCGCTCGGGCGATCGCCTGCTGCGGATCGCCGCCGGTTACGTCCAGGGCAACACCTGCTTCTGGACCGGGCACTTCCGCCAGGCCATGGACCACCAGACAAGGACGCTGGAGCTCTACCAGCCGCGTGATCACCCGCGTCTGATCGCCCGCCACACCGAGAACCCCGCCATTCTGTCACGCGCCTTTTTCGCCTGGACGCTGCTCTTTTCCGGCAACCACGAACGTGCCTGGGTGGAGATGGACCGGGCCTGCCAGCACGCCGACCAGCTCGATCACCGGCCCACCCAGGCCTTCGTCTACAGTTTCCGCTCCGCCCTGGGCTTCTTCGCCGACCGCCCGCACGAAACACTGGCGGCCTCGCGCAAGGCCCACGACATCGCCGAGGCCTACGACTACCCGCTGTGGCGCACCGGGGCCGTCGCGGTATCCGCCTGGGCGCGCACCCGACTGGGCGATGACCAGGCCGTGGACATCATCCGCGAACAGGTGGAGATCATGCGCAGCGTGATGGACGGCGTCAGCACCCTGTTCCGGCTGTTCCTCCTGGACGCGATTCGGCGCGGGGCCCCCGATCCGCAGGAATGTCTGGCGATCGCCGACGCGGCCCTGGACAACTCGCTGCAGCGCGGCGACCGCTGTTTTCAGCCGACCATCCGGCTCCAGCGTGCCCGCAGCCTGCTGGAACTCGCGCACGGGGCAGATCCGGAGGGGTGGCAGGAACTGGAACGGGCACGCGCCGATGCGCGGGAACAGGGCAATCCCAACGTGGAGCGTCTGGTGCTGCTCGAGGTCGAACGGCATGCCCGCGACCCCGACTGGCGGCAATGGGTGGCCCGCAGCCTGCGCCAGGTCGACCAGTGCATCATCGGCAACCCGGGTGCCGAGGCCCTCAGCCACGACCTGCCGCGCGAGGCCTGATCCGCGCGGGTCACACCAGGTTGCGCAGCCAGCCGCGCAGCATGTAGCGGATCAGGGCCAGCAGCAGAACCGCCACCACCGAGAACAGCACATGCGGGAGCGACATCCCGAGGATGGCGAACGCGATCGCGTTGCCGGCCGCCGGCGGATGGGCGGTGTCGGTGATCAGCATCAGCAGGCTGGCGCTCGCCAGTGCGGCCCCGGCGGCCATCGCGAGGGCCGCATCACCGTTGCCGAAGACGCCCGCGGCGTACGGTACCGACCACAGCCACCCCACTGCGATGCAGAGGACGTGTCCGCCGATCAGCCGGCGGGCGGTGGCGGTCGGATAATGCGGCATCGCGAAGGTAATGAACGCGCTGGAACCAATGGCCGCCACCACGACCACCTCGGTGACCATACCCAGTCCCGCCACCAGCCCCGCGATCACCAGAAATGCCACACCCACCTGCTGCAGGTAATGCTGCGGATGCCGGAAAAACTGACGGTCTATGAGGTAGAATTTCACGCTGCGGTTTCCGGGGGAGTGGCGGAAGCCGAAGTTTAGGCAAACACCCAACGGGGGTACACCTCCGGATTTTCTGGACGGCCACGCCGGTCCGGTCCATTATTCTTCGAAAGGGGGAATGGCGGGAAGTCCTGCCGGGCACGCGGATCGCGCGCGTGGCCGGTGGTCACCCCGCGGGGAAGGCGCCATGACGCACAGCAACGAGCAAGCCCGGGACGACCTGCTGGAACGCGTGCGCCGGCTCAACGAGATCGGGATTGCACTGTCGGCCGAACGCGACAAGCCGCAGCTGCTGGAACAGATCCTGAATCACGCCCGGGCCCTGACCGGTGCCGACGCCGGCTCCGTTTATCTGCTGGATTCCGACCGCCAGGAGCTCGAGTTCGCCCTGGTGCAGAACGACACCCTGGGCCTGCACCTTGGCGGCACCGGCGAGCCGGTCGACGGCCAGCTGCCGGCGGTACCGCTTTATCGCGAGGACGCCAGTCCCAATGACCAGGCGGTGGTCGTCTGGTCCGTGCTCAACGACCGCACGGCGAATATCGCCGATGCCTACCGCGAACAGGGCTTCGACTTCTCTGGCACCCGCGCCTTTGACCGGCGCACCGGCTACCACACCCGCTCGGTCCTGACCGTGCCCCTGCGCAACCACGAAGGCAACGTCATCGCGGCGCTGCAGCTGCTCAACAAGACCGTGGACGGCGAGATCCGGGCGTTCGACGAACAGGACCGGGACCTTGCCCGGTCACTCGCCTCGCAGGCCGCGGTGGCGCTCACCAACCAGCGCCTGATCGACGAGCTGCGCGAACTGTTCGACCACTTCGTCCAGGTCATTGCCACCGCCATCGACGCCAAATCGCCCTCCACCGGCGCGCACTGCCGCCGGGTCCCCGAGGCCACCCTGCTGCTGGCCGAGGCCGCCAGCGAATCCGGCGACCCCGCGGTCCGCGATTTCCGGTTCGGGCCCGACGACTTCTACGAACTGCGCACCGCCGCCTGGCTGCACGACTGCGGCAAGGTCGTCACGCCGCATCACGTGATGGAAAAGTCGACCAAACTGGAAGGTATCTTCGACCGCATCGACGGAATCGGCGACCGGGTCGAAATCCTCGCACGCGACCACGAGATCCGGCAGTTGCGCGAGGCCCTGGCCCGCCAGCCCGGCGGCAGCGAAGCCCTGCAGGAGGTGGATCGCGCCAGCGCCGAACGCCGCGAGGGCCTGAACCAGGACCTCGAATTCCTGCGCCGCTCCAACACCGGTGGCGAATTCATGACCGACGAGGACATCGCCCGTATCGAGGCCCTCGCCCATCGCCGCTGGACCGCGCTGGACGGCACGCAACGTCCATTGCTGGACACAAACGAGGTCCGCAATCTGTGCGTCCGGCGCGGCACGCTCAACGACGAGGAACGCGGCATCATGGAGGGCCACATGACCGTGGGCATGCAAATGCTGGAACAGCTCCCCTTCCCGCGTCACCTGCAGCGGGTCCCGGAGTACGCCCTGGGCCACCACGAACGCATGGACGGGCGAGGCTATCCGCGCGGACTCACGCGCGACCAGCTGTCGATCCCGGCACGCATCATGGGCATCGCCGATGTGTTCGAGGCGCTGACCGCCCCCGACCGTCCGTACAAGAAACCCATGCCCCTGTCCCAGGCACTGACCATCATGGGACGCATGGTCGAGGACGGCCATCTCGACCCCGACCTGTTCCGGGTGTTCGTCGACGAGGGCGTGTATCGGCGCTACGCCGAACAGCAGCTCGACCCGCGCCAGATTGACGAGATCGACACCGACGGCCTCCCCGGGATCCGGCGTCCCTGAACCCCGCGCACGGAGATCGCGCCATGTCCGTCCCGACTACCCGTCCCCCTCGAATCCGTCGGCACTGGAGGCATCTGCCGGTCCTCGTCCTGATCGCCGCGTTCGGCCTGGCTGTCTCGTCTGCTTCGGCCCGGGAGGACAGCCCCGTTGAACGGCTGGAACAGCTGAACGAGGCCGGCAACCACGCCGACGCCTTCACCCTCGGCCAGGAGCAGTTCGAGGCCCATGCCGGCGATCCGGACTTCGACCTGGCGTTCGGCATCGCCGCACTGGAAAGCGGCGAACCCGACCATGCCCTGCTGGCCTTCGAGCGTGTGCTGATGCACGACCCCGGGGCGGCGCTGCCACGCCTGGAGCTGGCCCGGGCGCATTTCGCCATGGGCAGCACGATCGCCGCCCGCCGCCATTTCAGCCGCGTCCTGGAACGCGACCCGCCACCGCCCTCGACGGTGATCCGCCGCATCGAATGGTTCCTGACGGCGATCGAGGAGCGCGAGGCCGGGCGTCCCGCGCCGGTCCGCGATGCCGTCACCCGCTGGCACCTGGGCGCGCGCCTGGGACACGACAGCAACGTGGGCGCCCACACCGATGACGACGTGGCCCTGTTCGGCGTGCTGCCCCTGCAGCTGCCCGACCCCGAAAGCGACCGTTTCTTCGAGCTGTACGGCGGCTTCGCCCACCAACGCCAGACGGGCGACCGCCGGGGCTGGTTCCTGCAGGGCGGCCTGGAAGGACGCGGGTATCATTCCGAACGCGACTTCGACCGCTACACCGCCCGGCTGCGCGGCGGGCCGGTACTGCTCGGAGACGGCTGGCGCCTGACCCTGCCCCTGGAACTGCGTCACACCCGACGCGACGACGATGTCCGCAACACCCGGGCCACGGCCGGCGCCGAATGGACCCTGCGCCCGGGTCGGCCGCTGGAGTACACCCTGTTCGGGCAGGTCAGCCGGGTCCAGCACAAGCCCGGCAACGCCCGCGACGTGGACGGGGGCGCGGTCGGTGCCCGTGTCAGCTGGCGCCCGGACCCCCGGCTGCGCGTGTTCGGCGGGACGCTGGCGGGCGAAGAACGCCCTCGCCGCTCGCGCGGTGAGCACTTCGGACGCCGCTATGCGGGACTGCAGGCGGGGGCGGGCTGGGCCGTCGACGAACATCACCGGATCGACCTGCGTCTGGACCATCTCGTCAGCCGTCACCGCGAAGACGACCCCGCGTTCCTCGACCGGCGCCGCGATCGGCTGAACCGGGCCCGACTGGGCTGGGCCTGGGATCCCGCTCCTGACTGGCGGCTGGAACTGAGCGTGGAACACGCCGACAACGATTCCAGCCTCGATCTCTATTCTTACCGCCGCACGCAGGTCACCGCCGGCGTGCGCCGCGAATGGTGACCAGCATGAACCCGTCCCGATTCCGTATTCCGTTCGCGCAGGCCATCCCGGCCATGCTGGCCGCCATCCTCCTCCTGGCCGGCCCGCCGGTGGCCGGCGCAGCCGAACGCGAGGACGCCGGGCGCGTGCTGGTGGCCACCACCGGCGTGACCGCCGAGTACCGCGACCAGGACCCGCGCGACCTGGCGCGGCGGTCCGAAGTCTACGTGCACGACACCGTGCAGACACCGGAGGGCGAGCGTGCCCAGCTGCGCATGATCGACGGGGAGATCCTGTCCCTGAGCGAATCCAGCGAACTCTACATCGATACCCAGGAACACGCCCCCGAAGCCGGTCCCGACGCCGCGGACCGCAGCATCAAACGCCTGCTGCAGGGCGGCCTGCGCACCATCACCGGCGCGGTCGCCGGGGATGGCTACCGGGTCGAGACCCGCGCCGGCACCATCGGCATCCGCGGAACGTCCTTCGACGCCTTCACCCGCGGTGACGACCTGTACGTGCGTGTTCGCCGCGGGGCGCTGTACGTGGAGAACCCGCACGGGCGCGTCGAGATCACCGCGGGCACCGCGCGCGATGCCGCCTACATCCGCGACCCGGATTCGGCCCCGCAGGCCCTGCAAGGCGACGAACTCCCGGATTTCTTCTTCGATGCCTTCGAGGGCGACGTGGACCGGGCCATGGCCGACGACCCCGAACCGACCGCCACCACGGACCCGGGCGCGGCCCCGGGCCCGTCGGAAGACCGCTGGGGCGAAGCCGGCCGCCCGGTGGCGCGCACCGCGGACGACGGCTTCGGCGAGACCGCCCTGCTGGAACACGACCGCGACATCTTCACCGACGCGGGACTCTTCGCCGTCCCGGAGGAAGACAGCGACGCTCAGGGTTTCCTGGTTGGCCAGATCGGCACTGATTTCTACGCCGGCAGTTTCCTGGATTCGCCGGTGACCCTGGGCGATGACCGGGAATGGCTGGAGTCCGATCAGGGCGAGGCATTCCTCGACCCGGATACGACCATCGAGAGCTTCGAGGTCGACAGTGGCGGCACCGGTACTACCGGGACCACGGAGATCGGCGATGCATCGATTTCCTGGGGCCGATGGTCGGATACCGACGTACAGCAACTCAACGATGCCCCCTACAATCTGGGTCCCGCCAGCTTCGCATGGATTACGGCCACCGAGATCATCCACGCACAATCCGACCTGCCCGGCACCGGCACCGCAACCTATTCGGATGTGGGCATCGAGCAGACCGGTCCCTCCTTCGTGATCGATGCGGGGTTCCTGGACGTGGATTTCGGCGCCGCGACGATTGACGCCACCCTGGAGTTCGGGGGTGGCGAACTGCTGCAAACGGTCGGGGGTCCGGTCGACATCGCGGAGTTCCACGGCGACGGGATTCCGCTCGAGTTTGGTACCAACGTCCAGGGCAGCCTGGGGGGCCGCTTCGTCGGCTCCGACGCGGAGGGCGCCATCGCCGGTTTCGAGCTCCGTCAGGACGGGACACTCTTTTTGAACACCGGCGTAATCGCCTTCGAACAGGACTAGTGAGCCCCGCCCGCTCCCGCCGGTTCGCGACGGCCCTCGGGGGCCTCCTGGTCGCGCTGCTGGCCCTGCCGCAGGTGACCGGGATCCCGGGGTTGACCCCGGCGCTGGACCGGGTCGAACGGCTGGTCTATGACCTGCGCATGCAGGCGCATCCGCCCGCCCGCGAGGCCACCGAGGCGGAGGTCCCGATCGTGATCGTCGACATCGACGAGGCCTCGCTGGAACGCGAGGGCCAGTGGCCCTGGCCGCGCCGGCGCATTGCCGAGCTGGTCGAACGCCTCGACGCGGCGGGGGCCGGGGTCATCGCACTCGATATCCTGTTCGCCGAGGCCGAGCGCAATCCGGTCGAGGCCGTCCGTGAACACCTGCCGGAGGACGCCGCGCTGCAGGCCCGGCTGGACCGGCTGGCGCCGGAACTCAATGGTGACCACCGGCTCGCGCGGGTCCTGGAGGACCGCGAGGTGGTCCTGGGCTATGTCTTCCACGCGCGGGAGCGCTCGCGTTCGGGTGCCCTCCCCGAGCCGTTGCCGCTGGCAGAACCACTTGCGGTGGAGACGCTGGCCCTGCCTCCGGCCAGTGGCTACAGCGCGCCGCTGCCGGTGCTGCGCGAAACGGCCGCGACGGCCGGGTTCTTCAGCCTGATCCCCGACGCCGACGGCACCCTGCGCCGCGCCCCGCTGCTGGCACGCATCGACGAAGAGCTGTACGGCTCGCTGGCCACGGAGACGGTGCGCCAGTTCCTGTTCCTGGAAGAGGCCCGCCTCACCACCGAGACCATCGACCGGCGCGAGCATCTGGAGGCGCTGCACCTCGACGACCATCTGACGGTACCGGTCGACGGCCGGGGCCGCATGCTGGTGCCGTATCGCGGCCCCGCCGGGAGCTTTCCGTATGTATCGGCCTGGCAGGTACTGGAAGACGATCCGGCAAAACACATCCCGCCCGGGGCGATCGTGCTGGTGGGGACCACGGCGCCGGGGCTGTTCGACCTGCGCGCGACCCCGATGGATGCGGTGTTCCCCGGAGTGGAGATCCACGCCAACCTGATCGCGGCGATGCTGGACGAGGCCTTCCTCACCGAACCGGCCTGGGCCCCGGGCGCCAACCTGACCATGCTGCTGGTGGCCGGCGGACTGCTGGCCCTGGTCCTGCCCCGTCTGGCGCCGCTGCGCCAGCTTGCGGCGTCCCTCGCCGCCGGCGGTGTGCTGCTCGCGTTCACCGCGTGGCTGTGGTCGGCGCATGGCCTGGTGCTGGACCTGGCGTCCCCGTTGCTGGCGGTGGTACTGATCGCGGTGTTCAATCTCGGCTGGGGCTTTCTGTTCGAGGCGCGCACCCGGCACCGGCTGAAGGCGATGTTCGGGCAGTACGTGCCGCCCGCGCTGGTGGAGCAGATGAGCGAGCATCCCGAGGCCTTCGATTTCGAGGGCCGCTCGCGCGAGCTGAGTATCCTGTTTTCCGACATCCGCGGCTTCACCGGTCTGTCGGAATCGCTGGAAGCCGACCAGCTCAAGCGGCTGCTGAACCGTTATTTCACCCCCATGACCCGGGTGATCTTCGAACACCGGGGTACCATCGACAAGTACGTGGGCGACATGGTGATGGCGTTCTGGGGCGCACCCGTGGACGATCGCGAGCACGCCACCCACGCGGTGGAGGCGGCCCTGGCAATGCAGGCGGAGACCGCGCGCCTGCGCGAGGCCTTCGTCGCGCAGGGACTTCCGGCCATCCATGTCGGAGTCGGCATCAACAGCGGCGTAGTCAACGTGGGTGACATGGGTTCGGAGTACCGCCGCGCCTACACCGTCCTGGGCGATGCCGTGAACCTCGCCTCACGCCTGGAGGGCAGCAGCAAGTATTATGGAGTCGGGATCGTGGTCGGCGAGCGCACCCGGGAACTGACCGGCGAACGCTTCGTCTGGCGCGAGCTGGACCTTGTGCGGGTCAAGGGACGCGACCGGCCGGTACGGGTGTTCGAGCCGATCTGCCGGTCCTCGGAGCACACGCCCGAGCTGCAGGCCGAACTGGATTCGCTGGCGCAGGCCCTGGACGCATTCCGGTCAGCGGATCTGGATGCGGCGGAGACAGCCTTCCGGCGGCTGGCCGGGGCGTACCCCGGGGTCGGACTCTACCGGCTGTACCTCGACCGCATCGAGCACCTGCGGCGCGAGCCACCGGCCCCCGACTGGGATGGCAGCTGGAGCCGCGACAGCAAGTGACCGGGACACAGTCTACAGGCAGGCGCAGGAGAACAGCCCATGGCCGGGGATGAACGCCTCAACCGCTACGCGGCCCTGATCGACCGGATGCCGGGATTTCCGGCGTCGGTGCAGCGCATCCTCGATCTGACCGGCGACCCGGACAGCGAGCCACGCGAGCTGGTGGCGGCCCTGGAACGCGACCCGGTGATCACCGTGCGGATCCTCAAACTGGTCAATTCGCCATGGTTCGGCCTGGCGCGCCCGGTCAGCTCGGTGCGCCAGGCCCTGGTGATCGCCGGGTTCAACACCCTGCGCAATCTGGCGCTCAGCATCGCGGCGGTGGGCATGCTGCCAGCGCGCAACGATGCCGGCATGGACACCGGCCGCTTTCTCGAGCACTCGCTGGGCGTGGCCACCATCGCGCGCCTGCTGGCGCGGCGCCTGGGGGTGCCGGAGAGCGAGAACACCGACCATTTTGTCGCCGGCCTGCTGCATGATTTCGGCAAGATCGTGCTGATCCGACACGCCGGCGAGGATTACGCTCCGGTCCTCGCGGCCGCGGCCGCCGGTCCCGTACCGCTGCATCGGGAAGAGGCCCGGCGTCTGGAGGTGGATCATGCCGAACTGGGCGGTCTGCTGATCGAACACTGGGGCCTGCCCGCCACGCTGGCCGGAGCGATCCGCTACCATCACGCGCCGGATCGCGACGGCGACTGGAGCCTGCTGCGCGACACGGTGTTCGCGGCCAACCAGATCGTGCGTCACCTGGACTTTGGCGATTCCGGCAATCCGGTGATCGAACCCCTCCCGCGACCGATTCGCGAGCGTTTCGGCGCCGATCTTGCGGAATTGACGGAAGCCCTGGACGACCCGGGCGCGGAGCTGGAAGCCACCCGTCTGTTCATGCAGAGCGAGGAGGACGGTCGATGAAATTCACCTTCTGGGGCGTGCGCGGTTCGATCCCCGTTCCCGGCCCGCAGACCGTGCGCTACGGCGGCAACACCACCTGCATCGAGGTGCGCGGCGCCGACGACGAGCTGATCATCCTCGACGCCGGTACCGGCATCTTCCAGCTGGCCCGGCAGCTGCAGGCGGACATGCCGCTGGAGGCCAGCATCTTCATCACCCACACCCACTGGGACCACATCCAGGGGCTGCCCTTCTTCATCCCGATCTTCGTCGCGGGCAACCGCATCCGGATCCACGGAGCAGCGGACCCGGTCAACCAGCGCGACATCCACGAGGTCCTCGCGCGGCAGATGGACTACGCGTTCTTCCCGGTGCGCGACAACGAACTGGCGGCCAGCATGGAGTACGTCACCCTGCACGAAGGTCAGGCCACGCAGGTGGGCAGCGTGACCGTCACGCCCATGATCATGGGCCATCCGGTGCTCAACTTCGCCTATCGTCTGGAGTCCGGAGGGCGAACGCTGGTGTTCACCGGCGACCACGAATGGCCGTACAACATCCATCCCCCGGGCGAGGACGGCCATGCGGAATACGAAGCGATGGTGCAGGAGCGCCGGGCGGCGATCATCGATTTCTTCCGCGGCGCCGATGCCCTGATCATCGACACCGCCTACACGCCCGAGGAGTATCGACGCCGCACGGGCTGGGGCCACGGCACCTACGACACCAGCATCCGGGCCGCACGCGAGGCCGGGGTCCGGCAGGTGTGGCTGACCCACCACGAGCCGACGCGCGACGACGACGAACTCGAACGCATTTTCGCCGAAGCCCTGGAACGCAACCCGCCGCCGGACCCCGCGGACGAACCGGCCATCCAGCTCGCCCGCGAAGGCGTCACGGTGACGCTGTAAGCCGCGCCGCCCGCTGAATCAGGCCGGCGGCGTTCCCACCGCCAGCCCGGTCTGCTGCGCCGCCAGCACGATCAGCATCAGGGCGACACCCGCATACAGCCCGGCCACCACGTCGTCCATCACGATGCCGGTGCCGTCGTGCCATTTCTCGTCGAAATAGCGCGCCGGCCAGGGCTTGAGGATGTCGAACAGGCGGAACAGGAAGAAACCCAGCGCGACCCAGACCAGCCCGGCGGTGTCACCCGCCAGGGTGATCCCGGGCGGGATGAAGGCCAGGGTCACCAGCATCCCCGCCCACTCGTCCCAGACGATCCCGGAATGGTCGTGCACGCCCAGGCGCCGTGCGCTCTCCCCGCAGATGTGGAACCCGGCCATGGTCACGATCACGGTGATCGCCAGATAGGCCCACTCGGGCAAGTTCATGATCGCGAAATACAGCACCAGGGCGGCCAGCGAACCCGTAGTGCCGGGGGCCCAGCGCGACAGCCCGGAGCCGAAGCCGAAGGCCAGCAGATGGATGGGGTCGCCGAACACGGTGCGTGCCGACGGCATCGTCGTTTTCGTCATCCCTGGAACCATGCAGTCCGGCCCTCGTCTCGTTGTTCAGTCAGTCCGCGAAATGATCGTGCCCCGAACGCCCCGCGTCCAGAGGGGCGCCGGTGGCATCCACCACGCGGATGGCGTCGCCGGTGGTGAACTCCCCGACCACGTGGAGCGCGACGCCGGCGGCCTCCGCCAGCGGTGCCAGCTCCACCTCCTGAGGCACCGCCAGCAGCAGTTCGTAGTCATCGCCCCCGCCCAGGGCGCATTCCCGCGCCAGCGCCGGATCCGCCCCGGCGAGTGCCGGATCCAGCGGCACCGCCGGCCAGTCGACGCGGGCCCCGCAGCCGGAGGCGGCGCAGACATGCCCCAGGTCCGCGAGCAGTCCGTCCGACAGATCGATGGCCGCGTGCGCATGTCCGCGCAGGGCCAGCCCCGCCGCCAGCCGGGGCTGCGGCCAGAAGAGTCGCCGACAGACCGGGGCGCTGGCGTCCGGCGGCCCCGCCCCCTGCTCGCGGCGTCGGGTCTCGGCCTCCAGCCCGGCCGCGGCGCCCCCCAGCTCGCCGGTCACCACCAGCCGGTCCCCGGAGCGCGCCCCGTCGCGACGCAGCGCGCATCCCGCGGGCACCTGGCCGAGCACGGTGACCCCCGCGGAACATGGCCCGCGCACGGTGTCCCCCCCCACCAGCGGAGCGCGCGTTTCCCGCGCCAGCTGCAGGAATCCCTCGCTGAAGGGCCTCAGCCACGCATCTTCGGCCTGCGGAACCGCCAGCGACAGGAGCACGCCCAGCGGCTCCGCACCCATCGCCGCCAGGTCGCTGAGACTGGCGGCCAGGGCCTTGTGCCCCAGGCTCGCCGGGGGATGATCGGGAAAGAAATGCCGGCCCTCCACCACGGTGTCGGTACTGACGACCAGCTCATGGCCGGGCTCCGGGCGCAGCAATGCGGCGTCGTCCCCCACCCCGAGGACCACGCGCGCGTCCGCGACCGGATCCCCGGAGGGGCCGGCCGGCCGGAAATAGCGCCGGATCAGATCGAATTCGGACAGGGACGGGGACGCCATGCGCCGCGCACCGGATGGTGGAGTATCCGCCTCAGCGACGGATCTCGGCGCTGCGCAGCTCGGCGGCCAGGCGGTCCAGCACGCCGTTGACGTAGCGGTGGGACTGCTCGGCGCCGAAGCGCTTGGCCAGCTCCACCGCCTCGTTGATCACCACCCGATAGGGCAGCTCGATGCGCTCGGCCAGTTCCCACTGGCCGATCCACAGCAGTGCGTGTTCCACCGGGTCGAGCTGGTCGAGCTCGCGCCCCAGCCAGGGCTGCATGCGCGCGTCCAGTTCCTGCTGCGCCCGGGTCACGCCCATCAGGATCTCGCGGAAGTATTCCGGATCCGCCTTGGCGTGTTCGTCCTCCTCGCGGAACGCGAGCAGGATGTTCTTCGGATCGTCCCCGGTCAGCTGCCAGGAGTAGAGCGCCTGCATCGCGCGGCGGCGCGCGACCGAGCGCGCGTGCCGCGCGCGCTGCTTGGGCGTGCTGCGCGGTCGCTGCTTGCGCCCGCCCTTGTCGGCGCGGGTCTGTTCGCGCGGGGGGCGGTCGGGAGAACCGGAGTTGCTGGATTCAGTCACGGCGTTCACGGCATCCCGCTCAGGCACCGGTACGCAGGCGCGGCATCAGGCTGACCATCTCGATGGCCCCCATGGCGGCATCCGCCCCCTTGTTGCCCGCCTTGGTCCCGGCGCGTTCGATGGCCTGTTCGATGGAATCGGTGGTCAGCACGCCGAAGCTGATCGGCAGGTCGGCCTCCATCTGCACTTGGGCCAGCCCCTTGGCGGCCTCGCCCGCCACATAGTCGAAATGCGGCGTGGACCCGCGGATCACGCAGCCGAGGGCGATGATGGCGTCGTAACGACCGGAGCCCGCCATGGTGCGGGCCGCCAGTGGCAGTTCGAAGGCCCCGGGGACCCGGGCGATGGTCATATTGTCATCGGCCACGCCATGCCGGCGCAGGGTGTCCACCGCGCCTTCCAGCAGACGTTCCACCACCAGGCTGTTGAAGCGCGCCAGCAGCAGGCCGAAGCGGCGCCCGCCGGCGTCGGTAAACTTCCCTTCCAGGGTCTCGATCTCTTGCATGGGGTCTTCCCTTTTGCGTCGCGATGCGGCGATCGCGAAGGTCACAGCGAAAACGCACAGTGTAGCACTGTCGCGCCGCTGCCACCGAAAGAAAAAACCCGGCCGTCGGAGCGCGCAGCCCCCACGGCCGGGTCGGAAAACGGCTCCGGCCGGCGGCGGCGCCCGCGGATCATCACCGCGGACGCCGTCTGCCGTGGCTCAGGGGCTCAGCCCTGGGCGTCCGGATCGCACAGATGCTTCTTGTCCTCCGGCATGTTGTCCGGGCAGATGCCGCAGCCCTCGTTGCCGGGCAGCGCCCAGTCGATCTTCTTCGGATAGGGCAGATCCATCTCGTTCATGATCTTCACGAACTCTTCCTCGGGCTTGTCCTTGCCCAGACGCGGGTTGCGCATCTTTTCCTGCCCAATGGTCGTGATCTGGCGTTCCTCGTAGTCGTGCCCGGGGTAGACCAGGGTCTCGTCCGGCAGGGTGAAGAACTTGTCGTGGATCGACTGATACAGGGTATGCGGATCCCCCGACTGGAAGTCGGTACGGCCGCAGGCCTCGATCAGCAGCGCATCCCCGGAGAACAGCATCTTCAGCCCCACGTGATCCAGCAGATACGCATGGTGGGTATCGGTGTGCCCCGGAGTGAACAGCGGATTCACGACCAGGTTGCCCACGCGGAAGGGCTCGCCTTCGCGGATGCCGATATCGCGGCAGGGCAGCTCGTCCAGCGCCGGTCCGGCCAGCTGGCAGCCGGTCTTCTCGCGCAGCATCTTGCCGCCGGTGATGTGGTCCGCGTGGATATGGGTCTCCACCGCATAGTCCAGGCTCAGGCCCATGTGCTGCAGGACCTCCAGATCGCGATCCACGGTCTCCAGGACCGGGTCGATCAGGGCCGTCTTGCCAGTATCCGGGCAGGACAGGAGATAGGTGTAGGTCGAGGATTCAGGTTCGAACAGCTGCTTGAAGATCATGTCGTGTCCTCCGACGTGTATTAGGACTTGCTGAAATACTAGCCCGTATCATGAGCGCGTGACCAACCACCGACACCCCGAGTGCTGGCTTTTCCCGCCGGCCGGCGCCACGCAACGTTTTCATGTCCGGTGGAGCCCTGCGGGCGGGCACAAGTTCCACCGCTCCGGGTCCCCGGTCTCCCCCCGCATGCGGGGGCTCTTCTGTCGTCCGCGGGCGACCGCTATCATCGCGGACCCGAATCCCGTGCCGACAGTGCATTCAATCAGGAGAATCCCCATGGAAGCCAGTCAGGTCGCCGAACTCATCCGCGCGGGCCTGCCCGATGCCCGGTCGGTCGAAGTGACCGGGGGTGAAGGCAAGTTCGAGGCGCGCGTCATCAGCCCGCAGTTCGAGGGCATGTCCCGCGTGAAGAAACACCAGACCGTCTACGCCACCGTGCGCGAGCAGATCGACAGCGGCGAACTGCACGCCCTGTCGATCGTTGCCCTGACGCCGGAGGAAGCCGAGGCGGAAGGCTGAACGGCCACCGTCGCCGTGATGCTGTCACCCAAGGGTCGCGAGGAGATCCAGCGCCTGCTGGAGGGCGGCCTGGTGGAAGACTGGGCCGAGGCGGAAACCACGCTGCGCAATGTCACGCGCATGCTGCTGACCACCCGGCCCGACCTGCTGCGCCTGTACTTCGAACCGCAGGCCTGGCGGGAGATCACCTCCTGGCCCCAGAAAAAGGCCGCGAACGCGATCATCGCCGCGCTGCGCACCGGCGTGGTCGATGCCCTCGGGCGTCCGGAGATCGTCAACCGGGAACAGGCGCGCTTCTACCTGCTGTGCTTTCAGGATGACCTGACCGAGCGGGTCGACCGCTGGTGCCGCGACCACCCCGAAGAGTGCCCGCGACGGGCCGCACGCCACCAGCGCGGGCTGGACCACGACCACGACGCCGACACATGAACACCGCGTCCGAAGACGAGATCCTGTATTGCGGCGACCCGCAGCAGGCCGGGGCACTCGCCGCCCTGCTCGAGGGCTACGGCCTGGAGCTGATCCTGCATCCGGCGGGGGCCGCGCTGCCCGGCTCCTGGTGGGGCGAACCGGAAGCCGGCATCGTCGGCCTGCAGGTGCACGTCCGCCCGGACACGCCGGTCCATTCGGCCCTGCACGAGGCCGGACATACCCTGTGCATGGACCCTGCGCGCCGCGCCACCCTCGACACCAACGCCGGCGGCGACGACCTCGAGGAATGCGGTGTGTGCTATCTGCAGATCCTGCTGGCCGACGCCCTGCCCGGTGTCGGCCGCGAGCGGCTGATGCGCGACATGGACGCCTGGGGTTACAGCTTCCGTCTCGGGAGCACCGCGGCCTGGTTCCGCGAGGACGCGGACGATGCGCGCCGGTTCCTGCAGCAGCACGGCCTGATCGACGCCGGTGGCCGCCTGACCGGACGAGCGCGCGGCACCTGACCCGCGACTAACGCTCATCTCACGGCAGACGTAAAAAACGATGGTACACTCCGGATTTGTTCGGAAACCGCACGGATTTCAGGCCTGCCCATGGACACCCCGACGATCAGCCCGCTGCTCGAGCAACTGGACCCGGCCTCCGGACTGTCGCAAAGCGCCCGTGACGAAGTCGCAGCCCAGTGCGAAATCCTCGATGAAGCCGCCGGCAAGCGCCTGCGACCCGATGCGGCCAGCGAACACCACCTGTTCCTGCTGAGCGGCCAGCTGGTGCGCGTGGTCGGCGGTACCCCCGAGCGCATCCGCCTCGATGGCGAGGATGGCGACGTCCCGGTCGAACTGTTCGAGGGCAGCCCCGGGCATCAGGACTTCGTCCTCACCGAACAGCCCTGCCGCATCCTCGCGCTGCCCAAGGCCGCCCTGGAAAGGGCGTATTCATCTTCCGTGGTGGTCAGCGACACCGAGCTGGACGACACCGAGGGCGCGTTTTTCAGCGAACTCTACGATCTGATCACCAGCAATCGCCTGGAGCTGCCGACCATGCCGGAGGTCGCGCTGCGCATCCAGGAACTGACCAACGATCCCGAAGCCAGCATGGACGACCTCACCGAGGTCATCCAGCGTGACGGGACCATTGCCGGCGCCCTGCTGCACGCCACCAACAGTCCACTGTTCCGCGGCGCCCAGCAGATCCAGTCGGTGCGTGAAGCGGTCACTCGTCTGGGCTTTCGCAACACCCGCATGCTGGCGATGAACATGGCCCTGCGCCAGACCTTCAAGGCGAAGCACGCGGCCACCCGCGAGGCCATGGCCGAGGTGTGGAGCGAAGGCGTGCTGAACTCCGCGTTCGCCTATCTGATCGCCGACTCGCTGCGCCTGCTCGACCGGGAGCGGGCCCTGCTGGGCGGACTGGTGGCCGGGATCGGCGCGGTGCCCATCATCCAGTTCGCCGAGATGCGCGAGGAGAACCCCGGCGCCGAGCGTCTCGGAATGCTGATCGAGCGCCTGCGCAACCTCGCCGGGGTCCTGGTCATCAACTACTGGGACCTGGGCGAGGACCTGGTGGCGGTGGCCGAACACGCGTACGACTGGTCCTACCGCGCCGAGCAGCCGGACTACGCCAGCGTCGGCATCGTGGCCGAATGGGCCGCCCTGCATTACAGCGGCAAGCCCCACCCGGATGCCCGCGAGGTCGCGGCGTTCGAGGTGCTGGGCATCGACCCGCCCGCGCCGGGCGACCCCATCCCGTTCCTCGAGGAACGCAACGACGACCTGAACGAACTGAAGCTGCTGTTCAATGCATGAAGCCCTGACCCTCGACCCCGTCGTCCCGCGGCTGAAGCCGTTCGCCGACCTCGGCGAAAGCGGCCGCCGCGAACTGATCCGCCATGCCCGGATGGTCGAGCTCAAGCCCGGGCAGAAGGTGTATGCGCGCGAGGAATACCGCCACCTGCTGTTCCTGCTGAAGGGCCGCATGGTCCTGGCGCATGGCGACAAGGCGCACACCGTGGAGGATGACGAACCGGCCGCGCTGGAGCCCCTGTTCGCCCCCCACGACTACCGTACCCACGCCGTCGCCGCCCGCCCCAGCACGCTGGTCCGCTTCGACCGCAACGTCTACGAAACCCAGCTCAATTGCGTCGGCGACGCCATGGAGGTCGGTGAAGTCGACCTCACGGCGCAGGAAGGCGAACTGCTGGCCACCCTTTTCCACAAGGCCCAGACCGGCGAACTGGCCCTGCCGCAGCTTCCGGACGTGGCCCTGCACCTGCAGGAAGCCATCGACGACCCCGATATCGAGTTCCGCCGGGTCACCGAGATCGTCGAACGCGACCCCAGCACCGCGGCCCGCCTGCTTTCGGTCGCGAACAGCCCGGCCATGGGTTCACGGCGCGAGATCACGCGCCTCGGCGATGCGATCGCGCGTCTGGGCCTCGAACGCACGCGCCAGCTGGTGCTCGCACTGGCCGCCCAGCAGGTGTTCATCGACCGGCAGAGCCCGTACCGAACCTTGATGGAGCAACTGTGGCGTCAGTCCACGCGCATCTCCGCCATCGCCTTCGTACTGGCGGATGAATCCGGTGCAGCCGATCGTCACCGTGCGCTGCTCGCCGGCCTGCTGCACCGGGTCGGCGCCCTCCCGATCCTCGGCGAGATCGCCTCGCGCGAAGAGCGGCCGGATGCCGTCGAGGTGGAACACGTCATTCATCGCCTGGAATCCATGACCGGCGAACTGGTTGCCCAGCAATGGGGGCTCGCCTCCGATATCATCGTAGCCATCCGTGACTCCGGCGGGCCGGAACAGCCCGATGCCGCGCCCCTGACCGACATCGTGCGCATCGCGCGCAATGCCTGTCTGCGCGACGCCTCCGAGGTGGAGCGCGCCCGGGCCATCCCGCTGGAAAACCTCCAGGCCATCCGGCGGCTCGGCTTCACGCTGGACGAAAACGGTGAACTGGCCGCGGTGGAGAAGGCACGGCCGAAGATCGAAGCCCTCATGCAGGAACTCGCCTGAGGCGTCAACCGGCAGGAACCGAACCATGACCGCAACGAACCGTCCGCAACCCGGGGAGAAACAGCGCGCCGCCGACAAGGTCTCGCGCATCCCGGTGAAGATCAATCCGACCACGAAACCGCAGCGCAAGCCCTCGTGGATCCGCGCGCAGAGCCAGGCGCGCCCCGAAGTCCAGCGCATCAAGGGCATCCTGCGCGAGCAGAAGCTGGTCACCGTGTGCGAAGAGGCCAGCTGCCCCAACCTCGGCGAGTGCTTCAACCACGGCACGGCCACGTTCATGATCATGGGCGAGGTCTGCACCCGGCGCTGCCCGTTCTGCGACGTGGCCCACGGCCGTCCCGAGCCCCTGGACCCCGAGGAACCCCGGCACCTGGCCGAGACCATCGAGGCCCTCGGCCTCAAATACGTCGTCATCACCTCGGTGGACCGCGACGACCTGCGCGACGGCGGCGCCGGGCATTTCGTCGACTGCATCCGCGAGATCCGCGAACGCACCCCGAACACGAAGATCGAGGTCCTGGTGCCCGACTTCCGCGGGCGCATGGACCGGGCGCTGGAGATCATGCGCCAGGCCCCGCCGGACGTCTTCAACCACAACCTCGAGACCGTGCCGCGGCTGTACCGCGAGGCGCGTCCGGGCGCCGATTATCAGTGGTCGCTGGACCTGCTTCGGCGTTTCCGGGAGCAGCATCCGGGCGTCCCCACCAAGTCCGGGCTGATGCTGGGTCTGGGCGAGGAACGCGAGGAACTGCTGCAGGTCCTGCAGGACCTGCGCGACCATGGCTGCGACATGCTGACCCTCGGGCAGTACCTGCAGCCCTCGCGCCACCACCTGCCGGTCACCCGCTTCCTCACGCCGGAGGAGTTCGACGAGCTGGGCGAACGCGCCCGCGAGATGGGCTTCCGGCAGGTCGCGAGCGGACCGATGGTGCGTTCCTCCTACCACGCGGACCTGCAGGCGCAGGGCGTTACCGAAGAAACCGAAGCCGTCTGAACACCCCGCTGAATCGCCGCCCACCCGGCGGCGTTCAGGCCACCGGAGCCAGCGGCCGCGCCAGGCAGCGCAGCAGTTCCGGGGGCAGCGTCGGCACCTCCTCGCAGGCCGACGGCGTTTCCTGCCCCCCGGTGGCCAGCTGCACGGCCAGCGCCCGCAGGAGCACGCGCCGCACCCGCTCGGGGTTCGCGGGTCCCCCCTCCGCAGCCACCGAGGTCGTCGCCAGTCCGGCATAACCACAGGGATGAATACGGCCAAAGGCCGACAGAGCCGGATCCACGTTGAGCGCCAGCCCGTGGATACTGACCCCTTGACGCACGCGCAGGCCCAGTGCGGCGATCTTCTTATCGCCCGTGTAGACCCCGGGCGCGCCCTCGCGGCGGCCCGCGACGATGCCCCATTCTCCCAGGGCATCGATCACTGCCTGTTCCAGGCGCTCCACCAGCGCCCGCACCCCCAGCCCGCGGCGTCGCAGGTCCAGCAGGGTATACACCACCAGCTGCCCCGGCCCGTGCCAGGTCACCTGGCCGCCGCGATCGATCGCGATCACCGGCACCACGCCGGGATCGAGCAGGTGTTCGGCACGGCCGTTGCGCCCCTGGGTATAGACCGGCGGGTGCTGCACGCACCACAGCTGATCGGGCGTGTGCGGCCCGCGCTCCGCCGCATGCAGGCGCATCGCCCGCCATACCGGCAGGTAGGGCTGTTCGCCCAGACGATGAACCCGCAGCGTATTCAGAGGATCATCCGTACCCGGTTGCACTGCCCCAGGGCCCGGTAGAGATTGTCCAGCTGCAGCTGACTGGTGGCGGTGATGGTCACCGTGATCCCGACAAAGCGCCCGCCACTGGATGCTCGCTGCTGGATCACCGCATCCCCGGGCTCGTCCACGTGGTCGTTCACGCAGGATTCCACCGCTTCCATCAATTCGGGGTGAGAGTCCCCCATGATCTTGATCGGGAAGCGGCAGGGGAATTCGATCAGGGTCTCGCGTTCTTCTTCGTCACTCATGGTTCAAGGCCTCCGACTGTCGGTGCGCGGCACCGGGCTTGGCGGCCTGGTAGGCGGCGTGCAGCCGCGCCCACAGGGGACCCGGCCGACCGGTGCCCACCAGTTCACCGTCGATACGGGTCACCGGCAGCAATTCACGGGTGGAACTGCTGAGCCAGACCTCGTCGGCCGCCCGCAGTTCCGCGGCAGTCACGCCCCGCTCCTCCACGGGCACGCCCTCGCCCCGGGCGAGCCCGAGCACGAAATCGCGGGTCACCCCTGCCAGCATCCCGCTGTCCAGTGGCGGTGTCACCAGCGTCCCGTCGCGCACCACGAACGCGTTGCTGGCGGCCCCCTCGGTCAGCCGACCATTGCGCAACAGCAGCGCCTCCACCGCGTCGGATTCCACGGCCTCCTGACGCGCGAGCACGTTGGCCAGGAGCGTAGTGGCCTTGATGTCGCAGCGACCCCAGCGCTCGTCGGTGCGGGTCACCGCGCTCACGCCCGCCTCGCGCACCGCCGGGCCCAGCGGACGGATGGGGCTGACCATCCCCAGTACCGTGGGTTCGGAGACGTCGGGGAAGGCGTGATCCCGCGGGGCCACCCCGCGGGTCACCTGCAGATAGAGTCCCAGATCCGGCGGCGTCGACCCGTCCGCCGGTTCCGCGCCGTTGTGGCGGAGCAGATCGCCCAGATGACGTTCCCATTGTTCGCGGCCGAAGGGGTTCGGCAGACGAATGGCCGCCAGCGACCGCGCGAGACGGTCCAGATGCGCGTCCAGCAGGAAGAACCGGCCCGCGTAACTGGGGATGACCTCATACACCGAATCGCCGAACAGGAAGCCGCGATCCAGCGGGGAGATCCGGACTTCCTCCAGCGGCAGGAATTCGCCATTGAACAGGGCAATGCTCATGTCCGCCTCAGAACGGCCACACCGACTGCACCCACAACGCCGCGCTGTCCCAGCCACGGCGGATGAACCCGCCGGTCTCGATCTCCTGCAACACGACCAGGGGCTGTTCGTGGACGGCTTCGCCGTCGAGGGTCGCAACCACACGCCCGACCCGGGCCCCTTCGCGCAGCGGCGCTTCCAGCGGATGGTCGATCTCCATGGAAGCCGACAGGTCATCCCCCTCGCCGGGCGGAATCACCACCCAGAAATCCTCCGCCAGGCCGACCGGTGCCTCCTGTTCGCTCCCCTTGTAGACCCGCGGCATGCCCAGGGCCTCGCCGGCACCGAACAAGCGCCGGGTTTCGGTAAAGCGCATGCCCCAGTTCACCAGTGCCTGGGATTCGTTCGCGCGGCGCGTGCCTCCGGTCGAATGGTCGGGGGCGTCGATGCCCATCACCACCGCCACCAGGCGACGATCGTTGCGTTCGGCGGACGACACCAGGTTGTAGCCCGCCGCCGAGGTCCAGCCGGTCTTCAGGCCGTCGAAACCGGCATCGCGCCAAAGCAGGAGGTTGCGGTTGTTCTGTTCGATGCCGGCGTATTCGAACGAGCGCTCGGAATACAGGTTGTACAGATCCGGGAATTCCCGGATCAGGGCCCGCGCCAGGGTTGCCATGTCGGCCGCCGTGGTGTACTGCGACTCCTCTTCCGGCAACCCATGGGGGTTGGCAAAGTAGGAATCCTGCATGCCCAGGCGCCGGGCCTGGTTGTTCATCATGTCCACGAAGGCACCCTGCGAGCCGGCCACGCGCTCGGCCAGCGCGGTGGAGGCGTCGTTACCGGACTGGATGATCATGCCGCGCAGCAGATCCTCGACCCGGACTTCCTCGCCGACCTCGATGAACATCCGCGAAGCGCCCTCCATCCCGGTACGCCAGGCCCGCTCGCTGATGGTGACTTCTTCCTCCAGGGACAGTCGGCCGTCCCGGATCTCGCCGAACACCACGTAGGCCGTCATCAGCTTGGTCAGGCTCGCCGGCTCGCGCCGCGCGGACGGATCGCGCTCCGCCAGGGCCACACCCGATTCGAAGTCCTTCAGCACATAGCTGGCCGCGGTGATGTCCGATGGCGGCGAAGGGATGCTGCCGGGGGCCGAAGGCCCGGTTCCGGCGCGTGGCAGTTCCAGTTCCACGGCGCTGGCCGCCACGGGCAGGAACAGCAGAAAACTGACGGTGATCAGGGAATTGCGAAGTAATGACTTCATGAACCGAAGGAGTCTCCATGGATGAGGACCGGGGGCTTGCGGGCGCACACGGCGGCCGGACACCGAAGGTTGCCAAAGATACCAGACCGGCACGCCGTCCGGGTTCTCAATCGGTCACGATACGGAAATCCCCGGGCGCCACCGCCTCCAGCCGCCGGGCCGTGTCGCGCACGGTGTCCTCGCCGTGCAGCGGGCCCACCCGCACGCGGTGCAGCTCCTCGCCGCCGGCGGTCTCCACGCGACCAAGTTCGGCCACCCGGAATCCGTCCGCCTGCAGGCTTTCGCGCAGGCGCTCGGCCGTCATCCGTTCACCGAAGGCGCCCACCTGGATATAGCGCGCGGGCTCCTGGCTGCCCCCCTGTCCGGACACCGGGTCACCGTTATACGCCCCGTCGCCGTCGACCGTCCCGGCCATCTCCCGCGTTGCGTCCGGGTCGTTCGCGTCCGCCGCCAGCGGCTCCGGCTCCGCGAGGGTGTCGGCACCCTTGCGATCGCGTTCGGCCGTACGCACCTCGCCGTTCACGTCCCCGGGGCCGACCGCGCGGATACGCACCGGCGCCACGCCCGCGTCGGTCATGCCCAGACGATGGGCCGCGGCATAGGACAGATCGATGATGCGGTCATCCACGAACGGGCCGCGGTCGTTCACCCGGACCACCACCTGCTTCCCGTTCTCCAGATGGGTCACCTCGACGAAGCTGGGCAGCGGCAGCTTCTTGTGCGCCGCGGTCATGGCGTACATGTCATAGGGCTCGCCACTGGAGGTCCGGCGGCCGTGAAACTTCGTTCCGTACCATGACGCCATCCCCTCCTCCTCGAAACCTTCGGAAGAAGACAGCGTCACGTAGCGCTGACCGAACACCTCGTACTCGGCCGGATTGCCGTAACGACTGGGCGGCTCGTCGGTGGGTTCGGCATCCGGCAGGAGTGCCAGATCCCGCGGTACTTCGTCGGGATCGGGATAGCTGTCATGGGCGGCGTCCCCCAGCGGGCGGTCGCGCTCGGGCGTACCCGAGCAACCGGCAAGGATCATACCGGCCAGCAGCGCAACCGGCAGGGCGGCCCCGCCGATCGCACGCCCGTCAGTCGTACAGCGCCTGCGCCAGCTCATGGGCGGCCATCGCATACAGCGGACTCCGGTTGTATCGCGTGATCACGTAGAAATTCGGATACCCCAGATAATAGACATCGCCCTCGTCGGCCTCCAGATACACCAGCGAATAATCACCGTCCGGGTCAACGGTTTCGCCTTCGGCCGGACGCACGCCGTGCTCGGCCAGCTCGTCCAGGTCGAAGCGCGCGGTATAGCCCTGCTCGACCAGTTCTTCCGGATGGTCGTCGACCTCGGCGCGGGCCACCACCGGCTGCCCCCAGCGCCAGTCATGCTCGGCGAAGTAGTTCGCCACGCTGCCGATCGCGTCGGGCCAGGAATTCAGCAGATCGCGCCGCCCGGAGTCATCGAAATCCACCGCGTAATGACGGTAGCTGGAGGAGATGAACTGGCCGTAACCCATCGCTCCGGCGTAGGAGCCATGCAGATCAAGGATCTCCAGATCCTCCTCCTCCGCCAGCTCCAGCAGATGGCCCAGCTCGCTGCGGAAGAATGCCGCCCGTGGCGGGTAGTCGAACCCGAGGGTCACCAGCGCATCCAGCACGCGGGTGCTGCCGGTGTTGCGTCCGTAATCGGTCTCTATGCCGATGATCGCGGTGATCATTTCCGGCTCGACACCGAAGCGTTCCTCGGCGCGTTTCAGCCACTCGGCCTGCTCTTCCATGAACTCGCGCCCGCGGCGGACCCGGCGATCATTCACGAAGATCGGTCGATAGTCCTTCCATGGCAGGGCCTCGGCGGGGCTGGAGATGCTGTCGATGATGTCCTGGCGCGGCTGCGCCTCCTCGAACAGTTCTTCCAGCCATTCGCGATCGAATCCCGCCTCCGCCCGTTCGTCGATGAATTCCTGCACCTCCTCGCGTTCGAGATAGGGCGTCTCGCCCGCCCGGTATTCGGAGTTGGACGCCGTGGCGGTGGCGGCCAGAAACAGGCAGGAGACGGCAACAGTCGTCGCGAAGCGACACGGATTTACGGGGTTCATCGATTCACCAGGCGTTTTTCGGAGGCAATGCTCATGAGAATACCGAAGGCCACCATGAGCGTCACCAGCGAAGTTCCGCCATAGCTCACAAGAGGCAACGGAACCCCCACCACCGGCAGCAGCCCGGTCACCATGCCGATGTTGACCACCATGTACACCGCAAAGGTCAGGCTGATGCTGCCACCCAGCAGACGGGCGAAGCGGTCCTGCGCCAGGGATGCCAGCCACAGCCCGCGCGCGACGATGGCGAAATACAGCGCCAGCAGCAGCACCACCCCCATGAAGCCGAATTCCTCGGCATACACCGCGAAGATGAAATCGGTCGACCGTTCCGGCAGAAAGTCCAGCTGCGACTGGGTCCCGTTGAGCCAGCCCTTGCCGTAGAACCCGCCCGAGCCGATGGCGATCTGCGACTGGATGATGTGATAACCGGTCCCCAGGGGATCGGACTCGGGATTGAACAGCGTCAGCACGCGCTGGCGCTGGTAGTCATGCATCTGCAGCCAGAGCACCGGCGCCGCCGCGGCCACCAGGGCCCCGAGCCCGGTGAACCAGCGCCAGGACAGCCCGGCGAGGAAGACCACCAGCAACCCGGCCACGCCCACCAGCATCGCGGTGCCCAGATCGGGCTGTTCCATGATCAGCCACACCGGCACCAGGATGATCGGCAGCACAACGGCCAGATCGCGCGCCCGCGGCGCACCCTGGCGCAGCGACAGGTACCACGCGGTCATCATCGGCACGGCCAGTTTCATGATCTCCGAAGGCTGGAAACGCACCAGCCCGGTGTCCAGCCAGCGCCGGGCCCCCTTGCCGATCTCGCCGAAGAACAGCACCGCGACCAGCAGCACCAGGCCGGTGACAAACAGCCAGGGGGCCATGACCCGCAGTACGCGCACCGGGATCTGCGCGATCACCAGCATCGCCGCGACCCCGAAACCGATCCGCAACACCTGGTTCTCCAGCGCGACCAGACTCTCGCCGGTCGCGCTGAACAGCACCACCAGACCGAGCATCAGCAGCAGCGACAGCAGGATCAGCAGCGTGCCATCCATCCGCAGGCTGCGCAGGGCCCACTGCCCGGCGGAGAGCTCACGTCCGGTCACGCTGATCATTCCCCGGCCTCCTCGACGGGCAATCTCATGCCGCCACCGCCCAGCAGCCAGGCATCCATGACCTCGCGCGCCTTGGGCGCCGCTACGCGGCCACCACTGCCGCCGTGCTCCACCAGCACCGCAACCGCGATCTGCGGGTCATCCGCCGGGGCATAGCCGGTGAACAGGGCGTGATCCCAGAGATGGCGGGCCAGCTCGTCCTCGTCGTACTCCTCGTCCTCGCCCAGGCTGAAGACCTGCGAGGTCCCGGTCTTGCCGGCGATGGTGTACTCCGGACGGGTGCTCCCGATACTGCCCCAGGCGGTGCCATGCGGTTCGTGCACCGCCTCGACGAGGGATTCGTGGATCACGTCCCAGTGGGCTTCGTCCAGCGCCACCGGCTGGCGGTAATCGGGCAGCAGGGTCTCGCCGATTTCCCGTTCCCGGCCATCCCCCATCGCCCGCAGCAGGCGCGGGCGCACGCGCTCGCCCCGATTCGCCAGCGTGGTGGTGAAATCGGCCATCTGCAGCGGGGTACTGAGCATGTACCCCTGACCGATGGCCGTGATCAGGGTCTCGCCGGGATACCAGACGGTGCCGTGGGTGGCACGTTTCCAGTCGCGTCCCGGCCGGATGCCGGTGCGTTCGCCGCTGAGATCGATGCCGGTGGGTTCGCCGATACCGAAGGCTTCCAGCATCGGCGTGATCCGGTCGATCCCCATGTCGTGGGCGAGGTCATAGAAATACACGTCCGACGACACCGCAATCGCGCGCGACATGTCGACCAGGCCATGGCCCTCCCGGCGCCAGTCACGATAGCGGCGTTCGTGCCCGGGGATCTGGTAGTAGCCGCGGGCGAACATCTCGCGGTCGGCGGTGGTCGCCTCCTCGTGCAGGCCGGCCAGGGCCACGATCGGCTTGATGGTGGACCCCGGCGGATACTGGCCATGCAGCACCCGGTTGAACAGCGGCCGCCCCGGATGGTCGCGCAGTGCCGAGAACTCTTCCTGCGACTGCCCCTTCACGAACGGCTCGGCATCGAATCCCGGGGCACTGACCATGGCCAGGACGTCTCCGCTGGCGGGCTCGATGGCCACGATCGCCCCGCGCTGGTCCCCCAGTGCGCGGCGGGCCGCCAGCTGCAGGTTGTAGTCCAGGGTCAGATGGATGTCGGTCCCGGCCGTCGGCGGGCTGACCTCCAGCTCGCGGATCGCCCGGCCCTGGGCGTTCACCTCCACCTGACGGTGGCCCGGGCGGCCGTGCAGCAGCTCCTCGTAATGCTGCTCGATCCCGGTCTTGCCAATGTGGGACACACCGGCATAGGCACGCCGGTCCACGCGCTGCAGGTCCTCGCGCGTGATCCGGCCCACGTAGCCCACCACATGCGTGAACGCCTCGCCGGCCGGGTAATAGCGCATCGGACGCGCTTCGATCTCGACCCCGGGGAGCTCATGCCGGGAAACGGCCAGATGTGCGACGGTCTCGTCGTCCAGCCCCGCCTTCAGCAACACCGGCTGAAACGGGCGCCGCTGCTCCACCCCGCGGCGGAACCGCTCGAGGTCGGCATCGGAGAGCTCCACGAACTCCTCGAGCCGCTCCAGCAGCCGGTCAAGGTCGTCGGCCTGTTCCACCGTGACCTCGAGCTGATAGGAAGCCCGGTTGCCGGCCAGCAGCACGCCGTTGCGATCCCGGATCACGCCCCGGCTGGGGGCGATGGGCTCGATGCGCAGCCGGTTGTTCTCGGAAAGCGTGGTGTAGTGCTCGTGCGCACCCACCTGCAGACTGGCGGTGTGCCAGCCGATCAGGCCCAGCACCCCCGCCAGCAGCACCAGGGACAGCACCACCCGCGCGACAAAACGCCGGTGATCGTGCTGTTCCTGTCCATAGGCGTCGCGCTCATCCATGGGGCCGCCCGCCCGCGGCCATCAGGACCGCTCCATCGGGTCGCGGACGGGCACGCGCAGCGACGCGCCCGGGAGACCGGCTCCCCCGGGGCACGCACGGCACGCCCATGGCTGCGCGAAAGGCTTCAGATCTTGCTCTTCTGGAAACGCTTGTAGCTGGCAAGGATCTCCGTCCTGGCGGCCTCGGCGTCCGCCCAGCCTTCCACCTTCACCCATTTGCCCGCTTCGAGCTCCTTGTAGTGCTCGAAGAAGTGCTTGATGCTGTCGAGCAGCTCCTGCGACACGTCTTCCGGGCCCTTCACGCTCTCGTACCCCGGATGCAGCTTGGTGACCGGCACCGCGAGGATCTTCGCATCCTGCCCGGCCTCGTCGGACATCTGCAGCACGCCCACCGGCCGCGCGCGCACCACCGAGCCCGGCATCAGCGGCACCGGCGTGATCACCAGCACGTCCACCGGATCGCCGTCTTCCGACAGGGTCTGCGGCACGAACCCGTAGTTGCAGGGGTAGAACATGGCGACCGTCATGAAACGGTCGACCACCAGCGCCCCGCTGTCCTTGTCGACCTCGTACTTGACCGGCTGACCGTGGGCAGGGATCTCGATGACCACGTTCATGTCATCGGGCAGATCCTTCCCGGCTTCAATCTGATTCAGATCCATCGTCTCTTTCCGCTTGATTGGTTGGCGCGGCATTATAACGGGACTGCGCGACAGGTGAACGATCCCGGGCGGCTTGCGAGCCCCCCGGCCAGTCGGTATAAGACCGCGTGCGCTTTCGATACCCAATCCACGTGCCGGCGCCGATGCGGGCGCGAACGGCACACGGCAGGAGTCAATTATGCGAATCGTCCTGATGGGCGCCCCCGGATCCGGCAAGGGCACCCAGGCCAAGAAGATGGTCAGCCACTTCGGCATCCCCCAGATCTCCACCGGCGACCTGCTGCGCGCGGCCGTCGCCGCAGAGACCGAACTGGGCCTGAAGGCCAAGAGTGCCATGGATGCCGGCCAGCTGGTTCCCGACGACCTGGTGCTCGGTCTGATCCGTGACCGGCTGCAGGAACCGGACGCGGAAAAGGGCTTCATCCTCGACGGGTTCCCGCGCAACTGCGCCCAGGCCGAGGCCCTGGACAGCATGCTGAGCGACATCGAGCGTCCGCTGGACCGCGCGGTCCAGATCGACGTGCCGTTCGAGGAACTGAAGCAGCGCCTGACCGGCCGGGTCTCCTGCGAAAGCTGCGGCGCGGTGTTCAACACCCACACCTTCCCGCCGCAGAAGGAAGGCATCTGCGACCAGTGCGGCGGCAACCTGGTCCACCGCGCGGACGACACCGAGGAGACGGTGGTCAGCCGCCTGCAGGTGTACGAGGAACAGACGCAGCCGCTGATCGAGTATTACGACACCCGCGGTCTGCTCAAGCACGTCGACGGCACCCGCGACATGGAACGGATCTTCGACGAGATCCGCGGCCTGCTGGACTGATCCGCGATGCGGCCGGCGCGTGCCGCGGCGGTGTGCCTCGCGCTGGTCGCCACCGCCCCGGCGGCCGGCGCGGAGACGGCCTTCGGCGGGGATCGTCCCGCCGGCTGCGAATTCGCGCCCGACGCCGTCTGGCCCGCCCTGCGCAAACTGCCGCCCGACGTGCGCGAGATCGAGGCGGATCATGTACGTCGCGAGGGCGACCAGGTGCGCGCCGAGGGCGATGTCCAGCTGTACGCAGACCGTCAACGGCTGGACGCCGAGGTCCTCGACTACGACCGCGCCCGGGGGCTGGCACGGACCGAGGGAGCGGTCCGGCTGTTCGACGGCGACCTGCTGCTGCAAGGCGAAGACGGCCGCTTCCAGCTCGACGAAGATACCGGGGAGCTGAGCCGCATCGACTACATGGTGCGCTCGGTGCCCGCACGCGGACAGGCCGGGGCCGGCACGCAGCTCGACCCCGACCGGCACCGCTTCGAACGGGCGCAGTACACCACCTGCCCGGTCAACCGCGACTCCTGGCGCCTGGACGCCGCACGCCTCGACCTCGACCAGGAAAGCGGACGCGGGGTCGCCCGCCACGCCGTGCTGCGCGTGCGCAACGTACCCGTGGCCTACACCCCGTATATCGATTTCCCCCTGGACGACCGGCGCAAGTCCGGCTTCCTGCTGCCCAGCTTCGGCACCGGCGGACGCACCGGCGCGGATCTGTCCCTGCCGTGGTACTGGAACATCGCGCCCAATTACGACGCCACGTTCACACCGCGCATCATGGCCGACCGCGGGATCAAGCTGAGCACCGAATTCCGCTACCTGCAGCCTGCCCACGAAGGACAGGTCGATTTTCGCTACCTGCCGGACGATCGCGAGACCGGCGAGGATCGGCAGTTCGTGGCCTGGCAGCACCGCACCCGCATCGCCCCGGGCCTGCGCCTGGACATCGATGCCGCGGACGTCTCCGACAGTGAATATTTCCGCGATTTCGGCTCCGCCGACCGCTATTCGAGTTCGGTGCGCGACCTGCGTCGCCGGGCCGACCTGACCTGGAGTCAACCGCGCTACCGCCTGCGCACCCGGGTCGAGGACTATCAGATCGTCGACACCGAGCTGGCCGACCGGCGCGAGCCCTACCAGCGCCTGCCGCAGATCACCCTGGAAGCCGGCGAATACGCGGGACAATGGGCCGGCGGCGGAGTCACCTGGGACCTGGACGCCGAACTGGTGCGTTTCGCCCGTCAGGAGCGCGCCTC
This sequence comes from Thioalkalivibrio sp. ALE20, assembly GCF_000381405.1. Lineage (NCBI taxonomy): Bacteria > Pseudomonadati > Pseudomonadota > Gammaproteobacteria > Chromatiales > Ectothiorhodospiraceae > Thioalkalivibrio > Thioalkalivibrio sp. ALE20. Next base: position 237,392 of record NZ_KB906471.1, read on the forward strand.
GGACCGTCCCACCGGCCTGCGTTTCGACCTCGACCCGGAACTGGCCTGGCGTTTCGACACCGGCGGGATCTTTGTCGAACCCCGCGCCGGGGTGCGCTACACCGCCTACGAGCTGGACCGCCGCGGCGAGCCCGGCCCCGAGTCCATCCGCCGCACCGTACCGCACGCCGCGGTAGACAGCGGCCTGATCTTCGAACGCGACCTGGCCGACGGCGAACGGCTGCAGACCCTGGAGCCCCGGCTGTTCTACGGCTACGTGCCCTACCGCGACCAGGACGACATCCCGGTGTTCGACACCGGCGAGCGCGAGTTCAGCTTCGACAACCTGTTCAGTCTGCAGCGCTTTACCGGCGCCGACCGCGTGGGCGACACCCACCAGCTGACCGCCGCCCTGACCAGCCGCATCCTCGATACGACCACCGGACAGGAACGCGCCCGGCTGTCGGTCGGCGAGATCCGCTATTTCCGCGACCGCCGCGTACGCCGCAGCCCCTCCGCGCCGGCACTGGAGGACCGCCATTCGGACCTCGCCGTGGAGGGGCGCCTGCGTATCGGCGACGCCTGGGACGGCCGCGGCTCGGTGCTCTACAACCGCGAGCACAAGGACACCTCGCTGGCCGCGCTCGGCGTGTCCTGGAGCCCGGATGAGCGCCGGCGCATCAACCTCGGCTACCGCCAGCGGGCCGATCAGCTGGAACAGACCGACGTGTCCGTACTGTGGCCGGCCGGCGACCGCGTGGACCTGGTCGGACGCTGGAACTACAGCCTGCGCAGTGAACGCGACCTCGAACTTCTGGCCGGTCTCCAGTATCGTAGTTGCTGCTATGGTTTGCGCGTGGTCGCCCGGCGTTCGCTGGATTCCGACCAGCGCTACGACAACTCGATCCATTTCCAGATCACGCTGGACGGACTGGCCCGTTTCGACGGCGGAGTCGACAGCCTCCTGAGCGAAGGTATTGCCGGATATGATGCGCACCCCGACCGCTAAAAGCGCCGGTCGCCGCGCGGGCATGCTTGCCCGCCCCCTGCTCCTGGCCGGGCTTGCCCTGGCCCTGGCGCCGCTGGCCCAGGCCCAGCACGACCCGCTCTCCATGCCCGAAGGTACGGGCACCGGAGCGGGCGCCGGAGCGGGCCCCGGCGCCGAAACGGGGGTACAGGCCCCGGTCACCCCGGGTGCCGCCACCGATGCCGGCGCGCCCGCCCCGGCAATCACTCCGCCGGAGGAAGACCAGTTCACCGACCGCATCCTCGCGATCGTCGAGGAAGACGTGATCACCCAGCGCGAGCTGGTGGAACGCATGAACCTGGTGGCTCAGCAGATGGCCGAACAGGGGCAGCGTCCGCCCGGCCAGGATGCCCTCGCCCGCCAGGTCATGGAACAGCTGGTTACCGAACGCGTGCAGCTGCAGGAAGCCCGCAGGATCGGCATCAGCATCGACGAGATGACACTGAACCGAACCATGGAGCAGATCGCGCGCGAGAACCGCATGACACTGCCCCAGCTGCGCCGCGCCCTGATGCAGGACGGCGTGGACTTCGAGGCGTTTCGTGAACAGATCCGCACCGAGCTGACCATCAACCAGCTGCGCAGCCGCCAGGTCGACAACCGGGTCCGGGTCTCCGATCAAGAGATCGAAGACCTCATCGCCTCGGAAAGCGGCGCCATCGACCGCGACGTGCGCTACCGCCTCTCGCACATCCTCGTCGCGGTGCCGCAGGGCGCGAGCAGCGACGAGATCCGCGAGGCGCGGGAAAAGGCCGCGGAGCTGCGCTCCCGGGTGCGTGAAGGCGAGGAATTCGCCCGGGTGGCGATGGAAGCATCCGACGGACCGCAGGCCCTGCAGGGCGGCGACCTGGGCTGGCGCAGCCCCGGCGAGCTGTCCACGGTGCTGGCCCGCGAGGCCATCCTGATGCGTACCGGCGCGGTCAGCGACGTCCTGCGCTCACCGCAGGGCTTCCACATCATCCGCCTCGAGGACCGCGAGGGCGGTGACCAGACCCTGGTCGAACAGACCGAAGTCCGTCACATCCTCAAGAGTCCCGACGAGGTCCGCAGCGAGGAAGAGGCCGAGCGCCAGATCCGCGCCCTGTACAACCGCCTGCAGGAGGGCGAGGACTTCGGCGATCTCGCCCGCGGCAACTCCGACGACCCGGGGTCTGCCGCGCAGGGCGGCCGCCTGGGCTGGATCAGTCCCGGGGAGCTGGTGCCCGGCTTCGAACAGGCCATGAACCGGCTCGAGCCGGGCGAGATCAGCGAGCCGGTGCAGAGCGAGTTCGGCTGGCACATCATCGAGGTGCTGGACCGCCGCGAAGTCGACACCACCCGCGAGCAGATCCGCGCCCGCGCCCGCGAAGTCCTGCAGAACCGCAAGCGCCAGGACGAGATGGAGCTGTGGCTGCGCCGCCTGCGCGAGGGCGCCTATGTCGAATACCGCGTCGACGGCCTCGAGCCCTGAACCGATGGCCGGGGAGCCGGTTCCGCGTCTGGCGCTGACCGCCGGCGAACCCGCCGGAATCGGACCCGACCTGCTGGCCATGCTGGCGCGCCACGCCGGTCCGGCCCAGCGCGTCGCGATCGGCGATGCGGGCGTCCTCGAACGCCGCGCACGCGATCTGCGCATCGCCCTCACCCTGCGCGCGCACGACCCCGATGCACCGCGCAAACCTACACCTGCCGGCACCCTGGAGCTGCTGGAGGTCCCGGTGGAAGCACCGGTGACCCCCGGGGCCTTGGAACCGGCCAATGCCGGGCACGTGCTCAACCTGCTGGCCGCGGCCGCCGACGGCTGCCTCGACGGGCACTTCGACGCCATGGTGACCGCCCCGGTCCACAAGGGAGTGATCCATCGGGCCGGCCACGATTTCACCGGCCACACCGAATGGCTGGCCGAGCGCGCCGGCTCCGGCCGACCGGTGATGATGCTGGTCGCCGGTGATCTGCGCGTTGCCCTGGTGACCACTCACCTGCCCCTGCGCGAGGTCCCCGACGCGATTACCCCGCCGGTGCTGGAACGGACCCTGCACATCCTGGATCACGACCTCCGCCGCGACTTCGGCCTGGCGCGGCCGCGCATCGCCGTGCTCGGGCTCAACCCGCACGCCGGCGAGGGCGGCGTGCTGGGACGCGAGGAAGAGCTCGTGATCGAACCGGTGCTCGCCCGCCTGCGCGAACGCGGCATGCACCTGACCGGGCCGCTGCCGGCCGACACCGCCTTCACCCCGCGTGCCCTCGCCCGGGTCGACGCGGTGCTCGCCATGTACCACGACCAGGGCCTGCCGGTGCTCAAGCACGCCGGCTTCGGCGAGGCGGTAAACGTCACCCTGGGCCTCCCCTTCGTGCGCACCTCGGTGGATCACGGCACCGCGCTGGATCTGGCCGGCAGCGGACGCGCCGAGGTCGGCAGTCTGGCCGCGGCGGAGAACCTGGCCGCCCGTCTCGCGGGCCACCGCGGGGCACCCCCGGCGGGGATCCCGACATGACCCGACGCACCCGGCGCCCGGCCGCAGCCGACGAGGGACCGGGCCCGGTCCGCCGCCGCTTCGGCCAGAATTTCCTCCATGACCCCGGCATCCTCGATCGCATCGTGCGGGCCATCGACCCGCAGCCGGACGATCGCATGCTGGAGATCGGCCCGGGGCGCGGCGCCCTGACGGCCCCGCTGCTGGACCGCCTGCAGAAACTGGACGCAGTGGAGATCGACCGTGATCTGGCCGCAGCGCTGCGCAGTCACTTCCCGCCCGAACGCCTGACCCTGCACACCGGCGACGCCCTGGAACTGGACCTGGCCGCAGTCGGCGAAACCCCGCCCGCCGGCTGGCGCGTGGTGGGCAATCTCCCCTACAACATCTCCACCCCGCTGCTGTTCCACCTGCTGGCGCAGAGCGAGCACATCCGCGACATGCATTTCCTGCTGCAGCGCGAGGTAGTGGAACGCATCACCGCCGTGCCGGGCAGCAAGCGCTACGGCCGTCTGAGCGTGATGGTCGCCGCGCGCGCCCGCGCCACCGAACTGCTGGGAGTCCCGCCGGGGGCATTTCACCCGCCGCCGAAGGTGCATTCGGCCGTGGTCCGCATCGTCCCGGATGCCGAGCCGCGGGTACCCGCTGCACGGCTGCCCGCCTTCGCCGCGCTGGTCAACCGCGCGTTCTCCAATCGGCGCAAGACCCTGCGGCGCGGGCTTGCCGGCCTGCTGGAGGCGGCCGATATCGAGGCCGCCGGCCTGGACCCGGGCCAGCGTCCGGAGACCGTCGACGTCGCCGGTTTCGACGCCCTCGCCCGGCGGATCCCCGAATCCGCCGGCGCGGAGTGACCCGGGCAGGGGCACGGCCCCGCGCCGGGTCCGTTTTTCTCCCTCCACGCCCCGCTCGCGTTACCATGGGCACATGACTGGCAGGGACCGCATGCAGCTGATCGTCGCCGATGTCGGCGGGACCCACACCCGCCTGGCGCAGGCCGAATACGCCCGGGGTACGTGGCAACTGCACGCGACCACCCGCTATGCGAGCCGCGAGTACGCCGGCCTGGGTGCAATCCTCGAGGACTGGCTGGCGCGCCCGGAACAGTCCGGGATGAGCTTCAGCGGCGCGGGCATGGCCGTCGCCGGGCCGGTGCACGCCGGGCGCGCCCGGGTCACCAACCTGCGCTGGCCCGAACTCGCGACCGCCGAACTGGCCGCGGTGGCCGGCGTGCCGGTCGCCCTGCTCAACGATTTCGCCGCGGTGGGCGCCTGTCTCGAGGCCCTGACCCCGGAAGACCGCCTGATCCTGCAGGACGGCGAGGCGGATCCCGCGGGACCGAGGCTGGTCACCGGGGCCGGCACCGGGCTGGGCACCTGCCTGGTCACCCCGCCCGCGGGCACAGATGCCCCGCCGGCGATCCATCCCGGCGAAGGTGGCCACGCGCGTTTTTCTCCGACCGACGCCGACGAGACCGAACTGGCCGCTTTCGTCACCGCCGAGGCCGGCCTGTGCACTCGCGAACACCTGCTCAGCGGCCGCGGCATCGCGCGCATCGGGCGCTTCGAGCTGCAGCGCCGCGACGACCCCGAACTCGGGCGCGCGCTGGCCGCCGCGGAACCCGCCGCCGCCATCAGCGCGCTGGCGGACACCGGTAACCCGGCCGCACTGCGGGTGGTGCGCCGCTTCGTGACCCTGTACGCCGGGCAGCTGGCCGACATGGCGCTGACCGCGCTGCCGCGCGGTGGCGTCTTCATCGGCGGCGGCATCGCCCCGCGCTGGGCCGACCATTTTCTCGCCCCGGCCTTCCGCGAGGCCTTCCGTGCACGCCCGCCGATGGAAGACCTGCTGGAACGCCTGCCGGTGGAACTGATCATTCATCCCGAACCGGGCCTGCTGGGAGCCGCGGTCGCCGCTTCCCGGGCCGGCCCCCACGGAGCATCCGCCCCATGACCATGCAGCAGGAAAATCCCGTCGAGATCGAGGTCTCCAGCGCCTATGTCGAAGACCAGTCGGAACCCGAAGAGGACCGCTACGTCTTCGCCTACCACGTGGTGATCCGCAACGCCGGCGAGCGCAGCGTGCAGCTGCTCAACCGCCACTGGATCATCCGCGACGGGCGCGACCAGACCCAGGAAGTGCGCGGCGAGGGCGTGGTCGGCGAGCAGCCCCATATCGCCCCGGGCGACTCCTTCGAGTACACCAGCGGCACGGTGATCGAGACCCCGGTGGGCATGATGGAAGGCAGCTACGAGATGCGCGACGAGAAGGGGCACACCTTCGAGGCCACCATCCCGCCGTTCACCCTGTCCGTTCCCCGCACGCTGCACTGAGGCCGGCGTGGCACTGTACGCCGTCGGCGACCTGCAGGGCTGCCTGGATCCGCTGGAGCGCCTGCTGGAACGCGTACGCTTCGACCCGTCCCGCGATCGCCTGTGGCTGGTCGGGGACCTGGTCAACCGCGGGCCGGACTCGGCCGGCTGCCTGCGGCGGGTGCGCTCGCTGGGCGCGGCCGCGACCACCGTGCTCGGCAACCACGACCTGCATCTGCTGGCTGCCAGCGAGGGCCTGCGCGAACCCGGTCGACGCGACACCCTGCAGGAGGTGCTGAACGCCCCGGATGCCGCGGAGCTCCTGGAATGGGTGGCCAGCCAGCCGCTGCTGCATCGCGATCCCGACAACGACTGGACGCTGGTCCACGCCGGCATCCCGCCGGTATGGGACACCGACACCGCCGCCGCCGAGGCGCGGCGAGTAGAGGCCGAACTGGGCGAACCGCGCCGGCGTCGTGCCCTGCTGGAGGTGATGTACGGCGACACGCCGGCGCAATGGGATCCGGCCCTTCAGGGCTACGATCGCCTGCGCTTCGCGATCAACGGCTTCACCCGCATGCGCATGGTCGGCGGCGGTCCCGGCGGCGCGCTGGAATTCGCCAGCAACGGCCCGCCGGAAGAAGCCCCGGCGACGCTGGTCCCGTGGTTCGAACACCCCGCACGCCGCAGCCGCGGCACCCCGGTGGTGTTCGGCCACTGGGCCGCGCTGGGTCACCGCCGCGGCCCCGACTGGCTGGCGCTGGACAGCGGCTGCGTCTGGGGGAATGCGATGAGCCTGGCACGCCTGGACGGTGCCACGCCGCAGACCGCTGCGGTGGAACAGGTCTCCTGCCCGGGGACCTGAGAAGCCCCGGACAGACCTCGTCAGCCCCGCCCGGGGCGGGGATCGTCGACCGGCTCCGCGGGCACGCCCAGCGCCTCCACGATCTGCGAACGCGCCGCCTCGGCGAGCTCGCGGCGCGGGCGATCATGCCCCTGCAGCGGCTCCAGCACATGCACGCTCACCCGCGTGCGCGGGCGGCACAGCAGCCGCCACACGTTGGGCACCAGACGATCATGTCCGGCGAAAGCCACCGGCACCGTACCGTCGCTGTAGCTTTCGTAATCCAGCGCCACCGGCTGCACCGGATGCGCGGTCCCCGTGACCGCGGCGAACAGCCGTGGATGAAAGCGGCGCAGCCCGTGTCCCCGGGTCGTCGTGCCCTCGGGGAACACCACGAAATGCCGCCCCGCGTCCAGCCCTTCGCGCATCGCTTCCACGTGCGCCGATGCTTCGTGTCCGCCGCGACGGATGAAGCGCGTACCGTGGCGTCGCGCCAGCCAGCCAATGATCGGCCAGCGGGCGATCTCGGCCTTGGACAGGAAACAGGGGTCCACCGCCGCGCCCAGCAACGGGATATCCAGCCAGGACACATGATTGGCGACCACCAGCGACGCCTCGCGGGGTGGTTCCCCCGCGACCTCGCAGTACACGCCCGCCAGCTGCAGTGCCCTGCGATACCAGGCGCGCCGCACCTGCGAATGCGCCTCGGGGCCGGCGCCCTGTCGCTGCAGCCGCCAGGTGACCCAGACCCCGACCAGCAGATGGCCCAGAATCCGGACGAGTCGGAATATCCCTCTTGCGGTACCTGTCATGCCCTTCCCTTGTGTTGCGGGGCCACGGCCGGATGGCGTGCGCCCGGGTCGCGCCGCTCATGGTAAACGAGACCTGCCGTACCGGTGGACTGCAGGCGTTATCGAAGCGGTTCAGGAAGGACCCGATCCCGGCATCCCGTCGCGGAAGCGGCAGGGAGTGCGGCGGGCTCGACTGGATGGAACGACTCGTTTTGCGCGGCCACCCGGGACTTGCGCTGGCCGCGGCCCCGGTCCTGGAACGCGCCGGCCTGACACTGGCGCTGACGGCCCTGCTGGTGTCGCTGGACAGCGCGCTCGCCCGTGCGCTTCAGACCCGAAGCGGCAGGGGCAACCACGGAACCAGCGCCAGGCTGGCACCGGCGATCAATGCGCCGATCAGGGCCCCCACCGCCACGTCGCTGGGGTAGTGCAGCGCCAGCACCAGGCGCGACATGGCCACCAGCAGCGCGAACGGCACCACCAGCCAGGCCCAGGCCGGCAGCCAGGCCACCAGCACGACCGTGAAACCCACGGCGTGCATGGTGTGCCCGGACGGAAAGCTGAACTCGTCCAGCGCAGGCACCCCCGGCAGCAGGTCGTCGTGGCGCCGGTAAGGCCGCGCCCGGCCGGCCCCCTGCTTGAGTACCCGGTAGAGCGGCATCGACACCAGACCCACGGCCATCATGTGCAGGCTGACCGTCCACGCCCAAATCCCGTGGATCGCCGGCAGTGCAAGCATGATCGCGTACCAGGCCCCGCCATTGCCCAGTCGCGAGACGACGGCAAAGAACCGACTGACGAGCGGATGCCGCGCGAGCCGGTTGCAGTGGCGAGCGACACGGCCGTCGAGATGGTCAACCCGCTGCAGCAGACGCATGCCGCCCCTCCTCCGCAAGGAGTTCTTCCAGCTGGGCGGCGAAATGGGCCACGATGCAGGACCAGTCCAGTCCCTCGGCCCGCAGGCGGGCGGCCTCGCCCATGCCCTTCCAGGCCAGGCGGTCACGCCGACGCTTTTCCGCCAGACGCAGTGCCACTCCGGCGAACGCCTCGCTGTCCCGATCCGCATGACCGGTGACCGGCACCCGCGCACCGTTCTCGCCGTCGCGCAGGTGTTCGCGCGCCGCGGCGCGGTCAAAGGCCAGCACCGGCAGACCGCTGGCCATCGCCTCGATCACCACGTTGCCGAAGGTTTCGGATCGCGAGGCGAACACGAACAGGTCGGCGCTGGCGTAATGGGCCGCCAGGTCCTCGCCGGTACGCATGCCGGCAAAGATCACCTCGGGGTGGCGGGCCTCCAGGGCGGGACGCGACGGTCCGTCCCCGACCATCACCAGACGCGCATTCGGGAGGCGGGTGCGGACCGCTTCCCAGGCGCGAATGACGTCTTCGGGTGACTTCTCCGGCGCCAGCCGGCCCACGCTCATCAGCACCGGCGCGTCCACGCCGCCACCCCATTCCTGGCGCAGGGGCCATGACCGCCGGCCGGGGTGAAACATCGCAGAATCCACCCCCCGCGCCAGCACCCGGACACCGTGAAAGCCGTACGAATCCAGTTCTCTGGCCAGGGTCCGGGTCGGGACCTGGGTGGCATGGCAACGATTATGAAAGCGCCGCAGCACCGCCAGCGCCAGAGGCTCGGCCCAGCGCATGCCGTAATGCCGGGCGTAGCCATCGAATCGGGTGTGAAAGGCCGAACTGACGGGGATGCCGAGGCGGCGGGCGGCGCTCACTGCCGCGTGTCCCAGCGGGCCCTCGGTGGCCACATGCACGACATCGGGCCGCAGGCGTGACCAGCGTCGCAGCAGACGCTGACGCACCGGCAACCCCATGCGCAGGCCCGGATAGCCCGGGAGCGGCAGCCCCGGTACCCGGTATTCGTCTTCCTCCGCCATCGGCTGCGGACCGCGCGCCCGGTCCACCGCCTGACGGGGACGCACGACCTCGGCCTGCCAGCCACATTCGCGGACCCCTTCCACCAGGCGGTGCAGGGTCAGGGCCACGCCGTTGATCTCGGGTGGCCAGGTCTCGGTCACCACGGCCACGCGCGGGCTCGCCGCCATGATCACCATTCCCCCGAGGCGAAGCGACCCGGGCCGGCGGCGTCGCTGCCGGCCCCGGAATGCCACGGCTCCGCCGAGCGGAAGCGGGCCGGGATGTCCGCGCGCCGCAGCAGCATCAGGAGGCTGGCCGCATCCCCGCTGACGTCATGCGACGGCTCGCCGGCGACCTTCGCCCCGAACGCCAGCCACGACCGGGCCAGCGGCGGCAGGCCCTCCGCCGACGGCATGCCGTGCCAGATCGTCAGGGCATTGGGGAGCGGCTTGCGCGGGCTCACGCGGCACCGCGACGGGGTGCGACGGAAATTGCGCAACCAGGCAAGGCTGGCCGGCGTATGGCGATCCAGAGGCAGCGACGTGCGCGCGATCAGGTAGCGGCAGTCGAGGCTTTCCAGCAGACGGGTCACCCCGCGCCAGAGCGCGGCGACCGCCGCTTCACGCTCCTCGAACCCGGGCAGGAAACGGACGCGATCGAGCTCCGCACCGCGCCCGGACAGGGCCATCAGCGGGCCGAGATCGAAGTCCTCGAGGCCCGGGAAGCCGCCAGCCGCAGCCACGGTCTCCTCCACCAGCAGACGGGCACAGGCCACCGGTTCGCGCGTGCCGCGAGCGAATACCAGCAGATGGTGGCCCCAGGCATCCAGCGGGTCACGATCCAGCCCGGCCAGACGCGCCGGCAGACAGCGACCGCGATGCTCCGCCGCGATCCGGAAGCGCAGACGCTGGGCTGCCCGCAGTTCTTCGCGGTCGCTGGCCACGCGCCACTCGTAACCGGGGTCGGCGGAATGTGTCGCATGAAGGGACGAATCGGACATGGCGAAGTCTCCACGGGTCATATCCCGGGAGACTACGGCCATCGGCTTGCAGCGCCTTGACCGGCGCGTGACGTTTGAGTGACCGGGCCGGAGGCAACCGCCGGCTGGCGGCAGCGGCCCGGTCGGGCAGGAAGGGGCGGCTCGGGCCTACGGCAGCTGACCGGTGTAGGCGCCGGATTCGACCGGCAGGTCCTCGCCTTCCCAGGATTTCATCCCGCCGGCGACGTTGACCACGTTGGTGAAGCCCATCTCCTGCAGGCGCAGGACCGACAGGGCGGCGCGACCACCGGTGGCACAGATGATGGCCACGGGCTTCTCGCGCGCGGAGTACAGCGCCTCGATGCGATGCGGGGTATTGGGGTCGGCCGCGCCTTCCAGCAGACCGCGCGGGATCAGCAGCGAATCCGGCACGTGGGCGCGTTCGTATTCATAGGGCTCGCGCACGTCGACCAGGGTCCAGTCCTCGCCCTTCTGGATCGCCTCGTGCAGCTCTTCCGGGGAGATCTCGCGGATGTTCTCGCGTGCCGCGGCGACAAAATCCTTCATCAGCTTTTCGCTCATGGGGCATTCCTTTTGTTCGGTGAAGTTTCGATGGTTGAACGGATAACCCTTGCAGTCTGAGGGCTTCGCCGCCGATTTCAAGCTCAGTGTTTCTCCGGCTCAGTGTTTCTTCGGGGGCGTCATTCGCCCGCCGCCAGACGTTCCGCCAGCGCCGCCGGGTCGTCCACCGGGGGTTCGCAATGCAGACCGCGGCACAGCCAGGCGCGCGGTCCGCCCTCGCGCGGCGCCTTGCCGGCCAGGGCGTCGGGCAGATCGCGGGCATCGTCGGGCACGGGGAAGACCCGCGCCGCGCCATCGGCGGCAGCGATCGTCCGGCGCGCGTCGGCCAGCGCCTCGCCCTGCCCGCGCAGGACCACCAGCGGCGGGGCGTGATAATGCATGTCGAGCGCCACCAGCAGGCTCATGTGGCCCATCGGGGCCTGTTCGATCATCGGCCCGGCATTGGCCAGGGTACCCTCGGCCGCCTCCAGATAGCGCGGCTCGGCCAGCAGATGGCCCAGCCGGATCAGGCACTGCGCGGCGATCCCGTTGCCCGCGGCCATGGCATCGTCGGAATACACCTTGGGCCGCTGGATCAGGGCCTCGTGGTCGCGCGCGGTGTAGAAAAAGCCGCCGCTGGCATCATCGTGGAAATCCTCCATCAGGGCCCCGGCCAGGGTCACGGCCCAGTCCAGAAGCTCGCTGTCCCATTCGGTCTCCAGCAGCGCCAGGGTCGCCTCCAGCAGCGCGGCATAGTCGTCGAGGCAGGCGCGCGGCATGGCCGAGGTCGCCCACTCGCGATAGCTGGCGTACAGGCGGCCATCGTGCCAGTGCAGGCGCCGCACCGCCGCCATTGCGTCCTGTGCCAGCGCCAGCCAGTCGGGACGATCCAGCGCGCGGGCGGCGCGTGCCAGGCCGGTAATCATCAGCGCGTTCCAGCCCGCCAGCAGCTTGTCGTCGCGGTGCGGGCGCACGCGCTGTTCGCGTGCCTCCAGCAGCCGTTCGCGCGCCCGGTCCAGGCGGGACGCCGCCTCCTCCGGGGTGATTCCGAGGGCATCCGCGACGGTGTCCGGCGGCACCACTTCGTGCAGGTGCCAGCGACCCTCGAAGTTGGGCGGCCCCTGCAGGCCCCACACGCGCGCCGCGACGGCCCATTCCTCGGCTGGCAGCAGCGCCTCCACGGTCTCCGGGTCCCAGACATAGAAGCGCCCTTCCTCGCCTTCGGAATCAGCATCCAGGCTGGAACAGAAGGCGCCGCTGGCATCCCGCATCTCGCGCTCGAGCCAGGCCACTGTCTGCTCCGCGACCCGCCGCGAACGGGTGTCGCCGCGCGCCGCGCGCTCGGCGTAGAGCCCCAGCAGCGGCCCGTTGTCGTACAGCATCTTCTCGAAATGCGGGATCATCCAGCGGGTGTCCACCGAATAGCGACAGAACCCGCCGCCGACCTGGTCGAACAGCCCGCCGGCGGCCATCGCGTCCAGGGTGGCGTCCAGCATGCGCCGGGACTCGCCGTCGCCGTGGCGCGCCGCATGCCAGGCCAGCCAGTCGAGCGAGGCCGGATGCGGAAACTTGGGCGCATCGCCGAAACCGCCATGCTCCGCATCGAAGCTCTGCGCCAGTTCCGCGCGGGCCTTGTCCACCACGCTCAGCGCCGGGATGCTGCCGCCCTCCGGGTTGTAGATCCGCGTGAGCGCCTGCTGCAGGGAATCGTTCTGGCGCCGGATCTCCTCCGGGTGTTCGGCGAGGAAATCGGCCACACGGTTGAGCAGGTCGACAAACGACGGCAGGCCGTGCCGCGGCGTGTTCGGGAAGTAGGTCCCGGCGAAAAACGACACCTGGTCCGGGGTCAGGAACACCGTCAGCGGCCAGCCACCCGGGCGCTGCGCCAGCAGCATGTGCGCGTTCTGGTAGATGCGGTCCAGATCGGGCCGCTCCTCGCGATCCACCTTGATGTTCACGTAGCGCCGGTTCATCACCTCCGCGGTCGCCGGATCCTCGAAGGATTCATGCGCCATCACGTGGCACCAGTGGCAGGCGGAGTACCCGATCGACAGCAGGATCGGCTTGTCCTCGGTCCGCGCCCGCTCCAGGGCCTCCTCGCCCCACGGATACCAGTCGACCGGATTGTCCGCGTGCTGTTGCAGATACGGGCTGCTGGCGCCGGCGAGACGGTTCATGGCGACCTCCCTGGAAACGTGGGTGGCGAAAGCCGGGACGAAGACGGTCCCGATGCGTGCGAATGCCTTGCAGGACCGGTAGGATGTGCGGCTGTTTCGGCCACCGCAAGCGCCCATGCCTGTTCACCCGTTTATCGATCCGGTCGCACTCTCCCTGGGCCCGGTCAGCATCCACTGGTACGGGCTGATGTACGTCATCGGATTCCTGGCCTTCTGGGGGCTGGGGGTCTGGCGCGCGCGCGCGCGCAACTGGGATCCGCTGGAGCCACGCCAGGTCGGCGACCTGCTGTTCTGGGGCGCAATCGGCGTGATCATCGGCGGGCGCCTGGGCTACGCGCTGTTCTACAACTTCGACGGCGTGCTGGCCGACCCGCTGAGCCTGATCCGGCTGTGGGAGGGCGGCATGTCCTTCCACGGCGGGCTGATCGGCGTACTGGTCACCGCCTGGCTGTACGCCCGGCACCTGCACCAGCCGTTCTTCCGCCTGACCGATTTCATCGCCCCGCTGATCCCCATCGGCCTGGGCGCCGGGCGCGTGGGCAACTGGATCAACGGCGAGCTGTGGGGCAAGCCCACCGACCTGCCGTGGGCGATGGTCTTCCCCGCGGCCGACTACGTACCCCGGCATCCCTCGCAGCTCTACCAGGCCTTTCTCGAAGGCGTGGTGCTGTTCGTGGTGCTGTGGCTGGTGTCGCGCCAGCCGCGGCGGACCGGCCTGGTCTCGGGCCTGTTCCTGACCCTGTACGGCGCGTTCCGCTTCGTGGTGGAATTCGTGCGCGAACCGGACGCGCACATCGGCTATCTCGCCTTCGGCTGGGTAACCATGGGGCAGGTGCTGTCGCTGCCGGTGATTCTGTTCGGCCTCGGCCTGATCGTCTGGTCGCGCCGCAACCCCCTGCCCGAACCCCGCCCGGACACCTCCGGGAAGCCCTGAGGACGCACCATGCGGCAATACCTGGATCTCGTCCGCCACATCCGCGACCACGGCAGCGACCGCCCGGACCGCACCGGCACCGGGACGCGCTCGGTGTTCGGCTACCAGATGCGCTTCGACCTGGCGCAGGGCTTCCCCCTGGTCACCACCAAGAAGACCCATCTGCGCTCGGTCATCCACGAGCTGCTTTGGTTCCTCGCGGGGGACACCAACGTGGGCTACCTGCGCGACAACAAGGTAACCATCTGGGATGAATGGGCCACCGAGGGCGGTGAACTGGGCCCGATCTACGGCGCCCAGTGGCGTTCCTGGCCACTGCCCGACGGAGGCACCCACGATCAGCTGACGGAGCTGCTGGACAACCTTCGCACCCGCCCGCACTCGCGCCGCCACGTGATCTCCGCATGGAACGTCGCCGACCTGCCGGACGAGACCCGTGCCCCGCAGGAGAACGCGGCCGCCGGCCTTATGGCCCTCGCCCCCTGCCATGCCCTGTTCCAGTTCTACGTGGCCGACGGCCGGCTGTCCTGCCAGCTCTACCAGCGCAGCGCCGACGTGTTCCTGGGCGTGCCCTTCAACATCGCCAGCTATGCCCTGCTGACGCACATGATCGCGCAGGTGGTCGACCTGGCACCCGGCGAATTCGTCCATACCCTGGGCGATGCGCACCTCTACGCCAACCACGCCGAGCAGGTCGACACCCTGCTGGAGCGCGAACCGCTGCCGCTGCCGACCCTGCACCTCAACCCGGAGGTGCGCGACCTGTTCGCGTTCCGCTTCGAGGACATCGAGGTCCGCGACTACCAGTCCCACCCCGCCATCCGCGCCCCCATCGCCATCTAGCCCGCCATGCGCTAGATTGGTTCTGAGGACCGGGAGGCGACCATGAAGCAATACACGGTCATTATCGAGCAGGGCGACAGCGGCTGGGGAGCCTATGTTCCGGACCTCCCGGGCTGCATTGCGACCGGTGACAGCCGCGAGGAAGTCATGGCCGCGATTCGCGAGGCGATCACCATGCACCTGGAAGCCCTGCATGACGAAGGCGAGCCGATTCCCGAACCGCACCATTCCAGCGAAACCGTGCGAATCGATGCAGCCTGAAGCCCGGGGACCCGAGATCCATATCATCGTGGCGCTGGACCCGGATCACGTGATCGGGCGCGACAACGACCTGCCTTGGCGGCTGCCGGACGACCTGCGGCATTTCAAGCGGGTGACCGCCGGCCATCCGGTGATCATGGGCCGGCGCACGTTCGAATCCATCGGCCGGCCGCTGCCGAAGCGCCGCAACCTGGTCCTGACCCGGCAGACCGACTGGCAGCAGCCCGAGGGCGTCGAGGTCTTTTCCGACCTGGACAAAGCGCTGGCGAATATCGATTCGGGTCCGGCGTTCGTCATCGGCGGGGCCGGGCTGTTCGCCGAGGCCCTGCCGCGCACCGGGGTCCTGCACCTGACCCGGGTGCACGAACGCCATCCCGGCGATACGTATTTCCCCGCCATCGATCCCGCAGAATGGACGCTGACCGAGTCGGAATACCACCCGGCCGACGAGCAGCACGCCTGCGCGTTCACCTTCGAGCGTCTGGAGCGGCGCTGAGCCGGATCAGCGCGTGCCGAAGCGCGGCAGCAGCCGCGCGGGTAGCAGCTGCACCAGGATGAAGCCCAGCAGGGCCGCGACCACGATGCTCGGCCCGGTGGGGGTATCCCACTGGAACGACCCCGCGATCCCCGCGCCCACCGCGAGCATGCCCAGGACCCCGGCGAGGATCGCCATCTGCTCCGGGGTGCGGGCGAAGCGTCGCGAGGTCGCCGCCGGGATGATCATCAGCGCCGTGATCAGCAGTACGCCGACCACCTGCATCGCCGCCGCGATCACCAGCGCGATCAGCAGCATCATGCCCAGGCGCACCGGCAGGGCCCGCACGCCCTCCACCCGCGCCAGTTCCTCGTGCACGGTCAGCGCCAGCAGAGGCCGCCAGAGCGCGATCAGCAGCACCAGCGCAATCAGCCCGCCGATGGCGATCGCGAGCAGGTCGTCACGCCCCACCGCGAGGATGTCGCCGAACAGATAGGCCATCAGGTCCACCCGCAGCCCCTCGACGAAGGCCACGGCCACGATCCCCAGCGACAGCGCGCTGTGGGCGAGGATCCCCAGCAGGGTGTCCGAGCCCAGCTCCTGATAGCGCTGCAGGATCACCAGGAGCACCGCGATGGCGATGCACACCAGCGTCACCATCAGGTTGAGATTCAGCCCCAGCAGAAAGCCCAGGGCCACCCCCAGCAGTGCCGAGTGCGACACCGTGTCGCCGAAATAGGCCATGCGCCGCCACACCACGAAGGCGCCCAGCGGCCCCGCGACCACCGCCACCATCAGGCCCGCCAGCACGGCGCGCACCAGGAAGTCGTCCAGCCAGCCGGCGATGTCCATCAGTGACGGCACCCCGGACCGTGTTGCGGATCGTTGCAGGAGGTGTCCGTGCCCTCTCCATCCAGCGGGCGCACCTCGCCGTGCAGGCCGTGCACGTGATTGTGATCGTGGGTGTAGACCGCCAGACCCCGCAGATCCACGCTGGGGAACAGGCGCCGGTATTCCGGATGGCGCGAGACTTCCTCGGGGTTTCCGGTGCAGCAGACATGCTGGTTCAGGCAGATCACCGTCTCGGCACCGGCCATCACGAAATGCAGGTCGTGCGAGACGATCAGCACCCCGCAGCCGGACTCGCGGCGGATGTCGTCCAGCATCGCGAACACATCGCCCTGCCCCACCACGTCGACCCCCTGGGCCGGTTCGTCCAGCACCAGCAGATCGGGCTCGCCCAGCAATGCCCGCGCCAGCAGCACCCGCTGGGTCTCGCCGCCGGACAGCGACTGGATCGGCGAATCGATGAGGTGGCCGACCCCCACCCGCTCCAGCTTGGCCAGCAGTTCACGCCGCGGCAGCCGCTGGCGCATGCGCAGAAAACGATATACCGACAGCGGCAGCACCGGTTCGATCTGCAGCCGCTGAGGCATGTAACCGACCCGCAGATCCGGGGCGCGTTCCACGTGGCCGCCGTCCGGCTGCCACAGTCCCATCAACACACGCAGCAGGCTGGTCTTGCCCGCGCCGTTGGGGCCGATGATCATCGCCGCCTCGCCCGCGTGCACCGCCATCGACACCCGGTCGAGGATCGTCCGTCCGCCCCGCTCCACCGTCACCTCGCGGGCCGCCACCAGCGGCCCGGAACCCCGCTCCGGGCGCGGCCGCGGATGGCGGCCCGCGCGGTGACCGCGTAACCAGTTGTGGACGCTCGCGAACATGATGGTATTGTATAACATCCAGATCCCAGACGGAGCCCCGGTCATGATGCGCAAACGTTTCCCCCTGCTCACCGGCACCCTGGTTGCCATCGCCACGCTGGCCGTACCCGCACAGGCGGACGACCCGCGGGTGGTCTCCAGCATCCTCCCGATCCACGGCCTGGTCGCGGGCCTGGTGGACGACGTAATGGAGGCCGATGTCCTGCTGCCGCCGGATGCCTCACCGCACGGCTACTCCATGCGCCCGTCCGAAGCCCGGCGTCTGCAGAATGCGGACGTGGTGGTCTGGGTCGGGCCCGACCTGGAGACCTTCCTCGAATCACCCCTGCGCAATCGGGGAGAAGGTACCACGGTCGTGACCCTGATGGAGGACATGGACCTCGATCTGCTGCCCACGCGCTCGGGCGGGGTCTGGGAACCGCACGACCACGGTCACGATCATGATGCGGCGCATGAAGAGGCCCGCGAAGAAGGACATGGCGGAGAGCATGACCACGGCCATGACCATGAGCACGGGCATGATCACGACCACGGCCATGACCACGACCACGGCCATGACCACGACCACGGGCATGACCACGAGCACGGGCATGATCATGACCACGGCCATGACCACGACCACGGCCATGACCACGACCACGGCCATGACCACGACCACGGACATGACCACGACCACGGACATGACCACGACCACGACCACGGACATGACCACGACCACGGACATGACCACGACCACGGACATGACCACGACCACGGACATGACCACGACCACGGCCATGACCATGACCACGGGCATGACCAGGAGCACGGGCATGACCAGGAGCACGCACATGGCCACCAGGACGCCCACATCTGGCTGTCGCCCGACAACGCCCGGGCGATCGTGACGCAGCTTGCGGACCGACTCGGGGAGAATTTCCCCGACAAGGCCAGCGCCCTGGAAGACAACCGTGACCGCATGCTGGAACGCATCGACGAGTTCGATGCCGAACTGAAAGAGCGCCTGGAACCGGTGCGCGGCGAGGCCTTCGTAGTGTTCCACGACGCCTACCAGTATTTCGAGGCCCATTACGGCCTGAACGCAGCCGGCTCCATCACCGTCGACCCGTCCCGCAGTCCCGGGGCACGGCGCATCAGCGAACTGCGTGATCGCCTGTCCGCGGACGATGTCACCTGCCTGTTCACCGAACCGCAGTTCCGCCCGGCGCTGGCCGAGACCATCGTGGAAGGACACGCGACGCGCCTGGGTCAACTGGACCCGGTCGGTGTCGACATCCGGCCCGGCCCGGACGCCTGGTTCGAACTGATGGAAGACCTGGCCGACGGCTTCCTCGACTGCATGAAGCGCGAATAAGCCCCATCCGCCAGGGCCGCTCACCCAGCCATTCGCGAGTCGCGCAGCCATCGCCCCCGTCATTGCGAGTCGCCGCAAGGCGACGTGGCAATCCGCCGAAGCGGCCTGCACGCAGGATCAGGGGCTGCGACCGAAGATCGCCACGTCGCTGCGCGACTCGCGATGACAGGAATCCATGCTCGTCGTTGCGAGGTGATCACCGTCTCGCCGTCCTCGTTCGTCCGGCCTGCTCGCGATGACGGGAATTCGTGCTCGTCGTTGCGAGGAGCCGAAGGCGACGTGACAACCTCCGGACCGGTTCCCTGGGCGGGCGGATCGGGCAGGCCCGAAAGCAGGCCCGCCCGGATGGCGCGTCAGCCGTGGGTGCCGCTGCGCGGTTGCGCGCCGGCGGCGTCGCCGGTCGGTTCCTGGTACACCAGGTCGAGCGCCTTGGCCGCCGCCACTTCGTTGAAACGGCGGTTCGGCAGGTTGTGCGGCGACGACTTGATGGTGTCGATGTCGTCCGCCGACTCGGCGAGGATGCAGGCCATCGCCTCGACGAAGGCGTCCAGGGTCTCCTTCGCCTCGGTTTCGGTCGGCTCCACCAGCAGGCATTCCGGCACCAGCAGCGGGAAGTAGGTGGTGGGGGCATGGAAGCCGTGATCCAGGAGCCGCTTGGCCACGTCGCCGGCGGTCAGCCCCGTCTCCTTCGCCTGCTTCTTCAGGGTGACGATGAACTCGTGGGTCGCGCGGCGTTCCGGATAGGCCAGATCAAATCCGGCGGCCCTGAGCTCGCTCGCGAGGTAGTTGGCGTTGAGGGTCGCGAACTCGGCGACCCGAACCATGCCCTCGCGACCCAGCATGCGCATGTACACATAGGCACGCAGCAGCACGCCGGGGTTGCCCATGAACGCGGACAGCCGCCCGATGGTCTCGGGCCGGTCGGCCTCGTCGGCCAGGCGGTAGCCGCCCTGCCCGTCTTCTTCCACAAGCGGCACCGGCATGTACGGCAGCAACCGCTCGCCCACGCCCACCGCGCCGGAACCCGGACCGCCACCGCCGTGCGGCGTGGAGAAGGTCTTGTGCAGGTTCATGTGGATCACGTCGAAGCCCATGTCGCCCGGGCGCACCTTGCCGAGGATGGCGTTGAGGTTGGCGCCGTCGTAATACAGCAGGCCGCCGGCCTCGTGCACGATCTTCGCGATCTCCTCGATGCGGCGCTCGAACACGCCCACGGTGGACGGGTTGGTGAGCATGATCCCGGCGGTCTGCGGACCGACGGCCTCCTTGAGTGCCTCGAGGTTCACGTCGCCGCTGGCATCGGTGGGGATCTCGCGCACTTCGTAGCCGCACATGATCGCGGTGGCCGGGTTGGTGCCGTGCGCGGCGTCGGGCACGATGATCTCGCGGCGCTCGGTGTCGCCGCGGGCATCGTGGTAGGCGCGGATCATGGCCACGCCGGTGAACTCGCCCTGCGCGCCCGCCATCGGCGCCAGCGACACGCCCTGCATGCCGGTGACCTCGCGCAGCATCTCCTGCAGCTCGTACATGGTCTGCAGGAAGCCCTGGCTGTGGCTGGCCGGGGCCAGCGGATGGCGGTTCAGGAACCCGGGCAGCATCGCCAGGCTGTTACAGGCGCGCGGGTTGTATTTCATCGTGCACGAGCCCAGCGGATAGAACTCGGTGTCGATGGAGAAATTCTTCTGCGACAGCCGCGTGTAGTGACGCACCACGTCCAGCTCCGAGGCGGCCGGCAGGCCGGGCGCCGACTTCCGCCGCAGGTTCGCGGGGATGGCCGTGGCCGCGTGTTCCTGCGGCGCCTGGGCCACGGCGGAGCGACCGGCGTGGGAATGTTCGAAGATCAGCTTGGTTTCCGTGGTGTTCATGGCGGTTTCTCGCTTCGGTATTCGGGTAGACGGCGGGCCCCGGCGGATCTGCACCGCGCGGGGCCCGCCGGAGGCCTGTCGCGTTACTGGGTGGGGCTCAGCGTCGCCCGGTCGTCCAGCGCGGCGAAGACCGCGTCGTAGTCGGGTTCGTCGCCGATCTCGGGGACCAGCTGGGCATGCATCACCAGATTGTCGGCATCCAGCACCAGCATCGCGCGGGCGGTGATCCCGGCCAGCGGTCCGTCCTGGATCAGCACGCCGTAGTCCCTGGCGAAATTGCGATCGCGCATCATCGACAGCACCGTGACGCGCTCCAGCCCCTCCACGGAGCAGAAACGGTCCATCGCGAAGGGCAGATCGGCGGAGACGATGAGTGCATGCACGTCGGGGCGCTGTTCGACGAACTGGTTGATCTTCTTGGTCGACTCGGCACACACCGGCGTGTCGAGACTGGGCACGATGTAGATCATCTTGCGCTTGTCGCCGAAATCGGCGAGCGAGACATCATTGAGGTCCTTGCCCGTCAGGTTGAAGTCCGGAGCCGGCGAACCCACGTGGGGCAGGTCGCCGTTGGTGTGGATCGTGTTGCCCTCTAGCTTGGTCTCGGCCATGTCAGCCTCCTCGGCGGTTGGGGTATGGCACGTCGCGTGGAGTGACTCCCCGCTCAGGCCGCGCGGGCCTGCTCGCAGGCAGTCACGTACTGCTCCAGATCGTTCTCGTTCTTGGTCTCGGTGACGCAGGCCAGCACGCAGCCATCCAGCGCCGGGTAGTCGCGCCCCAGGTCGTGCCCGGCGAGCACGCCGGCGTCGGCCATCGCCTGCAGCTGCCCGGCGCCATTGCCACCGAAGTCCAGCGCCACCTCGTGGAAGTATTCGCCGGTGAAGCGCGGCTTGATGCCCTTGGCGGCGAGCTTTTCCACCAGGGCATGGGTGTTGGCGTAGCAGGCCTCGGCCACGCGGGTCAGGCCCTCGTCACCCAGCATGGACATGTGGATGGTCGCGGCCGTCACCACCAGCCCCTGGTTGGTGCAGATGTTGGAGGTGGCCTTGGAGCGGCGGATGTGCTGCTCGCGGGCCTGCAACGTCAGCACGAAGCCCGGCTTGCCGTCGGCATCCTCGGCGCGCCCGACGATGCGCCCCGGCATCTGCCGGATGTGCTTCTTGCGCGTGGTCATGAAGCCGAAATACGGCCCTCCGGAGGACAGCGGCGCGCCCAGCGGCTGGCCTTCGCCGACCACGATGTCGACGCCGTTGCCGCCCCACTCGCCCGGCGGCTTCAGCAGCGCCAGCGAGACCGGATTGACCACCGCGATCACCGGGATCTCGCGCTCCTCGGCCCAGCCGGTCAGGCCATCCACGTCCTCGAGGATGCCGAAGAAGTTCGGCTGGCTGATGATCATCGCGGTGATGTCGTCGTCGGCGTACGCGGCCAGCGCCTCCACCGGGGTCTGTCCGGTGGTCTCGTCGAACGGGACCTCGATCAGCTCGATGCCCTGATTGCCGATCAGGGTGTCGATCACGCGGCGGTACACCGGATTCAGCGCACCCGGGACAAGCACCCGCTTGCTCTTCGACCGGCGGTTGACGCGCACTGCCATCAGCACGGCCTCGGCCAGCGCGGAGGCACCGTCATACAGCGAGGCGTTGGAGGCCTCCATGCCGGTCAGACGGGCCATCATGGTCTGGTACTCGTAAATCAGCTGCAGCGTGCCCTGCGACGCCTCGGCCTGGTAGGGCGTGTAGGCGCTGTAGTACTCGCCGCGGGTGGCGATCTGCCACACGGCCGCCGGGATGTGGTGCTCGTACGCCCCGGCGCCAATGAAATTCGAGGGCATGCCGTCGCGGGCGGCCCGCTCCTGCATCAGGCGGGAGATCCCCATTTCGTTGAGACCCTCGGGGATGCCCTCCAGCGGTGGCGCGCGCAGCCCGGCCGGGATCTCGTCGAACAGATCCTCCACGGAATCGGCGCCGATGGACTCGAGCATCGAACGGATGTCTTCTTCGGTATGCGGGATAAACGGCATGACTTTCTCGCTTTCGCTGACGCGAAGTTCTTCGGCGGCGCCCCGGTGCCAGTCGGACACCGGGGTACGGCCGCCACCGGTGGCTTCAGGATTCGGCTTCGACGTGCGCGGCGTAGGCGTCCGCGTCCATCAGGCCGTCCAGCTCGCCGGCATCCGCCGGCTTCATGCGGAACAGCCAGCCATCCTCGAAGGGCGACTCGTTGACCTTCTCGGGGCTGTCTTCCAGCTCCGCGTTGGTCTCGGTCACCTCGCCCGTGATCGGGGCGTAGATGTCGGAGGCGGCCTTGACCGACTCGACCGTGGCACAGGCCGCGCCGGCCTCCAGGCTGCTGCCGGCCTCGGGGGCCTCGACGAACACCAGATCACCCAGCAGCTCCTGCGCGTGATCGGTGATGCCGACGGTCACGGTGCCGTCGTCTTCGGTACGAACCCATTCGTGGCTCCTGGTGTACTTCAGATCCTTCGGTGCTTCGCTCATGGCGTCTTCCTTATAGCGTTGAAACCCGGTACGCAGTGTAGCGCACTAAAATCGTATGGCTCGCATCAGCCGGAGGGCAGTTCGATCAGCGGTTCGCCGTTGCGCACGAAGCCCGGGCGCACGACCCGCACGGGCAGGTGCTTCCCGCGGATCTCCGCCTCCAGGCGTTCGGCATCGGCCGCGGCGGCCGGCACCCGCGCGAAGCCCACGGACACGCCCAGGCTGGGCGCGAAGCTGCCCGAGGTCACCTCGCCGTCGCCGGCGTCGGTCACGATACGCGTCCCGCCGCGCAGCACGCCGCGGCCTTCCAGCACCACGCCCACCAGGCGCTGCTGCACGCCCGCGGCCTTCTCGCGTTCGATGGCCGCACGACCGATGAAATCACGCTCGGCATCCTTCAGCGCCACGGTCCAGCCGAGGTTGGCGGTCAGCGGGCTGGTCTCGGTGTCCATGTCGGTACCGTAGAGATTCATCCCGGCCTCCAGACGCAGGGTGTCGCGGGCGCCCAGGCCAATGGGGTCGACCCCGGCGTCCAGCAGCGCCTGCCAGAAGCCCTCGGCCTCCGCGGCCGGCAGCATCACCTCGAAGCCGTCCTCGCCGGTGTAGCCGGTCCGCGCAACGAACCACTCGTCGTTCCACACGGCGGAGAACGGCTTGAGCTCGCCCGCGCCGCGCAGGTCTTCCGGCAGCAGCGGCAGCGTCTTGTCCACGGCCTGCGGACCCTGCACCGCGATCAGGGCGAATTCCGGGCGCGGCTCGACGCTGACATCGAAGTCCTGCGCCACCGCCTGCATGTGGGCGATGTCGCTGTCGGCGGTGCCCGCGTTGACCACCGCGCGGTAGGCATCCCCGCCCAGCCAGTAGATGATCAGGTCGTCGATCACGCCGCCGCGCTCGTTCAGCATGCAGCTGTACAGCGCGCGGCCTTCGGTCTTCAGTTTGGCCACGTCGTTGGCCAGCAGATAGCGCAGGAAGGCCTGCGCCTGCGGGCCGTGGATGTCGACCACGCGCATGTGCGACACATCGAACATGCCGGCGCCGGCGCGAACCTTCTTGTGCTCTTCCATCTGCGAGCCGTAATGCAGCGGCATCTCCCAGCCGGCGAAATCGACCAGCTTGGCGCCGGCACGTTCATGGGCGGCATGGAGCGGGGTTTTCTTCAGCGTCATGCTTTTCGTCCTGCAGTTGTTCCGGCGTCGATGGCGTCGCGGTCATCCGCGCATAAAAAAAGGGCGGCCGACAGGATTAACTGCCAGCCGCCCCTCTGTCCTGAAACCTGAGAGTTTGCGCGCCCCGCGGTCCTGTGGACCCGGGCGATCGCCCCCTTCGGTGGGCCGTCTGCCGGCCGCTCTCCAGAGTTCGCCGTTTCACCATCCCGGTCCTGAAGCCTGAGCGATTCCGGGCGGATGTTGCGCCTTCGGCGTCTGCGGCGCGCGCCCGAGGCGCGGCGCGGCAGAACTCTTCCAGGATGATGTGCGGAGCGTTTCGTGCCCCGCTGGCGTAAGATCAATTATAGGCGATCCGGCGCCGGAACCCAATGCCCCGATTCACGCCGGGTCCATGGGATCGGGTCCATGGATCAGCGGCGGATGCCGTCCAGCCCGAACGCGCGCAGCGCGAGCTGGCGCTTGACCGGGACCAGCCCGTTCACCAGCCGCACCCCGGCGCCGCGCAGCTCCGGCAGACCGGCACGGCGGGTGCCGAACAGCAGGCGGAAGCCGTCCATCGCGCGCTGCATCATCGCGTTCTCCGGGCGCCGCGCGCGGGTGTAGGCGCGCAGCCCGCGCGGATCGCCGGGATCACGCCGGTTGGGGCCGGCAAGCTGGCGCAGCAGCGCATCGACATCGGCCAGCCCCAGATTGAGCCCCTGCCCCGCGAGCGGATGGATGGTGTGCGCCGCGTCCCCGGCCAGCACCACCCGCCCGGCGAAATAGTCGCGCGCATGGCGCGCCACCAGCGGGAAGCTGGCGCGCGGCGAGGTGCCGGTCACCGGGCCGGGACCGCCGTCGATCGCGTTCGACAGCTCGCGGATAAAGGTCGCATCATCCATCGCCATCACGTCATCGGCCTCGGGCTCCGGCAGCGACCAGACGATGGAACAGCGCCCGTCACCCAGCGGCAGGAAGGCCAGGATGCGCTCGTCGTCGAAGCGCTGCCAGGCGGTGTCACCATGGCCCTGCGCGGTCTCCACCGTGGCCACCACCCCGCGCGCGTGGTACGGGCGTTCGCTGACCGCGATGCCCGCGCGTTCGCGCAGGGCCGAACGAGCCCCGTCGGCCGCCACCACCAGGCGCGCCGAGGCCAGCGGCGCATGGCCCTCGGCGTAGACATCCACCCGATCGGGCCGCAGGTCCACACTGCGCCACGCGGTCTCCGACCACAGCGCCACGCCGCGCTCGCGCAGGGCTTGCCACAGCACCGCCTCCAGCGCCGCGTTCTCCACCGTCCAGCCCAGCTCGGGCACGCCCAGGTCATCCGCGTCGAAGCGGATATGCGCAGGGCCGTGCGCGTCCCACACCTGCATGCCGGAGAACGCATGGGCGCGGTTCGCCGCCAGGGCTTCCTGCACCCCCAGACAATCCAGCAGGCCCATGGCGGCGGCGTTGAGCGTGACCACCCGGGTCACCGGCGCGGTCGCCGGATCGAACGCCGGCGCCGGTCCGCGCTCCAGCACCGCCACCCGCATGCCCGCGCGGGCGCAACCAAGAGCGGTGGCCAGGCCGGTGGCGCCACCGCCTACCACCAGCACGTCCAGCGGTTCGCCGGCGCGCGTCATGCCCGCGTCTCCGGCAGCCGCGACAGGGTATGCCGCGGCACCGGCCGCAGCCCCATCGCCCCGCGCGCGAAGGCATCGCGCAGCGGCGGCACCCGGTCGACCGTCATCATGCCCAGCCCCAGGGCATGGCCCAGCAGCCCGTCAACATGGCGCATCCCGCGGGCGAGGAAATCGGTCACCCCGACGATGCGGCGGATGTCGCCCTCGCGCCGGCGCGCCCAGGCCTCCAGCACGTGCCGCCCGCCGGGATCGGCCACGAACGCGGGGCGCCCGTCGGGCTGCGCGCCCTCGCGCAGTACGCCCAGCAGATCGGCCACGTCGCGCAGCGCCAGGTTCAGCCCCTGCCCCGCCACCGGATGCACCGAGTGAGCCGCGTTGCCCAGCAGCAGCGCGCGCTCGGCGAACGGCTGCGGCGCATGCATCCGCTGCAGCGGGAAACGCAGCACGCCCCCCGCCGGGTGCAGCCGCCCCAGCGCCCAGCCGAAGCCTCCCTGCAACGCCGCCATGCGCGCCGATTCATCCAGCTCCAGGCGGGCGTCACAGACCTCCGGCGGGGCCACCCAGACCACGTTCATGCGCCCGTCGGCCTGCGGCAGCAGCGCCACCGGCCCCTCGTCGGTAAAGCGTTCGAAGGCCTCGCCGTCGTGCGCACGCGAGGGCCGCACGTCGAACACCAGGGCATCGGCATCGTAGCGGTGGCGCTGCACCGGGATGCCCAGCGCCTCGCGGGTCGGCGAGCCCACGCCGTCGGCGGCGATCAGCAGCCGCGCGCGGCAGGACCACGCCCCGTCGGGCCCCTCCAGGTGCAGGCGGCGCGCGCCGTCCGCGGCCGCCTCCACGCCCGCCAGGGTGGTGGCGTGATGACTGGCCACCCCCGCCGCATCCCGGGCCCGCGCCAGCAGGGGATCCAGCGCCGCGGCCGGCACCACCTGCCCCAGGGCCTCGCGGCCCATCTGCGCGGCATCCATGCGCACCCGGCCCAGCCCGCCGCGGCGGCTGACCACGATGCGCCGGATGGGCGCGGCGGTGGTCGCCAGCTCCGCCCAGTAGCCGAGATCGTCCAGCAGGGTCACCGAGCCGGCCGCCAGGGCATAGCCGCGGGTGTCCTCGCGCGGGACGGCCGGATCCGGCGCCGGGCCGCGTTCGAACAGCCTTACCGTGTAGCCGGCGCGCGCCAGGGTACAGGCCGCCAGCCCGCCCACCGGCCCGCCACCGACCACGGCGATGTCGGTCTCGGTTTGCGTTTGAGTTTGCGTTCCGCGATTCACGGTGGCCTCCATGCGCGTCCCTCTGCCCCGGTTTCAGCGACGCCCGGCCGCGCCGTCGGCCATGCAGGCCTCGATGGCCTCCACGGTCTTCGGGCAGGCCTCGGTCAGCACCTCGTGCCCGTCGCGGGTCACGGCCACGTCGTCCTCGATGCGCACGCCGATCCCGCGCAGGTCCTCCGGGGCCTCGCAGTACGGGCCGAAATACAGCCCGGGCTCGACGGTCATCACCATCCCCGGCTCCAGCTGCCGCCAGGCCTCGCCCACGCGGTAGTCGCCCACATCGTGCACGTCCAGCCCCAGCCAGTGGCCGGTGCGGTGCATGAAGAACGGGCGATACGCCTCGTCCTCGATCAGCGCATCCAGCTCGCCCTCGAGCACGCCCAGATCCCGCAGCCCGCGGGTCAGCTCGCGCACCGCGACGTCGTGCGGATCGTTCCAGTGATGCCCGGGCCGCACCGCGTCGATGGCGGCGCGCTGCGCGTCGAGCACGATCTCGTAGACTTCGCGCTGGCGCCCGCCGAAGCGCCCGCCCACCGGGAAGGTGCGGGTGATGTCCGAGGCATAGCCGCGGTGCTCACAACCGGCGTCGATCAGCAGCAGATCGCCGTCGCGCAGCACGTCGTGGTTCTCGATGTAGTGCAGGATGCAGCCGTTCTCGCCACCGCCGACGATGGACGGATACGCCGCCTCGGTACCGTGGCGATGGAACTCGTGGGTGATCTCGGCGGCCACCTGGTATTCGGTCATGCCCGGGCGGCAGGCCTGCATCGCGCGCTTGTGCGCCCCCACCGAGATCGCCGCGGCGTGGCGCATCATCTTCAGTTCCGGGGCCTTCTTGAACAGGCGCTGCTCGTGCAGGTGGTGTTCCAGCGCGGCGAACTCGTGCGGCACCCGCACCCCGCTGCGCGCCGCGCGCCGGCGCACCTGCTGCAACCAGCCGAACAGCCGCCGGTCGAAGCCTTCGTCGCGGCCGAACGGCGCGCACAGCTCGCGGCGGTTCTCCATCAGTCCGGGCAGGATCTCGTCGATGTCGTCCACCGGGAAGGCGCAGTCGGCCCCGAAGTGCTCCATCGCCCCGTCGGGCCCCGCGCGGCGCCCGGTCCAGGTCTCCATCTTCGGATCCCGATCGCGGCAGAACAGGATGTATTCCCCGGCCTCGCGCCCCGGGGCCAGCACCGCGATGGCGTCCGGTTCCTCGAAATCAGTCAGATAGAGGAAATCGGAGTTCTGCCGGAACGGGTACTCGACGTCGCGGTTGCGAGTGGTCTCCACCGCGCCCGGGATCACGATCAGGGCATCGCGCCCGGCCGCGCGCATCAGGCGCTGGCGGCGACGGGCCAGTTCACCGGCGGGGATCTGCGGCGCGCGGCTCATTGCATCGGGATCCGGGTCGGGTTCTCGGGGGCCAGCTCGTCGGCGATCAGCAGCACGCCCACGCGCACGTATTCGGACAGCTCCTCGAAGTCCTTCTCCGAGGCCTCGCTGTCCTCCGGCTCGGGATCCATGCGCGCGATCTCGGCCAGATCCCGCAGGATCTCCGCCGACTCTGCCGACGGCTTGAGCCCGCCCAGCCGCGGCGTCTGCCCCAGCCCGCTGATGAAACCGTCGGCCCATTCCGACAGCGCCTGGGCGCGGGTCTCGATCTCCGCGTCCTCCGGCACCAGCGGAGCAAAACCGAGCTCGATGTCGTACAGCTGCGCCAGCAGATGCCGGCGCAGCTCGTCCACCAGCCGGTCGAATGCCTCGGCGGGGTTCTCGGTCAGCGGCAGCGCCTCGCCCAGCGACTTGATCAGGAGGTCATTGCCGGCCTCGGGGTCCGCCACCAGGCAGCCGGTGATCAGGCCATGGGCCGAGGCCGGGGTCTGCGCGAACCCCATGGTGCGCAGGCCGTGGGCCAGACGTTCTTCCCAGGACTGCGCCATCAGAAGGCCTCCAGACGGGCTTCGTAAGGAAACAGCAGAAAGCGGTAAAGATCATCGCCCAGCTGCAGATGGGTGAACTGCGGCTCACCCAGGCGGATCTCGCTGGAACCGGTCGCGGACAGCGCCGTCAGGCCGAAGCGCTTGTCACGGATCAGGTCCTCCAGCAGCTGTTCCAGCTCGCCGCGCGGGATCGTGCCGGTGTTGTCCACCACCCGGCACGGCTTGCCGTTGTGGGCCGTGCCTTCGATGATCGTGGCGTCGGGTGCGGGTTCGGGAGGCTGTGTCATGGGTCATATTCTGGCCACCCCCTGCGCGGGTCGCAACACAACCCGCCGGTGTTTCGGTTGACGGTTCCGCCGACCCCCTCCTAGACTCCGGGATTCAGGGACTTCGCTCCCGTTTTTCAAGCCCGAGGCCCGCCCCGCCATGTCCGACAGCGCTTCTTCCGGCAGCCACGCGCCCGATGCCCTCGACCGTCTCGAGGCCGCGATCCTGCGCCTGCTGGACGACAACGCCGAACTGCGCGAGGAAAACCGGGCGCTGCACGAACAGGTGCGCCAGCTGCGTACCGAACGTGCGACCTACCGCGAACGCAACGAGCAGGCCCGCCACCGGGTCGAGACCATGATCGCCCGCCTGCGGGCGATGGAGCAGTCCGAATGAGCCAGTCCGAGCCGGTCCGCATCACCATCATGGGCAAGGAGTACCACGTCGCCTGCCCGCCCGAGGAGCGCGCCGACCTGTTCGCCTCCGCGTCCCTGATCGACGAGCGCATGCGCGAACTGCGTGACGGCGGGCGCGTGGTCGGGGCCGAGCGCATCGCGGTGATGGTCGCGCTCAACCTCGCCCACGAAAAGCTCGAGTGCCAGGAAGAGCTGGAACGGATGAAAAAGGGCGGGGCCGACGCCCCCGAACGCCTGCACGCGCTGGCCGAACGCATCGAACAGAACCTGGACCGTGGCACGGACGCCGGCACCGGCAGTCAGGCCGAGACCGGCACCACCCGCTCGGAGCCCTGATTCCCGCCACCGGATTCCCCTTCCGCGGGGCCGGGTTGAGCACGCCCCGGGCATCTGGTCCATAATGATCCCGGACGCGTCGCTGCGGCGTTCGAACGTGGCCGGGTGGTACCCTTGAGCCTTAATGCAACACCCAGGGACCGAGTTCTTCCGTTTCGCTGTGCAGGTCCGCCCCCGAGCGGAAAGCCTAAAGATTCGGAGACTTCTCCCACCTGAACCGCTGGTTCAAGGTCGAAGGCCACGACGGCGCCCGCGGGGCGCGTCCTCTTTTTTCCTGCCCATCCCCATGACCCTCACGGCCATGTCCACCACCGCGCACGCCCCCGATATCGACGCCCTCGCCCGCGAGGACGCCCGCCGGCTCCGGCGCGAACTGCGCCGTCGGCGTGCCGCGCTGTCCGACACTCGCCTGGACTCGCACAACCGCGCGATCAGCGGTCACCTGCTGAAATGGCTGGAACGCTGGCAACCGCGCTGCATCGGCGCCTACCGCGGCCTGCGCGGCGAGGTCGACCTGACCGCGCTGACCTGCGCCCTGGCCAGGCGCGGCACGCGCATCGCCCTGCCGGTGATGGACACCCGCCGCGACGGCCGCATGCATTTCCACGAATGGCACCCCGAAGACCGCCTGTGCCACAACGGCTTCGGCATCGCCGAGCCCTGCCCCGGTGCGCCGCGGGTCTGGCGCCGCGAGATGCAGGTGGTGCTGATGCCGCTGGTCGCCTTCGACCGCCACGGCAACCGCATGGGCATGGGGGCCGGCTACTACGACCGCTACTTCGCCCGGCGGCGCTTCGGCATCCACCGCCCGCGCCTGATCGGCGTGGCCCATGGCCTGCAGCAGGTCGAGGCCCTGCCGGTGCAGCCCTGGGACGTGCCGCTGGATGCCGTGGTCACCGAGACCGGCTGGCATGTATTCCCCCGGCACGGACAGGCCATTGCTACCCTGCAGACACCTGACAACGACTGATTCAAGGAACGCGACGACATGGGCTACTGGCTGATGAAATCCGAACCCGACGAGTTCGGCATCGACGATCTCGAACGCGTGGGCGTGGAGCCCTGGGACGGGATCCGCAACTACCAGGTGCGCAACATGATGCGCGACGAGATGAAGAAGGGCGATCTCGCCTTCTTCTACCACTCCAATGCCAAACCCCCGGGCATCGTCGGCATCATGCGCATCGAGAACGAGGCCTACCCGGACTACTGCGCGTTCGATCCCGAGGACAAGCACTACGACCCGAAGAGCGATCCCGACAACCCGCGCTGGCTGCGGGTGGACGTCGCCTTCGAGGAGAAATTCGACGACATCCTCACCCTCGACTGGCTCAAGCAGCAGCCGGAGCTGGCCGACTGCCCGCTGGTGCGCCGCGGCAACCGCCTGTCGGTGATGCCGCTGACCGAGGATCAGTGGGATTTCATCCTCGCCAACGCGAAACGCGGACAGACCCGAGGTGGAACAAACCGGGGCTCCGCCTGATGGCGACGCTCTACCACTTCGCCCACGACCCCAAGGCCGACCGCATCCGCCTGGCCTGCGGGTACAAGGGCGCGGCGCTCGAGACCCGCGCGGTGGACTGGTTCGACGACGAGACCTTCTTCGAGCTGGGCATCGCGCGGCAGTCCCCGGTGCTCGCCACCGACGACGGCGCCCTGCATACCGACACCACGGCGGCCCTGCGCGCGATCGACGAGCTGTTCCCGAGCGGCGAACCGCTGTCCGCGGGGATCATCGCCGAAGACGCCTGGCAGGCCCTGCTCGACTGGCGTGCCCGCGTGGACGTCGTGCTCGAACGCCTGTACGCCCCGCTGGCCCCCGGCTACCACGGCATCGGCCAGGACGCCGATGCCCTCGCCGACTTCAAGGCGAACGTGGAACACCGCTTCGGCATGAGCGTGGAGGAACTCGCCAACGACCGCTACGACGGCTACCAGCAGCTGGCCCGGCTGAGCCGCCTGCCCGAGCTCGCCCGCCACCTGGCCGCCAATGGTTTCTATCTCGGCCACCCGTCCATCGCCGACTGCGTGATCGCCGCCGACCTCTACCCCCTGCAGATGCACGACGGCATCAACCTGCCGGTGGACATGATGTACTACCTGCGCCGGGTCGAGGAGACTTTCGCCACCCGGCTCGACGCCCAGTGGCTCGCCCGCTGAACCACCCCGACCAGCGCCGCGTCATTTCCGCGCCAGCTCCCGGGTGCGCAACCTCGCCATCGAGGACTACCACAGCGAGAAGCTGAGCGGATTGCCGGGAAGCATGGACAGGACTAGTATTGATCCTGACTACCATTCCCATGGAGGATTCCCATGGAAGTCGTGAACGTTAGCGGCCTCAAGAACAATCCCACCGGCGCCCTGCGCAAGTCCCACGAAACGCCGGTGGTGGTCATGAACCGGGACCGTCCCGATGCCCTCATCCTGGGATTGAACGATGCGGGGGAACTCGACGCGCCGGGTGTCAAGGTGGCCCTGGCCACCGCCCTGTTCCGTGACGGGCACCTCTCCCTGGCGCGTGCGGCGCGTCTCGCCGAGTTCGCCACGGCCGACTTCGCGCGCCATCTTTCCCGGCTCGGGATTCCCGTCGTGGACCTGAATGGCACGGAAGCGGACCACGATATGGATACCCTCGACGAATGGCTCGCCTCGTCCTGAGCGACGCCAGCCCTTTGATCGGGCTTTCGTTCGTCGATGGGCTGGAATGGTTGCCCCGTCTGTTCGGGACGGTCGGGATTCCGGAGGAGGTCGCCCGCGAGGTGCTGCCCGGCCAGGGAAGGCCCGGGGAATCCGCCATCGCCGCCGCGATGGACGCCGGCTGGCTGTGCCTCCGGGAAGGGCCGCGCTCATCAACACCGTTACCCGAACTGGATGAAGGCGAAGCAGCCTGTATCCGGATGGCCCTCGGCCACGATGAACCCGCCCTGGTGCTCATGGATGAACGGATGGGCCGCGCCCTTGCCCTTGAGGCCGGTATTCGTGTGGCGGGGACCGCCGCCGTGATCGGGATGGCGCGCCGCCAGGGTCTGATCCCGTCCGCACGCGCGGTTTTCGAACGGCTTCACCAGTCGGAGTTCCGCATCGCGGCCGACGTCATACGCACGGTGCTTGACCGCGTCGGCGAAGGCGAACAGGGCAGGGGCGCTGGTCGCTGACTGGTCCGTCCTCGGGGACAGCGAGGCGCACTGCGTCGCCGGTGGCACCGGGGCGCGCTCCTGGCGGAGCGACTAAGCCACCCGGCTCGACGCCCAGTGGCTCGCCCGTTGAACCACCCCGCCCCGCCCTCTTCGCGGCCAGGGCCGCTCCCACAGCACCGGTGCCCGCCCACTCCTTGACACCCCACCCCTGTGGGAGCGTGCTCGCACGCGAAGACCCCGTCTTCCCGCCCCGCATCGCAACCCGTACGATGGAACAACAAGCGCGGCGTCACCCGGAAACAGGAGGCAGACACCCATGCCGGACCCGGCTACCCGAGACGCAACCTACGAAGACCTCCTCCAGGTCGAGGACCACCTGGTGGCGGAGCTCATTCATGGGCAGCTTGTCACCACCCCCCGACCAGCGCCGCGTCATGCCCGCGCCAGCTCCTTGCTGGGCGTAGAGCTCGGAGGACCATACGACAAGGGGCATGGCGGCCCTGGCGGCTGGTGGATCTTCGACGAACCCGAAGTGCACCTGGGCAGCCATGTGCTGGTCCCCGACCTGGCCGGCTGGCGCCGCGAACGCATGCCCGCCCTGCCCGAGACCGCCTGGTTCGAGCTGGCCCCCGACTGGGTCTGCGAAGTCCTCTCCGAATCCACCGCCCGGGTCGACCGGGTGGAAAAACTGCCCGTGTACGCCGCCCACGGTGTCGGCCACGTCTGGCTCGTCGACCCCATGCTCCGCACCCTGGAGGCCTATGCCAACCACGAAGGGCACTGGCTCCTGCTCAATGCGTTCGAAAACGACGACCCCGTGTCCGTCGCCCCCTTCGATGCCGTCCCCATCCCCCTCGGCGGACTCTGGGCCGACTGACGCCCCCACCCGCACTTCACTCGACCCGGAGGCCCGGGGCCTGGTGGGCCCGGGGCCTGGTGGGAGCGTGCTCGCACGCGAACAATTGGCTTCCCTCACCCCGGCGTTCTTCCCCGCCCACCCCGTACTCCCACAACTCCCACAACTCCCACCAGAGGCCCGACGAACCTTCATAAAGACCTGTTTATTCGGCACTTTTCGACCCAATCTCTCTGATTCTGCCGAAGATTTAGACTGATTCCAATCCATTTTTTGTGGTTTTCATCACAAAAACACATAATCGATATTGTTTCAGCCCGGGGGCGCCGATAATATCCCCAATCAGGAACAGGGAAGTTCCAACCGAAAGGGCCGATCAACAGGGATGTTGTTCGGTCTTTTCTCTTTTTCACACTCCGACAGCGTGCCGGATCGGCCAGGGGGCTGGCCTCCTACGTGCCGACTACCCGAAGCGATAGCCGGCTACCCGAAGCGGTAGTGCTTGCGGATGTCCCGGTGGATCTCCCAGGTGCAGCCCATGCCTGCCGGGAAGGTCACCAGATCACCCTCGCCGACCGTGACCGGCTCGCCATCCTCCGGCGTCACCGTCACCTGCCCCTCGAGGATGTAACAGGTCTCCGTCTCGTCGTAATGCCACGGGAAGCGGGACGCCTCCTTTTCCCACACCGGCCAGTCGAACACGCCCAGTGCCTCCAGCCGGTCGCGCTCCGGCCGATGTTCCACTTCGATCTTCATGTTGCCTCCTCGGATCGTTTCGATCGTTCTGATCGGTCGGGATGAATGCTGCAACGCGGATGACGGCCATCGTAGCCCCGCCGGCCGCGCCACCCAACCGCATGCACCCACGAAAAGGGCCGCACACCAAATGCGCGGCCCCCAATAAAAAACGGGGCCCCGGAGGGCCCCGCAAAACGGGCTTACGCCCGTTGTTATCACTTCATGCGCAATCGCGCTTAGAAGCTGTGACGCAGGCCCACGCCGATGTGGGTGCCGTCGTCGGACACGTCATCATTCGTGTTGTTGGCGGTCACACCTTCGATGCCATCGTTCCAGACGTTCACGAACGCTTCGGTGCGGTTGCTGAAGTGGTACTGCGCACCGAACGCCACGTTGGTCCAGGAGGACTCGCCGCTGCCCAGACCGGCACGACGGTTATCCAGCGTGTTGTACTGCACCGCAGCACGCAGGTTGATCTGGTCGGTCACGCGGAAGTTGGCCGGCACCACGACCTGCTCCAGCTTCTCTTCGATGTTGCCGTCGTAGTCCCACTGGTGGTACTTCACGCCGACATCACCCTGACCGAAGTCGAAGCTGAAACCGGCATGCCAGGAGTCGATGTCTGCAGCAGTGCCCGCACCGAAGAAGGTCGGAATGCCGGTATCCAGGATCCCGTAGCCGTCGCTGGTGCTGGTCTGCGATTCATACGCACCCGAGAAGTTCATCGGGCCCATCTCGTAGATGGCGTTGATGGAGTAGTAGCTGTCCGTCTTTTCACCCACCGGCGAAATCGTGGCCCCGAAGGTGAAGCCCTGGAAGTCCGGGCTCTGGTAATGGATGCCATCCGCACGCGACCAGCTGTTGATCCCGTTGTTCACGCCAACAAACGTACCCGGACGGGTGGCGTTGTCCGCCAGCGTGTCGGTGAAGGCGCGGAACGGCTTCATCGCGTTCTTCATCGCGGTGTCGGAGCGGCCCAGACGGACCTGACCGAAATTGCCGTCAACACCGACCCAGGTCTCTTCGTTGGTGGTCAGCGGGCCACCATAGACACCCCCGGCGCCACCGAAGTTGCCCTGAAGACGGAAGATACCGGTCAGACCGCCACCCAGGTCTTCCGAACCACGCACGCCAAACCGGCTGCCGGCATTGGAGTGGACCAGGTCACGGTTACCGGAACGCGTAGCGGTGCCGGCACCGTCGACGGCACCCACTTCGTACTTCAGCTGACCGAACAGGGTCACGGAATCGTCGGCGGAGGCGAAGACCGGAGCGGCGGCGAAGGCGCCGGCGACGGCCATTGCGAGAATCTTCTTCTGCATGATGCTTTCTCCCAGGAGGTGAGTTCTTGCTGTCTGTTGCACCCCGGAGCCCGTCGGCCCCGCGATGTCCTGTGTTTTATATACGCCACGGTGTCGTATTTCAACCCTTGTGGCGGAAAAAAACCCGTATTCGATCACGCTTATACACTTCGGTCTTCACGCGATCTCCCGAGACAGCCCCACCGAAAACGCCGGAGCGATCGCAAGCCATTGACAACATGGGCATTTAGAAATTCCGAATACACCGGGACGCCGATCGTCTTCTCGCCCCTCCACATGGCCGGGGCCGCTGCGGCTGCGCCGGATTTCCGCGTCCGGATGCGGACCGGTGAACGTTGCGAATATGCAACACGCTTCCCAATGGCGGCGTTCAGCAAGGCGGTGTTGCCACGATACAACACCCGGCACGTCCGGGGACGGACGGGGCGGTGCATTCGAGAAGACGGTCAGGGGGCAGAGACGCCCCCGGGGGACGAAGACGGCTGCGACGGATCGCGAGCGACCGCGACCGGGAAGCCGCCCGGTTCGGCAGGGGCCGGTCAGCAAGCGGCCCGGCGTTCGTAACGAGCGCCGGGCCGCGACACAAGGCAGGGGCGAAGGGGCTGGATCAGAAGGTCACACTGTAGGAGGCGGCCAGCCAGCCGGCCTCTTCTTCACCCCTGGAGGTGCCGTTCAGCATCACCGAAACATCTCCGGGGCCCACAGCGCCTTCGACGCCCACGCCGGCGCGAACCCAGGTCTGGTCGTAGTCCCGGCCGTCGATGTTGAACTGGTTGACCGTGAACGGATCGTTCAGCATGCGACCGCGGGTGCGCACGCCATCGCTGTCGAAACGATGCGTCACGTTACCGGTGGCCACGAAATCAAACCCGGATTCCGCGATCGGCATGGCCAGTTCCGAACCGACGCGCAGTTCGGTCACGCTGTCGCTGCGGCTGCTGAAACGCGCGGGCAGATCACCCCCGCTCTCCTCGTACCCCTCCATGCGGATCCGCGAGTAACTGAGATCGGCATAGGGGCTCAGACTGACGCGGGAAGCGCTCCAGGCATCCACCCAGTCCATGCGCACCCGGGCGCCCTGGCCGTGCATCGAAGGGGACGCCGTGGAGAAATCGCGCTGACCGCTCGAATTGAGGTAGCCGCGGCGGATGTCCGCTTCACCCCACTGGTGGAAGCCCCCGACGGTGAGGAACAGACCGGCTTCTTCATGAACCGGCACAATGCCTTCGAGCATCAGGAAAAACGTATCGGTGTCGACTTCACCGCCCTGAACCAGATCCTCCTCGGTCCAGGTGCGCCCCAGGGAATAG
The DNA here is from genome assembly GCF_000381405.1 of Thioalkalivibrio sp. ALE20. Lineage (NCBI taxonomy): Bacteria > Pseudomonadati > Pseudomonadota > Gammaproteobacteria > Chromatiales > Ectothiorhodospiraceae > Thioalkalivibrio > Thioalkalivibrio sp. ALE20. The sequence continues at coordinate 274,689 of NZ_KB906471.1, forward strand.
TTGAACTGCATGAGGCCAAAGTTGTGCCCCGCACCCACGCCCGCGATGCCGGTGTTGCCGTCCTGGTCGCCATGGCGGCGCACGCCGTAGTCCCCCAGCACCCACACGGTGCTCTCACCTTCGTCCACGTAGCGGGACATCGGCCGCCCGTGCGCACCATGGACATGCAGCGTGGTCGTGGAAAGCGCGGCTCCCACCGCGCGGCTGCTGGACTCGAGGCTCTCGGAGACCGACGCCAGCGACATCATCCGCTGGACGGATTTGAGAATGGCATAACGATACGGATCCTCCACTCGCGGACAACCACGCGGGCAGTCATACACGTCACCGTTTTCCCAGAATGTGATCGCGACGAACTCCCCCGTCTCAGGATCCGTTATTTCACCGTTACGCACCTCGCCATTTCCTACCTCGAGGCTGCCGTCACCCTCCGTCGGGCCAGGTTCCCCGTTCTCGCCGTTGTAGTAATTGCCTTCACGGTCCGGGTATTCAACGCTCAGTCCATACGCGAACAACGCGCCCGGTCCGCCGCCCTCTCCTTCAAAAGCCAGGCCCAGGTCATATTCCACGGTTTCCGCGAGCTCCAGCGCCAGATCCGGGTCGTTCCACCACGGCTGGTCCTCAAGAAGATCCGGATTTTCCGAATACGAGGTGATTTCGGTACCGAGCGTCCATCGCTCGCCGTTGACTTCGACCTCGGTAGTATCCGCGAGGACGGGTCCCGCCCCGACCAGCGAAGCACCGCCCATAGCCAGCAGGATGGAGCGTTTCAGATTTCGCATAAGGTTCCTCCGGATCGGACGTCATGGTGTAAAGGCGCGGCATCCATCGTCGCGGATTGCCAACCACTTCTCAATGTAGGCCATCCCCGCGCAGGCGTGAAGCGGGGCCGGACCCCGTAGGCCGGGCATGGTGCCGCCTTTCCGCATGCCTCGCCCCCTCCAAACGGAGGGGCCCGATGGACCTGCCCCCCACTCCGTCTCCGCGCCCGGCCGCTGTTCGATGCGGTCGAAGATCGCTTCGCCGTCCAGCGGCAGGCGCGGTTCCAGCGAAGACAGGGCGTGGCGCATGTGGTGGCGGTGCCGACGGCATTCCTCGATGGCATCCCGCAGGCGCTGGATGGCGGTGGCGGTCGAATTCATAACGGGATGCCCTCCTCGCGGGCGACCTGAAAGATGGAGGGATGCCGGCGCCGGCCCGGATAGTCGACCAGCAGGTCGATCTTCTGCTCGCCAAGTTCCGCCTCCAGGCGTGCGCGCAGGGCGATTTCCGCCTGCACGATGCGGTCCGGATCGCGCATCGGGGTATCGATCAGCAGGTCGATGTCGCCGCCCCGGGCCGAGTCATCGGTCCGGGAGCCGAACAGCCACACCGTGGTCTCCGGACCGAAGGTCTCGCCCACGGCCCGGTGGATGGCGTGTTGCTGTTCGGGACTCAGACGCATGGCGAACCCTCCTCTGAACGATCCTACAACGCCAGGTCGATGGCCAGCAGGGTGACGAACCCGACCAGCACCCCGGCGGTGGCCTGGGCCTCGTGGCCCTTGCGGTGGGACTCGGGGATGATCTCGTGGCTGATGACGAACAGCATGGCACCGGCGGCGAAGGCCAGGCCCCAGGGCAGCAGGAACTCCATCAGGGTGATGGCCCCGGCGCCGATCAGCCCGCCGATCGGCTGCACCAGGCCGGTGAGCAGGGTCACGCCGAAGGCGGCGGCGCGGCTGTAGCCCAGCGAGAGCAGGGCAATGGCCACCACCAGCCCCTCGGGCATGTTCTGCAGGCCGATGGCCACGGCCAGGGCGATGCCGTCGCTGACGTCGTCGCCGCCGAAGCCCACGCCCACCGCGAGGCCCTCGGGCAGGTTGTGCAGGGCGATGGCGAAGATGAACAGCCACACCCGGCGAATCTTGGCCGGGTCGGCGCCGCTCTGCGGGCCGATCACGAAGTGTTCGTGCGGCACGGCCTTGTGCAGCAGCAGCAGGAAGCCCCCGCCCAGGGCAATGCCGCCGGCCATCACGAAGATGGCCATGGCCACGCTGCCGTGCTGGGCCTCGGCCTGCTCCACCGCCGGCAGCGCGAGCTCGAAGGCGGTCGCCGAGAGCATGACCCCGGCGCCGAAGCCCATCATCGCGTCCTCCACCGACTGTTTCAGGCGGCGCAGGAAGAAGATGGGGATGGCCCCGACCGCGGTGAACAACCCGGCCACGAAGCTGGCCAGCAGCCCGATCTGCAGGATCGAAAGCTCGCCCAGCCAGTCCTCCATGTGCGGCCACAGCAGGCTCACGCCCCAGATGAACAGGGCCAGCGCGATCAGCGATCCAATCAGGAAGCTGCGCGGCAGCGGGGTATATTCGGCGGGTTCGGGGCCCGTGTCGCCGTCCTGGGGACGGACCGGGTCGGGTTCGGCCATGGTGCGGACTCCATGCGGGCGTGTTCGGGCGCAGTGTAACGCGGCCCCGGCCTTGATTCCCGGCGCCCAGCGGGTACACTGCCCCCGCTACAAAAATTCCAATCGTCCCAGGAGAGCAGGCATGGCTGGACATTTCCCGTTCGCCGGCAAGCGCGGTACGCGCTACGGCCAGGCCCCGCGCGGCACCATCGCCGCATTCTTCGAGAATCACGGCTTTGGTGAGGAGCTGCAGGAGAAGTACTACAAGTGGTGGTACGACTTCGCCAAGGATTTCGTCGAGAAGGACAGCGATCTGTCCGTCACGATGATCACCCGGTTCAACAGCTACCCGATGGGTACCCACGCCGAGCATTCGTTCCATCTGAACGACAAGTACTGGGCGGAGTGCCTGGCCGAGCTGGGCTCGTTCATCCGTGACATCATCTTCCCCAAGATGGACGAGAAGGCGATGCACGATCTCGAGGAAAAGCACTCGAAGCTGCTGGCCGACCTCGAGAAGGAAGCGGAAGAAAAGCCGCGCGAGCCGGCGCCGGAAGTGGGCGTATACCGCCACGTCTGAGCACGATCGCGCCGCAATCCCGCGCTTCGTCCGGCCCCGTTCGCGGGGCCGGTTTCGTTTGCAACCCCTGAAACCGTCGGAAGCCCCGCCCCATGAATGCCGCCAAGCGCCGCGAGATCTTCGAACGCCTGCGGGCGGCCAACCCCGAGCCCACCACCGAGCTGGAATACAACACCCCGTTCGAGCTGCTGGTGGCGGTCATCCTGTCCGCGCAGGCGACCGACGTGGGCGTGAACAAGGCGACCCGGCGGCTGTTTCCGGTGGCGAACACCCCGCAGGCCATCCTCGACCTGGGACTCGACGGCCTGAAGGAATGCATCCGCACCATCGGCCTGTACAACGCCAAGGCCGAGAACATCATGAAGGCCTGCCGTATGCTGGTGGAACTGCACGGCGGCGAGGTGCCGCGCGACCGCAAGGCGCTGGAGGCCCTGCCCGGGGTCGGTCGCAAGACCGCCAACGTGGTCCTGAACACGGCCTTCGGCGAACCCACCATCGCGGTGGACACGCACATCTATCGCGTGGCCAACCGCACCGGACTGGCCCCCGGCAAGAACGTGCTGGAGGTCGAGAAGAAGCTCCTGAAGTTCACCCCGAAGGAGTTCCTGCGCGACGCCCACCACTGGCTGATCCTGCACGGAAGGTACGTGTGCCGCGCACGCCGGCCGGATTGCGGGCAATGTGTGATCCGCGATCTGTGCGAATACAAGGACAAGACCGAGGCCTGATGCGATGTACGGCGACCGCGACCGCATGCGAACCCAGTTCCTGGATGCCTGGCAGAAGGCCCGCAACGAGGAACCCCTGAGCGACATGGAACAGGTGCTGGTCGGCATCATCCGCGACCACCCCGAATACCATGCCCTGCTGAACGACCGCGAGAAGGCCCTGACCGCCGAGTTCCCGCCGGAGTCGGGGACCACCAACCCGTTCCTGCACATGTCCATGCACATGGGCCTGCGCGAACAGGCCGCCACGGACCGTCCGGCCGGCATCCGCGACCTGCACCGCCGCCTGTGCGCCCGCTACGGCGAACTGGACGCCGAACACCGGATGATGGAGTGTCTGGGTCAGGCCCTGTGGGAGAGCCAGCGCAGCGGCCAGCCACCGGACGAGGCGCAGTACCTCGAATGCCTGAAGCGTCTGGAGGGCATCATAGGGGCATAAATTACGGGTCCAGGGAGGGACCATGGAACATGATCACGGCTACAAGCACCTGTTCAGTCACCCCGAACTGGTGGCCGATCTCCTGCGCGGGTTCGTCAACGAACCCTGGATCGAACAGGTCGACCTGGATTCGCTGGAGCGGGTCAACGGTCACTACGTCTCCGACGATCTGCGCGAGCGCGAGGACGACATCGTCTGGCGCCTGCGATGGGGCGATGGCTGGTGTTACGTCTACCTGCTTCTGGAATTCCAGTCATCGGTGGACCGCTTCATGGCGGTACGCCTGCTGACCTATCTCGGCCTGCTCTACCAGGATCTGGTGCGCACCGGCGAACTGACCCCCGACGGACGGTTGCCGCCAGTACTGCCACTGGTGCTCTATAATGGTGAACGACGCTGGAGCGCCCCGATCGAAGTGCGCGAGCTGATCGCACCGATCCCCGGAGGACTGGAGGCCTACCGCCCGGATTTCCGGTATCTTCTGCTCGACGAGGGGGCCTTCGCGGACGCCGATCTGCCGGCACGCAACCTGGCCGCGGCCGTCTTCCGGCTGGAGCACAGCCGCGAGCCCGAGGATCTGCAGGCGGTCGTCGGGCGTCTGGTGCAATGGCTGAAACACCCGGAGCAACGATCCCTGCGACGGGCCTTCAGCGTCTGGCTGGGCCGAGTGGTCATCCCCGGCCGCTTCGGCGAAACATTGGCGCCTCCGAACAACGACCTGCGGGAGATGGAAACCATGCTGGCCGAACGTGTAAAGGAATGGCAGCGACGCTACGAGCAGCAGGGGCTGCAGAAAGGACTGCAGAAGGGCCTTGAGCAGGGCCTGGAACAGGGGCTGGAACAGGGGCGACAGCAGGGACTTCAGGAAGGCGTCACGCAGGGTGAAGCCGCGGTCCTCCTGCGCCTGATCGGCCGCAAGTTCGGTGCAGACGCCGCGGAAAAACACCGGGAGCGGATCGAATCCGCCGATGCCGATACCCTGCTGATCTGGTCGGAACGCGTCCTGACCGCCCGCCACATCGACGACGTGTTCAGCGCTTCCTCCTGAGAACAGCGTCTTGAGGAAAGAACCTCAGGAAAACAGCCGCTGCCACCAGCGGCGGCGGCTGTTCGGCGGGGGCATCGCCGCCTGCAGGTCTTCCGGCGGCACGGTCGAGAGGATCCAGCCCGGCAGTACCCGCAGGCCCGACGATCCGCAGGAGGATCCGAGGTTGTTGGGGTCGAAGATCTTCACGAAGCGAGGATTCTCGCGGTCGTCCACGTAGACGATGCCGCAGTAGCTTTCGTCGTGATCGGCGCGCAGCAGGGCATCGACCTCGGTAAGGAAACGGTCCAGCTCGGCCGCACGGACCGGCGCCTGCGGCACCGCCTCCCCCACCGCGTAGACGTACCACTCGCCGTCGCGGGCACCGGCACGCAGCGTGGCCCACAGGGCGTCCAGCTGTTCCCAGTGCAGGATGCCCAGCGCTCCGGATTCGTAGCGTTCCATGAAACCGGCGTCGGGGTCCGGACGATGATCTCGGGCAAAGCTCATGCAGGGCTCGCAACAGTGGTTACAGCGGAGACGGGCGTCATGTTAGAACGGCGTCCCCGGGGTCACAAGCGAAGCCGGCAGAGGCGGAAGGACGGCCGCGGGGAACCCGGAGGCACTTCGGGGGCTCTCAGGATCTGATCCCCCGTTCCAGCCAGCGAGTCGCAAGCATGCGCCGTATCACGCACGAAACCTCCCTGCAGGCCGAACCCGAGCGGGTCTTTGCCCTGCTCAGCCATGTCCCCAACTTCGTCGACCTGTGCGACCACGTGCGCACCATCGAGCCCCTGGGCGGCGAGCAGTACCGCTGGACCATCGTGGCGGCAGGGATGACCATGGATTTCGATGTCGAGGTCTGCAGCGCCGTGGAGCCGGAGCATTTCGCCTGGCGCTCGATCCGCGGCATCCACAATCGCGGCAGTTACCGCCTGCAGCCGGCCGGCGAAGGGCTGACCCGGGTCGAGTTCGAGCTGGAATACTGTCTCGGTAATCCGCTGGTTGAAGCGGCGGTACGCAGGGCGGCGAGTTCGCTGGTGGAGCGCGTTTCCGGCCAGCTGATGCACCGGGCCCAGCAGCGCCTGGACGCGGAAGCCGGCTCGAACGCCTGACCCCGCCGGCCATCCGGAGTCGCCGCACTCACCCGGTCGCGCCCCCGAGGATCCCCCCGGAGGACACCGCATCAGGGCCCCGGTGACGGGGACGCGCCCGAGCCGGGACGCCACTCCCCGGCACGCGAACTCGGGCCCGGCCCGGCAGCAGCGTCTTCCTGCGCCGGCCTCACCGGCTGTACGCCCGCCCGCTCCAGCAGATCGCGCATTGTGCGCGCCCCCAGATGATCGCGACGCACCACGTCCAGCTCTTCCAGCGCCGACTCCACCGCCGCATCGCCGTGCAGGGTCCGCAGCGCCGGATCTTCCTGATCCTCGCGCAGGGCCTGCAGAACCTCCGCGACCGGCAGATGGCCGAGATCGCGCCCGGGCACCAGACCGAGGTCTTCGGTGCGCCTCAGCAGTCCCGCGGCCTCCAGGGCCCGGGCTGCACCGCCCAGCGCATTGCCGGGCACGTAGAGCTCCGCGGCCACCTGGTCCACCGTGGGCGGCGTGCGCCCTTCCATGAAATGGCGCGCCACCACCTGCATCAGGTTGAGCCCCAGACGCTCGTGCGCCGCGGCCGACAGCCGCGGGCGGCGGCCCCGCACGTTCATGTATTCCGGGTGCTGCACGTAGAACGCCACGTTGGAGCCGATCAGCAGGACCAGCCAGGCCAGGTAGACCCAGATCAGCAGCAGGATCATGATCGCGAAGCCGGAATAGATCGCGTCATAACGGGTGGACTCCGCCACCATGTTGGCGAACACCCAGCCCATGCTCTGCCACAGCACGCCCGCGACCACCGCCCCGACCAGCGCCGGCCCCACACGCACCCGCGTATTCGGCACGAACATGTAGATAAAGGCGAACGCCGCGATGATCAGCAGGTAGGGCACCAGGCGCGAGAATTCGGTGATCAGGCGCCCGAACGGCTCGACGCCCGCCACCGTCTGCATCGCCTCGGAGGACATCACCGTCGCGGTGATGCCCAGCGCGGCGAACACCAGCAGCGGTCCGATCATGATCACCGACAGATAGCTGGTGAAGCGCTGGGCCAGGCTGCGCTGGGTCTCCACTCGCCAGATGGTGTTGAACGCGGCCTCGATCTTCTGCACCAGCGCCACTACGGTATACACGAGGAAGATCAGGCCCACCGCTCCCAGCGCACCCACGCGGATGTTGTCCACGAAGGTGACCACGTTGTCGGCGATCTCCTCGCCCTGCGCGCCCAGCGGCTCGAGGAATTCCAGCAACAGCGGCTCCACCGCGTTGTGCGCGCCGAAGCCCTTGAGCACGGAAAACGACAGCGCCAGCAGCGGCACGATCGACAGCAGGGTGGTATACACCAGACTCATCGCGCGCAGGGTCAGCTGGCCCTCGGCCGCCTCGCGAACCAGCCCGTGCAGCCCGCGCAGGATGCCCAGCCCGAGCGCTTTCCAGCGCGGCATGGCGGACAGGTCGCTCTCCAGCACCAGGCGTTCGACCCGGTGCCGTCCGGCCTCCAGGCGCGCGCCCAGACTGGCGTCACCCCCCAAGCCCGACCCTCCATGTGCGGTCCGGACCGGTCATTTCTGCCGCCACTGACCGTCGGAGCGGTACCAGTACCCCGCCGGCGCCTCGTCCACCCACACCCGGGCGAAGGTCTCGCGGATGCGGGCCTCCCAGTCGGGTCGATCGTTGGCGCGGGCAATCTCGCGATACAGCGAGGCCCGGTCGGCATTCTCCTCGCTGACCAGGCGCTGCACCTCGCTGCGCTCGCGCAGCGGCACCTCGGAGAGATCCCGGATGGCCACGTCGCCATCGGCGCCGAAGCCAATGGCCCCGCTGCGGAAATGCGGCGCCAGCTGCGGCGCACGGTCACGCATGGACGCGCGGATGCGATTGATCGCCGGCGTCTCGATCTGCAGATCCGGGTTGCTGGCCGCGGCCGGCGCCACCAGCGTTTCCAGCAGGCGCGCGAGCAGCGGGGTCGAGCGCTCGCCGGCCGCATCGCGGGCATCCGGCGAACCGGCATCCGAAGAACCGCCGTCCATTTCCGGCGCGGACTCGGGCTCGCGCAGCTCCTCGATGTCGTGCAGCTGCAGGGCATCGCGAACGATCGCGCGCGCGGCATCCTCCGCCGCGGCCGCGGGGAAGTAGATGTTGATGGTCACGCAGCCCGCGACCAGCGCGGACAGCAAGGCAAGTGCGGGAACCCCGAACCAGGCTTTCATGGGCAGCTCCTTGGCAGGCACGGCTGGACAGTCATCATCCTACATTACATCACCCGGTGGCTGACGAGGACATGAACGCCCCCGTGCGCGTGCTCAGCGAACCTCCGGGGACTCCCCGGCGGTCACCTGCGACAGCCCGCGCAGCAGCTCGTCCCAGTCGACCCGACGGTTGTAGCCGATGACATCGATCCGCGGGAGCCCGCCCCCCTGGACCAGGGCGAACCCGCCGTCCGGGCGGTCTCCCACCCCGTCGAGTTCACAGACCCCGCCGCGCAGCTGGCAGCGAAAGCCCAGTTGGCGGTAGGAGAAGTTTTCGAAGAAACGCAGAAACACCGACGAAGCCGCCGCCTGCACCGGCCCGCCCAGCTCGGTAATGTTCTGCACCGCGCGCTGCGAAATGCGCCGCCGCCCCGGATCGTCTTCGGGCGTCTGCAGGGCCAGATCCATGCGCACCGGACGCCAGTCGATCATGTGCAGGTCCTCCAGGTGGCCCGACAGCCGGCCCTCCACCCGGCCCACGTCGAAGGCGCGCGTGGCCAGGGCCAGGTCCAGGCGGTCCATGCGCGCCGACAGGCCCAGCTCCGGGGTTCGCCCGAACAGGTCGCGGATGCGCACGTCGCGCAGCACCACGTCGCCGTCGAACACCTGCACCAGCAGCCGCCCGTCGACCGCCAGATCGCCGCGATCCAGGCGCACCTCCGGGATCATGCCGGCCAGGCGACCCGAGAAGCGCGGCCAGCCCAGGATCTCGGTCAACGGCTCCAGCGAGATCGCCTGCACCCCGCCGGTGAAACGCACATCCGGTCCGTCGGCGGTCAGGCGCAGACCGAAGTCATCCGCACGCAGGGCGCCGTCGAGGATCGGGATGCGGGTCACTTCCAGCAGGTCGATGCCGTCCGGCTGCGCGCGCACGCGCGCGTAGAACTCGCCCAGCGGCAGGCGGAACAGATGCGCCCGCTGCCAGCCCAGCTGCCCCGGCACTCCGGGCGCATCCGCCAGCCAGTTCAGCGTGCCGTCGCTGTCCGTCACGCCGAAACGCCCGCTCCCGTCCTCGGCGCTCAGGGCCTTCCAGCGCAGGGTCGCCGAACGCGGGGCGCCGCGCTCCAGCTCCAGCCGCGCCACCACCGAATCCCCGCTGACCGTCAGATCACGCCCCAGGGTCCCGGCCAGCGCGGGATCCAGCAGCACCGCATGCGCCGCTCCCGGGTCCCGCGCCTCGAGATGGAAATCCCCCGAAGGAGCGATCGCCTCCGGCGGCCCGCTGCGGATCTCCTGACCGCTGAAGGCCAGTATCTCGCCGAGCGAGCCGGACAGTTCCGCCACCTCCACCCCGGCCGCGAACCCGCCATCCGCCGGACGCAGGCCATCCACGCGCAGGTTCAGGCGCCCGGTCTCCTCCGCGTCCACGAACCACGGATCCACGAACACCGCGCCCTCCTCCAGGGTCGCGCCCAGGCTCCAGTCCCCCGCCACCTCGCGCACCTCGAGCCGGCCGCCGATGCCCTCGCCCGCGCGCAGTCCCACCGCATCGGAGAAGCCCACGTCCCGCAGCTGCAGATCGACCCGATGCCCGCCTTCCGCCGCCCCCTGCAGCGCCAGGTCCGCACGCCCCGACTGCAGGGTCACCGGCGGATCTTCGGGCAGCCAGGGCGCCAGTCGCGGCGACTCCGCCAGCGCGACCAGATCCACCCCGGACAGGGCCAGTTCGGCCCGCCAGTCATCGCCACCGGCCACCCGCAGCACGAATTCGCCACTCGCCCCGAACCAGCCGGGCCAGTCTCCGGCGACGCGCAGGCGATTACGACCGGTGTGCCAGTCCAGGCGCAGCGGGTGTTCCTGCAGGGCCAGGTCCCCGCCATCGGCGGACAGCCGCGCCTCGCGGCAACGCCAGCCGGCGGTGGTCGGCACCAGGGAGGGGCAAGCCAGGCGTACTCCGGCGAGCGTGCCCACCGGCTCGGGCAGATGCAGGCGTTCGGCCCCGACGGTCATCGCCAGCCGCCCCCCGCGCAGGTGTGCGCGTGCGGAAAGGCCTTCGGCATCCAGCGCCGCGTGCAGCGCCCGTTCGATCCGCAGGTCGACCGTCACCCCCCCGGCATCCTCCGGCTCGGCACCGGCCGCCGTCGGTATCACCGGCACGAGCGCCACCACCGCGCGCGCCATCCAGGCAGTCAACGCCCGGATGGCGCCCATCATGCCCCGGGCCGGTCGCCCGGCAGGCGATCCCGCAACGGCCGCGCCGCCCGTGCCAGCCACTCGCGCAGCGCGAACCGCGAGGTCTCCAGCGCATCGACCGTGGGCACGAAGTCGCGCAGGCGCCACTCGCCGTCAGGGCCTCGAAAGCCGGTGGGTGCCGGGTCCGCCGCCAGCCCGGCCGCCTCGAAGCGCTCGAGGGCCCGCGGCATGTGCATCGCATGAGTGACCACCAGCACCCGCTCCACCCCGGTGCCCTGCAGATGCTGCGCGGTGAAGAAGGCATTTTCGTGGGTATTGCGGCTGGCACCTTCCAGCCAGCGCGGATCCACGCGGAACTCGCGGCGCAGCGCATCCGCCATCAGTTCCGCCTCGGCCGGCCGACCCTCGGCGCCGGGACTGCCGCCGGACAGCAGCAACGGGAGACCGGTCCGGCGGTGCAGATGGGCGGCGAAACGCAGGCGTTCGAAGGTCAGCGCCGAGACATCGTCACCGCCGGTAACGTGGTGACGGCCGCTGGCCCGGCCGCCCCCCAGCACCACGATCGCGTCCGCCCGGCCGGTGGCCAGTGGCCGTTCGCGCAGATCCCGCTCCAGGGTCTGCGCCAGCGGGGCGGCGACGACGTTCAGCGCGGGCAGGACCAGTGCGGCCAGCCCGAGGGTCACCAGCCAGCCACCCCCGCGGCGCTGCCCCCGTAAGAGCAGCAGCCCCGGCACCAGCAGCAGCACCGCCAGACCCGGCGGCAGCAGCAGGTGCTCGGCCACGGTGGCGATGCCGGCGGCCATCGGCGACCGCGCCGCCGGTTATTTCTTGCCCGGGGCGTAGAGGTAGCGGGCGTAGGTCGCCACGTCCTCCGACACCCGGCGGATGAGGTGATCGAGACTGATGATGGCGAACTCCAGCACGTTCACCGCGATGTACGGGTGTTCCACCCGCAGGCGGTCGTACTTCGAGCGCGTCAGGCGCAGCAGGCGGGTGTTGTCGGTCAGCGCGCGCATGCGCACCCCGCGCGGCACGCGGTCGAAGAACGACATCTCGCCGGCCAGTTCGCCGGTCTCCATGCGCCCGACCTCGATCTCCTGGCTGCCGTCGTCGTCGTACAGCGCGGCGGTGCCGCTGACCACGAAGAACAGCGCCTCGCCCACCTCGCCGATATCGGCGATGATCTCCTTGTGATGGGTCTCGACAACCTCCAGATACTGCATCAGGGTGTCGACCTCCGCGGGAGTCAGGGAGGCGGACATCGGATGCTGGGACAGAAACTCGGTCAGCAGATCCCGGGTCATGGCACGGCTTCCTTTACGGCTTTCTCTGGATTGGATACGTAGAGTATAACGAACGTCTCTTCTGCGAGAGCCCGCATGATCGACATCGACAGCCTGCGCCGTCAGCTCCCCGCACGCCTGGGCCGCGACACCCCGCTGATCCTGACCTGCGACCCGGACGCCGTTCCCGAGACGGACGGGGAACGGCGCGTGACCACCCCGCAGGCCCTGATGGCCGAGCCGCCCGCCGGGCGCGAATCACTGGTGCTGGTGCTGGACGTGCTCGCGGAAATGGAGCTTGCGGCGGGACAGCAGCTGCTGGGCGGGCTGCGCGACCGCTGGGCGGAGGAGACCCTGATCCTGCACCGCCACCGCGACGACCGCTGGGACCTGAACGCCTTCCTCGCCCTGGGGTTCCGCCGCGAGCCGGCGGCGGAGGCGGCCACGCCGGACCACGCGGTCTACCGCACCAGCCTGTACGACTACAAGCTCACGCCCGACTGGCTGAACGCCCGCTTCTGGGCCAACCCGGAGATGTGGGACCGCGCGCGCTGGTGACGCGGGTCAGGCCTCGTTGTGGACATAGTCCACGACTTCGAGGCCGAAGCCGCCCAGCCCATGGAAGCGCTTGGGCGCCGACATCAGGCGCATCCGTCCCACGCCACAGTCGGCGAGGATCTGTGCGCCGATGCCGTACATGCGCCACTCGGCGGAGTTTTCGCGACCGCCGCCGCGCTCCTCGGGCGCCGGCTGACCCAGCTGCTCCAGCCGCTGGGTCAGCGCCTCGGGGCCCTCGTGCTTGCGCAGGATCACCACCACGCCCTCGCCCGCCTCGTCGATGCGCCGCAGCGCGTCGTCCAGCGGCCAGCCGCGATCCGGGCCGGCGTAACCGAGGGTGTCGTGCAGGGTGTTCTCCAGATGCACGCGCACCAGGGTGTCGCGGTCCGGCCGCGGTTCGCCGCGCACCAGCGCGAAGTGCATCTCGTGATCCACCTCGTCCTGAAACGCCAGCAGGCGGAACGTCCCGTGCTCGGTGGGGAACTCGCGCTCCGAGACCCGGCGCACGGTCTTCTCGTTCTCGATGCGGTAGCGGATCAGATCCTCGATGGTGCCCATCTTCAGGCCGTGCTCGGCGCAGAAGCGCTCGAGGTCCGGCCGCCGCGCCATGGTCCCGTCCTCGTTGAGGATCTCCACGATCACCGCGGCCGGCTCCGCCCCGGCCAGGCGCGCCAGATCGCAACCCGCCTCGGTGTGGCCCGCGCGCACCACCACCCCGCCCGGCTGCGCCATCAACGGGAACACGTGCCCCGGCTGAACGATGTCCTCCGGCTGGGCGTTGGGCGCCACCGCGGTGCGGATGGTGTGCGCCCGATCATACGCCGAGATCCCGGTGGTCACGCCCTCGGCGGCCTCGATCGACAGCGTGAAGTTGGTGCCGTGCACGTCGTTGGTGTCGGTCACCATCAGCGGCAGGGCCAGCTGCCGGCAGCGCTCGCGGGTAAGCGTCAGGCAGATCAGCCCGCGGCCGTACTTGGCCATGAAGTTGATGTCCTCGGGGCGCACGTGCGAGGCGAGCATCAGGATGTCGCCCTCGTTCTCGCGGTCCTCGTCGTCGACGATGACCACCATGCGCCCGGCCTCGAGTTCCGCGAGGATGGTTTCGGTATCGGAAAATTCCATGAACACCTGCCGTCGGGGCCCGCGCTCAGTCGCGCGGGCCGGAATGATTGGGAAAGCCCTGCTCGGCCAGCCAGTCCTCGGACAGCGTGCCACCGCCGTCCCCGGCTCCGGCGCCCGGATCCGCCGCGCGATCGCCCAGCATCAGGCGCTCCAGATAACGGGCGATCAGGTCGACCTCCAGGTTCACGCGCGTCCCCGGGGCGTAGACCGAGAAGCGCGTCAGGTCCCGGGTGTGCGGGATGATGTTGACCTCGAACTCGGCCCCCTCGACGCGGTTCACCGTGAGGCTGGTGCCGTCGATGGTGATCGACCCCTTGGCCGCGATGTAGCGCGCCAGTGCCGCCGGTGCGCGGAACCGTACCCGCGTGGAGCGGGCATCCGGCTCCATCGAGACCAGCTCGCCCACGCCGTCCACGTGACCGGAGACCAGATGACCGCCGAGCCGGTCGCCCAGTGCCAGCGCACGCTCCAGGTTGACCCGGTCGCCGCGGCCGAGATCGCCCAGCGTGGTCACCTCCAGGGTTTCGCGGCTGACATCGGCGGTGAAGCCGTCCACGGAGAGATCGGTCACCGTCAGGCAGACGCCGTTGACCGCGATCGAGTCCCCGAGGTGGGTGCCGGAGAAGTCCAGCCCCGGCGCACTGACATGCAGCCGGCGGTCGCCACCGCTGGGCGTCAGGGTGTCGAGGGTACCGAGACTTTCGATGATGCCGGTGAACATGGCGCGGCCTGTCCGTGTGGAAATGCAGCGATCATAGCGAATTCGGGACCCCGCGGGGGAGAGCCCGCAACCGCAGGGTCTCGCCCAGCCAGCGGGACTCGACGACCTCCAGCTCCGCGCGTTCGGCCATGCGTCCGATGTCCCAGTCCACCATCGGCCGGCCGCCGGAACCCAGCAGCAGCGGCGCCTGGTACACCAGCCACTCGTCCACCAGACCGGCACGGGCCAGCGCACCGGCCAGCCCGGGGCCGGCCTCCACGTGCAGCTCGTTGATCTCGCGGGTGTGCAGCTCCGCCAGCAGGGCATGCAGGTCCAGATGCCCGGCGGCGTCCTCCGCCGCCCCCGGCAGGGCGATCAGGTCGGCGCCGCGTCCGCGCAGGGCATCCGCCGCCGGGCCGGCCGCCGCGGACACGGTAGTGAGGACCCAGGTGGGTGAACCCTGCAGGATGCGCGCGGTGGGCGGTGTGCGCAGACCCGAATCCAGGATCAGCCGCAATGGCTGGCGCACCGGCAGATCGGCCACACGGCCCGACATCGGCAACCCGGCCGCGGCGGCCAGCTCCGCCGGGCTGCGGCGCACGTTGAGCTGCGGGTCATCGGCCAGCACGGTGCCGCTGCCGGTGAGGATGGCCCCGGCCCGCGCGCGCCACAGCTGCACGTCGTTGCGTGCGGCCTCGCCGGTGATCCACTGCGACTCGCCCGAGGCCATCGCCGTACGCCCGTCCAGCGAGATCGCGGACTTGATGCGCACCCACGGCCGCCCGCGTTCCATGCGCTGCACGAATCCGGGATTGAGCGCCCGCGCCTCGGCCTCCAGCAGCCCGGTCTCCACCGCAATGCCGGCCGCGCGCAGGCGCTGCGCCCCGCCCCCGCACACGCGTGGATCGGGATCCTCCATGGCGATGACCACGCGCCCCACCCCGGCGGCGATCAGCGCCTCGGTGCAGGGCGGCGTGCGCCCGTGGTGGTTGCACGGCTCCAGGCTCACGTACACCGTCGCCCCGCGCGCGGCCTCCCCGGCCGTCTGCAGGGCGTTGACCTCGGCATGCGCCTCGCCGGCCCGCCAGTGCACGCCGGCGCCCACTTCGCGACCGTCACGCACGATCACGCAGCCCACGCGCGGGTTGGGATCGGCGGTGAAACGGCCGCAGTCCGCCAGCATCAGCGCGCGGTGCATCCATTCACGGTCGGCTGCGTTCATCGCGATTCGCCGGCGGGGTCGGGGTCGTCGGGAGGGGATTCTTCCGCGATCTCGTCAGCCGCGGCGCGCGCGGCCTCCTCGTCGATCAGACGCAGCTGGTGACGCCGCATCTCGGGGCTCAGGTCGTCTTCCAGGCGCTCGATGGCCTCGCGGAAGGACTGCACGCTGGCAAAGCTGAGATAGATGGAGGCAAACCGGATATAGGCGACATGGTCCAGCCCGTGCAGGGCTTCCAGGACCATCTCGCCTATACGGTCGGACTTGATTTCGGGGGCACTGGTACCGGCCAGACGGCGCTTGATGTCGTCGATGACGTTCTCCACGTCCTCGGTGCGCACCGGGCGCTTGTGCAGCGCCCGGCGCAGACCGCTGCGCAGCTTCTCGTCATCGAAGGCCACCCGCTCGCCGCTGCGCTTGACCACCCGCGGCAGGCTGAACTCCGCCCGCTCGAAGGTGGTGAAACGCTCGTGACACACGCGGCACTCCCGCCGTCGCCGGATCTGTTCCTGCTCGGGTCCGGCGACCCGGGAGTCGACCACGCGGGTGTCACTGGCACCGCAGGCCGGACAGCGCATCGCCCCGGTTTATTCGCCGGCGCCGTAAACCGGGAACCGGCGGCAGATGTCCAGGACCTTGCCGCGGACGTCGTCGATCACCTGCTCGTTGTCCATGTTCTCCAGCACGTCGGCGATCCAGCCGGCCAGCTCGCGGGATTCGGACTCGGTGAAGCCGCGGGTGGTCAGGGCGGCGGTGCCGATGCGGATGCCGGAAGTCACGAACGGCGACTGCGGGTCGTTCGGCACCGCGTTCTTGTTGACCGTGATGTTGGCGCGGCCCAGGGCGGCGTCCGCATCCTTGCCGGTCATGCCCCTGGACACCAGGCTCAGCAGGAACAGGTGGTTGTCCGTGCCGCCGGAGACGATGTCGAAACCGCGCTCGACCAGGACCTCGGCCATCGCACGGGCGTTGGCGATCACCTGCTTCTGGTAGGTCTTGAAGTCCGGCTCCAGGGCCTCCTTGAACGCCACCGCCTTGCCGGCGATCACGTGCATCAGCGGGCCGCCCTGGGTGCCGGGGAAGATCAGCGACTGGAACTTCTTGTTCAGTTCCGGCTGCCCCTTGGAGATGATGAAGCCGCCACGCGGCCCGCGCAGGGACTTGTGCGTGGTGGAGGTGACCACGTGGGCGTGGTCGATCGGGTTCGGGTATTCGCCGGCGGCGATCAGGCCGGAGACGTGGGCCATGTCCACCATCAGGTACGCACCCACGGAATCGGCGATCTCGCGGAAGCGCTTCCAGTCGACCACACGCGAGTAGGCGGAGAAGCCGGCGACGATCATCTTCGGCTGGTGCTCGGTAGCCAGACGCTGGACCTCGTCGTAGTCGATCAGGCCCTCGTCGGTGATGCCGTACTGCACCGCGTTGTAGATCTTGCCGGAGAAGTTCGGCTTGGCGCCGTGGGTCAGGTGGCCGCCGGCGTCCAGGCTCATGCCCAGCACGGTGTCATGCGGCTGCAGCAGGGCCATGTACACCGCGGCGTTGGCCTGCGAGCCGGAATGCGGCTGCACGTTGGCGTAATCGGCGCCGTAGAGCTCCTTGAGGCGGTCGATGGCCAGCTGCTCGACCACATCGACGTGCTCGCAGCCGCCATAGTAGCGCTTGCCCGGATAGCCCTCGGCGTACTTGTTGGTCAGCACCGAGCCCTGCGCTTCCATCACGCGCGGGCTGGTGTAGTTCTCCGAGGCGATCAGCTCGATGTGCTCTTCCTGGCGCTGCGCCTCCTTGCGGATCGCGCTCCAGAGTTCGTCATCGTAGCCGTTGATGCTCATGTCGATCGAAAACATTCGGTGACTCCCGTTGGGTTCTAGGCAATTCGGGCGCGCAGCGGCCCGCCAGAGGCACTCGACCGGCCGCGGACGGCGGCCGGAAGGTCGGGACCGGGCGGGGTACGGCGCCGGAAAGGTCCAATACCATACTGGATTCGGCCGGGATTTTCAGGGCCGCCCGCCGAACGCCCGGCTGAACGGACTATTCATCCAGCCACTCGCGGCGCACCACCCATGTCTCGGCGATGAAGTCGTGCAGGGCGCGACGCTGCCGGGTGAAGGCCACCATCAGGTAGCCGATCATGAACAGCAGACCGGACAGGAATTCGGCGAAATGGCGCCCGGTCGCGCGGGCGAAGCTGATGCGCTCGCCATGCCAGTCGACCACCCGCAGGCCTACCGCCATCTTCCCGATGGTCGCGCGGTACTGCGAGCTGTGCATGCCGGCGAAATAGAACCAGCCGACCAGGATGTTCACGAAGGTCCAGGCGGTGTCCGCATCGGTCCATTCCTCGGTGTGCATGGTTTCCGGGCTGATCATCGCCTGCACCACGGTCAGCGGGATGCCCAGGATCACCCCGTCGATCAGCACCGCCAGCACGCGCCGCCAGAAGCCGCCGAAGGCTGCGCGGTCCTGCGGCGGCCCCTCGGCATGGGCATGGACAGGATCCGCACCCCCGCTGCTCATCCCCGGCGGAGCGGCATCGTCCGGGGCATCCTGACGGGACCCGGGCGGATCCCCGTCTCGCCCGGAGTCCGGCCCGGGGCCGGGTTGCGCGGCGGGGCCGCCGGCGCCGGGCCCCGCGCCCTCCGAGGGGCCTTCCGAGGGGCGGGCGCCGAAGTCCAGCGAACGGCCACAGGCCTTGCAGAAGGCCGCGTCGTCGGGGTTCTCGGTTTCGCAGTGCGGACAGATCCGGGTCATGCATCGCTCCTTCGATGTCAGGTCAGAATGCCGCTGTCGGCCAGTCCGTCAAAGATGAACTGGACCGCCAGCGCGGACAACAGCACCCCCATGATGCGCGTGAGCACGTGCGCACCGGTGACGCCCAGCCAGTGCTGGATACGCACCGCGATCAGCAGGCAGACCAGCGCCAGGACCATGATCGCGATCAGCGCGGCGATCACCACCGCCTGCGCGGCCAGATCGCCGCTGGCCCGGCTCATCATCAGGATGGCCGCGCCCATCGCCCCGGGCCCGGCCAGCAACGGCGTGGCCAGCGGGAACACCGAGAGATCGGTGCGCGAGCGGGCCTCGCGGGTCTCGTCCGGGGTGGCCGAGACCCCGCCGGAGCTGCGCGCGAACACCATGTCGATGCCGATCAGCAGCAGGAGGATACCACCGGCGGTGTACAGCGCCGGCAGCGAGATCCCCAGCACCCCCAGCGCGGCCTCGCCGAACAGCGCGAACGGCAGCAGGATGGTGGTCGCCAGCAACGCGCCGCGCCACGCCATCGCGCGGCGCTGGGCCGGGTCCATGCCACGGGTCAGGACCGCGAACACCACCGCCACGTCCACCGGGCCGACGGTCACGAAGAAGGTGGTCAGGGCAACAATGCCCAGTTCCAGCATGCGGCGTTCTCCCGGTCGCGGGGGTGGTGGACGTCAGCGCGCGCGCTCCACGTCGCGCGCACAGGCAAAGGGCGGCACCTCATCCAGGCGCGCCGCCAGCGCATAAGCCACCGAAGGTGCCATGTTCGCGACCACCATCTCCACCCCGATGACCCGGCAAAGCCCGTGCACCGCCTTCAGCCAGTCGTAGTAGAGGGCATCGACCACCGGCACGCTGTCGAGGTCGTAGATCAGTCGTCGAGCCCGCGCCGCCTGAAGGTAATCCCCCAGCGCGACCAGATAGCGGTCCGGCTCGCCGGGATCCAGGCCCTCACCCGGCTCCAGCAGCACCGCGTCCGCACCGATCCGGGTGAGATGCATGCCCTGGACCATCGGCGCGCCCGTCAGGCCGGGGTCCGGGCGTCGGCCATCCGCACGCCCAGCCAGTGGAAGGCCTCCTTCAGGCCTTCGGCCAGGGTCGCGCGGGTCGTCACGTCGCCCAGATCGATGTTGAGACTGGTGAGCGCCCGGGCAATCTCCGGCCGGATGCCGGTCAGCACCGGACGCGCGCCCATCAGGCCGATCGCACGGATCATCTGCACCAGGTGGTGCGATACCTGGGAGTCGATCGCCATGACCCCGGTGACATCCATCAGCACCACGCGGGCCCGGTCCTGCTCGATGCGCCCGAGCAGCTTTTCCATCACCACCATGGTGCGCGACGAATCCAGGGTCCCGATGATCGGCAGCGTCAGGACGCCGTCCCAGATCTCGGTGATGGGCGTGGAGATCTCGCGCAGTTCGGCCTGCTGCGCCTCGATCGTGCTTTCCTTCTGCTCCAGATACACCCGATAGACGTCCAGGATGATGTCGTTGAACACCCCGGCCAGCAGGAGCAGGGTCTCGCGGGTCTGTTCGGGCGTGATCTCCGCGTCGCGCCCCAGATCCTCGATCATCACGTTCTGCATGAACTGCAGATAACGCACGAACTCCTCCATGTCGCCGCCCCGCATCAGGATCTGCTGCGACATGGTGGTGAAGAACTGCTGCAGGGCACGGAACTCCTCGCTGGAGCGGTCCGGCCGCCCCTCGTGCTGCAGCAGCATCACGAACAGCTCCATGAACTCCACCGAGTAGTCGCTGATCTCCTCGCGCGACAGGATGTTCCCCTGCACGAAGATGTTATGACCACGCTCCTCGATCACCCCGGAAATCCGGCCGACGTTGACCATCAGCTGCTCGACCAGGATCTCGTTGGCACTGCGAGTCTCGCCGTCCTCCCGATTCATGTTGTCCCCCGTCATGACTCCTCCTCTTTTTTGTGTTTCCCCGGCCTGCCGTCAAAGGCGGATGACCAGCAGCGACTTGTCATCGTTGCTGCGCCCCAGCACCTGACCCAGCACCAGCGCCAGCAGCTGCGGATGCCGGCGCCACAGACCGGGAAAGCTGGCCAGGCTCCAGTTGCGCCGGATACCGTCCGAGGCCGTGATCACCAGCGCATGCAAGGGGAGGTCCAGCCGGAGCTCCTCGCAGCTGCGATGATCATGGCCGAGAATGCCCGGCGCCATCTCCAGGCCGCGCCGCTCGCCTTCGCTCACGACCCACGCGTTCATGTCGCCCACGCCGCACACCCGAACGCTGCGCTGTGCGGCCGCGACCTCGCCGACAACCCCCACCGCCCCGCGCGAGCCGCGCAGGTTGCGGCTCAGCTCGCGCAGCACGTCGGCGGGCGATTCCCCCGCGGCGCCGGGCCGGCAACGTCCGGCCACCGCGGTTTCGGCCTCGATCCCGTGTCCCAGGCCGTCCATGTGGACCCAGCGCAGCCCGCTCCGATCGACATCCAGCCCGGCACAATCCCCGTTGTGCGGGGCATCGTGCAACGCGCGCAGATAGCGCCCGAAACTCGGTCCGGCCTCGTCCTCGCCGGTTTCTCCGGGACGGAAACGCGCCCATGCGGCGGTCCCCTGCCACGGAGTGCCGGCGGCCTGCGCGGCAGGGATGCTGTAGAAATCGGACGCGTCGGCCAGACGCCGCACGGTGCCCAGGCCCTTGCCCAGGGTCCCCGAGGTGGTGTGGCCGTCGGCGAGGGCCTGGTTCAGGTCCGCGATCCCCGGACCGAAATCCATCGCGAACAGGTCGAGCGCGGGTTCCGGCGAGCGCTGCTCCCAGATCTGCACCAGTCCGGTCCCGCGCGCGTATTTCACCTGGTTGGTCACGAGCTCCTGGCAGACCAGCAGCATGCGCTCGCGCTTGATCTCGCCGAAGCCCAGGCGCCGCGCCACGGTCTTCAGCCGCGACTGCAGCAGGACCTGCCCGCCGGCGCGCGCCGCCGCCTGCTCGCTGAGCAGGGCATACGGCTGACGCGCGGGCGGTGCGGCGCTCACGCGCGGGCTCCGAGGCCCGCGGCCGCCGGTGCGTCGGGGGCCTCGAGCTCGAGTTCGGTCGCGACCTGCCCGCGCCCCCGATGCTTGGCCAGATACAGTGCCGCATCGGTGCGCGCCACCAGATCCTCCGGCGCGTCACCGTCCGCCCGCTGCCCCACGCCGATGCTGACCCGGCCCTCCATCGCCGCGAGCACGCGCTGCGCCACGCCGGCTGCCGCGTCGAGGTCACCGAATACGATAATGGCGAACTCGTCGCCCCCGGTGCGGCAGGGGAGGTCCACGTGTTCGCGAATGGCCGCACGCATGGCATCGGCCATGCCACGCAGGTAATCATCCCCGAACTGATGGCCGTGGGTATCGTTCATCTGCTTGAAGAAGTCGAGATCAAGCAGCACCAGGCTCAGCGGTTCATCCTGGCGGGCGCAGTGCAGCAGGGACTCTTCCAGACGGGCATCGAAGGCGCCACGGTTGAACAGCCCGGTCAGGCTGTCCGTCTCGGCTTCGCGGATCGAGCGCTGGAGCTCGGCCTTCTTGCGTTCCAGATCGGCCTCGAGTTCGGCCATCTCGGCCGCCGCCCGCTCGCGGGCGCGTTCCAGTTCGGCGGCGAAGCGGGCATTGCGTCGGCGCAGGAGCTCGGGATCGGTGGATTCGGAACCCCGGCGCAGGCGCTGTGACAGGGCCTCGAGTGAGGCTTCGGAGGGTTCTTCAGGGACAAGATCGAGGCGTTCGCGGCACGCATGCCCCCCAGCCTCTTCCCAATACAGGGCGAGTTCGCGTCCGTGGGCCACCAGCGCCACCTGCAGCCCTCCCTGTACATGGGCGGCGGCCTCGCGCAGCGCGTGCAGAAGGACATCGAGACGGGCGGTGGCGCGAAACGGGCTGCCGCCCAGGGCCACCACGGCGTCCAGGGCGAAACGCGCAAGCCGGCGCCGATCGGGCTCCACACAAACCGACAGCTCCAGCAGACGCTTCTCCATGCCGACTCACTCCCTGTTCCGTGCCCGGATTGTGCCCCAGTCCGGGCGCCGCGTCATGCTCCGACGGCCGGGCCCGGCCGGACCCCGCCGCACATTCAGTACAAGCGGCGGTTGGCGTGGCGTTCCCAGTAGTCGAAGACCGCCCGCCCCTCCTCGGCCAGGGTGCGGATCAACGGCAGACGGCGCGCCTCGGGGGCCGCCACCAGTTCGTCGCGGATCCGCTCGTCGTCAAACCCGGCCGCGGCGGCATCCGCGGCCGAGGCGGCATGCACCACCCGGTCCAGCCGCGCCCAGCAGGCCGCCGCACGACACATCGGACAGGGTTCGCAGGACACGTACAGGGTCGCCCCGTAGAGACGGTGATCCCCGAGATGACGGCAGGCATCACGGATCGCCGCCACTTCGGCATGCGCGGTGGGATCCTGCCACGGGATCACGCGGTTCGCCCCGCGGCCGACGATCTCCCCGTCGCGCACCACCAGGGCGCCGAACGGTCCGCCGCCGACATCCACGGACTCCCGCGCCAGGCGGATGGCCTCGCGCAGGAAGAAGGCGTCGTCGGCGGCCACGCTCATGGGATCAGTCGCCCAGCACGCGGGACAGCACCTCTTCCGGCTCGACGTAGCCGGCGAGCATCTCGCCGTTTTCGGTGAACAGGGCCGGCGTGCCGCGCACGCCCAGACTCTGCCCCAGCTGCATGTGCTCGTCCTGTGGGGTGGCGCAGTTTCCGTCCAGATCCGTCAGCTTGTCACCCTCCTTGGAACGATCCATGGCCGCCTGGCGATCATCGGCACACCAGGTGCGGTTCATGATCTCCGGCGAATCCCGACCAAGCACCGGGAACATCAGGTAGCGCACCTTGACGCCGGCTTCCAGGTATTCCGGCAGATCGGCGTGGATGTCGCGGCAGTACGGGCAGTTGGGATCGGTGAAGATGTTCAGCACGGCGCGGGTCTCGCCGTTCGGTTCATAAACCACCAGTTCGCTGTCGTCGATGGCCTCGAACAGCTCGGCACGCGCACCGCCCTTCGCCTGCTCCGTCAGATTCTCGCGGGTCTGCAGGTCGATCAGGCTGCCCTGCATCACGTAACGGCCATCCTCGCTGACGTAGAAGATCTCGGTGCCGTAGCGGACCTCCTTGATCCCGTCGAGCGGGGTGGAATGAATGGAGTCGATCTCGGCATCGGGGATGGCCTGCGACATGGCCTGCTCGATCGCCTCGCTGGCCTGGGCCGTGGTACCGACGGCCGCCAGGGCGACCGCGAAGGGAAGAACGCGCTTGAGGAACATGGGTGTCTCGCTGATGAATCAAAACGTGGATTGTAGGCCGGTTGCCTTCCGGGGGACAGACGGCTATCCCCGGGGATGATGTTCCGCATGCAGCGCCTGCAGCCGCGCGCGCGCCACATGGGTATAGATCTGGGTCGTGGACAGGCTGCTGTGGCCCAGCAGCATCTGCACCACCCGCAGGTCGGCCCCGTGGTCCAGCAGGTGGGTGGCGAACGCATGCCGCAGGGTGTGCGGCGACAGCGCCGTGTCGATACCGGCCTGCGCCGCATGCGCCTTGATGCGGTACCAGAAGGCCTGGCGCGTGAGCCCGCGGCCGCGCCGGGTCACGAACAGCGCCTCCACCGGCGGGTGCCCCGCCATCAGCTCGGGGCGCGCGCGGTCGAGATACGCCGCCAGCCAGTCGGTCGCCACCTCGCCCAGCGGCACCAGGCGCTCGCGCCCGCCCTTGCCGGTGATGCGCACCACGCCCTGCCGGGTATTCACCGCCGTGCCTTCCAGCCCGACGAGTTCGGAGACCCGCAAACCGGCCGCGTACATCATCTCCAGCATCGCCCGGTCACGCAGTCCCACGGCCGTCGAGGTGTCCGGCGCCGCCAGCAGCGCCTCCACCTGCGCCTCCGACAGCCCGGCCGGCAGGGGCCGTCCGGGCCACGGTGGATCGATGCCGGCCGAGGGGTCGTCCTCGCGCTCGCCCGCCTGTACCAGAAAACGATAGAAGCGGCGGATCGAGGACAGCGCCCGGGCCACCGAGCGCGGCCGCGCCCCGCCCTGCATGCGGGCGGCGACAAAGGCCAGCAGGTCGGCATGGGTCGCGGCCTCCAGTGCCCCGTCCCGCGCCGCCAGGAAACCCGCCAGCGCGCTCAGATCGCGCCGGTAGGCCGCCAGGGTGCGGTCGGCCAGGCCTTCCACCGCCCACAGCTCGTCCAGGAACCGGTCGAGGACCGCGGGGAGCTCCGCGGCCGTCTCCGGCGTCTCCGTCGCCATGCCGGACGAACGCCCGCGGACCGATCAGGAGCTGGCCGGCCCCCCGGACGTCGGACCGCGGCCGGTATCGGATGCCCCGCCCGCATCCTCCTCCGCGCCGGAGGTGTCGCCGGTCACGCCGGAACCGGAGGAGGAATCCTTCGTCCCCATCCCCGCTGCAGCCGCGGCGGCGCTCAGCGGGTTCTCGGGATTCTCCGCGCGGAACTTGCCCGCCAGGTTCTCGAACACCTTGGTCAGCTCCAGCGGCAGCGGGAAGAAGATGGTGTTCGCATGCCCGTTGGTGGACATGTCCGACATGGTCTGCATGTAGCGCAGCTGCAGCGCAGCCGGGCTGGCCTCCATGATCTGCGAGGCCTGCACCAGCTTCTCGGCCGCCTGCAGCTCGCCCTCGGCGTGGATCACCTTGGCGCGGCGTTCGCGCTCGGCCTCGGCCTGGCGGGCGATCGCGCGGATCATCGAGTCATCCAGATCCACATGCTTGATCTCGACGTTGGTGACCTTGATGCCCCAGGCGTCGGTCTGCGCGTCGAGGATCGACTGGATATCGGAATTCAGCTTGTCGCGCTCGGACAGCATCTCGTCCAGCTCGTGCTTGCCGAGCACCGAACGCAGAGTGGTCTGGGCCAGCTGGCTGGTAGCGGCGTAGTAGTCCTCGACCTGAATCACCGACTTGGCCGAATCCACCACGCGGAAATACAGCACCGCATTGACCCGCACGGTCACGTTGTCCTGCGAGATCACGTCCTGGCTCGGGACGTCCAGCGTGATCACGCGCAGGTCGATGCGCACCATCTGCTGGATCCCGGGGATCACGATGATCAGGCCCGGCCCCTTGACCGACTGGAAGCGCCCGAGAAAGAACACGACGCCACGTTCGTACTCGCGCAGGACACGGATCGACATCGCGATCAGGGCGATGATGATCACCAGCGGTACGACGATAAAACCGAAATCGTTCAGCATGTTGCGCTCCTTCCCGCCGAATCGGCGGCTTGCTTCATGTGCCGGCCGCGCGGGGGCGGCCCGCGCTACGCTGGGCCGCTGCCCGCGGCCCGCTCGTCCTGTTCCACCGGCTCCACGGTCAGGCGCAGGCCGTCGATCGCGGTCACCCGCACGGCCTGTCCCTCGCGTACCGGCGCGGTGGTCTCGGCGGTCCACAACTCGCTGTGCACCCACACCGGCCCGCGCACCTCGAAATCTTCGCGGGCGTGGCCAAGCATGCCGATCATTTCTTCATGACCGGTGGCTGGCTTCTTGCCGCGCAGCTTGAACAGCCGCCCCAGCACCCAGACCGACACCAGCCCGATGGCAATGGCCGTGCCGACCACCAGCGGCAGGGCCACGTTCAGATTGGGGTCGTCCCACAGGATCACGGAACCGGTAATGAACGCCACGAGCCCTCCTATGCCCAGCGCGCCGAAGCTGGGCACGAAGGCCTCGGCGATCATGAAGATCATCCCCAGCAGCATCAGCGCCAGTCCGGCGTAGTTGATCGGCATCACCTGCAGGGCGAAGAACGCCAGGATCAGCGCGATGGAGCCGATCACACCGGGGTAGACCGCGCCCGGATTCGCCAGTTCGAAGATGATGCCGTAGATCCCGATCAGCATCAGGATGTAGGCGATGTTGGGGTTGGTGATCAGCGACAGCAGCTCGGTGCGCCAGTCGGGATCCATGCGCACGATCTCGATGCCCTCGGTCACCAGTTCGCGTTCACCCGACATCAGCTTCACGGTATGCCCGTCGAGCTGCGCCAGCAGATCGTCCAGGTTGTCGGCGACGAAATCGATGACGTTCTTTTCCAGCGCCGCGGTGGCGGTCAGGTTGGAGCCCTCGCGTACCGTCTCCTCGGCCCAGTCGGCATTGCGGTCGTAGCGCTCGGCCAGGCCGCGGATGTAGGAAACCGCGTCCTCCAGCACCTTGCGCTCCATCGCATCGTCGCCGCGCCGGGGCTCGGGGTCGTCCTCCAGCAGCTCTTCCTCGGTGGCCGGCTCGACGGCGTCCTCGCCGTTGTCCCGCTCCTCGTCGCCGTTCCCGTTCCCGTTCCCGTTCTCGGCCTCGTCTTCCGCTTCCTCGCGCAGCTCGTCCAGGTCTTCCTCGTCCATGCCGGGCAGGCCGCCCCCGCCCATCTGCACGGGGGTCGCCGAGCCCAGATTGGTCGCCGGCGTCATCGCCGCGACATGCGAGCCGTAGAGCATGTAAGTCCCGGCACTGGCGGCCCGCGCGCCGGCGGGGTGCACGTAGGTCACCACCGGCACTTCGGACTGCAGCATGTGCTTGATGATGCTGCGCATGCTGGAATCGAGGCCACCGGGCGTGTCCAGCTGCAGCACGACCATCTCGGCACCGCGCTCCTCCGCGGCATCGATCCCGCGCGTGATGTAATCTACGGTCGCCGGACCGATGGCCCCGTCCACGGTCAGGAGCACGGCTTCGCGGTCGCCACCGTTATCGGCGCTGGCCAGCAGCGCGCCGGCCGTGCCGACCACCAGCAGTGTCAGCCACAGCAGCCAGCGGGCCATGGCCCCGCGTTGGTTACGGAATCGGATCATGGATCGCTGTCGTCCTCGTATCGTGTCCGCCACGCATGCCGCACCCTACAACATAGGCCATTGCACAAACGAACGCCCATGCCGCAGGACTCCCGCCAGACTCCACCCGCCGCCCCGGAGCGCCCGCCGCTGGGGGTCATCCTCGCCGGCGGTCAGGGCCGGCGCATGGGCGGCTGCAACAAGGCGTGGCTCGAATACCGGGGCCGGCCGCTGATCGAACATGCCGTCGAGCGTCTGCAGGGACAGGTCGATGGCATCGTCGTCAGCACTAATACCGAAATGGACCGTTGCGCGCGGCTGGGGTTTCCCTGTGTCGCCGACGAACATCCCGATTACCGCGGCCCGCTGGCCGGCATTGCCGCGGCCGGTGCCGCCCGACCCGGCCGCGACCTGCTGTGCGTCCCCGTGGATGCCCCGAGCGCCCCGCACGACCTCGGCCCCCGCCTGCAGGCGGCGCGGGCCGAACACGCCGCCCCCGCGGCGATGGCCCACGACGGCCGGCGCCTGCAGCCGCTGTTCCTGCTGCTGGGTGCCGGACTGGTGCCCGCCCTGCGCGCCGCGATCGCGGCGGGCCCCCTGCCCGCCGGCGCCTGGCTGCGCGAACACGGCGCCGTGACCGCCGACTTCTCCGATTGCCCCGAGGCCTTCGCCAACCTCAACACCCCCGAAGATCTCGCCCCGCGGTGACCCCGGGAACTTACTGCGCCCCGCAACCGGCGTGTAGATTGGCGGCCGATTCCTTACACTCCCCGACGACCGGTACCGCACCGGGCCGTCGCCACCAGGGAGAGGAACCGTCATGAGCCACCCGGACAACACGCTGCCGCGCATCGGCTTTGCCGCCTGGAGCGGCTCGGGCAAGACCACACTGCTGAAGCAGCTGATTCCGGAGCTGCGCAATCGCGGCCTGCGCCCCGCCGTGATCAAGCATGCCCACCACGAGTTCGACGTGGACAAACCGGGCAAGGACAGCTACGAGCTGCGTCACTCGGGGGCCGACCAGACACTGGTGGCCTCGTCCCGGCGCTTCGCCCTGATGGTGGAGACGCCCGAGATCGAGGAAGGGGCGACCCCCGACCTCGACGCCCTGTGCGCGAAACTGGATCCGGCGCGCTCGGACCTGATCCTGGTGGAGGGCTTCAAGAACGCCGACCTGCCGCGCATCGAGGTCTACCGCAAGGCCAACGACAAGCCACCGCTGTACCCCGACACACCGGGGGTGGTCGCAGTGGCCACCGACGCCGGCGGGCTGCCCTTCCATGGCCCGGTGCTGCCGCTGGACGACCCCTCGCCGGTGGCGGACTTCATCATCGAACACCTTTCCCTTTACCCGTTATTGAACGGCTGACAGATGACAACGGAGGAACCGGATGAACGCGGCCGCCTGTGACGAATTCGACCCCACCGCCCTCACCGTGGAACAGGCGCGCGCCGCCGTCCTGGAGGCCTGCCAGGCGGTCGCCGGGACGCGCACGCGCAGTCTGGAGACGGCCACCGGACGGGTTCTTGCCGCGGACGTGCATGCACGGCTGGACGTCCCTCCGGCCCGGGTTTCGGCGATGGACGGCTACGCCCTGCGCGCCGCCGATGCCCGCGAAGCCGGCGCCCGGCTGCATCTGGCCGGCCATTCGGCCGCCGGGCACCCGTGGGACGGCGCGCTGCCGCCGGGCTCCTGCGTGCGGATCCTCACCGGCGCGGTGGTCCCGGACGACGCGGATACCGTGGTCATGCAGGAGCACGTGACGGTGGAAGGTGACCACATACGCTGCGACCGCCCGGCCGCGGACAACGCGAACATCCGCGGCCCCGGCGAGGATACCCGCAGCGGCGAACGGCTTTATGGCGCCGGGCAGGTGCTCGGTCCGGCCGAGATCGGGGTGCTCGCCAGCCAGGGCATCAGTGAGGTCGAGGTCCTGCGCAAGCCGCGCGTGGTGTTCTTCTCCACGGGCGACGAACTGGTCCCGGTGGACGAACCCCTGGAGCCCGGCCAGATCCACGACAGCAACCGTCACATGCTGCGTTCCCTGCTGTCGCGCTACGCGGTCAAGGCCCGCGACTACGGCGTCATTCCCGACGACGAGGACGCCGTGCGCGAGGCCCTGGAATCCGCGGGCCGCGAGGCCGATCTGATCCTGACCACGGGCGGGGTCTCGGTGGGTGATGCCGACTACATCACCCGCATCCTGCAGGAGCGCGGCGAGGTCGGCTTCTGGAAGATCGCGATGAAGCCCGGGCGTCCGCTGGCCTTCGGCCGCTTCGGCCAGGCGCGGTTCATCGGGCTGCCGGGCAACCCGGTCTCGGCGATGGCGACGTTCGGCCTGTTCGTCGGCCCGGCGCTGCGCAGTCTGGCTGGCCTGCCGGTGGGCGAACCGCGCACCCTGCGCGCACGGCTGTGCGAGGATCTGCGCAAGCGGCCGGGGCGCACGGATTATCAGCGGGCGATCGTGGAGACCGAGGACGGCCTGGACGTGGTGCGCAGCGCCGGGGGACAGGGATCGCATCAGCTGAGCGCGATGAGCCGGGCGAATGCCTTCGTGGTACTGCCGCGGGAGGCGGACGGCGCACGCGCCGGGGAGTGGGTGGAGGTACTGCCGTTCAGCGAGCTCTACTGAGCCCCCCGGGTTCAGGGCCCGGGATCAGGGCCCGGGATCAACTGCCCGGGTCATCCTCGCCCGGCGGCTCGGCGACCATGGCGGCGAACTCACGCTCCAGCAGTGCCTCGTCGCCCAGGTTCAGCTCCACCAGGCGCCGCAGGTGCCCGGCGGATTCCAGCGGCATGGCGGCGATCTCCAGCCCCAGCCGCTCGCCCTGCTGCCAGCGCACCTTGCCCTCGAACGCGATGCGGGCCTCGTCACTGAGCGGGATGTCCACCTGACCGGGCGTGCCCGGGGCGAGCGGTTCGAGCCCCTCGCATTCCACCAGCACTCCACGCAACGAGATGTCGAGCACGCGCACCGGGCATGTCCGGCCATCCAGCTCGAGCCGGGCCGGAAATTCGAGCGGGATACGTTGAAACCGTCGCGACATACCGCAAGACTACGCAATCTTCCGCGCAGTGACCAGCGAGACCCCATGAACGACATCCCCGCTCCCGAACGCGACTCCCGCCCCGTCGGCCTGCTGCTGCGCTTCGGCGCACTGCTCTATGACAGCCTGCTGGTACTGGCCATCTGGCTGGTGCTGGGGCTGGTGACCCTGCCGTTGTGGAACCTGCTGGACGTGTTCTTCTGGCAGGTCCAGCTGACCCTCAACATCTTCGCCGCCTGGGCCTTTTTCTACGGCTTCTGGCGCCGGACCGGACAGACCCTCGGGATGCAGACCTGGAACCTGGTGGTGCGCAGCGAGGATGACAGCCGGATCACCTCCTGGCAGGCCACGCTGCGTTTCCTGGTGGGGATCTCGCAGTGGATGTTCATCCTGATGGCGATCCATCTGGCGCGCGAGCACGGCGACTGGATGACCGCGCTGATGACCGCGCTGGGGGTTCTCGCCCTGGGCGCCAGTGCCCTGCACCCGCAGCGCTGGATGCTGCACGACTGGCTGTCCTCCACCGTGCTGATGCGCACGCGGCCGCTCAAGCGTCCGCGCTGGAAAGAAAACCAGGACGAACAGGACTCCGGGGGCGGCTGATCGCGCGCGGTCACCCGCGCCCCGTCATCCGCTCACGGGGCTCGGCGTCCCAGCCACAGCCCGACCTCCATCAGCCCGTCGGCGATCTCCTCGGCCATGCGTGCATAGCCGTCCGCGTTCGGGTGGATGCGGTCCGCACGCAGATCCGCGTCGTTCAGCACCCCGGCCAGCACCCCCTCGATCAGTGGCACGTCCTCCTCGCGCGCCAGCTCGCGATAGATCGCGTCGTCACTGAGCCGCCCGGTAGCGGCCCCCAGGGCCGAGGCCTCGGGCACGCCGATCAGCAGCGGCTGCGCCCCGTGGTCGCGCACGTATCCGATCAGTACCCGCAGATCCTCCTTCACGTCCGCCGGCTGGCGCCCGCGCAGGAAGTCGTTGCCGCCGAGCTCGAGGATGACCAGATCCGGTTCATGTTCGACCAGGCTGTCCTCGATGCGCCCGCGTGCGGTATCCGCCCGATCGCCGGGCACACCGTCGTTGATGACGGCCCAGCCGGTGATCGCCTCCAGACGCGTCGGAAAGTCCTCGCCATCACCGGCGCCGGTTCCGTGGGTCACACTGTCCCCGAACACCAGCACCGTGGCCGAGCGCGGCAGCGGATCGAGATCGGTGGGCCCCGGGCTGCCACAGGCGGCCAGCATGCCGGCTACCAGCAGCAGCCACAGGAGTTGTCCCGCGCGCCCGGTCCGGGACGGTCTTCCGCCTGCTCTCATTGCGTCGTTCTCCCGTCGTCGATAATCCGCGTCACATCATGCCACGCGCCGCAGCCCCAGCAGCCCCGCTACCAGGAACAGCAGCACCGGCACACTGGCCGCCAGCACCGGCGGCAGCGCGAACACCAGTCCGACATGGGTCATCGCCCGCATCACGATCGCGAACGACACCCCGATCGCGATCCCCACGAACAGCCGACGCCCGGCCCCGCCTTCGCGCTGCGACCCGAACAGGAACGGGATCGCCAGCAGCAGCATCACCCAGGTCGAGGCCGGCAGGGTCAGGCGCTGCCAGAAGGCCACCTCGTAGGGCGCCGAATCCAGGCGGTTTTCCTGCAGGTACTGGATGTAACGATGCAGGTCGCGCGCTCCCATCTGCGCGGGTTCCACCACCAGCACCGAGAAGTACTCCGGGGCGATCAGGCGGTCCACGCGTTCCTCCTCGGCATGTTCCGTCACTACCCCGTCGAAATCCGGGCGCGAGCGTTCCACGTCCTCCAGCCACCACTCGCCGTCCGTGTAACGCGCACCCGCGGCCCGGGTGATCACCCGCGGGCGCCGGTCCTCGCCCAGTTCGATCACGCGCACGCCCGCCAGCCGGTCATCCGGCAGCACGGCCTCGGCATGCACGATGCGCCGCCCGTCGCGCGCCCACAGCCCCATCGAGCCAACGCTCAGTTCGCGGTCGAAGGCGGTCGCCTTGAGGTTCTGCGCGCGGTTCTCCGCCACCGGCGCGACGAACTCGCCGATCGCGACCATCGCCAGCACCACGATCAGCCCGCCCTGCATGACCCAGCCGACGAACCGCCCGACGGTCATCCCGGCGGCGCGCATGGCCGTCAGCTCGCTGCCCGCCGCGAGGTTGCCCAGCAGCAGGAGACCACCGAGCAGCGCTGCCGGCGGCATCATCTCGTACATCCGCCGCGGCAGCGTCAGGGCCACGTACATCAGCGCCTGCGCCACGCCGTAATCGCCGCGGCCGATGTCCCGCAGCTCGTCGATCAGCGCGAACACCGCATCCAGCGCAACCAGCAGCAGCGCCGCCAGCGCGGTCCCCAGCAGCACCTGGCGGATGATGTAGCGCCCCAGGATCGTGGTCATGCCGGCTCCCCCGCCGGCGGGCCCGCACCCCGGCGCGGCCGACGCAGCAGGCCCTTGCGCCAGGCCAGCAGCAGCCACAGCACGAGCATCGCGCCGTGCGCCCACCACAGCCCCACGGCCACGGGCACCTGGCCGTCCGCCAGCTGCCCCTGCCCCAGGATCAGGAAGTTGGCATACAGCACGTACACCCCGATCGCCGCGGGGATGCGCGCGTAGCGCCCGCTGCGCGGCGGCACCAGCGACAGCGGCAGGGCGATCAGCGTCAGGACCACGATCGACAGCGGCATGGCGAAGCGCCACTCCAGCTCCGCACGCACCTCGTGGTCGTCCCGCTCGGCCCACAGCTCCGGCGTGGAGTGCGCCTCCAGGCTGCGCCGCTCGGCGCCCGGGTCGGGCTCGGTGATCTGCGTGCGCAGGCGTTCGAATTCCAGCATGCGGAAGGCCCCGCTGCCCGGGGTGCCGACGTAGCGGTAGCCGTCCTCCAGCACCAGGAAGCCGCTGCCCTCGGCACCGGGATCGGGGATCGCACGCGCGGCCACCGTGACCTGCGCCTCGCCGTCCACCTCGCGGTAGATGAAGACCTCCTCCAGCGCCTCGCGGTCATCGCTCAGGCGTTCGGCGAAGAACACCTGATCCCCCACGCGCGACTCCAGGAACTGCCCCGGCGCGATCCCCACCAGATCCGAGCGCTGGTCGGCGAGATCGCGCATGCGGTCCACCTCGCCCTCGGTCCAGGGCACCACGGTGTTCATCAGCGCCGCCAGCAGGATCGCCGCCGGTCCGGCGACCAGGAACAGGGCACGATACAGCGCCGCAAACGACATCCCGCCCGACTGCAGCGCGATCAGTTCGCTGTCGCGCTGCATGCGGCCGAGCACCAGCATGAACCCCAGAAACAGCGCCACCGGCCACAGGTAGACGATGCCCTTGAACGCGCCGAAGCCCACCAGTGCCGGCAGGAAATCCGCCGGCACGCTGCCCTCGGCCACGTCCTGCAGCACCCGCGCGAGCACCCCGCCGACGATCACCAGCAGCAGCACCACGGTGACCGCCGCCTGGGTCACCAGGAGTTCGCGCGCAACGAAGCGCTCGGCCCGGCGCAGGATCATGCGCGGCCCGTATCCACGTCGCCGGTGTGCGTAGTGCGCCCCGGCGGCGCGCTGGTAGTATCACTGGAAAACATTCATTTCATCCCGCGAGGCGCCCATGCAATTCTCCGTCACCACCTCCGCCGTCGACAAACCCCGCGCCGGGATCCGCGCCGCCGCCGTCAGCCACCGGCGCAAGCCGGCCCCGGGCGCACGGGACCTGGATGCGGCCCGCGACGGCGACCTCGCAGCCCTGCTCAAGGCCGGCGAGATGGACGGCGACGCCGGCTCGCGCCTGCTGGTGCCCGGAACCGGGCGCAAGGGTTCCGCGCTGCTGATCGGCCTGGGCGCGAAGAAGGACTACGACGCCCGCGCTGCGCGCAAGGCCTGCCAGACCCTCGCCACCGCGCTGGTGGAGCGCCCGGCCGACAGCGCGGTGATCGCGGTGGAGGACTTCGTCCCGCGCGGCAAGGATATCGCCTGGACCCTGCGCACCCTGATCACCGCCATCGGCGACGCCGCCTATCGCTTCTTCGAGTTCAAGGGCAAGGAAGAGACCCGCCCCGTCAAGCTCGAAAAGGTCCAGTTTGCCGTGGACCGCGGCCACGCCGATGCGGCGAAGAAGGCCTGCAGCGAGGCCGCGGCCATCGTCACCGGCATGAACCGGGCGAAGGACCTGGGCAACACCCCGCCCAACGTCTGCTATCCCGAATCCCTCGCCGACACCGCCTGCCGGCTGGCCGAACAGTATGACCGTCTCGAGACCACGGTGCTCGACGAACACGAGCTGGAGGCCCTGGGCGCCGGGGCCATCCTCGCCGTCGGCCAGGGGTCCGAGCGCCCGCCGCGCCTGATCGCGATGGAATACCGCGGCGGCAACAAGGACGATGCCCCGGTGGTGTTCGTCGGCAAGGGCATCACCTTCGACACCGGCGGCATCTCGCTCAAGCCGGGCGCCGAGATGGACGAGATGAAATACGACATGTGCGGCGCCGCCAGCGTGTTCGGGGTGATCGAGGCGGCGTGCGAACTGGGCCTGCCGATCAACGTGGTCGGCGTGGTCACCAGCGCGGAGAACATGCCGGACGGCCGCGCCACCCGCCCCGGCGACATCATCCACACCCTGTCCGGGCAGACCGTCGAGATCCTCAACACCGACGCCGAAGGCCGTCTGGTGCTGGCCGACGCCCTGACCTGGGTGGAGCGCTACAAGCCAAAGGCGGTGATCGACATCGCCACCCTCACCGGCGCCTGCATCATCGCCCTGGGCCACCAGGGAGCCGCGCTGCTGGGCAACGACGACCGTCTGGTCCGGCAGCTGCAGCAGGCCGGCGAGGAAACCGGCGACCGCGGCTGGCAACTCCCGCTGTGGCCGGAGTACCAGGAACAGCTCAAGAGCAACTTCGCCGACATGGCCAACATCGGCGGCCGCCCGGCGGGCACCATCACCGCCGGCTGCTTCCTCTCGCGCTACACCGAGGACTACACCTGGGCGCACGTCGACATCGCCGGGGTGGCCTGGAAGAGCGGCAAGGAAAAGGGCGCGACCGGCCGTCCGGTCCCGATGCTGATGCAGTACCTGCTGGACCAGGCCTGAGGCTCGCCGGCACATGACCCGCGTCACCTTCTACCTGCTGCAGGATGCGCAGCCTGACGCGCGCCTGCGGCTGGCCTGCAGGCTGGCCGAGAAGGCCTCGCGCCAGGGCCACCGGGTCCACGTCCACACCGGGGACCCGGCCCTGACACAGAGCCTGGACGAATGGCTGTGGACCTTCCGCGACACCGCCTTCCTGCCCCACGCCACCGAGGTAGACGCCGCCGACGTGCCGGTGACCCTGCACGATTCCCGTGCCCCGACCACCCACTGCGACGTGCTGGTGAACCTGGCCGCCGAGGTCCCCGAATACTGCGGGCGTTTCGAACGCGTGGCCGACATCGTCGGCGGCGACGAAGCCGGCCGCGCCGCCGGTCGCGCCCGCTGGCGCTACTTCCGCGACCGCGGCTATCCGCTGGAACACCACTCCATGTGAGATCCGTTGGCAGGCGATGCCCCTCCCCTGACCCGACCTTTGAGCTGGATCATGAATCCCTTCGATTCGAGTGGAAATGTGGTCCATTCACGTAGAACTCACGCGGACAATGGATGCAAGGTAGCGACGGCATCCGCAGAGATGCCCGTCACAAGAAAACTACCAGGAAGGAGGTCGGAACCATGTCCGACAAGACCGATATCAGCCGCCGTACCTTTCTCCGCCGCGCCTCCGCGGCCTTCGCCACCATCCCGGTCGTGAGCATGGCCGGCATGTCCGTGGCCACGGCCAATCCCATGGCCGAGGACGGACACGCCCACAACTACGTGGCGGATGCCGCCAACGCCGATCACCCGGACTACTCCGAGGGCGAGCGCTGCGACAACTGCGCCTTCTGGGACGGCAACGGCGGATGCCATCACGCCGATTTCCAGGGCGTCAACGTCGCCGCGGGCGGCTGGTGCGATGAGTGGGTCAGCGGCTGATCCCGCAACCCGCTCACGGGGCACCGGAATGCCCCGATACAACGGGCCCCGCACGCCACCCTGGCGCGCGGGGCCCCTTCATTCCGGTCCTGCCCCGTGGGGCTTCAGAAGCGGTAACCGATCGCGCCCTTCACCTGCCAGGAATCCGGATCCACATCGACCCCGCCAAGCACGGTTTCGTCTCCGTGGAAGGTCTGCGAATACTCGCCGCGGAAGAACATGCGGTTCTCGAGCTGGTACTCGACACCCACGCCACCGCGACCGCCCTCGTACGTCTCGGAATCCGACCCGAGCCCGTCGGCGGACACCTTGGCCTTGGTGCCCTGGTACCCGAGCAGACCGTAGACCAGCAGGTCGTCGTTGAAGACCCGGCCGAGACGCAGGTTCACGCCATAGCTGTGCTTCACATCCACGTCGTAATCCACACCGTTCCAGGTGGTCGAGTCGTCGGCCTGATCCAGCCAGAAGTCGAGCTCCACGCCCAGGTAGTAATTGTTCTCCGTGGTGCCGGTACCGATCACGCCACCGATGCCCACGTCGGTGTCGGACAGGGAGGGACCGGGATCCACATCAAAATCGTAGTCCACGATCACCAGCTGGCCACCGACGTATCCGCCGTGGAAGGTGTCGGCCTGGGCCACGGACAGGCCACCGACCAGCATCAGGGCACCGCCCACGGCGGCAGCAATCTTTCCTTTCGTGAACATCGGTCTTTCTCCTCGTTGTTATCCGGTTGCGGCGCACAGGCCCGCCACACTCAGCGGTCATCACGTTCGACTTATTCTCGCACACGGGCCGAGGGTTTCGACAGGCCGCGCAGGAAAACGGGTCACGAACTGCATCCCTCGTTATAATGCGCGGCTTTGCCATCCACACCCCGAGCCCGGCCCGACCATGGACAAGAGCTTCGACCCCAAGAGCATCGAACAGGCCCAGTACGAACGCTGGGAGGCCGCGAACATCTTCGCGCCGCCGGAGACGGGCGAGGCCAACTACTGCATCCTGCTGCCGCCACCGAACGTGACCGGCACGCTGCACATGGGGCATGCGTTCCAGCACACGCTGATGGACACCCTGATCCGCTACCGGCGCATGCACGGCGACCGCACCCTGTGGCAGGGCGGGACCGACCACGCCGGGATCGCCACGCAGATGGTGGTCGAGCGCCAGCTGGCGGCGCAGGAAAAGACCCGCCACGACCTCGGGCGCGAGGAGTTCGTCCGCGCGGTCTGGGACTGGAAGAACGAATCCGGCGGGACCATCACCCGGCAGATGCGCCGGCTGGGCGATTCGGTGGACTGGTCGCGCGAGCGCTTCACCATGGACGACGGGCTCTCCGAGGCAGTGCTCGAGGTCTTCGTGCGCCTGTTTGACGAGGGCCTGATCTACCGCGGCAAGCGCCTGGTCAACTGGGACCCGGTACTGCACACCGCGCTGTCCGACCTGGAGGTGCTGTCGGAGGAGGAAAACGGCCATCTGTGGCACTTCCGCTATCCGCTGGCCGACGGCTCCGGGCACCTGACCGTGGCCACCACGCGCCCGGAGACCATGCTGGGCGACACCGCCGTCGCGGTGCACCCGGAGGACGAGCGCTACCGCCACCTGATCGGCAGGACCATCCGCCTGCCGCTGGTCGGGCGCGAGATCCCGATCATCGCCGACGACTACGTCGAGTCCGAGTTCGGCTCCGGCTGCGTGAAGATCACCCCGGCGCACGACTTCAACGACTACGCGATGGGCCAGCGTCACGACCTGCCGGTGATCAACATCCTGACCATCGATGCCTGCCTGAACGACAACGTGCCCGAGGCCTACCGCGGACTGGACCGCTATGAGGCCCGCAAGCGCGTGGTGGCCGATCTGGATCACCTCGGCCTGCTGGAAAAGACCGAGGACCACCGCCTGATGGTCCCGCGTGGCGACCGCTCCGGCACCGTGGTCGAGCCCTATCTGACCGACCAGTGGTACGTGAAGGCCGGCCCGCTGGCCGAACCGGCGATCAAGGCGGTGGAGGACGGCCGCATCCGCTTCGTGCCGGAGAACTGGTCGAAGACCTACTTCGAGTGGATGCGCAACATCGAGGACTGGTGCATCTCGCGCCAGATCTGGTGGGGCCACCGTATCCCGGCCTGGTA
Organism: Thioalkalivibrio sp. ALE20; assembly: GCF_000381405.1. NCBI lineage: Bacteria > Pseudomonadati > Pseudomonadota > Gammaproteobacteria > Chromatiales > Ectothiorhodospiraceae > Thioalkalivibrio > Thioalkalivibrio sp. ALE20. Next base: position 312,958 of record NZ_KB906471.1, read on the forward strand.
CGATAGCGATGGCAACGTGTATGTCGGGCGCTCCGAGGACGAGGTGCGCGAGAAGCACGGCCTGGGCACCGAGGTGGCGCTGGAACAGGACGAGGACGTGCTCGACACCTGGTTCAGCTCGGCGCTGTGGCCGTTCTCCACCCTCGGCTGGCCGCAGGAGACGCCGGAACTGCGCGACTTCTACCCGACCAGCGTGCTGGTCACCGGCTTCGACATCATCTTCTTCTGGGTCGCCCGCATGATCATGATGGGCGAGCACTTCATGGGCGACGTGCCCTTCCGCGAAGTCTACGTCACCGGCCTGATCCGCGACTCGGAAGGCCAGAAGATGTCCAAGTCCAAGGGCAACGTGATCGACCCGATTGATCTCATTGACGGCATCAGCGCCGACGACCTGGTGGCCAAGCGCACCCGGGGCCTGATGCAGCCGCAGATGGCGAAGAAGATCGAGAAGACCACGCGCAAGGCCTTCCCCGACGGCTTCCCCGCGTTCGGAACCGATGCCCTGCGCTTCACCCTGGCCGCGCTGGCCACCACCGGGCGCGACATCAAGTTCGACCTCGGCCGCATCGAGGGCTACCGCAACTTCTGCAACAAGCTGTGGAATGCCTCGCGCTTCGTGCTGATGAACGTCGAGGGCCACGACTGCTCGGCCGCGGACGACACGGCAGAGCACCGCACCCTCGCCGATCGCTGGATCCTCGACCGCCTGGCCGAAACCGCCGCGACCGCCACGCAGCAGCTCGACGCCTACCGCTTCGACCTCGCCGCCCAGACGCTCTACGAGTTCACCTGGCACGACTACTGCGACTGGTACCTGGAGCTGACCAAGCCGGTGCTGAACGACGACGCCACGCCGGAGGCGGTCAAGCGCGCCACGCGCAATACGCTGGTCACTGTGCTCGAGGCCCTGCTGCGCCTGCTGCACCCGGTGATCCCGTTCATCACCGAGGCGATCTGGACCAGTGCGAAGCCGCACGCCGGCATCGGCGACGACGTCGAGTTCCTGGTGCAGCGCCCCTGGCCGGCGCAGGACGGATTCCCGCGCGATGCCACCGCCACCGCCGAGCTCGACTGGGTCAAGGACTTCATCACCGGCCTGCGCCGGATCCGTGCGGAGATGGACATCGCCCCGGGCAAGCCGCTGCCGGTGCTGGTGAAGAACTGGAGCGACGCCGACCGGGAGCGCTATCAGCGCCACCGCGCCCTGCTGGAATTCCTCGGCAAGCCCGAGGACGTCACCTGGCTGGACGCCGCCGACGAGGCCCCGGAATCCGCCATGGCCCTGGTCGACGAGATGCAGCTGCTGATCCCCCTGGCCGGCCTGATCGACAAGGACGCCGAGCTCGCCCGCCTGGACAAGGAGATCGACAAGCTCGACAAGAACCTCGAGCAGAGCGAGAAACGCCTGTCCAACGAGAGCTTCGTCGACCGCGCCCCGGCCGAGGTGGTGCAGAAGGAGCGCGACCGCGTCGCCGAGATGCAGGCCACCCGCGAGCAGCTCGCCACGCAACGCGAACGCATCCGCGCGATGTAACGCCGGCGCGGTGCTCGCCGCCCGGTGCCGCCCCCCGGCCCCGGCACCCGGCACCCGGCACCCGGCACCCGGCACCCGGCACCCGGCAAAGGCTGCAGGAGCTTGCTTGCAAGCGAACAGGAGCTGCTACCCGACCGCTGCCGCGGCGCTTCGGGCTACTGCCTGTGCTTGATCGCTGCCGCGGGCCTTGAGCTGGCGCTGCAGAGTCGGCGGTTTTGGCTGCCGCCGGGGGTGCGCTCTCTCGCGAGCGCGCCGCGAGGTCCTTTCTTGCTTGCCCAAGAAAGGACCCAAAGAAGGGCACCCGGAGCTCGCCCGGGAACCTTGCTCCGGGTGCCCCGCGCCGGCGGCGCCGAACTCGCGAAGCTACGCTTCGCTCAGACAGCCGGCGCCTTGTTTCCGGCGCGAGGCACCCTCCGCAAGGGGCTCGCAACGGGAGGGGGGTAAACCGGAGGCGCTCCGGCCATTGGTGCCCCGGTCCCGGCCCGGCTGATCGTGGGGCGCCCGAATCGTGCATTCCCCGGTTCCTGATGCAGCGGCGGTCCGGTGCACCAACGGATTCAAGCTTTGGTACGGGCCCTTCGCAGAGCTCATTCCCGTCCATCCTTAAAAGGAATCGCGTGTGGGCAGAAGCTCCACCCGAAACCCTGATGGAAGAAGATCATGTGGCTCGGCAGGGCATGCCCATGGCCCTACCCGGGCACCCTCCCGGTGCCGGGTATGCAACAGTGACTGTGGGAGCTTGCTTGCAAGCGAACCGAAGGCTCGTGGTGTCCTTTGGGGGCGACATCTTCCCATGCGACACGGCATCCCGGCCCCGATCGGCCGGAGGGCCGGCCTCCTGCGGGGGCAGGCGTCAACACGGTAGGAGGCGAGCCCTCTCGCCGATCCGGCACAATCGGTTGCCAACGGTCCTGGTCTCGGCCGGGGCGTTCACAGCCCCGGTCTGCCCGCCTGGCGAAAAAGGAACGGGCGGTGGTCCTCCAGCCCCGTTTGCCGCACCGAGCGCAGAGGTCGGGCGCGGGAGAAAAGGCGCTGCTTGTCTGAGCGAAGCGCAGCTTCGCGAGTTCGGCGCCGCCGGCGCGAGGCGCCCGGAGCAAGGTTCCCGGGCGAGCTCCGGGTGCCCTTCTTTGGGTCCTTTCTTGGGCAAGCAAGAAAGGACCTCGCGGCGCGCTCGCGAGAGAGCGCAACCCCCGGCGGTAGCCAAAGCCGCCGACTCCGCAGCGCCAGCTCAAGGCCTCGCGGCAGCGGTCAGGCCCGGCAGCAGCCCGTTTCGCTTGCAAGCAATCTCCCACAACCGGTTACCCCCAGACGGACCCGACCCCGAACACCAGTGCGGCCACCATCAGCACCAGCACCAGTCCGAACCAGGGGTTCGCGATGTGCGGGTGGTCCGACCAGGCCCCGCGCTTGTAGCCGGTAATCATCGCGCCGATCAGGCGGATCCGCAGGATGAACTGATAGGTGAACACGGCCAGCACGTGGATGCCGATCACGATCAGCAACAGATCGAAGTTCCAGTTGTGCAGCCGTGTCATCGTACGTTCGACGTCTCGGCTGACGGAATCGGCCAGCGGCCCCTGGTTGAAGATGTCGTCATTGGCGAACAGTCCGGTCACCGCCTGCACCAGCAGCAGCACCAGCATCAGCAGGATCGCCCAGCCACCCAGCGGGTTGTGGCCGAGGTATTCGGGTGCCGTGCCGCGCAGCCGGCCCCATGCGTAGCGCGCGACCGTCACCGGCCCCGCCAGCCAGTGGCGAAACCGCGCCGTCTCGCTGCCGACAAAGCCCCAGACGATGCGGAACAGCAGCAGCCCCAGCACGGTGTAACCCAGCCACTTGTGCCACCGGAACAGCATGAATTCGGTGCTGGTGTACCACAGCCCCACCAGGCACAGCAGCAGTCCCCAGTGAAAGACCCGCGTCGGCCAGTCCCAGACCTTCACCCGCAGGGCATCCGCGTTGCCACCGGTCATTCCGTTCATTCCTCGTCCTCGCGTTCATAGCCGGTCAGTTCCACGAAGCCACGGCCCAGGAGCTCGCCCTCCCGGTCACGGATGTCCACCGCGCCTTCCCAGTAGGGAATGACCGTATCCATTTCCTGAAATTCCCGCACCGCTTCCACGCGGAAACGCCGGGGCGCGCTGCCATCCGGCGGCGTGACCGTCATCGCCCACACCACCGGGTAACGGTTCCCCGAAGGCATGCGCGCATGCCGCAGCGGTTCGAGCTCCACGTGTTCCGGGCGCAGCTCGTGATCCCGGGCATCGGCCGGCATCCAGCGGCCCTTCGAAAGCTCATGGGGCGTGCCGTCATCGCGCCGCAGCTGGTAGTACATCAGGTCGCTCCCGTCGTCGAACTGCAGGGCAAACCAGTTCCAGCCGATCTGGCCCTCGGCCAGGGCGCCGCTGCTCCATTCGCGGTCCAGCCAGGCCTGCCCCGAAAGCGCCCGTTCCGCCCCGTCCGCATCGCGCAGGGTGCCGCGCGCGGCGATCCGAGGGACGGAATAGTAGTAGGACGCATTGCCCGGCTCCGGCCCCTTCTGGCTCAGCCCTGCCTCGCCCTGCAGCACCGGGGCGCGCTCCGGTTCCAGCTCCAGCTCCAGTTCGCGCCCGTCCACCGTGAACCGCAGGTCCCAGGTGTCGCCCGCCAGGCCGGTCAGCACCCAGTCCTCCAGCCACACCCGGCCCACCGGCTCGCTGGCACCCGCCAGCCCGGCGGCATCCCGGGCGAAGCGCTCCTCCGAGGCGTGCCAGTCGCCCTCCACGTCGAGAATCGCGGCATGCGCCATCCACAGCCGCGGCGTGGCCCAGCTCGACCCGTGAAACGCCGGGTCGCCCTCCAGCTCCGGCGCCAGCGCCACCCGGAAGAAGGTGATGTGGAACCCGTGGCGGCCGCCGTCGGGGCCCTCCAGATTGCCGGTCAGATACCACCACTCGTTGCGAAACCCCGGATGTGGCCCATGATCTCGCGGGAACTCGAACGCGCGCGGCTCCTCGGCCCGGCGGAAGCCCTCGACATCCTCCACCCCCAGGGCATCGCCGACCCGCAGCGCTCCGCCGTTCCCGTCGACCCCGGCATCGGGCTCCGGGGGCTCCCCGGTGCACGCCACCAGGGCCATCAGAAACACGCCCGGGGCGCCCTCCCGGAGCACATCCAGTCCTCGGCGCATCATTCCCGCCATCAAGCCACCTCCCGCAACGCCGGCAGCAGGCGCATCCGCGCCATGCGCCAGGCCGGCCACAGCGAGGCCAGCAGGGCGGCCACGAGGCCGATGAACACCGTCCCGGCCACCTCGCGTCCCGGCCAGCGCAGGTCCATGCCCCAGCCGAAGGCCTGACGATTGATCACCTCGATCAGGATCCAGCCCATCCCCAGCCCCCCGGGGATCGCCGCGAGCACCGCGAACAGCCCCAGCACCCCGCCCTGCAGCAGCACCAGGCCCCGCACGCCCCGGGGTTCCAGCCCCAGGCTGCGCAGCGTCGCGAACTCGCGGGCGCGCTCCATCTGCAGCGCCATCAATGCCCCGAGGATGGCGATGAAGGCTACTACGAGGGTGATGATCCGCAGCAGGTGGGTGACCGCGAAGGTCCGGTCGAAGATCGCCATGGATTCCTCCTCGAGAGTGTCGGGCCGCGTTACCACCGCGGCCGGATCCCGCTCCGCCAGCCACGCCTCGATGCGTTCGGCCGCGGCCTCCGGATCGGCATCCGGCGGCAGCACCAGCCCGAACGAACCCACGCCCGCCGGTGCCGGCCCGTCCCGGGCATACGCCGCATGGGGCATCATTACCCGCCCCCGAGGCGAGCCATAGTCCCGGTAGACCCCTGCCACCGCGAATGACCGGCGGCCGCCCGGCACCGCCAGCTCCAGGCCGTCGCCGGCCTGCAGGCCATGGTGCGCGGCGAACGGCTCGGTCACCAGCACGGCCTCGCCGGCGGCCAGACGGTCCGCCAGCCCGCCCCGGGGACCATCCACCTGCAGCAGCGGCAGGTGTTCCAGCCAGTCCGGGTGCGGCCGCACCACGAACAGCTCGACCCGACCCGCGTCGCTGCCGGTCTCCACCGTGGTACCGGTACTCAGCGATTCGGCCCCGGACTCGCTCAACAGCGGCCCGGCCCAGTCCTGCGGCAGGCGCGCGGCATCCCGAGCCGCGGCCGGGGCGACCGGTGTCACGTAGAGATCCGAGGTCAGGGCCTGTGCCAGCCACTGCTCCACGCTGCCGCGGAAGCTGCCCACCATCACCGAGACCGCGATGGTCGCGGCCAGCGCAAGGGTCAGGGCCGAGGCGGCCGGGCCGCTGCGCGACAGGCTGCGCTCGAGGCTGCGCAGCCCGATCCGTGGCAGGCTGCGGCCGGCGCTGAGGGCGGCCAGTCCGCGCAGCGTCCAGCCGAGGACCCGGGGCAGCAGCAGCACGAAACCGGCAATCAGCAGGAACAGGCCGAAGAAGGCCCCCGGCAGCCCGGCCACGCCGGTGATGAGCACTCCGGCGCCGGCGACCAGCAGGCCGAGGGAGGTCAGGGCCAGACGGTTCGCCCGCCGCCGCGCCCGCGCCTCGCCGGCCCCGGCGCCCTGCCCCGACGGCCCCGCGTGGCGGGCCGCCTCCAGCGCCGGGGCCAGCGCGGCCAGCAGCGCCACGCCCACCCCCAGTGGCAGCACTGCCAGCAGAGCCAGCGGCCGGGGCGTGACCTGCGTGACCGCCGCGGCAAAGAAATGGTCGGTGACGGTCTGCGCCACCTGCGCGACCAGTGCCTGCGCCAGCGCGATCCCCGCCAGCGCCCCCAGCAATGTCCCGATCAGTCCGACCAGCGCCGCCTCCAGCAGGACCACGGCGACGACCCGACCACGCCCCGCCCCCAGCAGGCGCAGGCTGGACAGCAGCTCGCGCCGACGCAGCACCGCGAAGGTCTGGGTGTTGTAGACCAGAAACGCCGCGATCAGCAGCGCCAGCAGGCTCATCGCCGTCAGGTTGATGCGGAACGCCCGTGCCAGCTCGCGCGAGGCCTGATCGCGCGCCCCGGACTCAACGATCTCCAGCTCCTCCGGGTTCACCCCCGCGGCCCCGGCGGCCCGCTCCAATGCGCGTTCCATCGCCCGCTGCGCCTCGGCATCCTCCAGCCGCAGGTCGATGCGGTCGAGGCGCCCGTCGCGCCCCAGCAGGACCTGGGCGGTGGCGATGTCGGTGACCCACACCCGCCCGTCGTCCTCGCCGGCCCCGTCTGCCTCGAGTACCCGCACCGCGTGGCGGCCACCGGCCGCCTGCAGTTCGATCCGGTCGCCATCCGCCGCATCCTGCTCCGCGAACCACTGGCGTGGCGGCAATACCGTCCCGGGCTCGGTCAGCAGCCGCTGCACGGGTGCCGCGCCGATGTCCGAGGCGGCGCCGCGGAACGGCCCCTCGGCGAACGGGTCCACGCCCAGCAGATAGATACTTCGGCCGTCTTCCAGACGCGCGGCGCCTTCCACCACCGGCGCCGTCTCCCGCTGACCGGCGCTGCGCAGTTCCGCATACAGGGCCTCGGCAAAGCCCTCCGGCGGCCCCAGCACCTGATGGGTGGCGGTGCCGGCGACGGTCTCCATCGAGCGGTCGAAGGCCCTCTGCGCGGACTGATTGGCCAGATCCACCGCCAGCACCACGGCCACCGCGATCACCACACCCAGCAGGGTCAGCACCCGCTGCAGGGGTCGGCGGCGCCAGTCGCGCATCCACGCCCGCCAGATCAGGCCCATGGCCGTCAGCCCTCCCGCAGAAGACCGTCGTGCATGGTGTGGATGCGGTCGAGGCGGCGGGCCAGTTCCGCGCTGTGGGTCACCAGGAGCAGGGCGCTGTCATGCGTGGCTACCTGCTCCAGCAGCAGCGAGAAGACCGACTCGCCAGTCACCGAATCGAGGTTGCCGGTCGGTTCGTCGGCCAGGATCAGGGCCGGCTGGTGCACCAGCGCGCGGGCGATCGCCACGCGCTGCTGTTCCCCGCCGCTGAGGGCTTCGGGCAGGCGTCCGCCCAGTCCTTCCAGGCCGACCGCCGCCAGCGCGGCGTCCGCACGCCGGCGACGCTCCGCGACCCGCGCCCGGCGGCCGGAAACGTCGTCGGGGAGCCCGGCCAGCTCCAGTGCCAGCATCACGTTCTCGCGCGCATCCAGAGTCGGGATCAGGTGGAACGACTGGAACACGATGCCGGCGACACGCCGGCGCAGTCGCGTGCGGCCGGCCTCGTCCAGGGCGCCGAGGGAAGTGCCCGCCAGCCGCACCTCGCCCTCGCCCGGGTGCTCCAGCCCCGCGGCCAGGTGCAGCAGGGTGGACTTGCCGGAACCGCTCTCGCCGACGATCGCCACCCGTTCCCCCGGCGCCAGCGTCAGATCCACCCCGCGCAGCACCGGCGTCTCCGGCGCGCCGGGATAGACGAACGTCAGCGCGGCCACGTTCAGAACAGGATCCTGCGACGGGGCAGCGGATGGGGACGGCGACGAAGACATGCTCGGCTCCAGACGGGGTCAGACCAGGGAAACACTGATCAATGTACACGCTCGCGTTGGCACGCCAGGTTTTCCGAACCAAGGCGCGGTGCGCAGCCGGTAGTGGTTCTACCGGCAAGGGCCGCAACGCAGGATCGGGGAACCTGGCGTGCCAACCCCGAAGGGGCTCGGCCGCCCGTTGTTGATCAAAAACGGGCGCGCGCACGGCGTTGCGGCTCCCTTGTGCAGAATGCTGCATGGCGGTCGCCGCGCCTTGTTCGCACGCAAAAGCGACTCGAGCGCGAGCGTGTACATTGATCAGTGTTTCCCTAGCGACCGGACGCAGGCCGGAAGGTTCGCGCGAGTGCTCAAACCGGTGCAAGCATCGCACGCAAGCACTTGAGTGACACAGAGGATCCGTTAGAATGACGGGACCTGCCACAAGGGAACGCACGATGAAACGCCGAACACGCTGTCGATCTATCGTCGCCCGGCCGTAAGCACTGCGCACCCTTCTCCGCCGCTGCCGCCGGGCCTCATGACACCAGAGCGCCGGGAGGCGGCCGGATCCTGCGATCTGCCCCGTCCTGGAAATCCGATTACGACGGTCCCTCGTCGTCACCGCGCCGCGCGTGCCGGTGATCCGCCATCGACCGCCGGGAGCAGGGCATGGAACACAACCTCGAACAGTCCATCATCGAGCTGCGCGAACTGGTCCGGCTGGACGACCGCACCGGCCTGGACGAACTGCTGGACTACATGCGCGTGCAGGACATCGCGCATGCGCTGATGGAGCTGCCCGCGGACGACGTTACCCCGATCTTCAACCGGCTGCATCCCGGGCGCAAGGCCGATGTCTTCGCCTATCTCGCCATCCCCTTCCAGCTGCGACTGCTGGGTGCGTCGTCACGCGAGGACGCGCGCTTTCTGCTCTCCGAGATGGAGACCGACGACCTCACCGCGCTGCTGCAGACCCTGGACGCCGAACGCCTGCGCGAATACCTGCGCCTGCTGCCGTTCCGCGCCATCCGCCGTGCCCTGAAACAGCTCAACTACCCCGAGGATTCGGTCGGCCGGGTGATGTCGCCGTCGGTGGTCGCGGTGGCCCCGGACTGGACGCTCAAGCGCGCACTGGCCCATGTGCGGCGCACCGGTGACGAACACTCCAACAACGTGATCTTCGTGGTCGACGATGACCGCACCCTGCTGGCCGCCATCCCCATCCGGCGCTTCCTGCGCGCCGAGCCCGACAGCCCGGTGCGCAGCCTGATCGACGACGAGTCGCCCTACACCGTGCAGGTGGACGCCGACCGCGTCGAGGCCGCGCGGCGCATCCAGCACTACGACATCGAGAGCCTGCCGGTGGTGGGCGAGAACGGCGAGCTGCTGGGCGTGGTCACGGTGGACGACGTCATGGACGTGATCGAGGCCGAGTCCACCGAGGATTTCCACAAGCTGGGTTCGGTGGGCAACCTCCCGCTGAGTCCGCGCCAGGCGAGCCCGTTCCTGCTGTATCGCAAGCGGGTCGGCTGGCTGCTGGGGCTGGTGGCGTTCAACACCCTGGGCGCCCTGATGATCTCGCAGTACGAGGAGGCCATCGAGGCGGTGGCGGTGCTGGTGTTCTTCCTGCCGCTGATCATCGACTCCGGCGGCAACGCCGGGGCGCAGAGCTCGACCCTGATGGTGCGCGCGATGGCCACCGGCGAGGTCACCACGCGCGACTGGCTGCGCCTGTGGGCCAAGGAACTGGGCGTGGCCACCGGGATCGGCGTCAGCATGGGGATCGCGGTATCGCTGCTGGGCCTGTGGCGCGGCGGCATGGAGATCGCGGTGCTGGTGGCGATCGCGATGACCCTGATCGTGGCCTTCGCCAGCATGGTCGGCATGCTGCTGCCGGTCATCCTGCGCAGCCTCAAGCTCGACCCCGCGACCGCCAGCGTGCCACTGGTCACCGCCATCGCCGACCTTGGCGGCATCGCCATCTATTTCTCGCTGGCCGTGGCCATGCTCGGACTTGCCACGCCGGCCTGAGGGGAATCCGCATGAGTCCGACCGATCACGACATCGACAACCTCCCCGACACCCTGCGCACCGCCCTGGAGCAGGGCTCCGACGGCCCGCTGAACGCGATCTGCAACGCGCATGCGGCGCCCGACCTGTCGGATGCGCTGGAGACCCTGTCCGAGGATCAGGCGGTCGCCTTCTTCCAGCGTCTGGAGCCAGCCTGCGCCGCGCCGGTGTACGCGCACCTGGAGCCCGATCATCAGTCCCGGGTGCTGGCCGCGCTGGACGAGCAGCAGGCCGCGGACCTGGTCGCCGCCCTTTCGCTGGACGATGCGGTGGCGGTGATCGACGGCCTGGGCGACGAGCATGCCGACTCCCTGATGGAGACCCTCCCGGCGGAGAGCCAGGAGGCGGTGGGCTCGCTGCTGGCCTATCCGGAAGAAAGCGCCGGGCGCGTAATGACCCCGGAGTACGTCACCGTGCAGCCCGAATGGACGGTGAGCGAGGCCATGGAGCATCTGCGCGCCCACCACGAGGTGGCGGAGACCGTGAACACGGTCTTCGTGACCACCGCGGCCGGCGAGCTGCTGGCCTGGGTGCGGCTGAAGGAGCTGCTGCTGGCACGCGCCTCCGCGCGGGTTGCCGACCTGATGCACACCGACGTGGCCAGCATCACCGCCGAGGAGGACCGCGAGGAGGCGGCCCACCGCATCAGCCACTACGACCTCAACGTGCTGCCGGTGGTCGACGACCAGGGCCACATGCTGGGCATCATCACCGTCGACGACGTCATGGACGTGCTGCGCGCGGAAACCACCGAGGACTTCCACCGCATGGCCGCGGTGGGCGACGTGGTGCTGTCGCTGCGCGACGCCAGCATGGGCCTGCTGTACCGCAAGCGCATCGGCTGGCTGCTGATCCTGGTGGTGGTCAACATCTTTGCCGGGCTGGCGATCGCCCGCTACGAGGCGGCCATCGAGGCGGTGGTCGCGCTGGTCTTCTTCCTGCCGATGGTCATCGCCACCGGCGGCAACACCGGTTCGCAGGCCGCAACCCTGGTGGTGCGCTCGCTGGCGGTCAACGATGTCCGATTGCGCGACGCCTGGCGCCTGGGGGGCAAGGAACTGCTGGTCTCGACCGCACTGGGCGTGACCCTGGCGGCCGCCATCTGGCTCTCCGGCAACTGGCTGGGCTCGCTGGAGGTCGCCAACGCCATCGCCCTGGGCATGTTCCTGGTGGTGGTGTTCGGCGCGATGTTCGGCATGCTCCTGCCGTTTGCCCTGACCGCCCTGCGGCTGGACCCGGCGGTGGCCAGCGCGCCGCTGATCACCTCGGTGGTCGACATCGGGGGCATCCTGATCTATTTCGGCGTGGCCGTGGCCGTGCTGGGCCTGTAACGGGCATCACCGCCGCACAAGCACCCGCGCGGCCTGCGGCGGCTCGGCAGGCCCGCGCGACTGCGTTAGACTCGGCACCCGATCCGGCCCGACCCAGCACGCGAGTACACGACCATGAGCACGCCTCCCGTCCGGCACCGCACCGTCCCCGTCCGCGTTGGTCCCGTGACCGTGGGCGGCGAGCATCCCGTGGTGGTCCAGTCGATGACCAACACCGACACCGCCGACGCCCTGCGCACCGCGGTCCAGGTGGCCGAACTGGCTCGCGCCGGCTCGGAGATCGTGCGCATCACGGTCAACTCGGCCGATGCCGCGAAGGCGGTGCCGGAGATCCGCGAGCGGCTCGACGCGATGGGCCTGGACGTGCCGCTGGTGGGGGACTTCCACTTCAACGGCCACAAGCTGCTGACCGAATACCCCGAATGCGCCGAGGCCCTGGCCAAGCTGCGCATCAATCCGGGCAACGTCGGTCGCGGCTCGAAGCGCGACACGCAATACCAGGCGATGATCGAGACCGCCATCCGCTTCGACCGTCCGGTCCGCATCGGCGTGAACTGGGGCAGCCTCGATCAGGAACTGCTGGCGCGCATGATGGACGAGAACGCGCAGCGCCCGGAGCCGCTGGAACCCCAGGCGGTGATGGAGCAGGCCCTGATCACCTCGGCGCTGGAGAGCGCCGCCGAGGCCGAACGCATCGGCCTGCCGCATGACCGCATCATCCTGTCGGCCAAGGTCAGTGGCGTGCAGCCACTGATCCGGGTTTACCAGGATCTGGCCGCGCGCTGCGACTACCCCCTGCACCTGGGCCTGACCGAAGCCGGCATGGGGGCCAAGGGGATCGTCGCCTCCACCGCCGCGCTGTCCGTCCTGCTGCAGCAGGGCATCGGCGACACCATCCGTATCTCGCTGACCCCGGAGCCCGGCGGGGACCGCACGCAGGAGGTCAGCATCGCGCAGGAGATCCTGCAGAGCATGGGCCTGCGCAGCTTCCTGCCCTCGGTGGTGGCCTGCCCCGGCTGCGGCCGCACCTCCAGCGAATATTTCCAGCACCTGGCACAGGACATCCAGAGCTACATCCGCCAGCAGATGCCGACCTGGCGCCAGCACTACCCCGGGGTCGAGGAGATGACCGTCGCGGTGATGGGTTGCGTGGTCAACGGTCCCGGCGAGAGCAAGCATGCCGACATCGGCATCTCCCTGCCCGGCACCGGGGAGCAGCCGGTCGCGCCGGTCTACGAAGACGGCGAGAAGACCGTGACCCTCAAGGGCGAGCATATCGCCGAGGACTTCCAGGCCCGCGTCGAGGCCTACATCGAACGCCGCTACGGACAGGCCGGATGAGCGTGAGCGCCGACCACGACCCGCAACTGCTGCAACGCGTGCAGGCCCTGTTCGAGGATCCGCGCATTCAGGGCTGCAACTGGCAGCCGCGGCTGTTCTGGCACCCGACGGAAAGCGGTGGCGCCTTCGGTGCGCCGCGGGTGGACCCGCGCGAACTGGAGGTGTTCCTGGCGACGGTGGCGGGCGAGGCCTCGCAGTGTCTCGACGCCCTCGAGGCCGAGCGGCCCGGGCGCGGCCGCTTCCTGGCCGCCAACGCCCGGCGCCACGAACTCCCGCTGTTCACCCGCGCCTGAGCCCCGCTTACTCCTCCGGTCCGTCCGCGGCGCAGACCCGGTTGCGGCCTTCGGCCTTGGCCCGGTAGAGCTGCTCGTCGGCGCGCGCCACCACCCGCAGCGCGGAGCGGCGCGGCTGGCACTGCAGACTCGCCACCCCGAGGCTGGCGGTCACGCGATCCGCCACTTCGGACGCCGGGTGCGGGATGGCAAGCTCGGTGATGGCGACGCGCACCCGTTCCGCCACGGTGACTGCCTCCGCCAGCGCCGTATCCGGCAGGATGCAGGCGAATTCCTCGCCGCCGTACCGCGCCGCCAGATCGGCCGAGCGCGAGACGCTCGCGTCCAGTACCCGCGCCACCTCGCGCAGGCAGTCATCGCCGCGCACATGACCGAGGGTGTCGTTGAACGGCTTGAAATAGTCGATGTCCAGCAGGATGATCGAGAGTTCCCCTCCGGAACGGGCCAGCCGGGCGTTCTCCCCCTCCAGGGTCTCCTCGAACTGACGCCGGTTGGCGAGTCCCGTCAGGCCATCGGTGACCGCCATGCGGGTCAGCTGGTCGCGGGCCCGTTTCAGTTCGATCTGATGCTGCACCCGTAGCTTCACCACGGGGGGATTGATCGGCTTGTTCACATAGTCAACCGCGCCCAGTTCCAGCCCGCGCGCCTCGCCCTCGGTGTCCCCCACGCCGGTGATGAAGATAACGGGAATGCTCGCCGTGGCACGCTCCGATTTCAGCCACTCGCAGACCTGAAACCCGTCGGTTCCGGGCATCATCACGTCCAGCAGGATCACGTCAGGCCGAGCCGAGGCCGCCAGGTCCAGGGCCTTGTGTCCGTTGGTGGCGAACAGCACCTCGTGCTCGTCCTCGAAGATGCCGGCCAGCAGCTCGATGTTCGCCGGTTCGTCATCCACCACCAGGATGCGTGCCCGATGCGCGCTGTTCATGATTCCTCCCCGGCCTGCTCCAGCAGCCGATCCAGGGCGGCCAGGGCCTGCTCGAAATCGAGTTCCTCGATCCGGGCCTCCAGTTCCCGCACCGTGGCGTCATGCCCCCGACCGAGCAGCCCCTCCTGCAGGGCACGGAACTCGGACCGGGCGCGGAGATTGTTGCTCTCGATCAGGGCCCGCAACTCCTGCAGGGCCGGGACGGGCAGGGCTCCGCCCGTCGGGGCCACCGGCCCGGCGGAAGCGTCCTCCGGCGCACCACCCGTGGCCCCGTCGGCAGCGTTCAGGCTGCGGGCGGCCTCGATGGCGGGGGCCAGATGCGACTCCAGATCGGGCAGGCGAGCGCGGGCGGACTGCGTGTCGCCGCCGGCCAGCTCGATTTCGATCGCCTCGGCCGCCTCCCGCACGGCATGCAGCTCCAGCGACCCGGCCACGCCCTTCAGCGAATGCGCCAGGCGATGGGCGTCCTCGAGCTCATCCCGATCCAGCAGGCCGCGCAGTTCCGTTCCCACATCACGGTAGCGCTCCTCGAGGCCGAGGATCATGCGCCGCAGCAGCGACGCCTTGCCGTTGCAGCGCGCCAGTGCCGCCGGCAGGTCGAACGGCGGCAGCTCGTCGGGCAATCCGTCCACGCCGCCACCGGCACTCGGCGCGGGGGCCGCGGTTTCCCCGGCGGCGCCATCCGTGACCGGCGCCGCCTCGAATGCCGCCGGCTCGCGGCCCTCCGTGGGTGCGCGGTCCATCCCGGGGGCCGTCCCGCCGGAGGCCGCATGACGCGCCACCCAGGTCGCCAGGGTCCGAGCCAGTGCCTCCGGGTCGATCGGCTTGGTCACGTGGTCGTTCATCCCCGCATCCAGGCTCTTCTCGCGATCCCCCGCCATCGCGTGCGCGGTCATCGCAATCACCGGGAGCCGGGCGAGCGCGGGGTCCTCCCGCAGCCGGCGGGTCGCGGTCAGGCCATCCATCTCCGGCATCTGGATGTCCATCAGGACCGCGTCGAACGCGTCGGCCCGCGCGACATCCACCGCCTCGCGGCCGTTCTCCACCGTGGTGACCTCGCAGCCCATGTCCTCCAGGAGTTCCACGGCGAGATCCCGGTTGATGGCGTTGTCTTCCGCCAGCAGGACGCGGACCCCGTCCAGCCGTGGCACTTCGTCGTCCGGCTCGGGGGCCGCCTCGCGCGGGGCCTGCTCGGCGTCAGCCACCTGCAGCAGCTCGACCATGGTGTCGTGCAGCGTGGATTCGGTCACCGGTTTCAGCAGGATCCCGTCCACGGTCTCCTCCGCCTGCTGCAGAACCTCGTCGCGACTGAAGCCGGTCACCATCAGCACCGATGGCACCTGCCGCTTGCGGCCGGAATTGATATGGCGGGCGACCTCAAGGCCGTCCATGCCCGGCATGCGCCAGTCGGTCAGGACCATGTCGTATGCCAGGCCCTGCTCCGGCGCCCGCTCCAGTACCTGCAGCGCCTCGGGGCCGGAGGCGGCGGTATCCGCGTCGATACCGAGGTCGCGCAGCATGGCGGCCAGGGTTTCGCGCGCCGCGGCGGAATCGTCCACCACCAGTACGCGGTGGCCGCGCAGCGAGCGTGAGAAGGACGCACGTTCCGGTTGAGCCGGCTCGGTCTCGACCGCCAGGCGCACGGTGAAGCTGAAGGTCGACCCCTGGCCGGGCGTGCTTTCCACGCCGATGTCACCGCCCATCATCTCGACCAGCTGGCGGCTGATCGCCAGCCCCAGGCCGGTCCCCTCCTGGCGCCGGGTGATCGAGGCATCCAGCTGGGTAAAGGAACGGAACAGCCGGCGCGCCTCTTCTTCGTTCATGCCCGGACCGGTATCGCGCACGGAGAACCGCAGCGTGGCATAGCCGTCGTCCACCGCCTCCGCGGAGACCTTCACCACCACCTCGCCCTGCTCGGTGAACTTGACCGCGTTGCCCACCAGGTTGGTCAGCACCTGCCCCAGACGCAGGGCATCCCCGCGCAGGTCCCGCGGGGTCCCCGGGGCGACGTGATGCACCAGTTCCAGGCCCTTCTCCTCGGCCCGGTGACCGACTACGTCGGTGACCCCGTTGAGCACGGAATCGAGGTGGAACGGGGCATCTTCCAGTTCAAGCTTGCCGGCCTCGATCTTGGAGAAATCGAGGATGTCGTTGATCAGGCCGAGCAGGCGCTGGGCCGCATTGTCGATCTTGTCCATGTACCCCCGCTGACGGGGGGTCAGTTCGGTCCGCCGGGCGAGGTGACTCATGCCGATGATCGCGTTCATCGGCGTGCGGATCTCGTGGCTCATGTTGGCCAGGAACTCGCTCTTCGCGCGGGTGGCGCTCTCCGCCTGCTCGCGTGCGAGCTTCATCTCGCTCTCCAGTTCCCGGCGCACCCGCACCAGCCGGTTGAGGATCAGCGCCGTGCCGCTTCCCACCAGGACCACGGCCACCACGGTCCACAGGGCGAACTGCCAGAGCAGATCGCGCAGCGGTTCGGTCACGGCCGAGCGATCCAGGCTCAGGACCTGGTACCAGTCCGTACCGGGAATGGGAGTGGCGTGCAGCAGGCGTTCCTCGCCATCCATCACCACCTCGCGCAGCTCACCCTCGTACGACGGGTCCAGCGGGTCGAAACCGCCGCCTTCCTCGATGGCATCCACCAGCGGCTGCAGCACCCGCGAGGAATCCGGGTGGGCAACCACCATGCCGTCCTCGTCGACCAGCACCATATGGCCGTCCCAGCGCAGATCCAGACCGGCCACGCTGGCAGCCACCTCCTGCAGGCCGATGTCCCCGGCCGCCACCCCGTGCAGCTCGCCGGTGTCGCGGTAGACCGGCGCGCCCATGGAGATGATCAGCCGGTCCTGCGCGGCATCTTCGAACGGCGTGGTGATATACAGACCATCGTTCAGCAGCGCGCCCTCGTACCAGGGTCGCGTACGCGGGTCGAAATCACCCGGCAGTGAAGCCTCGGGATCCGACATGATCATGCCGCCCTGCGCGTCACCGACATAGGTCAGATCGACCTCGCCCATGCGCTCGAACTGCTGCAGCACCGGACGCGGATCGCGCCCGACCGGCACCTCTTCGGCCAGCCCCTCGATCAGGCGCGCATTGGAGGAAAACCACTGGGATACGTAGAGTGCGGTGGACTCGGAAGTAGAGGTCACTTCCGAGCGCACCGCTTCGCGCGTCTCGCCCTCCAGCATCTGATACGCCACGGTCGCCAGCACTGCGCCCAGCAACACGATGGCGGCCAGCACGAGCAGCAGAAGCCGGTAGTGGAAAGACTGGAAAGAGGCCTGGTCACGCTGAGTCATCGGCGGTTTCCCGGAGTAGGCATGCCACGCATGCGGGCACGGGATGATTCCCGCAAGACCGTAAGGGGTTCAGGCCTGTGGGCGCAAGCGCGCCGGAGGGCTCGGGTTATCCGGCCGGTTTGCGGAACGCCACCTGCTTCCAGTAACCGAACAGGCTGGCGGGTTCCACCGCCTCGGGCTCGCAGCCGGTCAGGTGCACGAAGTGGTCGAGCTCCATGTCCGGACGAAAGCCCACCGCCCGCGAAAGAGGCCGCAGGCTGCGTTCCACCCCGCGCAGCAGCCATTGCCGGGACGCGAAATGGTTGACCAGCAGGATCTGTCCGCCCGGACGGCACACCCGCCACATCTCGGCAAACATGCGATCGGGATTGGGGACCACGGACGCCACGTACATCCCGACCACGGCGTCGAAGCTGTCGTCGCGAAAACCGAGTGCCTCGGCGTCCATCTCGGCCACGCCGCGCACCCCCGGCAGACCGCCGTTGATGCGTTCCTGCGCGACCTGCAGCATCTCGCGCGAGACGTCGATCCCCACCAGGTCCACGCCGTCCGGGTACTCCGGGAAGGAGATCCCGGTGCCCACGCCCACTTCCAGCACCCGCTTGCCTTCCAGCGGCGCCAGGGTCTTCTGCGCACTGTGCCGCCCGGTGGCGAAGACCCGTCCGAAGGTGGCGTCGTAGTGCCGTGCGTAACGCCGGTAACTCTTGCGTATGCTGACCAGATCCATGCCTGTCGCCCTCGAAGGAAAGCTGCTCAGGCGTCCTCTTCGACCGCCTTCATGCTGAGCCGGATGCGGCCCTGCTTGTCGACCTCCAGCACCCGGACGGTGACCGAATCGCCCTCGGACAGGAAGTCGCTCACGTTCTCCACGCGCTCGTCGGAGATCTGCGAGATATGCACCAGCCCGTCACGACCCGGAAGGATCGACACGAATGCGCCGAAGTCCATGATCTTGGCGACCTTGCCGGTGTACTGACGCCCCACCTCGATGTCGGCGGTCAGCTCCTCGATGCGGCGCTTCGCCTCGTTGCCGGCGGCGGCATCGGTGGAGGCGATCTTGACCGTGCCGTCGTCCCCGATGTCGATGGTGGTACCGGTCTCCTCGGTCAGGGTACGGATGGTCGCGCCGCCCTTGCCGATCACGTCGCGGATCTTGTCCGGGTTGATCTTCAGGGTGATGAAGCGCGGTGCGTGTTCGGACATCTCCTGACGATGGGTGTCCAGCTCGGCGTTCATGCAGCCGAGGATGTGCAGCCGGCCTTCGCGCGCCTGCTCCAGCGCCTGTTCCATGATCTCGCGGGTAATCCCGTCGATCTTGATGTCCATCTGCAGTGCGGTCACGCCGCCCGAGGTCCCGGCGACCTTGAAGTCCATGTCGCCCAGGTGGTCCTCATCGCCGAGGATATCGGAGAGCACGGCGAAGCGGTCGTCTTCCTTGATCAGCCCCATCGCGATGCCCGCGACCGGGGCCTTCAGCGGCACACCGGCGTCCATCAGCGCCAGCGAGGTACCGCACACCGAGGCCATGGAACTGGAGCCGTTCGACTCGGTGATCTCGGAGACCACGCGCACCACGTAGGGGAAGTCCTCGTCGCTCGGCATCACTGCGGCCACGCCGCGCTTGGCCAGCCGGCCGTGGCCGATCTCGCGACGCTTGGGCGAGCCGACGAAACCGGTCTCCCCGGTGCAGTACGGCGGGAAGTTGTAATGCAGCATGAAACGGTCGCGACGCTCGCCCTCGATCGCGTCGATCACCTGGGCGTCGCGGTCCGTGCCCAGGGTGGCCACCACCATCGCCTGGGTCTCGCCCCGGGTGAACAGCGCGGAGCCATGGGCCCGCGGCAGGATGCCGGTCTGCACATCGATCGGGCGCACGGTCTTCGTGTCGCGGCCGTCGATGCGCGGGTGGCCGTCCAGGATACGGTCACGCACGAGGCGGTATTCCAGATCGTGCAGGGCCGTCTTGACCGCATCGGCATCGGGGCCGGATTCGTCGTCACTGGCCAGGGATTCGACCAGGCGGCTGCGCAGTTCGCTCAGGCGCTGGCTGCGGGTCTGCTTGTCGGCGATCTGGTAGATCTCGGTCAGCTCGTCGCGCGCGGCGGCGGCCACGCGCTCTTCCACCGAGGCCTCGCTCTCCGGCGCCTGCCAGTCCCAGGCGGGTTCCCCCGCCTCGGCCGCCAGTTCGTTGATCGCGCGGATCGCAGCCTGCAGCTGTTCGTGACCGTACATCACCGCGCCCAGCATGGTTTCCTCGGACAGCTCGCTGGCCTCCGACTCCACCATCAGGACCGCGTTCTCGGTCCCCGCCACGACCAGGTTCAGCTCGGATTCCTCCAGCGCGCTGAAGCTCGGATTCAACTGGTACTCACCGGCGCGGTACCCCACGCGGGCGGCCCCGATGGGCCCGCCGAACGGCACACCCGAGAGTGCCAGCGCCGCGGAAGCACCGATCATCGCGGGGATGTCGGGATCCACCTCGGGGTTGATCGAGACCACCGTCGCGATGACCTGGGTTTCGTTCTTGAAGCCTTCGGGAAACAGCGGACGAATCGGACGGTCGATCAGGCGCGAGGTCAGGGTTTCCTTCTCGCTCGGGCGCCCTTCACGCTTGAAGAATCCGCCCGGGATCTTGCCCGCGGCATAGGTCCGTTCCTGGTAGTTGACGGTCAGGGGGAAGAAGTCGCGCCCCGGGTCGGCCTCCTTGCGGGCGACCACGGTGACCAGGACCACGGTCTCGGCCATGTTGACCAGCACCGCGCCGCTGGCCTGGCGGGCAATGTCTCCGGTTTCGAGCGTTACGGTGTGATTTCCGTACTGGAACGACTTCTTGTATGACACGTTTTTTCCCGTTTCCCTTTGAATCCCGATGCGGCCCGCCGACCGGCCGCCTTGCTGCAGCGGACGGCGGGCCCCGTAAAGTTCTGGCCGCAATCGATGCCCCGAACAGGGGCCCAAACAAACGGGCCCGCACCGGAGGCGCGGGCCCGAGGGGCGGGGCCTAGCGGCGCAGGCCCAGTTCCTTCACGATCGACTGATAGCGTTCGACGTCCTTGCGCTTGAGATAGGACAGCAGCTTGCGACGCTGGCTGACCATCTTCAGCAGGCCACGCCGGGAGTGGTGATCCTGCTTGTGCTTGTCGAAATGGCCCATCAGATGCTGGATGCGCGCCGTCAGGAGTGCAATCTGCACCTCGGGCGATCCGGTATCGTTGGCATCGCGCTTGTGCTTCTCGACGATGGCCGACTTCTCTTCGGTAGTGAGCGACATGTAAGGCTGACTCCTGATTCCTGAACCGTCTGTCTGAGTGGCCAGTGGCGCTGGCGAACAGGCGCGTATGTTAGCACGCGCTCAAGCAGCGTGAACAGCGAACGGGCCGACGGCCGCCGCGCGGGGGATTCTGGTATATTGTGAACTTCATCACTCCCCGACAGGGACGGTCATGGCCACGCAGGAAACCCGCCGGCTCCAGGCCCGCATCCTGCTGCTGGCACTGGCGGTGCTGGTGCTGCTGGGCCTGATCGCGGCCAGCCTTACCGCCCATGCCTATTATCAGCAGGCGCGCGACCGCGCGGATCTGGCGCAGCAGGCCGCGCTGCAGCATCACGGCCAGGCGGTGGCGCAGTATTTCGACCGCCTGGAGGACATCGCGTGGCAGGTCGCCAGCCGCAGCCGCATCCGCGACGAACTGGCCGCCTACAATCGTGGCGCGACCGATCTCGAAGACCTGCAGGACTTCAGTCACGACAAACTGGAAGATGCCCTGCGCCCCTCCGGCGCGGCCGGCATCATCCGCCTGGATGCGGAAGGCCGCCAGGTACTGGCGGTGGGCGACGCCAACCCGGACCCGATCTACTGGCCGGACATCGACCCGGCAATGCGCGAAACCCGCATGCGGGACCATCTGGCCGGGGAGGGCCGGGCCTGGATCATGATCGCGGTGCCGATCCTCTCGCGCGAGGACGAATGGCTGGGCGCCGACATCCTGGTGTTCCCCGCCGAGGCCATGGTCGGCGTGCTGGAGTCCGCCGCCGAGGGCGGCAAGGCCGCCTGGCTGGAGGGCCCGCAGGGAGTGGTGCTGCGGGTGGACGACATCACCTGGAGCCTGATGCCGACCGGCGCCGGGAACCCGGTGGCCCCGGCACTGCAGCAGGCCCGCGGAGGATCGCAGGCCCTGCAGCGCACGGACGGCGAGGTGGTCTTTGCGGTGCCGGTACGCCCGGGCTGGGGGCTGGCGATGGCCGTACCGGAGGAGGAACTCTACGCCGGCATGATGGCCCACCTGGCGCTGCCGGTCACACTGGTACTGGGCATGGCATTGCTGTCGGGACTGGGGCTGATCGGCGTGATCCGGCCGCTGTCACGCCAGGTGGTGGCGCAGTCCGAGGCCCTGGAGCGCGCGTCCGAGGAGCAGGAGGATCTGCTGGAGTACGCCAGCGGCTTCGTCTATCGCTTCGACCGCTCGGGTCGGGCGCGCTACATCTCGCCCGGCGTGGAGCGGGTCCTCGGCCGCAGCATGGACCGCCTGCCGGAGACCACCCTGCGCGCGCTGGTCGAACCCTTCCTGCCCTATCTCGAGGGCACCGCGGTGCCGATCGACGGCGGCAGCGACGCCGACCTGCCTCCGGCACGCGCCGAGGTCACCGACGTTTCCGGCGAACGGGTGGTCCTGGAGCTCAACGCGCGGGTCCGCTATGACGGCGACCGGGTGGTGGACATCTTCGGCGTCGCCCGCGACGTGACCAGCCGCGAAGAAGCCCGGCGCCGGGTCAGTCATCTGGCCAACTACGATCCGCTCACCGATCTGCCCAACCGCACCCAGCTCGACCAGCGCCTGGCGCGCGCGATTGAACGCTGCCGACTCCACGACGAGCGCCTGGCGGTACTGTTCGTCGACCTGGACGGCTTCAAGTACGTGAACGACAGTCTGGGCCATCATCGCGGAGACGAGCTCCTGGAAGCGGTCGCCCGGCGCCTGCTGGGCGCCATCGACCGGCACTCCACCATTGCGCGCCATGGCGGCGACGAATTCGTGGTGCTGACCGAACACATCGCCACCGCGGAGGACGCCGCCAGCGTCGCACACGAGCTGCTGCGTGCACTGGAGTCGCCGTTCCACGTCGCCGGTCAGGAGCTGTTCATCGGCGCCAGCATCGGCATCAGCCTGTTCCCCGACGACGCCGCAACCCCGGACATGCTGATCCGCAACGCGGACTCGGCGATGTACCGCGCCAAGGCACGCGGGCGCAACAACGTGCAGCTCTACACCGCCGACCTCACCGACGCCAGCCAGCGCCGGCTGGCGATCGAGGCCGGCCTGCGACGAGCCATCGAGGGCGACGAGCTGGAGGTCGTGTTCCAGCCGCAGTGGGACCTGCCCGGCGAGAGCCTGGCCGGTGCCGAAGCCCTGGTCCGCTGGCGCCATCCGGAGTTCGGCATGATCAGCCCGGCGGAATTCATCCCGGTGGCGGAAGAAAACGGCACCATCGGTCTGCTTGGCCGCTGGGTGCTGCGCGAAGCGGTACGCCGGGCGCGCGAATGGGGACCGGAGCGTCTGGGCCGGATCGGGGTCAATGTTTCCGGCCACCAGGTGCTGTTCGGGGATATCGTCACGGACGTGCGGTCGGTGCTCGCCGAGACCGGGCTGGAACCCCACAGGCTCGAGCTGGAGATCACCGAGGGCTTCGTCATGGACCACGCCGAGCGCGGCATCGCCACCCTGGAGGAACTGCGGTCAATGGGCGTACAGCTGGCGATCGACGACTTCGGTACCGGCTATTCGTCGCTCAGCTATCTCAAGCGCCTGCCGGTGCAACGGCTGAAGGTGGATGCCTCGTTCGTGCAGGGGGCGGACTGCGACCCCGCCGATGCCGCCCTCACCGCGTCCATCATCGCCATGGGTCACAAGCTGGGGCTGACGGTCATCGCCGAGGGCGTCGAGACCGCCACCCAGCGCGACCTGATCATTCGGGAGGGCTGCAACGAGGCCCAGGGGTATCTCCTCGCGCGGCCGATGTCGGCGGAGCAGCTGGCCGCGCTGATCGCGGACCCGGTGCCCGCGTATCGCCGCGAATGAGGTCGGTTGCAGCGGGCCTCAGCCGGTGACGAACAGACGCCGCGGGCGAATCGTGCCGTCCCCGGCCTCCAGCCCCACGCCGAGAAATTCGCCTGCGGGCCCGTGCAGGCGTACCAGGACCCCGCCCGCTTCCGGTTCGTCCGCAGCCGGCGAGACACCCGCGATGCGCTCGCTCACCGCTTCCGCTCCCGCCGGATTCCCGTGGCGCAGTGCCGCCGCTCCGGCGGCACCCAGATGGAGCTGCGGCCAGCCGGACAGGGCGGCCTCCGGCGGCAGCAGACAGGCCTCGATCGCCGCTGCACCGCCCTCCTCGAAACGCTGCTCCAGGGCTTCCAGGGTCCACATGGCGTCGGCCGCGAAGGCCCCGTGGCCGGTGCGCCGCAGCTCTTCAACCGCCGCACCGCAGCCGAGGGCTTCCCCGATATCGGTCACCAGCGACCGGATATAGGTGCCCTTGCTGCAATGCACCTCCAGCCGCAGGCGATCATCCGCCAGCCGTTCGATATTCAGCGAATGGATCCGCACCGGCCGCGGAGGACGGTCCACTTCCACCCCTTCGCGCGCCAGCTCGTACAGCCGCCGGCCGTCCTTCTTCAGGGCCGAGACCATCGGGGGAACCTGCTCCAGATCGCCGGTGAAACCGCGTTCCAGCCGCGCCGGATCCTCGTCCGTGATCGCGGGAACCGGGGACTCGGCAAGGATTTCTCCGTCCATGTCCGCCGAGTCGGTCTCCACACCCAGCCGCGCGACAGCCACATAACGCTTGTCCGCGTCCAGCAGCCAGCCGGACACCTTGGTCGCCTGCCCGAAACACAGTGGAAGAAGCCCGGTCGCCCGTGGATCCAGGGCGCCGGTATGGCCCGCCTTGCGCGCCCCGAGGAGGTATTTCACCCGACCCAGCGCCTGGTTCGAACTGAGCCCCTGCGGCTTGTCGAGCAGCAGGATGCCGTCGACGTTGCGCCCCTTCCTGCGCGCCACGGGGAATCGGTTTACCGGTCCTGCGGGACGTCGGGATCACCGGAGGCATCCGGGTCCCCGCCGCCTTCCGCTCCGGCCTCCGCATCACCGTCGCCGTGCCGCTCGCGATCCTCCGCAAGCGCCTGACTGATCAGCGAAGACATGCGCGCGCCGCGTTCGGGCGTATCATCGTAGATGAACCGCAGTTGCGGGATGCTGCGCATACGAATCCGGCTGCCCAGCGCCCGACGCAGGAAGCCGGCCGCGCTGTTGAGGCCCTGCTGCGCCTCGCGACCGCCCTCCTCGCCGCCCAGCCGGGTGAAATACACCCGGGCGTGGGCCAGATCCTTCGAGACCTCCACCCCCGAGATGGTCACCATGCCGACCCGCGGGTCCTTCACCTCGACGCGCACCAGTTCGGCGAGCTCGCGCTGGATCTGCTCGCCGACCCGGTCACTGCGCTGGAAGTCGCGGGGTCCGGGCATTACAGCGACCGCTGGACCTCGACGCGCTGGAAGACCTCGATCTGGTCCCCGGCCTTCACGTCGTTGTAGTTCTTCACCGCGATACCGCATTCGGTACCGGCGCGGACCTCGTTCACGTCGTCCTTGAAGCGGCGCAGGCTTTCCAGCTCGCCCTCGTACACCACCACGTTGTCACGCAGCACGCGGATCGGGTTGCCCCGCTTGACCGAACCCTCGACCACCAGGCAGCCGGCCACCTGGCCGAAGCTCGAGGCCTTGAACACCTCGCGCACCTCGGCCAGGCCCACGATTTCCTCGCGGGTCTCGGGCGCCAGCAGCCCGGACAGGGCCTGCTTCACGTCCTCGATGGCCTCGTAGATGACCGAGTAGTAGCGGACGTCGATCCCGTTTTCCTGCGCCACCCGCTTGGCGCCGGCATCGGCGCGCACGTTGAACGCGATCACGATGGCGTCCGAGGCCGTCGCCAGGTTGATGTCCGACTCGGAAATCCCGCCGACCCCGGTGGAGATCACCTTGACCCGGACCTCTTCGTTGGACAGCTTGACCAGCGATTCGCGCAACGCCTCGGCGGATCCCTGCACGTCGGCCTTGATCAGGATGTTGACCGTGCCGACGTCGCCTTCCTGCATCTGGTTGAAGATGTTTTCCAGCTTGGCCGCCTGCTGCGCCGCCAGCTTGCGCTCGCGCTGCTTCGCATCCCGATATTCGGCCGCTTCGCGGGCGGTCTTCTCGTCCGCGACCACCAGCATCTCGTCGCCGGCCTCGGGCACGCCCGACAGACCGAGGATCTCGACCGGCATCGACGGCCCGACTTCCTTCACCGCCGTGCCGGTATCGTCGAACATCGCCCGCACGCGGCCGTATTCCTTGCCGGTCAGCACGATGTCGCCATGCTTAAGGCTGCCGGACTGCACCAGCACCGTGGCCACCGGGCCGCGGCCCTTGTCCAGTCGCGATTCGATCACCACACCGCGCGCCGGCCCCTCGTCCGGGGCCATCAGCTCCATCAGCTCCGCCTGCAGACCCAGGCCTTCCAGCAGCTCGTCGATGCCCTCCCCGGAATGCGCCGAGACCCGGATGAACTGGGTGTCGCCACCCCATTCCTCGGGGATCACCTCGTGCTGCGCGAGATCGTTGATCACCCGGTCGGCATCCGCCTCGGGCTTGTCGATCTTGTTGACCGCCACGACCATCGGCACACCGGCCGCCTTGGCGTGGTTGATGGCTTCGAGGGTCTGCGGCATCACGCCGTCATCCGCCGCCACCACCAGGATCACGATGTCCGTGGACTGCGCACCGCGCGCCCGCATCGCCGTAAACGCCGCATGCCCCGGGGTATCCAGGAAGGTCACCCCGTCATGCCCGTTCTCGACGTGGTAGGCACCGATGTGCTGGGTGATCCCGCCGGCTTCGCCGGAGGCCACGCGCGTCTTGCGAATATGGTCCAGCAGCGAGGTCTTGCCGTGGTCGACGTGGCCCATCACGGTCACCACCGGCGGACGCGCCTTGGGTTCGCCGGTCTGCTCCTGGGCCACCTCGATCTGGTCCTCGATCGTCTCTTCCTTGGCCGGCACCGCGGTATGGCCCATCTCCTCGACCACCAGCATCGCCGTTTCCTGATCGATGGACTGGTTGATGGTGGCCATCACGCCCATGCCCATCAGGGTCTTGATCAGTTGCGGTGCCTTGATCGCCATCGCCTGCGCCAGATCGGCCACGGTGATGGTCTCCGGCACTTCCACCTCGCGCACCACCGGTGCGGTCGGCTTGGCGAAGCCGTGCTTGCCGGCCACGGCCTGGGCCGCCTGCGACTGACCGGCACCCTTGCCCTTGTCACCCTTCTTGCGCCGACCGCGACGGTCGCCGGCGACATGCAGTTCCTTGCGGTCGTCCTTGCGGCCACCCTTGCGGCCCTTGCCGGACTTGGCGGGTTCCGCCGGCGCCGCGGCGGGCGCCGGTGCCTGGCGCTGCTGCGCGGCCTCGCGTTCCAGGCGCGCCTGTTCTTCCTTCTCGCGCTTCGCCTCCTGCTTCTCCTGCTCTTCCTGCTTGCGCTTCTGGCGCTCCTCGCGTTCGACCTCTTCCTGCTTGCGCGCCTCGACGGCCTTGCGCTGAGCTTCCCGCTCGGCTTCCAGCTGCATGGCCAGTTGCTGCGTACGGCTCAGCGGCTTCTTCGGAGCGGCCGGCGATTCTTCCGCGGCGGCGGCCGGTTCCTCGTCCGCCTCTTCCGCCTGGGATGACTCCGGTGCCTCGGCTGCGGCCGACTCCGCCGCTTCGGGCTCTTCTTCGACGTCCGTCGGTTCCTCCGCCGCGGCCTCGTCGACCGCCGGTTCAGGTTCCGGCTCCGGCGCCTCGGCCGCCACCGGTTCATCCGCCGGCGCTTCCGCCTCCGGCTCCGCGACCGGCGCCTCGCCGGCTGCGGCCTCCTCGGCTTCCGGGGTCACCGGCGATTCTGCATCGGCACGGGTCTCTTCCGGTGCCGCACCGGCTTCGGATTCCACACCCTCGGCCGCCTCGGGGCGATCCTCCGGCGCCGGTGTTGCATCCGCCGGCTTGCGCTTGAGGGTGCGCTTCTTGCGCACCTCCACGTTAACCGTCTTGGTCTTGCCCTGGCCCGAGCTGACCTTCAGCGTCTGCGCCTGGGAACGCCGCCGCAGCGTCACACGGTCGCTCGACCCGCCCGCGGAACTCTGGCGCAGATGGTCCAGCAGCTGGCGCTTCTCGGCATCAGTGATGGGCGCCTCGGGCCCGGCCACCTCGACGCCCGCCTCCTTGAGCTGCTCCAGGAGACGATCGACGGGCTTGCCCACCGATTCCGCGAATTGCTGCACTGTCATTTGCGCCATGGCGCTACCTCCATTCCAGATTCTGTTCCGGCGTGCCGCTGCCCGACCACCGCCGCTGCGTCGCGGTCATTCCCCGGTTTCGAACCAGGGAGCGCGCGCGGTCATGATCAACTCGGACGCCTCCTGCTCGGAGATGCCCAGCATTTCCACCACATCATCGGCCGCCTGCTCGGCGAGATCCTCCATGGTGCACACGCCGCTCGCCGCCAGCCGATTGGCCAGAGCCACGGTCATGCCGTCCATGTTCAGCAGATCCTCGGCCGGCTCGCCACCGCCGCCGTCCTGCGCCGCGATCGCCCGCGTCAGCAGTGCATCGCTCGCCCGGTTGCGCAGTTCCGCGACCACGTCTTCGTCGAATTCCTCGATCGACAGAAGCTCCGCTTCTTCGACGTAGGCGACCTCGTCCAGGGTACTGAAGCCTTCCTGCACCAGGATCCCGGCCACTTCCTCGTCGACGTCCAGCGCCTCCATGAAGTAGGTCACCAGCTGCCGGGCCTCGGCCTCGCTCTTCTCCTCGGCCTGCTCCTCGGTCATCACGTTGAGCTCCCAGCCGGTCAGCTGCGAGGCCAGGCGAATGTTCTGCCCCCCGCGCCCGATCGCCAGGGAAAGCTTGTCCTCGGCCACCGCGATGTCCATCGACTGTTTCTCTTCGTCGACCACGATCGAGAGGACCTCCGCCGGTGACATCGCGTTGATCACGAACTGCGCCGGATTCTCGTCCCACACGATGATGTCGATGCGTTCGCCCGCGAGCTCGTTGGAGACCGACTGCACGCGCGAACCGCGCATGCCCACGCAGGCCCCCACCGGATCCAGCCGCGGGTCATTCGAGCGCACCGCGATCTTCGCCCGCATGCCCGGATCACGGGCCGCCCCGAGGATGTCGATGATCTCCTGCCCCACCTCCGGGACCTCGAGCTTGAACAGCTCGATCAGGAACTCCGGCGCGGTCCGGCTGAGGATCAGTTGCGGTCCGCGGGCATCCGGCCGAATCTCCTTGAGATAACCGCGCAGGCGGTCATTGGTGCGTACCGTCTCGCGCGGGATCATGTGCTCGCGCGGGACCAGGGCCTCGGCGTTGTTACCCAGATCCACGTAGGTCCCGTTGCGGTCGGTACGCTTGACGATCCCCATCACCAGCGAACCGACCCGGTCCTCGTACTCCTCGACCACCTTCTGCCGCTCGGCATCGCGCACCTTCTGCACGATCACCTGCTTGGCGGTCTGCGCGGCGATGCGACCGAAATCCACGGCCTCGACCGGTTCCTCGATCACCTCGCCGATCTGAATCTCCGGGTATTTCTGCTGCGCGTAGGACAGCAGCATCTGATAGTCGGGAGACTCGAACTCGGGATCCTCGTCGTCCACCACCGTCCAGCGGCGATAGGCCTCGTAATCGCCGCTTTCGCGGTCGATGCTCACGCGCACATCCATGCGCCCACCGTGATACTTGCGCGTGGCCATCGCCAGGGCCGATTCCAGGGCCTCGAAGATAACGCCCTTCTCGACGCCCTTCTCGTTGGAAACGGCGTCGACGACCAGCAGGATCTCCTTGTTCATGTCATGCCTCTTCGCAGCCTCGACAGTCGCCTGTCGACATCAGGTTGTTCATGATTGCGTCCCCGGGTCTTCTTCCAGCACGCGCGCATTGTGAATCGCGGCCAGCGGCAACTCGTAGGCCGTGCCATCGACGGCCACCTCGATCATGGTGTCGTCCGCGGACAGCAGCTGCCCGCGGTAGTTCCGCCGCCCGTGTTCCGGCCAGGTCAGACGTACCTTGACCGCACGACCGACGTAATCGCGGAACTGATCGGGAGTAAACAGGGGACGTTCGATGCCCGGACTGGACACCTCGAGCGTGTAGTCCGCGCGGATCGGCTCTTCCACATCGAGGACCGCGCTGACCTGCTCGCTGACGCGCGCACAGTCATCCACGGACACGCCGGTCGAACGATCAATATAGATGCGCAGCATCTGCGGCTTCGAACCCGCATGGTGTTCGATACCCCAGAGTTCACAACCCTGGCCTTCGACCACGGGTCCCAGTAGCGCCTTCAGTTGTTCAACCTGCTCGGACAAATGTCTGTCGACCTCGATTCCACTGCACCGGTGCACGGAGCCCGGAAACAAAAAAAGGGCGTTGAACGCCCCTTTACACCTTCCGTCATGGAAACAGGCTGCAGCTCGAAGCCTGTCGGCGCGCGGGAGCGCGGCCCCAAGAAAAAGGCCCCGCGAAGGGGCCCTTTCGAAAACTGGTAGCGGGGGCAGGATTTGAACCTGCGACCTTCGGGTTATGAGCCCGACGAGCTGCCAGACTGCTCCACCCCGCATCCGAGAAAACGTACGTTACCAAGCCGCGGGCCGGCTTGCAAGCCCCGATCGAAATCACCGCGAACGGCGCGCCCGCTGACGCAGATGCGGGCGAAGATCATGCCGCCAGATGAACCCGGGGATCGCGAACACCGCAAACATCGACAGCCCGATCACGTAGAACTCCCAGCCCTGTGCATGAACACTGCCCGTCGCCTGATGCTCGAGACCCTTGCCGATCAGCCCCACCAGCAGGAACAGCACCAGCCATTCGAACACCCGGGTCCAGCCTCCCTTGCTCCCGCTCGCCGGGAGGAACATCAGTGCGATGCGATCGGTCAGCCACGGCAGGTTGGCGGCGACGAAGGCAAACGCCACAAACCCCCAGACCAGGGCTTCAAACGGGACCAGTTGATTCAAGACATCCTCCGGGTCGGATCAGCCAGCGATGGCGTAGTGGGTAACGGACAGCAGAAGGCCCGGAAAAATTCCCAGCAGCAGCACCGCCAGTCCGTTGATGCTCAGCGCCGTGGCCAGCGCGCCCGACGGCTGCACCGGTTCGCTGGCTTCCTCCTTCGGTTCGTCGAAGAACATGATCTTCACCACCCGCAGGTAATAGAACGCCCCGATGATGCTGAAGATCACCGCCAGCACACCCAGCCAGACCAGGCCCGCACCCACGGCTGCCTGAATCACGGCCAGCTTGGCATAGAAACCGACGGTCGGGGGAACCCCGGCCATGGAGAACAGCAGCAGGAGCATGATGAACGCGAACCACGGGTTGCGTTTCGCCAGCCCGGCGAAGTCGTCCAGGCGATCGGCCTCGTAACCCCGGCGCGACAGGAACACGATCATGCCGAACCCGCCGGCCGCGGTAAGCGCATACACGATCACGTAGAACATCGCCGAGGCGTAGCCCGAGTCGGTTCCCGCGAGGATCCCCATGAACAGGAAGCCGACATGCGCGATGGTCGAATACGCGAACATGCGCTTGATGCTGGTCTGCGCGATCGCAATCACGTTGCCCACCGCCAGCGACAGCACGGTCAGGATGATGAGCATGCCCTGCCAGTCCGCGTGCATCGGTCCCATGCCCTCGACCAGCAGCCGCATCAGGAACGCGAAGGCCGCGATCTTCGGCGCGGTCGCGATGAACAGCGTCACCGCCGTCGGCGCCCCGTCATAGACGTCGGGCACCCACATGTGGAACGGCACCGCCCCCAGCTTGAACGCGATCGCCACCACCAGGAACACCAGACCGAACACCAGCGGGACGTTCAGGGCTTCATCGGCCGTCGTCAGTTCGGAGGCGATCACGGCGATATCCAGCGAGCCGGTCATGCCGTAGATCATGGACATGCCGTACAACAGCAGCCCGGACGCCAGCGCCCCCAGCACGAAGTACTTCATCGCGGCTTCGCTGGCCCGGGTGTTGTCGCGCCAGAACGCCACCAGCGCATACGAGGACAACGACAGCAGTTCCAGGCCCAGGTACAGGGCCAGAAGATTGTGCCCCGAGATCATGATCATCATCCCCAGGACCGCGAACAGCCCGAGGATGTAGAACTCCCCCTTGTGGATGTCGCGCGCCATCAGATACGGCCGCGAGTAGAGGAAGACGAAGAAGCTCGTGACGTACACCGCCAGTTTCAGCACGTCGCTCATCGGGTCCTTGATGAAGCTGTCGCTGAAGGTCAGCACCACTTCCGGGCCCGCCAGCCACAGCGTCAGAACCGCGGCACCCGCGAGCGTGGCCTGCACCAGGCCGTAGGTGATGTCGCGGCGCGAATCCGGCAGGAACGCATCCAGTATCAGGATGAAGCACGCCATCCCGAGGACGAACATCTCGGGAACGGCGGGCAGAAAGGCAGGAATCTCGAAATTCATGTCAGGCGTCCGTTCAGAGCTTCGAGTGCGCGATATGCGCCACGAGGTTGTCGATGGTCGCGTTCATCACTTCCAGCAGCGGTGCCGGCCACACGCCCAGCAGCAGCGTGAAAAACGCCAGCAGCCCCATCAGGAAGAATTCGCGCCGGTTCATGTCGGACAGGCCGGCCACGTTCTCGTTGGCCACGGTGCCAAAGATCACGCGCTTGACCAGCCACAGGGTGTACCCCGCCGCCAGGATCAGCGTGGTCGCGGCGAGGAAGGCAATCCAGAAATCGGCCTTGAAGGCAGCCAGGATCACCATGAATTCACCCACGAAGCCCGAGGTGCCCGGCAGACCGGTATTAGCCATCGCGAACAGCACAAAGAACGCGGCGAACCACGGCATGGTGTTGACGACGCCGCCATAATCCGCGATCTGCCGACTGTGCAGCCGGTCGTAAAGCACGCCCACCGCGAGGAACATCGCCGCAGAGATGAAGCCGTGCGAGATCATCTGCACCATGCCGCCGGCGATACCCAGCGACGCGCCCTGCCAGTCGCCGGTATTCGAGTAGATGTAGAACGCCAGGAAGAAGCCCAGAGTCACGAAGCCCATGTGGGCGATCGACGAGTACGCGATCAGCTTCTTCATGTCGCTCTGGATCAGTGCCACCACCCCGATGTACACCACCGCGATCAGCGACAGCACGATCATCAGCGTGTCCAGCACCGCGGACGCATCCGGCGTGATCGGCAGCGAGAAACGCAGGAAGCCGTAGCCGCCGATCTTCAGCATGATGGCCGCCAGGATCACCGACCCCCCCGTCGGCGCCTCGACGTGCGCATCCGGCAGCCAGGTATGCACCGGGAACATCGGGATCTTGACCGCAAACGCCAGGAAGAACGCGAGGAAGATCAGTATCTGCGCGGTCATCCCGATCTGCAGCGCATGGAAGTCCTGGATCAGGAAGCTGCCGGACTGGATGTACATCCAGATCAGTGCGACCAGCATGAACACCGACCCGAGGAAGGTGTAGAGGAAGAACTTGATCGTCGCGTACACGCGGCGCGGCCCGCCCCAGATCCCGATGACAAGGAACATGGGGATCAGCATCGCCTCAAAGAACACGTAGAACAGCACCGCGTCCATCGCCGCGAACATGCCGATCATCAGTCCTTCCATGACCAGCATCGCGGCGAGGTAGTAGGCGATACGATCCTTCACCGACTCCCATGCGGCGATGACCACGACCACCGTGATCAGCGTGGTCAGGAGGATCAGGGGCATGGAGATGCCGTCGACCCCGAGGTGATAGTTCACGTTGAACGCCGGGATCCAGGAGGCCACCTCCTGGAACTGCATCTCCGCGGTGCCGCGCTCGAACATGAACCACAGCGGCAGGCTTGCCACGAAAGTGGCCACGGCCACGCTGAGGCCCAGGCGCCGGGCCACCACCGGCGCGTCACGCCCGGCGGCAAGCGTCAGGAAGCCACCGAGGATCGGCAGCCAGATCAACAGACTCAGAATGGGCCAGTCAGCAAACATGGTCGTTCCTTGAAACAGCGGTGGGCTTCGCAGCGGTCATCGTCGAAACCCCTCAGATCACGTAGGCGAACATCAGGACCAGCAGCCCGATGATCATCACGAATGCATAGTGATAGAGGAAGCCGGACTGCACATGGCGCACCCGGGCCGACACCCAGCCCACCGAACGCGCGGCGCCGTTGACCAGCCAGCCGTCAATGATCATCGCGTCGCCATAGCGCCACAGCCAGCGCCCGAGGCGCCGCGTACCACCGGCGAAGAACCAGTCGTTGAAGCGGTCAAACCCGTACTTGTCCTCGAGGATGCGCACGCCCGGCCGCAGACGGTCTGCGATCACGGCCGGCAGATCCGGCCGTTTGATGTAGAGGTACCAGGCGGTCGCCAGTCCGGCCATCGCGAACCAGAACGCCGGCGCCACGAGCCCGTGCAGCACGAACCCGAACACCCCGGTATAGCTCTCGCCCTTCTGCGCCAGCACGTCCTTCGCCTCGCTGACGAAGATCGAATTGGCGAAGAAATCGCCAAACAGCATCGGGCCGATGAAGTAGCCGGCCACGACCGACGGGATCGCCAGCAGGATCAGCGGCAGGGTGACCACCCACGGGGTCTCGTGCGGATGCGGCGTGCCATGGTGATGGTGGTCCTCGCCATCCCCGTGGTCGGGCATGTAGTGATGCGCCTGGTCGTAGCGTTCCTCCCCGTGGAACACCATGAAGAACATGCGGAAGGTGTACAGCGCGGTCACGAACACGCCCAGCAGCACCATCCAGTAGGCAAAGGTCGCCCCCGGGATCTCCGAATACCCGACCGCCTCGATGATCGCGTCCTTGGAGAAGAAGCCGGAGAAGAACGGGAACCCGATCAGCGCCAGCGACCCGATCAGCGCGGTCACGTAGGTGATCGGCATATGCCGGCGCAGCCCGCCCATCGCGCGCATGTCCTGCAGGTGGTGCATCGCGATGATCACCGAGCCGGCGGCCAGGAACAGCAGCGCCTTGAAGAACGCGTGAGTCATCAGATGGAACACGCCGGCGGCGTAGGCCGAGGCCCCCAGGGCCACGGTCATGTATCCGAGCTGCGACAGCGTGGAATACGCGACCACGCGCTTGATGTCGTTCTGCACCAGGCCGATCAGACCCATGAAGAACGCGGTGATCGCGCCGATGATCAGGATGAACGACAGGGCCGGCACCGAGAACTCGTACAGCGGCGACATGCGCGCCACCATGAAGATGCCCGCGGTCACCATGGTCGCCGCGTGGATCAGCGCCGAGATCGGCGTCGGGCCTTCCATCGAATCCGGCAGCCACACGTGCAGCGGCACCTGGGCGGATTTACCCATCGCACCGATGAACAGGAAGATCAGCGCCAGATCCAGCAGGCCGAAGGTCCAGCCCGGCCAGATGGTGATGGTCGCCTCGCTCATCGCCTGGCCTTCGGCGAAGACCTCGCTGTAGTTCAGGCTGCCGGTGTAGAACACCAGCGCCGCAATCCCGATCAGGAAACCGAAGTCGCCCACGCGGTTCACGATGAACGCCTTCATGTTCGCGTAGATCGCGGTCGGGCGCTTGTACCAGAAGCCGATCAGGAGGTAGGAGACCAGCCCCACGGCCTCCCAGCCGAAAAACAGCTGCATGAAGTTGTTCGCCATCACCAGCATCAGCATGGAAAAGGTGAACAGCGAGATATACGCGAAGAAGCGCTGGTAGCCCGGGTCGTCCTGCATGTAGCCGATGGTGTAGATGTGCACCATCAGCGACACGAAGGTCACGACCAGCATCATCATCGCGGTCAGGTTATCGACCAGGAATCCGACCTCGAAACGGATGCCGTCCGAAACCAGCCAGGTGTACACCGACTCGTTGTACACCCCCGCTCCGCCAAATACGTGCTGATAGAACACCACCACGGACAGGAGGAACGAGATGGCCACCCCGGCGATGGTCACGCTGTGCGCGCCCACCCGGCCGATCTGACGCCCGAACAGGCCGGCGACGATCGCGCCCGCCAGTGGCGCCAGGACAATAAGGAGATAGATCGTATCCATGGCCCGTTATCCTTTCATTTCGTCCAGATCCTGGACGTTGATCGTCCCGCGGTTACGGAACAGCAACACCAGGATGGCCAGCCCGATCGCGGCCTCGGCCGCGGCGACGGTGAGGATGAAGAACACGAAGACCTGCCCGGCCAGATCCTGCAGGAAGAACGAGAAGGCAATGAAGTTGATGTTCACCGCCAGCAGCATCAGCTCGATGCACATCAGCAGCACGATCACGTTCTTTCGGTTCAGGAAGATCCCGGCCACGCTGATCGAAAACAGCAGCGCGGCCAGCACCAGGTAGTGCTCTAGCGTAATCATTGTCTGGCCCTGAATTCCTTTGGGGGACGGACAAGCCCGCCCCGCGGTGGTTAGGCACCGGCGCGCGCCGGCGTCATTCCTGGTTCGGGTCGTCGTCGCGTTCCGCCCCGCGGCTGTCACGCGCCTTGTCTTCGGACTTCATTGACACCATGCGCACGCGTCCCTCGCGCGAGACCTCGATCTGGCGCGCCGGATCGATCCGCTTGTTGTCCGGCCGCCGCCGCATCGTCAGGGAGATCGCCGCGATGATCGCCACCAGCAGGATCACGGCGGCAATCTCGAACGAGTACACGTATTCGGTGTAGAGGATCGCGCCCAATGCCTCGGTGTTCGCATATTCGGGCCCGGCCCGCTCGGGGGCTTCCATGGTGATGTAACGCGTGATCACCAGGACCAGCACGGTGGCCATGGCCGCGGCGACCACCAGGCCCACCGGCAGGTATTCACTGAAACCCTCGCGCAGTTTCGCCATGTTGATGTCGAGCATCATCACCACGAACAGGAACAGCACCATCACCGCTCCCACGTAAACCAGCACCAGCACCAGACCGAGGAACTCGGCCTCCGCCATCAGCCAGAGTGCCGCTGCGGACACGAAACAGACCACCAGAAACAGCGCGGCATGCACCGGGTTGCGCACGCTGATCATCGCCAGCGCCGCGCCCAGCAGGATCGCGCCAAAAACATAGAACAATAAGAGCTCGAAGGTCATCGTTGCGTCCCTGATTACCGGTACGGGGCGTCGATCGCGCGCGCTTCGGCGATCTCCTTCTCGAAGCGATCGCCGATCGCCAGGAGCTTGTCCTTGGTCATGATCTGCTCGCCCCGATTTTCGAAGTGGTATTCGAAGATGTGCGTCTCGACGATGGAATCGACCGGGCAGGCCTCTTCACAGAATCCGCAGAAGATGCACTTGAACAGGTCGATGTCGTAGCGCGAAGTGCGCCGCGTCCCGTCCTCGCGCTCCTCCGAATGGATGGTGATCGCCAGCGCCGGGCACACCGCCTCGCACAGCTTGCAGGCGATGCAGCGTTCTTCCCCGTTGGGGTAGCGGCGCAGCGCGTGCAATCCGCGGAAACGCGGCGACATCGGGGTCTTCTCGTCCGGGTACTGCACGGTGAATTTGCGCCGGAACAGGTACCGACCGGTCAGCCGCATGCCGAGAAGCAGCTCGAAGAACAGGAAGCTCTTGAAGAAATGACGCACGGATTTCATGGCGAACTCCTTACGCGAACCACGGGCCGACGTCGAACGCGACGAACGCGCCCAGCACGAACAGCCATACGATGGTGACCGGGATCAGCACCTTCCAGCCCAGGCGCATGATCTGGTCATAGCGATAGCGCGGGAAGGTGGCACGTAGCCACAGGAAGATGAACAGGAACAGCGCCGTCTTGATCAGGAACCAGTGCAGACCGTCACCCAGCAGGGTGCCCAGCACCGGCCAGTCAAACATTGCTGCCGGCAGGATGCCCTGGAACGGCGACAGCCAGCCCCCCAGGAACAGGACGGCCGTCAGTGCGGATACCAGGATCATGTTCGCGTATTCGGCAAGGAAGAACACCGCGAATGCCATCCCGGAGTACTCCACGTGGAAGCCGGCAACAATCTCGGATTCCCCTTCGGCCACGTCGAAAGGCGCACGGTTGGTCTCGGCGACCCCGGAAATGAAGAACACGAAGAACAACGGCAGCAACGGCAGCAGGAACCAGTGGTAGATGCTGCCCGACTGGGCCTGGACGATCTCGCCGACGTTCATCGAGCCCGCCGCCATCAACACGCCCACCAGCGCGAAGCCCATCGCGATCTCGTAGGACACCAGCTGCGCGGCCGAGCGCAGCGAGCCCATCAGCGCATACTTCGAGTTGGAGGCCCAGCCGGCGATGATGATCCCGTAGGCGCCCAGCGAGGTCAGCGCCAGCAGGTAGAGCAGGCCCGCGTTCACGTCGGCCAGCGCCCCGCCCTCGAAGAACGGAATCACGGCCCAGGCCGCCAGCGCCGGGGCGATGGTCAGCACCGGGGCGCTGAGAAACAGGAAGCGATTGGCATTCGACGGGACGATCACCTCCTTCAGCAGGAGCTTGAGCCCGTCCGCGATCGGCTGCAGCCAGCCGCGCGGCCCCACGCGATTCGGCCCGACGCGCACCTGGATATAGCCGATGATCTTGCGCTCGGCAAAGGTCAGATAGGCGACCCCCAGCATCAACGGGATGATGATCAGCTGGATGGCGATCAGGATCTGCATCACCGTCGGCAGCGAATGGAACAGGTTGAGAATCCAGTCGAACATGGTTCAGTCCCTTGTCAGGCGCGTGCGAGCGTCACCGGCTCGCCCGGGGCACCAAGCGGGGCGGCGGCACCACCGGTGAGGGTGATGGCCAGGCCCGGCGGTACGGAATCGTCAAGCACAAGCGTCAGTTCGGCCTCGGCCCGGCCCTGCTGCACCCGGACGCGACTGCCGTCGGGGATCCCGCCGGCCGAGTCGGGGTGAACCTGCACCGCGTTCGCGAGCTGACCTTCGGGGCTGCGCTGCAGCGGTTCGGCGCGACGCACGAGCGCATCGCCGGCGTACAGCGAACGCGAGGCCATGCGCCGCAAGCCCCGTTTGCCCGGGTCAGCGATTTCCGGCTCCTCGACGTGCACCCGGTTCAGGTTGACCGTGTTGTCGAAGCTGACATCCGCGAGCAGGCCCTTCAGCTCGTCGCGCACCGCGGGCGAATCGAGGTAATCGAAGCCCTTCTGCCCGAACAGGTTGCCCAGGACGCGCCAGACCTTCCAGCCGGGACGGGCCTCGCCCGGGGCGCGGCTCGCCGCGCGGAAGCTCTGCCAGCGTCCTTCCGCATTCACGAAGGTCCCGGAAGATTCGAAGCTGGTCGCGACCGGCAGCAGAACATCGGCCGATGCCTGCAATTCGGGGTCGGCAAACGCGGTCAGTGCGACCACGAAACCCGCGTCGCGCAGTGCCTGCTGGAAAGCGACCGGATCATGCCCGTCACGGTCGGGTTCGAGCCCGGCAACGACGAACGCGTCGCGGCCTTCGGTCAGCATCTGCGGCGCCGGGCATCCGCCGACCTCCGGCTCCTGACCGGCCACGCCGCGATGCGGCAGCACCCCGGCCAGCCAGGCACCGGCAGCATTCGCGCCCTCGGACATGTACCCGAGACGGGCGCCGGTATGGCGGGCGATCCAGCCGGCCAGGGCCCGCAGGGTCGCAAACGCCGGGCTGGCCATCGCGTCGGCACCCAGCAGCACGTGGCCCTGTTCGCCGTCCAGCAGCGAGCGCGCCGCCCGCTCGAACGCTTCGCGGGTGTCCGGATCGTCGCTCTCGGCGGCCTTCACAATCTTCTCGAGGCGCGGGGGCAGGCCCTCGCCGGCGGCCGCGATGCGGCCGGCGATCCCGGCCAGGGCCATGACCTGGTCGTGTTCGTTGCCGACCAGCTGGGCCGCCACCGGGTAGGTCAGGTCCAGCAGCTGGTTATGCACCAGCGTGACCCGGGCATCGTTGTTGAGCGCCGCCTTGCGCAGGCGATGCGCCAGCAGCGGCTGCTCGCGCCGCGGATTGGTGCCGACCAGCAGGATCGCATCAGCACGGTCCAGATCGGCGATCGGGCTGCCCAGCCAGGGGAACAGGGGCGCGGCGTCATCGTCGCGGAAATCCTGCTGGCTCATGCGGTGGTCGATGTCACGCACGCCCAGCCCGCGCAGCAGTTTCTGGCCGAGGTAGTGTTCCTCCAGCGACAGCGACGGGGAAAACAGCCCGCCGATCCGCTCCGGGGCCACCTTGCGCAGGCCTTCAACCGCATGCTGCAGGGCGGTCTCCCAGTCCACGTCCTGCCACTGCCCGTCGCGCTTGATGCGCGGAGTGGTCACGCGGTCCTCGGCATACAGCCCCGCGTAGGAGAAACGATCCCGGTCCGAGATCCAGGTCTCGTTGACCGCTTCGTTGTCGCGCGGGACCACCCGCATCACGCGCCCGTCATAGGTATGGGCGGCAATGTTCGAACCCACCGCGTCGTGCGGGGCGATACTGGGGGCCTGGGCGTATTCCCAGGCGCGTGCGCCGTAGCGCGACGGCTTGGCGGTGAGCGCGCCCACCGGACACAGATCGATCACGTTCCCGGAGAGCTCGTGCGCGATGGTCTTCTCGACATAGGTACCGATCCGCATGTCTTCGCCGCGCCCCGTCGCCCCCAGTTCGCGTACGCCCGCGATCTCCTCGCCAAAGCGCACGCAGCGGGTGCAGTGAATGCAGCGGGTCATCTCGGTCTCGATCAGCGGACCGATATCCTTGTCGTGCACGACCCGCTTGGCTTCGGTGTATTGCGAAACGGACTCGCCATACCCCATGGCCACGTCCTGCAGTTCACACTCGCCGCCCTGATCACAGATCGGGCAATCCAGCGGGTGATTGATCAGCAGGAATTCCATCGTGCCCTTCTGCGCGGAAATCGCGAGGGGCGACTGCGTGTACACCTTCATGCCGTCCATCACCGGCGTGGCACAGGCCGGCAGCGGCTTGGGCGCTCGCTCGACCTCCACCAGGCACATCCGGCAATTGGCGGCCACGGACAGTTTCTTGTGATAGCAGAAGCGCGGAATCCGGATATCGGCCTCGTCCGCAACCTCGATGAGCATGGTGCCCTTGGGCGCCTGCAAGGTCTGCCCGTCGATCTCGACGGTGACCAGATCCTGTGGCTGATCCTGACTCATGTTCGATTCCTGCTGCGTGTGCGCGACGGGGCGATCAGGCGGCGCTGGCCACCGGGCTCCGGCCGTGCTGGATGTAGTGTTCGAATTCGTGACGGAAATGCTTCACGAAACTGCGCACCGGCATCGCGGCGGCATCCCCGAGGGCGCAGATGGTGTGCCCTTCGATCTTGCTCGCGACGTCGTCCAGGCGTTCCAGGTCCTCGGGACGACCCTTCCCTTCGACGATGCGGGTCAGCATGCGGTACAGCCAGCCGGTGCCTTCGCGGCACGGCGTGCACTGACCGCAGGATTCGGAATAGTAGAAGCGCGCGATGGTCTGCAGCGCCTTCACCATGTCGGTGGTCTCGTCCATCACGATCACCGCACCGGAGCCGAGCATGGATCCGGCCTGGGTAATGGAGTCGTAGTCCATGTTGGTCTGCAGCATCGTGTCGCCCGGCACGACCGGCACGGACGAGCCGCCCGGGATCACCGCCTTGAGCTGGCGGCCATCGAGCACGCCACCGGCCATCTCCAGCAGCTCGCGAAACGGCATGCCCAGGGGCACTTCGAAGTTGCCGGGTTTGTTGACGTGTCCGGACACCGAGAACAGTTTCTCGCCGCCCGATTTGGGCACGCCCAGGTCCGCGAACCACTGGCCGCCATTACGAATGATCGACGGGATGGAGGCGAGCGACTCGGTATTGTTGACCGTCGTCGGCTTCCCGTAGACCCCGAAATTCGCGGGGAATGGCGGTTTGAAGCGCGGCTGCCCCTTCTTGCCCTCGAGCGACTCCAGCAGCGCGGTTTCCTCGCCGCAGATATAGGCGCCCGCGCCCAGCGTCGGATACAGATCGAAGTCCACACCCGAGCCAAGGATGTCACGCCCGAGGTAGCCGGCCTCGTAGGCCTCCTTCAGGGCGGCCTCGAAGCGCGTATTGACCTCGTCCATGAACTCGCCGCGCATGTAGTTGTATCCCACGGTTGCGCCGATCGCGTAACCGGCGATCGCCATTCCTTCGATCAGCGCATGCGGGTTGTACATCAGGATCTCGCGATCCTTGCAGGTACCGGGCTCGGATTCGTCCGAGTTGCAGACAATGTATTTCTGGCCCGGGGAATTGCGCGGCATGAACGACCATTTCATCCCGGTCGGGAACCCCGCGCCACCGCGGCCGCGGAGGTTGGAGGTCTTGACCTCCTCGATCACGTCTTCCGCGGCCATCTTGCCGCCGAACACCTTTTCCAGCGCCTGGTAGCCGCCGACGCTGCGATAGGTCTCGAGCGACGACGGGTTGTCCAGGTAGCGGGTCGCAAAACAGATCTGGTTGGCCATCGCTTCAGGACTCCAGGCCGTCGAGAATCTCGTCCACGCGCTCCGGCGTCAGATTCTCGTAATAGACGTGGTTCACCTGCATCATCGGAGCCCCGCAACAGGCGGCGAGGCATTCTTCTTCCTTCTTCAGGTAGAACTTCCCGTCGGGCGTGGTTTCGCCCAGGGTGATGCCGAGCCGGTTCTCCAGATGTTCGATAATCCCGGCCGAGCCGCGCAGACTGCAGGAGATGTTGTTGCACACCGCAATGGTGTGCTTGCCCACCGGCTCGAGCTCGAACATGGAATAGAACGAACCCACCTCGTAAACGGCGATGGCCGGCAGCCCGAGGTAGTCGGCAACCGCGTCCATCTTCGCGGTGGAGACATAGCCGTCCTCATGCTGGACCACCCGCAGTGCGGCGAGTACCGCCGAGCGCTTCTGGTCCTCGGGATAGCGGGCCAGCCAGTGATCGATCTCCTCGCGCTCGTGGTCGCTCAGGTCGACCTTGTGCGTGGCCGGCTTGTGAAAGGCAACGGGTTTGGGTTCGGCAGCCATCAGCGATCAATCTCCCCGAAGACGATATCCTGGGTTCCGATAATGGCCACGACGTCGGCCAGCATGTGGCCGCGCGCCATCTCGTCCAGGGCGGAAAGGTGGACAAAGCCCGGCGGGCGCACCTTGAGGCGATACGGTTTGTTGGCGCCATCCGACACCAGATAGCAGCCGAACTCGCCCTTGGGATGCTCGATGCCGGCGTAGGCTTCGCCCTCCGGCAGGCACATCCCTTCGGTAAACAGCTTGAAGTGATGGATCAGCGATTCCATGTCCGCCTTCATCTCTTCGCGCTTCGGCGGCGTGATCTTGTGATCCTCCAGCAGCACCGGACCGGGGTTCCTGCGCAACCAGTCGACGCACTGCCGAATGATGCGGTTGGACTGGCGCATTTCTTCCATGCGTACCAGGTAACGGTCATAGCAGTCGCCGTTGACGCCGATCGGGATGTCGAAATCCAGCTGGTCATAGACCTCGTAGGGCTGCTTCTTGCGCAGATCCCATTCCACCCCGGATCCGCGCAGCATCGGCCCGGTGAATCCGAGCTGCTTCGCCCGGTCGGCATCCACCACGCCGATACCGACCGTACGCTGTTTCCAGATACGGTTGTCGGTCAGCAGGGTCTCGTATTCGTCCACGCACCCGGGGAACCGTTCGGTGAACGACTCGATGAAGTCCAGCAGCGAGCCCTGCCGATTGGCATTCAGCTCGTCGACCGTTTCTTGCGACTTCCAGGCCGAGGGCTGGTATTTCGGCATCGTGCCGGGCAGGTCGCGGGCGACCCCGCCGGGCCGATAGTAAGTGGCGTGCATGCGCGCGCCGGAGACCGCCTCGTAGCAGTCCATCAGGTCCTCGCGCTCGCGGAACGCGTACAGGAACACCGTCATCGCGCCGATATCCAGGGCGTGCGCACCCAGCCACATCAGGTGATTCAGGATGCGGGTGATCTCGTCGAACATCACCCGGATGTACTGCGCCCGCAGCGGCGCCTCGATCCCGAGCAGACGCTCCATGGCGAGCACGTAACCGTGCTCGTTGCACATCATGGATACGTAGTCGAGACGATCCATGTAGCCGATCGACTGGTTGTACGGCTTGCTTTCGGCCAGCTTCTCGGTGCCGCGGTGCAGCAGGCCGATATGCGGATCGGCGCGCTGTACCACCTCGCCGTCCATCTCCAGGACCAGCCGCAGCACCCCGTGCGCGGACGGATGCTGGGGGCCGAAGTTCAGGGTGAAATTGCGAATCTCAGGCATGATCGGCTCCTTCCGCCGGCGCGTCGCCATCGGTGTAGCGATGGTCGTCGCGGATCACCTTCGGCACCAGCACGCGCGGCTCGATGGTCACCGGCTGGTAC
Organism: Thioalkalivibrio sp. ALE20; assembly: GCF_000381405.1. Classification (NCBI taxonomy): domain Bacteria; kingdom Pseudomonadati; phylum Pseudomonadota; class Gammaproteobacteria; order Chromatiales; family Ectothiorhodospiraceae; genus Thioalkalivibrio; species Thioalkalivibrio sp. ALE20. The sequence goes on from NZ_KB906471.1 coordinate 356,572, forward strand.
ACCACGCGAGCCTGCTCGGTGTCGTAGCGCATCTCTACGTGCCCGATCAGCGGGAAGTCCTTGCGGAACGGATGGCCGACAAAACCGTAGTCGGTCAGGATACGACGCAGGTCCGGATGTCCCGAGAACAGGATCCCGAACAGATCGAAGGCCTCGCGCTCGAACCAGTTGGCCGACGCCCAGACGTCCACCAGCGACTCCAGCTCCGGGAATTCGTCATCCGGCAGCCAGGCACGCATGCGCAGGCGACGATTGTTCTGCACCGACAGCAGGTGCACCACCACGGCAAAACGCGGCCCTTCCCAGCGCGACTCACCGGGCGCATCATCGAAGGTGAACCGGCCGGAGGTGGCGGGCTGGACGCCCCGACTGAAGCCCTCACTGGAGGCATCATCGGTGGCCCATTCGGTCTGTCCGTACTCGAGATAGTCCACCCCGCACAGGTCGATCAGGATGTCGAATCCGAAATCCTCGTCGTCGCGCAGGGTCTCGGCGATCTCGCGCCAGGCGTCCACCGGTACTTCAATGGTTGCCTCGCCGTTGACCACCCGCACTCCGTCCAGGCGTTCGCCCAGCTTCGCGCGCAGTACGTCAATCCAGGTCTGTTGTTCAGCCATCTGCCACCCCGGGTCGCTCAGCGCGCGATCGTGTTCGTGCGCCGGATCTTGTTCTGAAGCTGGATGATGCCGTAAAGCAGTGCCTCGGCCGTCGGCGGACAGCCGGGCACGTAGATATCCACCGGCACGATGCGGTCGCAACCCCGAACCACGGCATACGAATAGTGGTAGTAGCCGCCGCCGTTGGCACAGGAGCCCATGGAGATTACCCAGCGCGGTTCGGACATCTGGTCGTACACCTTGCGCAGCGCCGGTGCCATCTTGTTGACCAGCGTACCCGCCACGATCATCACGTCGGACTGACGCGGACTCGGACGGAACACCACCCCGAACCGGTCCATGTCGTAGCGCGCGGCACCCGTGTGCATCATCTCCACCGCGCAGCAGGCCAGGCCGAAGGTCATCGGCCACAGGGAGCCGGTGCGGGCCCAGTTGATGAGCTTGTCAGCCGAGGTGGTGACGTAGCCCTTTTCCAGAACGCCTTCTATTCCCATTCCAGCGCCCCCTTCTTCCATTCGTAGACAAAGCCGACTACCAGAATCAGCAGAAACAGCGCCATCGCAAGAAGCCCGAACAGGCCTACGGCATCGAGGGAGACGGCCCAGGGAAACAGAAAGGCGATCTCGAGATCGAAGATGATGAAAAGGATGGCGACCAGATAGAACCGAACGTCGAACTTGAGGCGCGAATCCTCGAACGCCTCGAAGCCGCATTCATACGGCGAATCCTTGGCGGCATCCGCCTTGCGGGGCCCCACGGCCATGCCGATCACCAGCGGCACGATGCCGATCACGATGCCTACTGCAATGAACAGCAGGATGGGCAGATATCCTTCCAGCATGTCTCTCTCCCGTACGCCGCCTCGGGCGGGCAGGTCCACGGGTCGGCCGAACAGGAGGGCCGGACCATGGGCGGTTCAGCGTTGCTGGGTGAATGCGCCGGGGCCGCGGCCCTCGGGCGATCGGGCCGGTGCGCTCACCGGTGAGGCAGTCTAGGTGAAGCCGGAAAACGGTGTCAAGCTCACATAAAACGCCAAGTTATTGTTTATAAAGGCTTTACAATAAAAAGGTTCCGCCCGGACCTCCGGACGGAACCTTCATTGAAAAATGGTGCAGATGGTGGGACTCGAACCCACACGGCTTGCGCCACTACCCCCTCAAGATAGCGTGTCTACCAATTCCACCACATCTGCGTATTCCTGACTGAAGCCCTATTGTGGCACGTCCTGCGGCCGCGAGGGCGGATCCTCCGGCTCGTCGGCAGGGGAATCGCCCGGCGCCATGCCCGGGACATCCCCGATCGGGATATCGTCCTCGACCGCCTCTTCGGGCGTCGGTTCATCCATAAGGCTGCGCGCCTCGGGTTCCGAAGCAGCGATATAGGCCAGGGCCAGCCCGTTGATGAAAAACACCGCGGCCAGAAAGGCCGTGGCGCGGCTCAGGAAGTTGGCCGACCCCTGGGCACCGAACACGGTGGCCGAAGCGCCGCTGCCAAATGCGGCCCCGGCATCCGCGCCCTTGCCGTGCTGCATCAGCACCAGCGCGATGATGGAGATCGACACCACCACCTGAACGACCAGGAGAATCCCGTAGATCATTCGCCCGCCCCGGTCGCGGCCCGCGCAATCCCGGCGAAATTCGAGGCGTCCAGCGAGGCTCCGCCCACCAGGCCGCCATCGATGTCATCGTGGGCCAGCAGCCCGGCGGCGTTGTCGGCCTTCATCGACCCGCCATACAGTATGCGCAGGTCGGCAGCCACGCGCGGATCGCGGCCGGCGACCCGGTTACGGATGAACGCATGCATCTCGGCTGCCTGCTCCGGGGTGGCCGTCAGGCCGGTGCCGATCGCCCAGACCGGCTCGTAGGCGATCACGGCGCGGTCCAGCGATTCGACCCCGGCGGCGTCCAGCACGGCATCGAGCTGCTCGCCCACCACCGCTTCGGTGCGGCCGGCTTCGCGCTCTTCCTTCTGCTCGCCCACGCACAGGATCGGGGTCACGCCGGCGGCCAGGGCCGCCTGATACTTGGCCGCGACCCAGGCGCTGTCCTCGGCCTGGCGCTCGCGGCGCTCGGAGTGCCCGACGATCACGTAACGGCAGCCCACATCCTTGAGCATGGCCGCGGCGACCTCGCCGGTGTAAGCGCCGGAGGCCTGATCGGAGCAGTCCTGCCCCCCGACCTCAATGAGGCTGTCGGCCAGGGCCTCGACCACTTCGGGCAGGTAGACCGCAGGCGGGCACACGGCCAGCTCGACGCCGGTCAGTCCGTCCAGCTCCGAACGGAGCGCGGACAGCAGCTCGCGATTGGCGTCGCGGGAGCCGTTCATTTTCCAGTTTCCGGCGACCAGCGGCTTGCGCATGCGGTGGTTCCTCCTGCGGTGACCCGGGTTCCATGATTGAGCGGCGGGATGTTACCGGCGCGTTCCCGGCAAATCAACCGACCACCCGGGCGTCGCGTGATGCGCGCCGGGTGGCGTGCGTCAGGCGACCGCGCGGATGGCGTCCGCAATCCGTTCCGCGGCGGCCTGCGTGGCGCCCGCGTCTTCCGCCTCGACCATCACGCGGATCAGGGGTTCCGTGCCCGACGGTCGCAGCAGCACACGCCCGCGGCGGCCCAGCTCCGATTCCACTTCGGCCACGGCAGCGCGTACCGGCGGCGCTTCCAGACGCTCGCCTGCCCCCGCATCCAGACGCACGTTGACGAGTGCCTGCGGGAACTGCGGGATCGCCGCGGCCAGGTCCGCCAGGGAGCGCCCGGTCCGATGCATCAAATGGGCGATCTGCAGACCGGCTACGGTACCGTCGCCGGTGGTCGTGTGGTCCAGACAGACGATGTGTCCGGATCCCTCCCCGCCCAGCAGCCAATGGTGGCGACGCAGCTCCTCGAGGACATAACGGTCCCCGACCCGCGCGCGCACGAACGGGATGCCGGCTTCGGCCAGCGCGTTTTCCAGACCGAGGTTGGTCATCTGGGTGCCGACGACACCCCCGCCCAGCGTGCCCTGGCGCAGGCGTTCCAGGGCGAGGATCCCGAGGATGCGGTCCCCGTCCACGATCTGCCCCGCAGCGTCGACCAGGATCACGCGGTCGCCGTCACCATCCAGGGCAATGCCCAGATCGGCGCCCGCAGCCCGCACGCGTTCGGCCAGGCGCTCGGGGTGCAGCGCCCCGACGCCCTCATTGATGTTGTAGCCATCGGGCGCGGCACCGGTGAGTTCGACCTCCGCCCCGAGCTCCTCGAACACATGCGGCGCGACGTTGTAGGTCGCCCCGTGGGCGCAGTCGAGCACGATGCGCATGCCGCGCAGTTCGGACCGCGCGGGTATCGCGCTCTTGCAGAATTCGACGTAGCGCCCGGCCGCGTCGGAGATGCGTACGGCCTTGCCCAGTCGCCGCCCGTCGATGGCCTGCGCGGGTTCGTCGAGGCGCGCCTCGATCGCGGCCTCCACCGCGTCGGGCAGCTTGTCGCCCTCCGGGGTGAAAAACTTGAACCCGTTATCATTGAACGGGTTGTGCGAGGCGCTGATCACCACCCCCGCAGTCGCACGGAAGGTCCGGGTCAGATAGGCGATGGCCGGCGTGGGCATCGGGCCCAGCAGGGCCACGTCGAGCCCGGCCGCCGACAGACCCGCCTCCAGCGCCGATTCGAACATGTAGCCGGAGACCCGGGTATCCTTGCCGACCAGCACCGGCCCCTGGGCATGTCCGTTCTCGCCCAGGATCTCCCCCACGGCGTAGCCCAGGCGCAGGGCAAACTCCGGCGTCATCGGCCATTCGCCGGTTCGCCCGCGGATGCCGTCGGTCCCGAAATAACGTCCCATGCGGTTCCTCCCTAAGACATGACCCCGCCAGTACCGCGGGGATCCAGCGCGGAGTATATCGCGAGGGCGTCCGCCGTGGCCGCGACGTCGTGCACACGCAGGATGCGCGCCCCCTGCTGCGCGGCGAGCAGCGCCGCGGCCACGCTCCCGCTGCCACGCTCCGTCACCGGCCGCTGTCCCAGCAGGGCCCCGATCATCGACTTGCGCGAGACCCCGACCAGCACCGGCCGACCATCACCGACCAGGTCCGGGAGATGGCGGAACAGCTCGAGATTGTGTTCCAGCGTCTTTCCGAAACCGAAGCCCGGATCCACCACCAGGCGGTCCGGCGGCACCCCCGCTTCCTGCAGTGCACTGCAGCGTGCGTCGAGGAACGCCCGCACCTCGGCGGTGACGTCTTCGTAGTGCGGTGCATGCTGCATCGACTGCGGCTCACCCTGCATGTGCATCACGCACAGGGCCACGCCGCGCTCCCGGGCGGCCACCACCGCCTCCTTCTCGGCGCCCGGACGGCGGAAGGCATTCACGTCGTTGAGCATGGCCGCGCCCGCGGCCACCGCGTCGCGCATGATCTCCGGCTTCATGGTATCGACCGAGACCGGCAGGGAAACCTCCGCCCCCAGCGCCTCCAGCACCGGCAGCACGCGGCGCCGTTCTTCCGCCAGCGAAACCGGTTCGGCCCCCGGGCGGGTGGATTCCCCGCCCACGTCGATCAGATCCGCGCCCTCCTCCTGCATCTGCCGCGCACGGGCCACCGCCCGATCCACGCGGTCATGGGCGCCACCGTCCGAGAAGGAATCCGGCGTCACGTTGAGGATGCCCATCACCCGCGGGCGATCGAGAGGCAGCGGACCGGCCGGTCCCTGCAGCAGCACGGGGCTTGCATTTGTAGCGGTCATCAGTCGTCCCTGGAATGGCGGAAGACACCAACAGAAAGGCCGCCGCGACGGGGTCACGGCGGCCGGGGTGCGCAACGGTCATGCCCGCCGCCACGCGACGACGGGCCCTCGGGCGGGTCAGGACTGAGGTGCCGGCCCTCCGACCACGCCGCGGTCGCTGTCCCGCGAGTCGTCGGCGCCTTCCTCACCCTCGCCGTCACCCGCCGGGCTGCCGGCATCGCCCCCGCCGGAGGAGCCGTCGTTCCAGTCGGCGGGTTCACGCGGCTCGCGACCGGCCATGATGTCCTCGATCTGCTTGTCGTCGATGGTCTCGTACTTCATCAGTGCGCCGGCCATCGCATGCAGCTTGTCGAGATTGTCGAGCAGGATCTGGCGCGCATGATCGTAATGGGTATCGATGATCTTGCGCACCTCCTCGTCGATCGCATTGGCGGTTTCGTCGGACATCTGTTTGGGCTTGCCCATCTGCGGGCCGAGGAACGACTGCTGCTCGTCCTCGCCGTAGTCCAGCGGCCCCAGCTTCTCCGACAGCCCCCACTTGGTCACCATGTTGCGGGCGATCTGCGAGGCCTTCTCGATGTCGTTGGATGCCCCCGTGGTGACCGATTTCTCGCCGAAGATGATCACCTCGGCCAGGCGTCCGCCGAACAGGCTGGCGATCTGGCTCTCCAGCTTGGTCCGCGAATGGCTGTAGCGGTCCTCCTCCGGCAGGAACATGGTCACGCCCAGCGCGCGGCCGCGCGGGATGATGCTGACCTTGTACACCGGGTCGTGCTCGGGGACGGTCAGGCCCACGATCGCGTGCCCGGCCTCGTGATAGGCGGTCAGCTTCTTCTCGTCCTCGGACATCACCATGGAGCGGCGTTCGGCGCCCATCATGATCTTGTCCTTGGCGCGCTCGAAGTCGCTCATGTCCACCAGGCGCTTGCCGGCGCGGGCAGCGAACAGCGCCGCCTCGTTGACCAGGTTGGCCAGGTCCGCACCGGAGAAGCCCGGCGTGCCGCGCGCGATCTTGTGCGGGTTCACGTCTTCCGCGATCGGCGTCTTCTTCATGTGCACGTTGAGGATCTGCTCGCGACCGCGCACGTCCGGCGGCGGCACCACCACCTGACGGTCGAAGCGGCCCGGACGCAGCAGCGCCTGGTCCAGCACGTCGGGACGGTTGGTCGCGGCGATCACGATCACGCCCTCGGTGCCCTCGAAGCCATCCATCTCGACCAGCAGCTGGTTGAGGGTCTGCTCGCGCTCGTCGTGACCGCCACCGCCCATGCCGCCGCCGCGCTGACGCCCCACGGCGTCCAGCTCGTCGATAAAGATGATGCACGGGGCGTTTTTCTTGGCCTCGGCGAACATATCGCGCACGCGCGAGGCGCCGACCCCCACGAACATCTCGACGAAGTCGGAGCCGGAGATGCTGTAGAACGGCACCTTGGCCTCGCCCGCGATGGCCTTCGCCAGCAGGGTCTTCCCGGTACCCGGAGAGCCCACCATCAGCACGCCGCGCGGGATCTGCCCGCCGAGCTTCTGGAACTTGCCCGGATCCTTGAGGAAATCGACCAGCTCCACGACCTCGTCCTTGGCCTCGTCACAGCCGGCCACGTCGGAGAAGGTCACCTTCACCTGGTCCTCGGACATCAGCTTGGCCTTGGACTTGCCGAACGACATCGCGCCCTTGCCGCCGGCACCGCCGCCCTGCATCTGCCGCATGAAGTAGATCCACACGGCGATCAGCAGCAGGATCGGGAACCAGCTGATGAGGATGCTCATCAACAGGCCGCGCTCGGCCTCCTCCTCGGCGTTGATCTCCACGTTATGGTTGAGGAGATCGCCGATCAGCCCCGAATCGTTCGGGTTGACGGTGGAGAAGCGCTCCCCGTCGGCCATCTGCCCGGTGATCTTGTCACCTTCGATGGTGACGCTGTCCACGCGACCGCTCTGCACCTGCTGGATGAACTCCGAGTAGGTGATGCTGCGCGTCGCCTGCTGCTCGGGATCGGGCGCGAAATTGTTGAAGATGGACATCAGGACGACGGCAATCACCGCCCAGATGATCAGATTCTTTACCAGGCCATTCAAAACGACACCTCAAAAGCTGTGCTGGGCCGAACGCGTATGCGTGGATACTAATGGATCGTTACACATCCCGTGGGTTCCGCGCCAATACATACACTTCGCGTGAGCGGGGCCGCGACGCCTTCGGCTTGCGCACCTTCACCTGTGCGAAACACCGGCGCAGCTCCGCAAGGTAGGCATCCGAGCCTTCCCCCTGGAACAGCTTGACCAGAAACGCGCCATTCGGTTTCAGCACGCGCAGCGCCAGATCCAGCGCCAGCTCGCACAGATGGATCGAACGCGGCTGGTCAACGGCATCCGTACCGGTAAGATTGGGGGCCATGTCGGAAAGCACAAGATCCGCACCCTCGCCGCCCAGGGTCTCGAGGATGCGGTCCAGCACTTCGTCCTCGCGGAAATCCCCGGTCACGACCTCCGCGCCGGGGACCGGGTCCATCGGCAGGATGTCGGAGGCGACCAGCACGCCCTTGCGCCCGATGCGACCGGCCGCGTACTGGGTCCAGCCCCCGGGAGCCGCCCCCAGATCCACCACGCGCATCCCGGGCCGCAGGAGACGGTCGCGCTGGTCCAGCTCTTCCAGCTTGAAGACCGCGCGACCGCGATACCCTTCCTGCTGCGCGCGCTGCACGTACGGGTCATCGAAATGCTCCTTCAGCCAGCGCTGACTGGAGCGACTGCGCTTAGGCATCACCCGTCCCCCGGTTTCGTGCCGGCGGCGGCGTGCTACACTCGTAACGTTTCAAAACGAAGCAAGCCTCCCGTGAATCTGACTGACGCGCAACGCCGCCATCTGCGCAGCCTGGCCCACCCGCGCAAGCCCGTCGTGACCCTTGGCCGCCACGGCCTGTCCGAGGCCGTACTGGCCGAGCTGGAACAGGCGCTGGCCCACCACGAACTGGTCAAGGTGAAGGTCGGGATCGGCGACCGCGACACCCGCGCCGAGGTCGTCCACGACATGTGCGAGCGCACCGGCGCGGAGCTGGTTCAGCGCATCGGGCATGTGGCCACCCTGTTCCGGCGCAACCCCGAAGCGCCGAAGGTCAGTCTCGACCCCGTCAGTTGACGTAGCGCACCTCGAGGATCTCGTATTCCGTCTCGCCTCCGGGTGCCTGAACGGTCACGATGTCGCCCTCTTCCTTGCCGATCAGCGCCCGGGCGATCGGCGAGGATACCGAGATCATGTTCTGCTTGATGTCGGCCTCGTCGTCGCCGACGATCTTGTAGGTGACCTCGCGCCCGTCCTCGGTGGCCTCCAGCACCACCGTGGTGCCGAACACCACCTTGCCGGTCTGCGGCAGCGCGGTCACGTCGATGATCTCGGCATTGGACAGGGTCGCCTCCAGCTCGCGGATACGCCCCTCGATGAAGCTCTGCTGCTCGCGCGCCGCATGATACTCGGCGTTTTCCTTCAGATCGCCGTGCTCGCGCGCCTCGGCAATCGCGTTGACCACCTTCGGCCGGTCTTCGGCCTTCAGGCGCCGCAGCTCTTCCTTCATCTTCTCGGCGCCATTCAGGGTAAGCGGTGTCTTCTTCATGAACCCAACCCTCCTGCTCGGTTCTCCTCGTGGAGCGACTGCAGCCGGAACACGTCGCTGCCCTCCAGATGGTCCAGGGCCTGGACCGTGGCCCGGGCCCCGGCGATGGTGGTGGTATAGCCCACCTTGTGCATCAGGGCCTCGCGCCGGATGGTGTAGGAGTCGGCGGTCGACTGCTTGCCCTCCACGGTATTGATGATAAAGCTGACCTCGTCGTTCTTGATCATGTCGACGATGTGCGGGCGCCCTTCGGTGACCTTGTTCACGCGGGTCACGGCGATGCCCTGCTCTTCCAGCAATCCGGCGGTGCCGCGGGTCGCCAGCACCTCGAAACCCAGCTCCACCAGCCGACGCGCGATCCCGATGACCTCCGGCTTGTCGATGTCGCGCACCGACACGAAGGCCTTGCCGGTGGAGGGGAGCCGCACGCCCGCGCCCAGCTGACTCTTGGCGAAGGCCTCGGCGAAGCTGCGGCCCACCCCCATCACCTCGCCGGTGGACTTCATCTCCGGCCCGAGGATCGGATCCACGCCGGGGAACTTGGCGAACGGGAAAACCGCTTCCTTGACCGAGTAGTAGTCGGGGAACACCGCACCGCCGATGCCCTGGTCGGCCAGCGAGGTCCCGGCCATGCAGCGCGCCGCGATCTTGGCCAGCGGCAGGCCGACGCTCTTGGACACGTAGGGCACGGTGCGCGAGGCACGCGGATTGACCTCCAGCACGTAGATGTCGTCACCCTTGATCGCGAACTGGGTATTCATCAGCCCGACCACGCGCAGGCCCACGGCCATCTTGCGTACCTGATCCACCATGCGCTCCTGCAGCTCCAGCGACAGCGAGAACGGCGGCAGCGAGCAGGCGGAGTCCCCGGAATGGACACCGGCCTGCTCGATGTGTTCCATCACCCCGCCGATGAACACGTCCTGGCCGTCGCAGACGGCGTCGATGTCGACCTCGATCGCATCGTCGAGGAAACGGTCCAGCAGCACCGGCGCCTCGTTGGAGACCGACACCGCGCTGTGCATGTAGCCGCGCAGGTCCTCGCGGTCGCGCACGATCTCCATCGCGCGGCCTCCGAGCACGTAGGACGGGCGCACCACCAGCGGGTAGCCGATCTCGTCGGCCAGCTTCTCGGCCTCTTCCTCGCTGCGCGCGGTGCGGTTCGGCGGCTGCTTGAGCCCCAGCTTGTTCAGCAGGGCCTGGAAGCGCTCGCGGTCCTCGGCCAGGTCGATCGAGTCGGGGCTGGTACCAATGATCGGCACCCCGGCATCCTCCAGGTCCCGCGCCAGCTTCAGCGGGGTCTGACCGCCGTACTGCACGATCACGCCGGTGGGCCGCTCGGTCTCCACGACCTCCAGCACGTCCTCCAGCGTGAGCGGCTCGAAGTACAGCCGGTCGGAGGTGTCATAGTCGGTGGAGACCGTCTCCGGGTTGCAGTTGACCATGATGGTCTCGTACTGGTCCTCGCGCATGGCGAGTGCCGCATGCACGCAGCAGTAGTCGAACTCGATCCCCTGGCCGATGCGGTTGGGCCCGCCACCCAGGACCATGATCTTCTGCCGGTCGCCCGGCTCCGCCTCGTTCTCTTCCTCGTAGGAGGAATACATGTACGCGGTGGTGGTGGCGAACTCGGCCGCACAGGTGTCCACCCGCTTGTACACCGGGCGCACGCCAAGACGATGACGGTGCTTGCGCACGGCCTTCTCGGTCTCGTTCAGCAGCCGGGCCAGGCGCAGGTCGGAAAAACCGCGCTGCTTCAGTCGGTACATCTCCTCGGCATCGATCTCGCCGAGGATGCGGTCGCGCACCGCCTTTTCCAGATCCACCAGCTCCTGGATCTGCGCCAGGAACCAGGGGTCGATGGCGGTCAGCTCGAAGATGTCCTGCACGCTGAAGCCGTGACGGAAGGCATCCGCCACGTACAGCAGCTGGTCGGGCGTCGGGTTGGCCAGTGCGGTGCGCAGGCGCTCCACCACATCCGGCGCGTCGAGATCGATGCGCTCGTCCAGGCCGTCCATGCCGGTCTCCATCGAGCGCAGCGCCTTCTGCAGGGATTCCTGGAAGGTCCGGCCGATGGCCATGGCCTCGCCGACCGCCTTCATCTGCGTGGTCAGGCTGGCCTCGGCCTGCGGGAACTTCTCGAAGGTGAAACGCGGGATCTTGGTCACCACGTAGTCGATGGACGGCTCGAACGAGGCCGGGGTCAGGCCGCCGGTGATCTCGTTCTTCAGCTCGTCGAGCGTATAGCCCACCGCCAGCTTGGCCGCGACCTTGGCGATCGGGAAGCCGGTTGCCTTGGAGGCCAGCGCGGAGGAACGCGACACCCGCGGGTTCATCTCGATCACGATCATGCGCCCGTTGTCGGGGTTGATCGCGAACTGCACGTTGGAGCCGCCGGTCTCCACCCCGATCTTGCGCAGCACCGCCAGCGAGGCGTCGCGCATGATCTGGTATTCCTTGTCGGTCAGGGTCTGCGCCGGGGCCACGGTGATCGAGTCGCCGGTATGGATCCCCATCGGATCGACGTTCTCGATGGAGCAGATGATGATGGCGTTGTCCGCCTGATCGCGGACCACCTCCATCTCGAACTCCTTCCAGCCCAGCGCGGACTCCTCCAGCAGCACCTGGTTCACCGGCGAGAGGTCGAGCCCGTTCTTGACGATGTACTCGAACTCCTCGCGGTTGTAGGCGATGCCGCCGCCCGAGCCGCCGAGGGTGAACGAGGGCCGGACGATCACCGGAAAGCCGATGCGCGGCTGGATCTGCTGCGCCTCTTCCCAGGAATGCGCCAGCTCCGCGGTGGGGGTATCCAGACCGATATCGGCCATCGCCGCCTTGAAATGGTCGCGGTCCTCGGCCATGTCGATCGCCGCCTCGTTTGCGCCGATCATCTCCACCCCGTGCTTGTCCAGCACCCCTTCGCGCGAGAGATCCAGGGCGCAGTTCAACGCGGTCTGCCCACCCATCGTGGGCAACAGCGCGTCCGGCTGCTCGGCGGCGATGATCTTCTCCACCGTCTTCCACTCCACCGGCTCGATGTAGACCGCGTCCGCCATCTCCGGGTCGGTCATGATGGTCGCCGGGTTGGAGTTCACCAGGATCACCCGGTAGCCCTCCTCGCGCAGGGCCTTGCAGGCCTGGGCGCCGGAGTAGTCGAACTCGCAGGCCTGGCCGATCACGATCGGGCCGGCCCCGAGGATCAGGACGCTCTGGATATCGGTACGCTTGGGCATGAGGCCGCTCTCGCTGGCTGTCGGGTCAGGATTCGGGTTCGGCGGACGGCACGCGGGCGCGCCGCCGGGGTTCTCAGGCGCGGGCGGCGCGCATCATCTCGACGAAATCGTCGAACGCCGCGGACACGTCATGCGGCCCCGGGCTCGCCTCCGGGTGTCCCTGCAGGCTGAACGCCGGGCAGTCCGTCCGCGCAACGCCCTGCAGGGTGCCGTCGAACAGCGAGCGGTGGGTCGGCGTCAGGGTCTCCGGGAGCCGGTCCTCGTCGATCGCGAACCCGTGGTTCTGCGACGAGATCATCACGCGCCCGCTGGCTTCGTGACGAATCGGGTGGTTGGCGCCGTGGTGGCCGAATTTCATCTTCACGCTCTGCGCGCCGCTGGCCAGGCCCAGCAGCTGATGGCCGAGGCAGATACCGAACAGCGGCAGGCGCCGCTCGCAGAATTCACGGATCGCCTCGATCGCGTAGCCACAGGGTTCCGGATCGCCCGGCCCGTTGGACAGGAATACCCCGTCGGGCGCCAGCTCCAGCACCTCGGCGGCCGGGGTCTCCGCCGGCACCACGGTCACCCGGCAGCCGCGATCCACCATCATCCGCAGGATGTTCTGCTTCATGCCGAAGTCGTAGGCCACCACGTGATACTCGGCCGCCTCCGGGCTCAGCTGCCGCGGCTCCCCGCCCAGCTGCCAGGTGCCCTCCAGCCACTCGTAGCGCTTGCGCGTGGTGACCTCGCGGGCCAGATCCATGCCCTTGATGCCGGGAAACTCGCGGGCCGCGGCCAGAGCCGCCGACTCGTCCACCTCGCCGGCCTGGATGCAGCCGTTCTGCGCGCCCTTCTCGCGCAGCAGACGGGTCAGCCGCCGGGTGTCGATGCCGGCAATGGCGACGATCCCGTGGCGCAGCAGATAATCCGGCAGCGACTCGCGCGAGCGGAAGTTCGACACCAGCGGCGGCACGTCGCGCACGATCAGCCCGGCGGCCTGCGCGCGGGACGACTCGTCGTCTTCCGGGGTGGTGCCGGTGTTGCCGATATGCGGATAGGTCAGGGTCACCATCTGCCGGGCATAGGAGGGGTCCGTCAGGATCTCCTGATAGCCGGTCATGGCCGTGTTGAACACCACCTCGCCGACGGTCTGGCCGAGGGCGCCGATCGCCTGGCCATGGAACACGGTGCCATCTTCAAGGACGAGCAGGGCGGGCGCGGGCACGGGCGAACCTCCGGCAAGGGATCATCAAACGGGATGGGGCAAGTGTACGCGAGGGTCCAAATCCCCGTCCAACGCGGCGTCACAGCTCGCGCAGGCCGAGGACGTCCTGCATGTCGAACAGTCCGGGGCCGCGTTCGCTGGCCCACACCGCCGCACGCACCGCGCCGGCGGCGAAGATCCCGCGGTCCGAGGCCTTGTGGGTGATCTCCACCCGCTCGCCCTCGCCGGCGAACAGCGCGGTGTGCTCGCCGACGATGTCGCCACCACGCACCGTGGCAAAGCCGATGGTGCTGCGCTCGCGCGCGCCGGTGTGTCCCTCGCGGCCGTACACCGCGTCCTGCTCCAGGTCGCGCCCCAGGGTGTCGGCCACGATGCGCCCCAGACGCAGCGCGGTGCCCGACGGGGCATCCACCTTGTGCCGGTGATGCGCCTCGAGGATCTCCACGTCGGTGCTGTCACCCAGCGCGCGCGCCGCCAGTTCCACCAGCTTGAAGGTCAGGTTAACCCCCACGCTCATGTTGGGGGCATACACGATCGTATGCTCCGTGGCCGCCTCGCGCAGCGCCGCCTCCTGCGTCGCATCCAGGCCGGTGGTGCCGACCACCAGGGTGCGGCCCGCCCGGCGGCAGATCTCGAGGTGCTCCATGGTGGCCTCGGGGCGGGTGAAATCGATCAGCACGTCGAAATCTCCGGTCACCGTGTCCAGATCCTCCACCAGGTGCACGCGGCCGGCCGCATCCACCGGCTGGCCGATGGCCTCGCTGCCCGGACGTTCGCTGGCGGCACCCAGTTCCGCCTGCGGGTGTTCCTCCACCGCGCGCACCAGGTTCTGCCCCATGCGCCCGGCGGCGCCCGCGACTGCTACTCGGATCATGATCGTTGCGTCCTCCTGTCAGTTGCACAAAGCCTACGCGAGCCCCGCCGATGCGTCAGCCCGCCCGGGTCCGGGCCACCACCCGCCGGTGGCGCCAGTGACCGAACAGCGAGGCCACCACCCCGGCTGCCGCCAGCCCCGCGGCCAGCACGTAGACCGAGGCCGAGCCCACGCCGTCCCACAGATAGCCGGCGGCCAGACTGCCCAGCGCACCCCCGATGCCGAAGGCCAGCGATGAATAAAGCGCCTGCCCGCGCCCCTGCAGCCGGCCGGGGAAGAAATAATGGATCAGCGAGATCGCCGCCGCGTGATACACCCCGTAGCTGAAGGCATGCAGGGTCTGGATGAACAGCAGCATCGGCAGCGACTCCGGCACCGCCGCCAGCAGCGACCAGCGCAGGGTGGTCAGCACCAGCGCGAGCGTCACCAGGAACCACGCGCCGAAGCGCAGGATCAGCCGCGGCGTGATCAGGAACAGGAACACCTCGGCCAGCACGCCCAGGGCCCACAGCTGCCCGGCCATGGAGCGGGAGAAACCGGCCTCCTCCACGTACAGGGTGAAGAACGCATAGTACGGCCCGTGACTCGCCTGCATGAAGAAACAGGCCAGGAACAGCCCGATGACCTCGGGCCGCCGCAGCACGCTCCCAATCGACGGCACGTTGTTCTCGGCCACCTCGTCACGCGGCGGCTCGGGGACCTGCAGCGTGCTGACATACAGCCCGACGAACAGCAGCAGCACCAGCCACGGCAGCCAGGCCACGTCGATGTAGTCGAACAGCCAGCCCAGCGAGGCCACCGCCACGATGAAGCCCACCGACCCCCACAGCCGCACCAGCGCATAGCGGTGACTGTCGCGCCCCAGGGTGCGCAGGGTGGTGGCCTCGAACTGCGGCAGGATCGCGTTCCAGAAGAAACTGAACACCGCCATCACCGCCGCCAGCCACCAGTACCCCGAGTACAGCAGCACCCCGGTGAAGGCGATCAGCCCCGCCAGCGCCCCCGAGCGCACCAGCGGCATGTGGGTCCCGGTGCGATCGGCCAGCCAGCCCCAGACGTTGGGCGCGATGATCTTGGTCGCCAGCACGATCGCCATCAGCTCGCCGATCTGCGAACCGGAGAACCCCAGCTCGGACAGATACGGCCCCCAGTAGGGCATGAAGGCCCCGATGGTGGCGAAGTAGAAGAAATAGAAGCTGGACAGGCGCAGGTTGGGCGTCACGACCGGAACCACGGGTTACGGGCCGCCCCCGGGCCCGCGCTTTACGGACCCGGGGCGGCCGGGAAAACGGACGAAAGGGGCCATCCAGCGACCCCGGGCGCCCCGACGGGGCCAGCGAGCTCAGGTGCCGGAAGAACCCCCGGGATACGGGCCGCGATCGGGCACGTCGGCGTTCTGCCCGCGATGACGCAGGGCATGATCGGCCAGCACCAGCGCCGTCATCGCCTCGGCGATGGGCGCGGCACGGATGCCCACGCAGGGGTCGTGGCGCCCCTTGGTCACCACCTCCACCGGCTCGCCGGCGGTGTCGATGCTGCGACCCGGCAGGCGGATCGACGAGGTCGGCTTGAGCGCCAGGTTCGCGCGCAGCGCCTGGCCGGTGGAGATCCCGCCCAGCACGCCCCCGGCATGGTTGGACAGGAAACCGTCCTCCGGGGTGATCTCGTCGCGGTGTTCGGTGCCGCGCTGGGCGACGCTGTCAAACCCGGCGCCGATCTCCACACCCTTCACCGCATTGATGCTCATCAACGCGTGGGCCAGCTCGGCATCCAGGCGGTCGAACACCGGTTCGCCCCACCCGGCCGGGACTCCGCGGGCCTCCACCGTCACCTGCGCCCCGATGGAATCCCCCGACTTGCGCAGCTGGTCCATGAACTCTTCCAGCTCCGGGACCCGCTCGGGATCCGGACAGAAGAACGGGTTCTCTTCGGTGCGGGCAAGGTCCTTCTCCGCCAGCTCCAGCGGCCCCAGCTGCGACAGCCAGCCCTGGATCGCGATGCCGTAGCGCTCCTCGAGAAAGCGCCGTGCCACCGAGCCCGCCGCCACCCGCAGCGCGGTCTCGCGTGCGGAACTGCGCCCGCCCCCGCGATAGTCGCGGATGCCGTACTTGCGGTGATAGGTGTAATCCGCGTGTCCCGGCCGGAACTGGTCCTTGATCTCGCTGTAGTCCTTCGAGCGCTGGTCGGTATTCTCGATCAGCAACCCGATCGGAGCACCGGTGGTCACGCCCTCGAACACCCCGGACAGGATGCGCACCCGGTCCGGCTCGCGCCGCTGGGTGGTATGGCGTGACTGGCCGGGCCGCCGCCGGTCCAGATCCTTCTGCAGATCGGCCTCGGTGAGCGGGATCCCGGGCGGGCAGCCATCCACGACCCCGCCCAGGGCCGGTCCATGGCTTTCGCCGAATGTAGTGACGACGAACAGTCGTCCAAAGCTGTTTCCTGACATGGCGCCAGTTTACCGCCAGCCGCCGGGGATGTCGCCCGCCCATGGAAGCGACCCGGGTACCACCACCGGAATCCGCGTCGCCGTCCTTTCGTCTATGCTCCTGTCACTCAACCGCAAGGAGTTCTCCATGACCCGTCTGCAATCGCTCCGCCGCACCGCCCTGGCCACCGTCCTGAGCGGGATGCTGGGCTTCGGCGGCTCGGCCGCGGCCGACGTCTACACCGAGCTGCCCAGCCTGAACCTGGACCTGGCCCAGGAGCTGGCGATGGCCACCGTGCAGTCCTGCCGCGACGACGGACACCAGGTCAGCGCCGTGGTGGTGGACCGCAGCGGCAACGATCGCGTCGTCATGCGCGACGACCGGGCCGCACCGCAGACCATCTCGATCGCCGGTGACAAGGCCCGCGCCTCGGTGATGTCCGGCCTGGACTCCGGTGACTTCGTGGCCAACCGCGAGGATATCCGTGACGAAATGAACAACGTCGACGGGATCCTGATGCTGGACGGGGCCATCCTCATCGAGGCCGCCGGCCGTGTCCTCGGTGCGGTGGGGGTCTCCGGCGCCCCGGGCGGCGATCTGGACCGGGCCTGCGCGGAAGAAGGCATGGAGGCGATCCGGGAAGAGCTGGACTTCGCCATGTAACCCTGCAACCGGAGACCATCACATGAGCGAACATTCCGACCCGCACGGACACTCGCCGGACACCGGCGCCGGCGTCCCGCGCATCCACCCGGTGGAGGCCTGGGAGCGCCTGCGCGAACGGCCCCGGGATCTGCTGGTCGATGTTCGCTCGACCATGGAATTCCTGTTCGTGGGGCACCCTGCCGGGGCGATCCACATCCCGTGGATCGACGAACCGGACTGGACGGTGAACCCGGACTTCGTGCCGCAGGTGCGCAAGCTGCTGCTGGGCGGGGCCATGGACACCGCGGAGGACGCCCCGTCGGTGTACCTGATCTGCCGCAGCGGCAAGCGCACCCTGGCGGCCGCCGAGGCCCTGCTGCAGTCCGGAGTGCACAACGTGTACTCGGTCGAAGAGGGGTTCGAGGGCCCGCTGGACGAGCAGCACCACCGTTCCACCGTGAGCGGCTGGCGCTACCACGGCCTGCCCTGGGAGCAGTGCTGAAGGCGAGCCTCAGGCGGGGGGCAGGTCCTGCGCCCGCACCACGAACACCCCGTGGCCACCGGCCGCGAAATCCAGCCAGACCATCGGGATATCGTGGAACGCGTCCTCCACCGCCTCCTGGCTGTTGCCCACCTCCACCATCAGCACGCCGTCGTCGGTCAGATGGCGCCGTGCGCCGTCCAGGATGCGCCGCACAATGTCGAGGCCGTCGTCCCCGGCCGCCAGGCCCAGTTCCGGCTCGTGGCGGTATTCGTCCGGCAGATCGGCCATGTCGCGGGCGTCCACGTAGGGCGGGTTGGTCACGATCAGATCATAGCGATCCTCCGGACCCAGCCCCTCGAACACGTCGCTCTGCACCAGCCGGACGCGGCCCTCCAGCTCGAAGCGCGCCACGTTGTCGCGCGCTACCGCCAGGGCATCCGGCGAGATGTCGGCCAGATCCACCTGCGCCTGCGGGAAGACCAGCGCGGTGGCGATGCCGATGCAGCCCGCCCCGGTGCCCAGATCCAGAACGCGCTCCACCCCGTCCGGGTCCACCCACGGCTCGAACCCCGACTCGATCAGCTCGGCGAACGGCGAGCGCGGCACCAGCACCCGCTCGTCGACATGGAAGGGCAGCCCGGCGAACCACGCCTCGCGCGTGAGATAGGCCGCCGGCTTGCGCGACTGGATGCGCTCGCGCAGCAGGCCCTCGACCCGTTCGCGCTCCATCTCGGTCAACCGGCTGTCCCACCAGTGGGCCTCGAGGTCCAGCGGCAGATGCAGCGCGTGCAGGGTCAGCCAGGCCGCCTCGTCGAAGGCATTGTCGGTGCCGTGCCCGAAGGCCAGTCCCGCCGCGCGGAACTGCGACGCGCCGTAGCGAATGAAGTCGCGCAGGGTGAGCAGACCGGTACCGGGTTCCATTTTCACACTCCGGGAAGGGTTGAAGGGTCGTCATGATAAACTGGGAGCGGCATCATGCACCCGATCCCACGCCACGAGAACCCCATGAGCGCCGTCGATCCCTGGCTTGCCCGCCTGTCCCGCGCCCTGCCCCATCACGCCCTGTCGCGGCTGGTGCACCGGCTGGCCCGCATCGAGTCCCCGCGCGCGCAGCCGCTGCTGCGTGCCTTCGTCCGGCGCTTCGGGCTGGACATGAGCGAGGCCGCGGAGCCGGACATCGCCGCCTACCCCAGCTTCAACGCCCTGTTCACCCGCGCCCTGCGCGACGGGGTACGCCCGCTGGAGGGCGACGCCGCCACCATGGTCAGCCCGGCGGATGCACGGGTCAGCGCCAGCGGGCGCATCGAGGCCGGGCGCATCTTCCAGGCCAAGGGGCACGACTATTCGGTGGAAGAACTGCTGGGCGGCGAGAACGACCTCGCGGTGCCGTTTCGCGACGGGCATTTCGTCACGCTGTATCTGTCCCCGCGCCACTACCACCGCCTGCACATGCCGCTGGACGGCACCCTGACCCACGCGATCCATGTCCCCGGGCGGCTGTTCTCGGTGGCGCCGCGCATCGTGCGCCACGTGCCGCGCATCTACGCCCGCAACGAACGCGTGGTGGCGCTGTTCGACACCCGCTTCGGCCCCATGGCGATGGCACTGATCGGCGCCCAGAACGTGGGCTCGATCGAGACCGTGTGGGCCGGGGAGATCACGCCGCCCTCGGCGCGCGAGGCCAGCTGCGTGACCTGGCCGGAGCGCGACATCGCACTGGAGCGCGGCGCGGAGATGGGCCGCTTCAACCTGGGATCGTCGGTGGTCCTGCTGCTGCCCCCGGGGCCGCTGGAACTGGACCCGGCGCTGACGCCCGAAACCGAGGTGCGGGTGCGCAGCGCCCTGGGGCGTTACACCGACCGGGACTGAGCCGCCGCCGCGGGCGCTTCAGGCGCATCCCCAGGGGAAATCGATCACCCGCCGGATATCGTCCTCGCCCAGCAGGCGCATCAGCAGGCGGTCCACTCCCAGCGCCACCCCGGCGCAGTCGGGCAGTCCCGCTTCCAGCGCAGCCTCCAGGAACGGATCGGCCGCGGGTTCCGGCTGCCCGCGCGCACGCCGTCGCGCCCGGTCCTGCTCGCGGCGCCGGCGGAATTCCGCCGGATCGGTCAGCTCGAAATAGCCGTTGGCCAGTTCCAGGTCGCCCCAGTAGACCTCGAAGCGCGCGGCGCAGCCGGGACGCTCGCGGCTGCGCCGGGCGAGGATCGCCTGACTCTCGGGGTAGTCGTGCAGGATAGTGACCCGACCGGGCGGAAACCCGGGCACCACGCACAGAGACACCAAAGCATCCAGCCAGGCGTCGCGGTCCAGTTCGCCGTGGACGGTCAGGCCGCGCTGCGCGGCGACGGCCTGCAGGCGCGCCGCGTCGTCGTTCAGCGCGTCGACGCCCAGCGCCTCGTGCAGCAGATCCGGATAGGCCACCACCCGCGGCTCCGGGTCCGGCACGTGCCAGGCCGGGTCCGCCGCCGAGATCTCCTGCAGCAGGGTCACCACCTCGTCGGCCAGCGTCCGGTCGTCGAGCCCGAGGCGATACCATTCCAGCAGGCTGAACTCGGGGTTGTGGCGAACGCCGCTTTCACCGCCGCGAAACACCCGGGCGATCTGGTAGATGTCGCCCGCCCCGTCCGCCAGCAGGCGCTTCATCGGGTATTCCGGCGAGGTCTGCAGCCAGCCCTCCATGCGCCCGCCGGCGCCATCGCCGGCCTGCGCGTGCCAGCTCTCCATGGCGGGGTCGAGGACCGTGCCCCGACCGAGGATCGGGGTCTCCACCTCCAGCACGCCGCGGCGCGTAAAGAAGCCCCGCAGTTCGGCCAGCAGGCGGGCCCGGGCCACGCGGGCCCCGGCGGCCCGCGGCCGCCAGTCCGACACGAACGCCGGTTCAGACGCGCGAGACGTATTCACCCTTGCGGGTGTCCACCTTGATGGTTTCACCCTCCTCGACGAACAGCGGCACCTTGACCACTGCGCCGGTCTCCAGCGTGGCCGGCTTGGTGCCGCCCTGGGCGGTGTCGCCGCGGATGCCCGGGTCGCACTGGGTGATCTGCAGCTCGACGAAGGACGGGGCCTCCACCGACAGCGGCTCGCCGTTCCACAGGGTCACGGTGCACATGTCCTGTTCCTTCAGCCACTGGTCGGAGCCATTGAGTGCGGCCTTGCTCACCGCATACTGCTCGAAGCTCTCCGGGGTCATGAAGTGCCAGAACTCGCCGTCGTTGTAGAGATACTGCATCTCGGTCTCGAGCACGTCGGCGGCTTCCACCGACTCGCCCGACTTGAAGGTCTTCTCCACCACGCGCCCGGTGCGCAGGTTGCGCAGCTTCACGCGGTTGAAGGCCTGCCCCTTGCCCGGCTTGACGAACTCGTTCTCGACGATGGACATCGGGTCGCCGTCCAGCAGGAGTTTGAGACCGCCCTTGAATTCGTTGGTACTGTAGGTTGCCATTGCGCGTAGTCCTCGAAGGTTTCCAGCCAGTTCTTCCAGCCGTTCAAACGACGCGGGCCGGCCGTCCCGCCGGGAACCGACCATGCCCAAAAATCCGATCATGATAACGCGTACGCCGCCGGCAACCCATACGCCCCGCTGGCAACACTCGCTGGCTACCGCGATCCGCGACCCGGCCACCCTCGCCCGGCGCCTGTCCCTCGCCCCGGAGCACCTGCCCGGGATGCAGGCCGGACACGCCAGCTTCCCGATCCGGGTACCGGAGAGCTGGCTCGCCCGCATCATGCCCGGCGAACCGAAGGATCCACTGCTGCGCCAGGTGCTTCCGCTGGCGGAAGAGACCGACGAGGTGCCCGGCTTCGTCGCCGACCCGGTCGGCGACCATGACGCGCTGGCCGCGCCGGGCGTGGTGCACAAGTACGCCGGTCGCGCCCTGCTGCTGACCACCGGGGCCTGCGCCATCCACTGTCGCTACTGCTTCCGGCGCGAGTTCGACTACGCCGACCACAACCCGGCGCGCGACGACTGGGGCCCGGCACTGGCCTATCTGGCGGCGCACCCGGACATCCACGAGGTCATCCTCAGCGGCGGCGACCCCCTGAGCCAGTCCGACACCCGGCTGGCGCGTCTGGTGGCGCGTCTGGAAGCCATTCCCCACCTCGAACGCCTGCGCATCCACACCCGCCTGCCGGTGGTGCTGCCGGAGCGGGTCGACGACGCCCTGCTGGGCTGGCTGGGGCAGGGGCGCCTGCAGCACGTGGTGGTGTTGCATGCCAACCACCCGCGCGAATTCGCGGCCCCGGCCGATCGCGCGCTGGAACGCCTGCGGGCGAGCGGCATCACCCTGCTCAACCAGGCCGTGCTGCTGGCCGGGGTCAACGACGACGCCGACACCCTGGTCGAACTGCAGGAGAGCGGTTTTCGCCACGGCGTGCTGCCGTATTACCTGCACTGCCTGGACCGCACCCGCGGCACCGCGCACTTCGAGGTGCCTCCAGACCGCGCCGCCGCCATTTACCGGGAAATGCACCGCCGACTCCCGGGCTACCTGCTCCCCCGCCGGGTGCGCGAAATCGCCGGTGAACCGGGCAAAACCCCGATCGCCGGAATACCGGCTGACGGCGAAACGTCATTCCCCGACTTTTACCCTGACTTTTGATCGGGTACCTTCAGGGGATCTTCCCACTTTCCGGAACAGACCATGATCGATTCGGATGCCGTTTTCCCTCCCCTTCCCGAGGCGGAACCCAGCCCCGAGGGGTTCCCGCCGCACACGGCCAGGGCGCTGCGGGCCTGGTGCGAGGAGCTGCCCCGCGCCGACCGCGAGACGGCGTTCGAAAAACTCTGTGGCCTGCTCGGCTCGCTCAACCGGGTCGCCCTCAAGCCCGGTGTGCGCGACGAACTCGCGGACATCATCGAAGAACACCTGCTGCCCCTGATCCCGGAGGTGGAACGCGGGCTGCGCCGGCGGCCACTGCCGCTGGCCGAACGCAGCCTGCACCGCGCCCGGATCTTCGGTGACGCGCTGCGCGAACTGGCGAACATGCATCTGCTGCTGACCCCGGTCAGCGTGCCCGGCAACAAGGCCTCGCGCGAGAAGGCCACCCCGCACCTGCAGGCCGCCGTGGATGCCCTGGCCGCGCTGGCCATCCATCACTGGCGGCTGTATCAGCCGCTTCCTCGGGGCCTGTGGCGACAGATCTACGGTCTGCTGTGGTTCGCCCGCGAGCTGGGAGTGGATCGGCAAAAGGCCCTGCGCCAGACCGCGATCAGCCCGCTCGGCCCGGATTCGATCGATGCCACCACGGCACGCCTGTTCGTGCTTGGCAGCACCGGCGTGAATGCCCTGGAAATCGGCGACATCGACCTCCTGGCCCACTGGATCGCCGGCCTCCCGGTCGCCTGCAGCGAAGCCCCGAGCCCCGAAGAACACCCGGACCTCCCGGTCCTGCGCGCGGATTTGGACACCGACCACCCGCCCGGTCTGGTCCTGCGCAACCTGCCGCCCGGCGAAAGCAGCACCCATGTCGAACTCGGGACCCTGCTGGAGGCCCTGCGCAACCAGCCCGAATCGCTGGACCCCGCACGCCGGGCCGACGGTCGCACGCTGGCCGAGCGCATGCTGCGCCTGTGGTCGCGGCTGCCGACCCGTCGCCACTCGCGCGAGACCGCCGACGAACAGCGCTACTGCCTGTTCGGCCTAACCCGCATCCAGGCCTACATGCAGGCCGCGCTGGACAGCCGCAAGGGCCCCGCACGCCCTGCCCCGACCGACGCCGCGGTCCCCGACACCGGTGACGACGACGTTCACCCGGACGGGCGGCCGGCCACCGTGAACGTCATCCGGATGTCGGAGGCCGCGCGTGCCGACAGCGGCCTCAGCCTGTCCGACGAACCGCATGCGACGGAGCCCGACGATGACCCCCGTCCGCTGGCCGACCGTGGCACCGACCGCGCCGGACACGCATGGGAAGATGTCGGTCGTGGTCTCGAGATCGCCGACCACGAAGAGCCGCAGGCCCCCATCGTCAAGCGTCAGCAGCCCGAGCACTGGCAGGTCGAGGACATTGGCGCGGGCGGGGTTCGTCTGCGCCTGCAGAACCCGCAACAGACCCTGTTGATCGGCGACCTGGTCGGACTGCGGGAACAGGACCCGGAACAGATCGGCTGGACCGTCGGCGTGCTGCGCTGGATCCGTTTCGAAACCGACGACGAGATCAGCATTGGCGTGGAGTACCTTGCACAGCGCTGCATGCCGGTACTGATCCAGCTCTTCCGCGCCGGTCGTGCGATTCGCGAGGCCCGGCCGGGCCTGTTCACGCCGGTGCGCGTGGGCCAGGACGGAGCGGCGCTGTTCCTGCCGGCACAGGAATTCGATCACGAAAATCGTCTGGTCGTCTGGCTCAACGGCCGCGCACGCGTACTGGCGCTGGACGCAGAGCGCACGGGCACTACACTGTTCACCGAAGTCGGCTGCCGCATGACCGATATCGAGCTGGATGAAGCCCCGACCGACGAGCCGGGAACCCCGGATGCGGGAGATGCGCTCTCCCTGGACCCGCATTAACCGAGTACCCCCACTTCCATGATCGAATCCATTCGCGTCCTCTTCGTGACCGCCAACCCCAACCTGGCGGAGCAGGTCATCAGCAGTATCCGGTCGCGTGGCTGCGCGGTTCGCCCGGAGCAGGTCGATGACGGCGAGGGCCTGACCGCGGCGCTGCGGGAAACCCGCTTCGACGTCGTCGTCTTCACCGAACCCGGGCTGAATCTGGCGCGCAGCGACGTGGATGCGGCCCTGCAGGCCAGTGGCCGCCGCACCCCCCTGGTCCTGATGACGGAACGCCCGGAGGAGGAACGCCTGCCCGACTACGAGGCCGGTGTATTCGCCGTGGTGGACCATCAGCTGGTGGAGCTCACCGCGATCCTGACCCTGCGTGCGGCCGACTCGCTGCATGTGCGCCAGCAGATCAAGCGCATGGAGAACTCGCTGCAGGAGTCCGAGCGGCGCAGCCAGCTGCTGCTGGACAACTCGCGCGACGCCATCGCCTACATCCATGACGGCATGCATGTGTACGCCAACGCCTCCTGGCGCGAACGCTTCGGCGTTGACGATCCCGACGACATCGAGGGCCTTCCGCTGATGGATCTGGTCGCGCCGGAGAGCCGCGACGACCTCAAGCGCTTCCTGCGCAGCTACCAGGAGGGCAGCGAGGAGGCCATGGCGCAACGTTTCCAGTTGCGCACGATGGACGGCGAGGCCTTCGAGGCGGAGCTGCACCTGTCCTCCACGACCGTGGAAGGCGAGGCCGCGACCCAGGTCCAGCTCAGCTCCGGCGAAGACAAGGAGCTGGCGCAGAAGATCGACTATCTGTCACAGCGCGACCTGGTCACCGGCCTGTACAACCGACAGTACTTCCAGGACGCCATCGAAACCACGCGCACCCGGGCCGCGGAAACCGAAAAGCCCTTCGCCCTGCTGACCGTGGCGGTGGACCATTTCCCCGAAATCCGCGCCAACGCCGGGATGTCCGGGGCCGACCTGATGCTGGCCGACGTCGGCCAGATCATCGAGAGCCATTTCCCGGAAACCGCGGTGGTCGCACGGCTGGAGGCCGAACGCTTCGGTGTGCTGCTGCCCGAAGCCCAGCAGGCCGCCGCGGAAGAACGCCTGGATGCACTGCAGGAGGCCATCGCCTCGCGGGTGTTCGAGGTGGGCACGCTGTCCACCCATGGCAGCGTTTCGGCCGGCGGGGTCATCGCCGACGAGACCGCGCCGGATACCGAGGAACTGCTGGCGCAGACCGACCGTGCCCTAGAGGACGCGGTGAAGGCCGGTGGCGGCACCCATCGCTTCTACCGCCCCGCCGAGGGCGAGCTGACCCAGGCGCAGCTGGATCAGCAATGGAAGAACCGCATACTCGAGGCGCTGGAGGAGAACCGTCTGGAGCTGCGCTATCAGCCGGTGGTCAACCTGCACGGCGCCGACCGTCCGCGTTACAGCGTGTTCGTGCGCCTGCTGGATCCCGACGGCACGGTACACGAGCCGGTGGAATTCCTGCCCAGCGCCGAACGCACCGAAGTGGCGACCCGGATCGACCGCTGGATCCTGCGCCATGCCCTGGCGGTGCTGGCCCGGCAGCTGAAGAAGGACTCGCGCACGCAGTTCTTCCTCAAGCTGACCAACGGTTCGCTGGGCGACCCGTCCGTCCTGACCTGGCTGAACGACGACCTGCACGCCCTGCGCATCCCCGCGGACAACGTGGTGGTGGAACTCAAGGAACCGACCATCGTCACCCATCTCAAGCCGGCGATGAACGTGGGCCGCGGGCTGAAGGAAATGCACGGTCACTTGTGCGTGGACGATTTCGGCAACGGCCTCAAGCCGTTCCAGCTGCTGCAGCACCTGGATGCCGACCACATCAAGCTGGACGCCTCGTTCGTGAAAGACCTTGCCGAAAGCGAGGAAAACCAGGAGACGATCCGCGAATACACCGAGGCCGCCCACGCCAAGGGCAAGCAGGTCATCGTCCCCCACATCGAGGATGCCTCGGCGCTGGCCGTGCTGTACGGCCTGAACGTCAACCTCGTGCAGGGCTTCTTCCTGCAGGCCCCGATGCCCGAGCCGGACTTCGACTTCGAGTCCGTCTGACGCGCTCGGGGCCGGCTCCCGGCCCTATTTCGACCAGAACTTCAGGTCGTCGAAGAACGAGCGCACCCCGTCGAAGAAGGAGTGTTCCTTGGGGCTGTGCTTGGTGCCGCCGGCCCGGGTCTCTTCCTCGAACTCCTGCAACAGATCCTTCTGCCGTTTGGTCAGGTTGACCGGCGTCTCCACCACCACGCGACAGATCAGGTCACCCACGCCGCCGCCGTGCACCGATTTCACGCCCTTGCCGCTGACCCGGAACTGCTTGCCGCTCTGGGTCTCCGGCGGGATCTTGAGGTTCACCCGGCCGTCCAGCGCCGGCACCTCCAGCTCGCCGCCCAGCGCGGCGGTGGCGAAGGAAATCGGGACCTCGCAGTGCAGGTCGTTGCCATCGCGGCGGAACAGCTGGTGCGGCTTGACCCGCACCTGCACGTAGAGGTCCCCCGGCGGGCCGCCGTTGAGGCCCGCCTCGCCCTGTCCGGACAGGCGGATGCGGTCGCCGGTGTCCACTCCGGCAGGGACCTTGACGTCCAGGGTGCTCTGCTCCTGCACCCGGCCCTGACCGCCGCAGGCCTTGCAGGGCGTGGGGATGATGCGTCCACTTCCCTGGCAGCGCGGGCAGGTCTGCTGCACCGAGAAGAATCCCTGCTGGATGCGGACCTGCCCCATGCCATTACAGGTCGGGCAGGTTTCGGTGGAGGTGCCCGGTTCCGCGCCCGAGCCGTCACAGGCCTCGCAGCTGCTGGTCGTGGGAATGCGGATCTGCACCTCCGTGCCGAACACCGCTTCCTCCAGCGTCAGCTCGAGGTTGTACTGCAGATCGGAGCCGCGGTAGGCGCGCTGCCCGCCGCGACCGCCGCCGCCACCAAAGATGTCGCCGAAGATGTCCTCGAAGATGTCGCTGAAGTTGGACCCTCCGGCACCGCCGCCGAAGCCGCCGGCGGCCGAACCGTCCACGCCGGCGTGGCCGTAGCGGTCGTAGGCCGCCCGTTTCTGGTCGTCGCTGAGGACGTCGTGGGCCTCGCGGGCCTCCTTGAAACGGGCCTCGGCATCTTCATCCCCGGGGTTGCGGTCGGGGTGATACTTCATCGCCAGACGGCGAAAGGCCTTCTTGATGTCGGCGGCGGAGGCGTCCTTCGACACCCCCAGCACCTCGTAGTAATCGCGTTTTGCCATGATCGTTTTCCTGCGGATGGTCCGGGGCGTTCAGCCGTTGCCGGGAACGAAAGCGCCCGGGTTCGCGCATGCGCGGGCCCGGGCGTGGTGGCTGGCAAGGGAAACCGGCCGGCGCGTGGCCGGCCGGCCACGGCGGATCAGCCGTTCTTCTTGTCGTTGTCGTCGACTTCCTCGAACTCGGCGTCGACCACGTCGTCGCCCTGCTGCTGGCCACCGGCTTCCCCGGAGGCATCGGCCGCCCCGGCGTCACCGCCCTGCTGCGCGTAGGCCTTCTCGGCGATCTTGCCGGAGGCTTCGGTCAGCTTCTGCGTGGCCTGCTCGATGGCCTCGGCGTCGTCGCCTTCCATCGCGGTCTTGACCTCGCTCACCGCCGACTCGATCTCGGAGCGTTCCTCGTCGGAGACCTGATCGCCCAGATCACTGAGCGACTTCTCGGCGGAGTGCACCATGGCATCGGCCTGGTTGCGCGCCTGCACCAGCTGCTGGAACTTCTTGTCCTCTTCGGCGTGGGCCTCGGCGTCCTTGACCATCTGCTCGACTTCGTCCTCGGACAGGCCGGAGGAGGCCTTGATGACGATCTTGTTCTCCTTGCCGGTCGCCTTGTCCTTGGCCGAGACGTTCAGGATGCCGTTGGAGTCGATGTCGAAGGTGACCTCGATCTGCGGCACGCCGCGCGGCGCCGCCGGGATGTCCTGCAGGTCGAAGCGGCCCAGCGACTTGTTGGCGCTGGCCATGTCGCGCTCGCCCTGCAGCACGTGCACGGTCACCGCGGTCTGGTTGTCTTCGGCGGTGGAGAACACCTGCTGCGCCCGGGTCGGGATGGTGGTGTTCTTCTCGATCAGCTTGGTCATCACGCCGCCCATGGTCTCGATGCCCAGCGACAGCGGGGTCACGTCCAGCAGCAGCACGTCCTTGACGTCGCCGCCCAGCACGCCGGCCTGCACCGCGGCGCCGACCGCGACCGCCTCGTCCGGGTTCACGTCCTTGCGCGCATCCTTGCCGAAGAAGCCGGAGACCGCTTCCTGCACCTTGGGCATGCGGGTCTGACCGCCGACCAGGATCACGTCGTCCACCTCGGAGGCGGACAGGCCGGCGTCCTTCAGGGCGACCTTGCAGGGCTCGATGGAGCGCTGGATCAGGTCCTCGACCAGGCTCTCCAGTTTGGCCCGGGTGACCTTGATCGCCAGGTGCTTGGGCCCGGTATTGTCGGCCGTGATGTACGGCAGGTTGACCTCGGTCTGCTGCGCGGAGGACAGCTCGATCTTCGCCTTCTCGGCGGCTTCCTTCACGCGCTGCATGGCCAGCGGATCGCCCTTGATGTCGATGCCCTGGTCCTTCTTGAACTCGTCGGCCAGGTAGTCGATCAGGCGATTGTCGAAGTCCTCGCCGCCGAGGAAGGTATCACCGTTGGTCGCCAGCACCTCGAACTGGTGCTCGCCGTCCACCTCGGCGATCTCGATGATCGAGATGTCGAAGGTACCACCGCCCAGGTCGTACACCGCGATCTTGCGGTCACCGCGCTGCTTGTCCATGCCGTAGGCCAGCGAGGCGGCCGTCGGCTCGTTGATGATGCGCTTGACCTCCAGCCCGGCGATCTTGCCGGCGTCCTTGGTCGCCTGGCGCTGCGAGTCGTTGAAGTAGGCCGGCACGGTGATGACCGCTTCGGTCACCTCTTCCCCGAGGTAATCCTCGGCGGTCTTCTTCATCTTCTGCAGCACGCGCGCGGAGATCTCCGGCGGGGCCATCTTCTTGCCCTGCACCTCGACCCAGGCGTCGCCGTTGTCGGCCTTGACGATGCTGTAGGAGACGAGGTCGATGTCCTTCTGCACTTCGCCCTCGTCAAACTTGCGGCCGATCAGTCGCTTGGCCGCAAAGATGGTGTTGTGCGGGTTGGTCACCGCCTGGCGTTTGGCGGCCTGGCCGACCAGCACCTCGCCATCTTCACTGAACGCGACGATGGACGGCGTGGTGCGCGCGCCCTCGGCGTTCTCGATGACCTTGGCCTGGTCGCCTTCCATCACGGCGACGCAGGAGTTGGTGGTCCCGAGGTCGATTCCGATCATCTTGCCCATGGCTGAATTCTCCTGAAATTGAAAGTTCGCGGCACAGGGGACGCCCCTGCCCGTTTGTACGGTGATCTGGGGGCCGTGGCGGCCTTTTCAACCGCCCCGGCCGGAATTCGTGACCGGCGAGTGGTCAGGCGTTCTCGTCGATGCCCGGGGAACTGGGCGCCTTCGAGACCATGACCATCGCCGGACGCAGGACTCGGTCCTGCAGCATGTAACCCTTCTGCATGGTCGCGACCACGGTGTTCGGCGGCTGCTCGGGATCCTCCTGCATCGACATCGCCTGATGGCGCTCCGGATCGAAACGCTCGCCGGTGGGCTCCTCGGCCTGGATGCCGAACTTGTCGAAGACCTTGTGCAGGTTCTTGAGGGTCAGGTCCACGCCCTCGATGACGCGGTCCACGTCCTGCGACTCGCGCGCGGCCTGCAGCCCCATCTCCAGGGAATCACAGACCTCCAGCATCTCGGAGGCGAATTTCTCCATCGCATACTTGTGCGCGTTCTCCAGCTCGCGTTCGAAGCGCCGGCGCTGGTTCTCCAGCTCGGCCTGCGCGCGCAGGGCCTGGTCGCGCCGCTCCTCGGCCAGCGCCTCCAGCTCCTGGATGCGATCGGCCTCGCCGGCCGCCGCGGCCGCTTCCTGTTCCTCGGGGGAGGGCGACTCCTGCGCTTCGTTTTCGGGGGTTTCCCGGGATTCCGGCTGTTCGGACATGCTTCCCTCGCGTTCGTATCGAGTGTTGTTCGGACGGGCGCCGCCTGTCGCCGGCGCACAAGCAGGAAGGCGGGGCTCGCGGCCCCGCCTTCGCGGTGTTTACTGGGAGTCTGGGGATTCCCCGCGCACATTCAAGGCCGAGCCCAGCAATCGTGCGGTGACGTCCACGATGGGCACGACCCGGTCGTAGGACATGCGCGTCGGGCCGATCACACCCAGCACACCCACCACCTCGCCTTCCACGCTGTAGGGCGCGGTCACCACCGAGCAGTTCTCGAACCAGTCGAGACCCGACTCGCGGCCGATGAAGATCTGCACCCGGTCGCCGCGGATGCACTGGTCGAGGATGCCGAGGATCTCGCGCTTCTCGTTGAACGCTTCCAGCAGCTGCCGCAGGCGCTCCATGTCGGAAAGCTCCTCGTAGCCCAGCAGCTGGGTCTGGCCGGCCACGACGACATCGTCGGGGTCCTCGTCGCCCAGCGCCTGTTCGCCCAGGTCGATGGCGGCGAGCATCTGCGCGTCCAGGTCGTCGCGCACCTCGCGCATTTCCCGCAGGAGTTCGGCGCGCACCGTATGCAGGCTCTTCCCCGCGAGATGCGCGTTGAGATAATTGGCCATGCGCTGCAGGTCGTCCTGACTGAAGTCCCGCTCCAGTTCGAGGACGCGATTCTGCACCTCGCGGCCGTCGATCACCAGGATCGCCAGCACCCGGCCCTCGCCCAGCCGCAGGAACTCGATCTGCGACAACGCGACGTTGCGATGCCGCGGCAGCCGCACCATCCCGGCCATGCGCGTCACCTGGGACAGCACGCTGCTGGCGCTGTCCAGCAGGTCCTGGGTGGAGGCGCCGGGATCGAAGCGCGATTCGATCGCATCGATCTGCTCGCGACTGGGCTTGCGCACCTCCAGCAGGCTGTCGACGAACAGCCGGTAGCCGGCGGTGGTCGGAACCCGCCCGGCCGAGGTGTGCGGCGCCTGGATCAGGCCACGATCCTCGAGATCGGCCATCACGTTGCGCACCGTCGCGGCGCTCACCTTGAGGCCCGAGGCGCGCGCGAGGTTGCGGGACCCCACCGGCTGACCGTCGCTGATATAGCTCTCGATCAGCGTCCGCAGCAGGGTCCGCTCGCGGGCATCCAGCTGAATCGACGAGTCGTTCATGTTTCTGTCAGCGCTCCTTCCGGACGAGTGCCACAACCGTCCAAGTGTTCGGGGACCGCGCCCCGCCGTCAAGCGGCCGCGTGCAGGACCGCCCCGTTTTCCGGATAATGCCGGCATGATGCCAGAGTTCAAGACCGTCGGCCTGATCGGCAAGGCCAACGACCCGCGCACCGCTCCGCTGGTGGAGCGGCTGGTACAGCTGCTGTGCGAGCGCGAGCGACACATACTGATGGAGGCCGACATCGAGGGCTTCCAGCGCCCGGCCGACGTACCGATCCGGCCGGTCGGCGAGCTGGCGCGCGAAGCCGACCTGCTGATCGTGATCGGCGGCGACGGCACCCTGCTGGCGACCGCCCGGGTCACCGCCGGGATCGGCACGCCGCTGCTGGGGATCAATCTCGGCCGCCTGGGCTTCCTGGTCGACGTATCCCCCGATACCGCGCCGGAGGAACTGGGGGAGGTCCTGGACGGCGCCTACGTGCTGGAACCGCGCTCCATGCTGGAGGCCGAAGTGTTGCGCGACGGCGTGACCGTGCACACCGGGGTCGCGGTCAACGATGCCGTGCTGCACGTACTCAGCGTGGTGCGCATCATCGAGTTCGACACCACCATCGATGGCGTGGACGTCGGGCGCCTGCGGGCCGACGGGCTGGTGGTGGCCACGCCCACCGGCTCCACCGCCTACGCCCTGTCGGCCGGCGGCCCCATCCTCACCCCGCAGATGGACGGCATGGTGATCGTCCCGGTCGCGCCGCACAGCCTGAACCACCGCCCGCTGGTGGTGGGCGGTGATTCGGTCATCGAGATCCAGCTGTCCCCCGACAGCCGCTCGCCGGCACAGGTCGCGCTGGACGGTCAGGAGAACGTCGACTTCGGGCCCGGCGACCGCCTGCGCATCCGCCGCCGGGAATACGGCATGACCCTGATCCACCCGCACAATCACCAGTTCCTGCGCATGCTGCGTTCCAAGCTGCGCTGGGGAGAACAGCCCTGACATGCTGCGCCTGATCCACATCCGCGATTTCGCCATCGTCGACGAACTCGAACTCGAGCTCGACGACGGCCTCAACGCCCTGACCGGCGAGACCGGGGCGGGCAAGTCCATCCTGGTTGACGTGGTCGGCCTGCTGCTGGGCGACCGCGCCGACGCCTCCATGGTGCGCGAGGGCGCCGAACAGGCCGAGCTGGGCGCCGAATGCGAACTGCCGGACAACAGCCCGGCGCATGCCTGGCTCGCCGAGGCCGGTCTGGCCGGCGAGGACGGCGACCCGCTCCTGCTGCGCCGCGTGCTGACGCGCCAGGGCAAGAGCCGCGCCTGGATCAACGGGCGCCCCGCAACCGTTACCCAGCTGCGGGAACTGGGCCAGTGGCTGGTCGACATCCACGGGCAGCATGCCCATCAGCAGCTGCTCGGGCGCGATACCCAGCGGGCCTGGCTGGACGGCTTTGTCGAGGCGCCCCTGTGCCATGCGGTGTCTACCGCCTTCCAGCAATGGCGCGAGGTCCGCAGCGCCCTGGAAAAGGCCCGTGCGGAACTGGCCGAGGCCGGCGACCGGCTGGACCTGCTGCGCTTTCAGACCGGCGAACTGGCCGAACTGGCGCCGGAGCCCGACGAATACCCCGAGCTCTCCACCGAACAGAGCCGGCTGGCGCATGGCACCGAGGTCCTGCAGGCCCTCCAGGCGGCCGACGACACCATCGGCGAGGACAACGGGCTGGATGCCCTGCTCGGCCAGATGCTGCACCGGCTGCAGGAGGCGGCCCGCCATGACGACCGCCTGCAGCCCGGGATCGAGCTGCTGGAGTCGGCCCGCATC
The DNA here is from genome assembly GCF_000381405.1 of Thioalkalivibrio sp. ALE20. NCBI lineage: Bacteria > Pseudomonadati > Pseudomonadota > Gammaproteobacteria > Chromatiales > Ectothiorhodospiraceae > Thioalkalivibrio > Thioalkalivibrio sp. ALE20. The sequence continues at coordinate 389,904 of NZ_KB906471.1, forward strand.
CAGATCGACGAGGCCGGGGACACCCTGCGCCGGCTGGCCGAGGACATCGACCCCGACCCGCAGCGCCTGGCGGAACTGGATGCGCGACTGGGGGAGTACCTGCGTCTGGCGCGCAAGCACCGGGTCGAACCGGAGGAACTCCCCGGGCTGCATCAACGGCTGCAGGACGAACTCGAGCACCTGGAATCCGGCGACCGGACGGTCGAAGAACTGGAGGCCCGGGCCACGCAGGCGCGCAGCGCGCTGGAAGACGCCGCGGCGAAACTCACCCGCGCACGCGAGCAGGCCGCGCGGCGCATCGAGACCGCTGTCACCGAGACCATGCAGGAACTGGGCATGGCCGGCGGACGTTTCGAGATCGCCGTGGAACCCGACGACGAACCGCGCGCCCATGGCGCCGACCGGGTGGAATTCCGCGTCGCCGCCAACCCCGGCCAGACCCCGCAGCCGCTGGCCCGGGTGGCATCGGGCGGCGAACTGTCGCGTATCGGCCTGGCCCTGCAGGTGCTCGCGAGCCAGCAACAGACCGTGCCCACCCTGATCTTCGACGAGGTCGATTCGGGCATCAGCGGCGCGGTGGCCGAGGTCGTCGGGCGCAAGCTGCGGCGGCTGGGGGAACGCCATCAGGTGCTGTGCGTCACCCATCTCGCGCAGGTCGCCGCACAGGCCCATCATCAGCTGGAAGTGGCCAAGACCACGGCCGAGGATCACACCCGCACCGGCATCCGGCGTCTCGATCACGAAGACCGGGTAGACGCCCTGGCCCGCCTGATCGGCGGCAGTGCCCTCACCGAGAGCAGCCGCGCCCACGCACGGGAGCTGCTGCAAACGCCCGGGGACTGAGACGACTCCCCCGGCGAAGCCCGGTGGGGAGAGGGTTCAGGCGGGGCGGCGGGGGCAGGCCTCGTCGCTGCAGTCGCCGTACAGGACCAGGGCATGATCCCGGATCGAGAACCCGTAGTCCGAGGCGATCTGCTGCTGACGCTGTTCGATGGTCTCGTCGTAGAACTCCTCGACCCGCCCGCACTGGTTGCAGACGATGTGGTCGTGGTGGCCGCCGCGCTCCAGCTCGAACACCGCCTGGTTGCCCTCCAGATGGAGCCGGCAGACCAGGCCGGCGGCCTCGAACTGCGTAAGCACGCGATACACCGTGGCCAGGCCGATCTCCTCGCCGGAATCCAGCAGCTCGCGGTAGATCGCCTCGGCCGTGAGATGCCGCGTCTCCGACTGATCCAGGATCTCCAGGATCTTCATCCGCGGCAGCGTGACTTTCAGACCGGCCTTCTTGAGATTGCTCGTTTCCATGCACGATCCCTGCATCGCGTCGGGCTCCGGGCATTGAGAGCCACCGGATGCTTTGGTGTACCATGCGCGTTTCCAGACTCGTTCAAGGTCCCGCGCGCTCGATGTACAAGATTCTCATTACTATCGCGGTCGCCGCAAGCACGCTTACCGCGTGCAGTGGCTTTAACCAGTTCCGTCTCGACGTGCAGCAGGGCAACGTGATCGACGCCACCGACGTGGCGCGAGTCCAGCCCGGCATGACGCCCGGCCAGGTGCGTTTCCTGCTGGGGACGCCGCAACTGGACGCGGCCTTCAAGAGCGAGGACCGCTGGGACTATGTCTATTACCGGCGTCCGGGGATCGGCCCCACCGAACGCCAGCGCGTGAGCGTGTATTTCCAGGACGGCGTGGTCGCCTACATCGACTCCGACGTGCCGCAGCCGGTCGCCCTGGAGGACCACCCGGTGGACATGGACGACTGAGGGAGACGGGCGGGCGGCGTCACCGGGGTCACGCCTCCCCGCCCTTTTCTTTCGTCTTGCCCTTGCCGGCACGCTGGCGCCGCACCTCTTTCGGGTCGGCGATCAGCGGGCGGTAAATCTCCACCCGGTCGCGCGGCCGCAGCACGGTATCGCGGCGGGTAATCTTGCCGAAGATCCCCACCTTCGCATTGTCCAGATCGATCTCCGGAAACTGCCGGTCGATCTCGGACTGGCGCAGCGCCTGCTCGACGGTCGTTCCGGGCGAGACCTCCAGCGACAGGATCACCTGACGGTCGGGCCGCGCATAGGCGACCTCGACCGTCATCGGCCCCTCGCCACCATCGTCTGCCTCAGCCATTCCCGTGCACCTCCTGCGCGCGGCGGACGAAGGCGTCCACCAGGGAGTTGGCGATCTGGTGGAACACCGGGCCGATCGCGAACGACATCAGCCGGCTGGCGAACTCGAATTCCAGCTCCAGCGAAATGCGCGTGCCGCCGCCCTCCAGCTCGGTGAAGCGCCAGGTGCCGTGCAGGCGCTGGAACGGCCCCTTCACCAGACGGATGTCGATGGACTCCGGCCGCCGCAGGGTGTTGCGGGTGGTGAACGACTTGTGCAGCGCTCCCTTGGCGAGCTCGATCGTGCCCTCCACCTGGTTCTCGCTGCGGTTGCGTGCGGACGCGCTGCGACAGCCCGGCAGGAATTCCGGGTAAGAGTCGATGTCGTCCACCAGGTCGAACATCTGCTCGCGCGAATACGGCACGTCGGCCGAACGCTGGATCTTCGAGCCCATCAGATCAGCTCCACCGCACGCAGGAACACCAGCAGGATCGCGACCGGCGCGACGAAGCGCACCAGGAAGTACCACAGCCCGAACAGCGCCGGGGAGCGCATCGCCAGCTCCGCACTCACCGACCCGCGGGTCATGCGCCAGCCGGCGAACAGCGCGATCAGGAATCCGCCCAGCGGCAGCAGGATATTCGCGGTCAGGTAGTCGAGGAAATCGAGCACGCCCATGTCGAACAGGGTGTAGTCCGACCAGACGTTGAGCGACAGCAGCGCTGCGATCCCCAGGGTCCAGGCCGCGATCGCCAGCACCGTGGTCGCAGCCACCCGCGTCATGCCCACGGTTTCCACCAGCCAGGCCACCGCCGGCTCGGCGATCGAGATCGCCGAGGTCCAGGCCGCGAAGCTCAACAGGATGAAGAACACCGTCCCGAAGATCAGCCCGCCGGGCATCTCGCCGAAGGCCAGCGGCAAGGTCACGAAGATCAGCCCCGGCCCCTCGCCCGGCGACAGCCCGGCGCCCAGCACGATCGGGAAGATCGCCAGCCCGGCCACGATCGCGACCAGGGTATCCGCCCCCACGACCACCCCGGCGGTGCGCGGGATGGAGGCGTCGCTCTGCAGATAGCTGCCGTAGATCATGATTGCGCCCATGCCCAGGCTCAGGGTAAAGAAGGCCTGCCCCATGGCCAGCAGCACCGCGTTGGCGGACAACTCGGAGAAGTCCGGCGCCAGCATGAACGCCAGACCCTCGGCGAAGTTGCCCTGCACCACCGCATAGCCGACCATCACCAGCAGCATCACGAACAGCAGCGGCATCAGGATGGTCACGGCCTTCTCCAGCCCCGACTGCACCCCGCGCGCAACCACGATGCCCACCATCACCATGAAGATGGTGTGCCAGGCCAGCAGCGCCTCGGGGGAGGCCAGCATGCCGTCGAACATCGCCTCGGAACCCCCGGCGTCCAGGCCGACAAAGCCGCCGGCCCCGCTCTTGAAGATATACGACAGGGCCCAGCCCGCGACCACCGAATAGAACGACAGGATCAGGAAGCCGGTCACCACGCCGATCCAGCCGATCGAGACCCAGCCGACCGAGACCCCTTCCTCGCGCGACAGGCTGGTCATGGTATTGATCGGTGACTGCCGCCCGCGCCGGCCGAGCATGATCTCGGCGATCATCACCGGCAGGCCGATGAGCAATATGCAGCCCAGATACACCAGCACGAAGGCGCCACCGCCGTTCTCGCCGGCGATGTAGGGAAAACGCCAGATGTTCCCGAGCCCGACGGCCGAGCCCGTCGCCGCGAGGATGAAGGCCAGGCGGGTGGTCCATTGACCATGGATCGATGCGGTGGGTGGCATGCGGATCTCCGTGTTTTTGCCCGTGGATTGTGAGCCAAGGCCGGCCGGCACTCAACTGAGTGCCGGTCCATGGATGCCCGCCGTTGACGCCTGGAGTACACTCCGCCCCCATGGGCAAGAAGAAGAAAACCGCCGGAGACGGCTCCAGTACCATCGCGCTCAACCGCCGCGCGCGTCACGACTACCACATCGAGGACCGGCTGGAAGCCGGGCTGGCCCTCGAGGGCTGGGAGGTCAAGTCGCTGCGGGCCGGCCGCGCACAGATCAGCGAGGCCTATGTCCTGCTGCGCAACGGCGAGGCGTACCTGTTCGGCGCCCACTTTACCCCGCTGCCCACCGCCTCCACGCACATCAACCCGGATCCGAGCCGCACGCGCAAGCTCCTGCTGCACCGCTCCGAGATCAACCGACTGATTGGTGCGGTGGAACGCCGCGGCTTCACCCTGGTCCCGCTGGCCCTGTACTGGAAACGCGGCCGGGCCAAGGTGGAGATCGGCCTGGCCAAGGGCAAGAAGGCCTACGACAAGCGCGCCGACAAGAAGGAAAAGGACTGGCAGCGCGAACGCGCGCGCATCATGAAGAACGGCTGATGCGGGCTCACTCGCGGGCCGCGCGCCAGCGACAGGCACCCCCGGCCGCCTCGTCCAGCACTGCCAGCAGCTCGGCATGGGCGGCCGCCTCTTCCGCCGACGGTTCCACGACCGGCAGGGGCTGCCCCGAACGCCGTGCCCGCGCCGGCGCCTGATCCCCAGTATCCTGCTCGCTGTCGCTGTCCAGGGTCAGGCTCACCTGCCCGCCGGTCATCGCCAGATAGACATCGGCCAGCAGCTCCGCGTCCAGCAGCGCGCCGTGCAGCGTCCGGTCCGAGGCATCCACCCCGTAGCGCTTGCACAGCGCATCCAGCGAATTGCGGCTGCCCGGATGCATGCGCCGCGCCAGCACCAGCGAATCCAGCACCCCGCAGATCTCGCCGATGGAAGTCGCCGGCGCCCGCTCGCCCAGCAGCGCCAGCTCGTGATCGAGAAAGCCGATGTCGAACGGGGCGTTGTGAATCACCAGTTCCGCCCCGCGCACGAACTCCACGAATTCCCCCGCCAGGTCGGCGAAACGCGGCTTGTCCGCGAGAAACTCGTTGTCGATCCCGTGCACCGCCACCGCACCGGCATCGATCTCACGATCCGGCTGAATGAAGTGATGCCACACCCGGCCGGTCGGCCGGCGATTGTCCACCTCCAGACAGCCGATCTCGATGATGCGGTGCCCGTCCGCCGGTTCCAGGCCGGTGGTCTCGGTGTCCAGCACGATCTGGCGCATGTTGCGTTCCCTTCGGTTCGGTCGTCCCGCGGATGGCTCAGCTGGCCGCCCCGCTCAGGAGTTCGTCGATGCCGGCATTCGCCAGCTCGTCGGCGCGTTCGTTCTCCGGGTGCCCGCTGTGGCCGCGGACCCAGTACCACTCGATGGAATGGCGCGCCGCCTCGGCATCCAGGGCTTCCCACAGGTCCCGGTTCTTCACCGGCTGGCCGCTGGCCGAGCGCCAGTTGCGCCGTTTCCAGCCGGGCAGCCATTCGGTCACGCCCTGCTTCACATACTTGGAGTCGGTCACCAGCTCCACCCGGCAGGGTCGCTGCAGGGTCTCCAGCGCGCGGATGGCCGCGGTCAGCTCCATGCGGTTGTTGGTGGTCTCGGCCTCGCTGCCGTACAGCTCGCGCTCGTGCCCACGGTAGCGCAGCACCGCCCCCCAGCCGCCGGGACCGGGGTTGCCGCGGCAGGCGCCGTCGGTATAGATGTACACCCGCTCGTCGTCGTCACTCATTGCCGTCCCTCGTTCGGCCGCGTTCGCCGGCGCATGATACGCGCGAAACGGCCACGCCGGGAGCACCCGTCGGCGGCGCGAAGCGCAGCGCTCGTGCCGGCCGCAGGGGCTCCTCCACCCGCTTGTGCGCGATGGTCAGAATGACCCCGGCCAGCGGGGGAAGTCCACGCAGAGCCCAGCGGTCCAGGCGTGCCAGCCGGCGCTGCCAGGCCACCGGCAGGCCGGGCGGCAGCACGCTGAGGTTCCATTGCTCCAGCACTTCCAGGCCGGCGGCCGCCAGCATCCCCCGATAGCGTACGCTGCGCAGTCCCTCGGGCAGCGGGGACGGGCGCAGCCCGGCTTCCGGATCGCCGTGCAGCCGGTTGGCCTCCAGCATGAACAGATGCCCCTCGGGCTCCAGCACTCGGGCCGCCTCGTTGACCACCACCTGCGGCTCCGGACTCCAGCTGCAGGGATGGCCCAGCACGATGATCCGCGCCCCGGCGGATTCCAGCGCCCAGGCCTCCGGATCGATCCGGACCTGCGCCCCCGGATCCGCCACGCGCAGCACCCGTGCCTGATCCGGGGCGTCGGGATCCATCAACGGCGCCGGCGCCAGTTCCACCGCAACGTTCAGCGGGCTCCCGGTCGCGTGGCGGCGCATGCGATCCAGCAGGCGCTCGCGCACCCGCTGGCCCTGAGGCTGGGCATACCACCGGGCGAGGCAATCGCGTGCCCGTGCTTGGTGCTCCGGGTTGGCTGGTTTATCCTTCGTCCCCATGAAACTTCGATGCCCCGCTGTTCCCGTTCGCCCGCTGGCCCTCGCCGTTACCGTGGCCCTGTTCTCCGGTTGTAGCCTACACGACCGCGAGCGGTCACTGGATACCGCCGACACCGGTACCGGGAGTCCGGCCGAGGCGCGTACCCCACAGGCGCGCACCTACGACGCCCAGGACGTCGAATCCGCCATGCAGCGCCAGGCCGAAAAGGCGGAAAAGCGTGCCGCCGAAACCGACGACCTGTGGGAACGTGCCCGGCTGAACTACGGTTTCAGCGACGAACTCGACCACGATCGCGTCCAGCGTTATCTCGACCATTATCGCGATCAGCCGCGCATCATCGAACTCTCCACGCGGCGGGCCGAACCCTTCGCCTATTTTATCCTGTCGGAGCTCGAGGCTCGTGACATGCCGGCGGAACTCCTGCTGCTTCCCATCGTGGAGAGCGGCTATGCCCCGGAAGCCACCTCCAGCGGACGTGCCGCCGGGATCTGGCAGTTCATACCGTCCACCGGGGATCATTTCGACCTGCACCGCGACGACTGGTACGACGGCCGGCGCGATGTCTACCAGTCGACCCTGGCGGCACTCGACTATCTCGAATACCTGCATTCCCGCTTCGACGACTGGTACCTCGCCCTGGCCGCCTACAACTGGGGCCAGGGGAACGTCCGCCGGGCGATGGAGGCCAATGCCGCGCAGGGCCGCGACACCGACTACTGGAGCCTTGACCTGCCGGCCGAACCGCATGCCTACGTTCCCCGCCTGCTGGCCCTGCGCGAGCTGTTCCGCGCGCCGGATGAACACGGCGTGACCCTGACCCCCGTGGCCAACGAACCGGCGCTAGAGATCGTCCGCCCGGAACGCCAGGCGGATCTGGCCCTGGTCGCGGACATGGCCGAGCTGGATACCGCCGAGCTGGAACGCCTGAACCCCGGCTACCACCGGCACGCCACGCATCCCGAACATGCGCGGCACCTGTTCGTGCCGGCCGAAGCCGCGGACCGTCTGGAAACCGCGCTGGCGGAACACGGCGACGATCCGCTACTGCGTTTCCGCGAATACACCGTGCGCGCGGGCGACAACCTCGGCCGTATCGCGCGCGACGCCGGCACCGAGGTCGCGGTCGTGCGGCAGATGAACGATCTCAATGGCGACCTGATTCGCGCGGGCCAGACCCTGCGCCTGCCGGTGGGCGGGGACGACGCCGGGGCCGCCACGGCCGTCGCCGAGGCCGGCGATGCGGATTCACTGACGGAATACGAAGTCCGCCGCGGCGACAGCCTCTGGACCATCAGCCAGTCCACCGGCATGAGCCTGAGCGAGCTGCGCCGGGTCAACGACCTCGGGCGCGACACCACCCTGCAGCCCGGGGATGTACTGCAGGTCGCGGCGGCACACGGCGATGAAGGCACGGTGCACTACGAGGTCCGCCCGGGGGATTCGCTGTCCGGCATCGCCCGGCGCTTCGAGGTCTCGGTGGAAGACGTGCGGCGCTGGAACGGCCTTAACGGCGACCGCATCCGCGCCGGCGAGACCCTGGTCCTGCACATCGATCACGACGACGCGACCGTCGCCCGCGCGGACACCTGACGCGCTGGCCCGACCCGGGGCACATCGGTATGATCCCGGGAACACGCGTCCGCGACGCCAATCGCATCAAACCAGCAAGGAGAGTTTCATGGGCTTTCTCACCGGCAAGCGCGCCCTGGTCGTCGGGGTCGCCAGCAACCGTTCCATCGCCTATGGCATCGCCGCGGCGCTGCACCGGGAGGGCGCGGAGCTGGCCTTCACCTATCAGAACGAACGGATGCGCGACCGCGTGGAAAAACTGGTCGCCGATTTCGACTCGGACATCCTGATCCCCTGCAACGTCGAGAGCGATGAAGAGATCGAACAGGTCTTCGAACACCTGGACGACTACTGGGACGGCGTCGACATTCTGGTTCACTCCGTGGCCTATGCGCCCAAGGAGGAACTGGACGGCGATTTCCTCGACAACATGACCCGCGACGGCTTTCGCACCGCGCATGATGTCAGCTCCTACTCGCTGGCGGCCTTCGCCAAGGCCGGACGCGCGATGATGAAGGATCGCGATGCCTCCATCCTGACGCTCAGCTACCTTGGCGCCCAGCGATCCATGCCCAACTACAACGTGATGGGTCTGGCGAAGGCGAGCCTCGAAGCGAATGTCCGCTATCTGGCCTACACCCTCGGGCCGGAGGGCACCCGCGTGAACGCCGTCTCCGCCGGCCCCATCCGCACCCTCGCGGCATCCGGGATCGGGGATTTCAAGCGCATCCTCGACCATGTCGAGAGCAACGCCCCGCTGCGGCGTAACGTCACCATTGATCAGGTTGGCAATGCCGGGGCGTTCCTGTGCTCCGACCTGGCGTCGGGAATCACCGGTGAGGTGATGTACGTCGACTCCGGTTACAACACCGTGGGCCTCGGCCAGCACGAGATCGGCCTCGACAGCTAGGCCACAAGCAGCGGCCTGCCGGCCGCCGGGGCTCTGAACCGAGAAAGGCCCGGCCAGTCATCTGGCCGGGCCTTTTTTTGTGCGCGGCCGGGCGGCCTGATACCGCCCGGCTCTTTCTCTACTCCCTCTACCCTCTACTCCAGGTTCTCCGGAAAACGCTGAATATCGGCCTCGGACTCCAGCCACGCCAGATAGGCACGCATCTCGGCACCGCCGTAGGCGTTGCGCAGCTGGTCGCGGGCCTGCTGGCGCAGAGCCGGATCCTCCTGCATGCCCCCGGCCTGCACCGCCTCCAGGGCCACCACGGCAAAGTCACCGCCGGACAGCGTCAGGCCCGCCAGTCGCGGCCCGTCCTCTCCGGGTGCGGCCAGACGGAACACCGGTGCCACCAGGCCGTCCGGCACGTCACCGTCGCGGGTATCCCGGCGCAGCTCGCGCGAGCGCGTCCAGCTGCCCTCGTCTTCGATGGCAGCCGCCCAGTCGTCAGCCTCTCGCAGGTCTTCCAGCAGGGCCTCGCCGGCTTCGCGCGCCGCTTCGGCGGCCGCTTCGGCCTGCAACCGGGCCCGAATCTCGTCCTCGACCTCGGCCAGCGGGCGCAGCTCCGCCTCTTCCCGTTCGGCCACGCGAAGCACGATCGTCGAGCCATCATCGAGATCCAGGGCATCGCTGTTCTCTCCGCGCTCGCGCACCCGCTCGCCGAAGGCCGCATCGCGCACGGAACGCGAGTCCGCGATGCCGCTGCCCGAGTCGCGGGTGAACCAGTCGGTCGTGCGGATCTCCAGCCCGGTCGCCTCGGCCGCGGGCTCCAGACTTTCCGGAAACTCGACGCTCAGCGACATCAGGTCGTCCAGCGCATCGATCTGCATCTGCTCGGCACGCCGGTCGCGCAGGTCGGATTCCACGTCGTCACGCACCTGCTCCAGCGGCTGTGCGCGGGCATCCTCGACCGCAGTCACCTGGATGATGTACCAGCCCTGATCGGTCCGCACCGGCTGGCTCACCATCCCCTCGGGCAGACTGAAGATCACCGTCTCCAGGGTCGACGATCCCAGATCCCCGCGGGCCAGCTCCCCCATGCGGCCGCCCCGCGGCGCGCTCAGGGAATCCTCGGAGTATTCCTCGGCAAGCTCCGCAAAATCCTCGCCGTCCTCGATCCGCTGATGCAGCTCGCCAATCCGTGCCTCGGCGTCGTCCTCGTCTGCCAGGCGAATGACCCGAACATCGCGCAGTTCCGGTTCCTCGTAACGCGACCGGTTGGCGCGGTAGTGCTCCACGATGTCTTCCTCGCTCAGCTCGACGGCCTCTTCCAGCGATGCCGGATCGAGCTGAAGATACTCCACCCGCAAACGCTCTGCGGTCGTGAACTCCTCCGGATTCGCTTCGTAGTAGGCCTGAACGGCGTCCTCGTCCACCACGCCGGGGCGATCGAAATCCTCCGCCGCGAACACCCGCCAGCTCACCGTCCGCACCTGATTGCGCAGCGCGGCGTACTCGTCCACCAGGCCTTCGTCGAAGCGACCCGACTCGCGGATGCCCGTCTGGATCTGCGACATCACCAGCGAGCGACCGATGTCATCCTCGAAATCCGCGGGACTGATGCGCTGGGCCGACAACAGCTGGGAATAGCGCTCGGGACTGAACTGCCCGCCCTCCTGAAACACCGGCATCGCGCGGATCTCGCGGCGCACCGATTCGCTGGCGGCGGTAAACCCGAGATCACCGGCCGCCTGACGCAACAGGGTCTCGCGAATCAGGCTCTCCAGCGCCTGCAGCCGGATCCCCTCGTCATCGAATTCGTCCGGGATCTCGCCGCCGAACATGCGGCGGAGTTCATCCCGCTGGGCACGCGCCTCCTGATGCACGGACCGGGTATCGATGTCCACGCCGTTGACCTCGGCAGCCACGATGTCGCCGGCTCCGCCGAAGTATTCGCCCACGCCCCACAGGGCGAAGGGGACCGCGATCAGGCCGATGATTACGTAGGCGAGCCAGCCGGTCGCCCGATCTCGAATTGCTTGCAGCATGCTGGTTTTGTCCGTTCGGGTTCAGCAGGGAAAACAGGTCAATGGTAGCAGGCGCGCCCTCCGCCGTCTGTCGGACACACCAACAAAAAAGGCGCCCCGGAGGGCGCCTTTCGAAATATGGCGGAGCGGACGGGACTCGAACCCGCGACCCCCGGCGTGACAGGCCGGTATTCTAACCAACTGAACTACCGCTCCGTATTCTTTTCAGCGCAGCCGCATCGAGCAGGTCTGCGCCTGGTGGGTGCTGACGGATTCGAACCGCCGACATTCGCCTTGTAAGGGCGACGCTCTACCAACTGAGCTAAGCACCCGGTAAAGCTCTTTAGTTTACCCGATCCTTCAACGCTTTGCCAGCCTTGAAACCGGGCGTTTTCGACGCGGCGATCTGGATCGTCTCGCCGGTGCGCGGGTTGCGCCCGGTGCGCGCCTCACGTTCGCGGACGAGGAACGTCCCGAAGCCAACCAATGATACCTGATCACCCTTGGCAAGGGAATCCCCGATTACGCTGACCATGGCATCGACCACCTTGCCGGCCTGAGCCTTGGGAACATCGGCTTCCGCGGCGATCGCGTCGATCAATTCGGATTTATTCATGAAACGGTTCCTTATCGTTTTGGTGACTCGGGCGTGCAGCCGGCAGGGCCAAGCTTACAACAATCCGGGCCGATGCCGCCACGGCCTGTGCAGGGAACGGGAATGGGGTCGACAACCGGATCCGGACAATGCGATCCGGTTTATAGCAAGGCTGCGAAAAAGGTGTCAAACGCCGGTCGCCGCTCCCTGCGACCGGCTCGACAAAAGTCCTCGCCCCGGGCCCTCTCCCCCGGGTGTGTGGACGGATCAGTGATGCCGGACCCGGCCACGACCCCGCGAGGGTTTCTTCTTGTCGGAAACGACTTCCTCGGCGGGCGCCTCGCCCTCCGCCGACTCGCCGGCACGGGCTTCCGGCATCTCGGCCAGGGCGACTTCCAGAACCTCGTCGATCCAGCGCACCGGGCGAATATCCAGCTTCTGCTTGATGTTCTTCGGGATATCCACCAGATCCTTCTCGTTTTCCTCCGGGATCAGGACCGTACGGATACCCCCGCGATGCGCCGCCAGCAGTTTCTCCTTGAGCCCGCCAATCGGCAGGACCTGCCCGCGGAGCGTGATTTCCCCGGTCATGGCCACATCGGCACGGACCGGGATGTTCGTCAGCGCCGAAACAATGGCCGTGCACATGCCGATCCCGGCCGAAGGACCGTCCTTGGGTGTGGCGCCCTCGGGGACGTGGATGTGGAGGTCCTTGTTCTCGTGGAAGTTCTCTTCCAGGCCAAGGGCAGCGGCGCGGGACCGGACCACCGTGAGCGCGGCGTGGACCGACTCCTGCATCACGTCACCGAGCTTGCCGGTCTGCTGGGTCTTGCCCTTGCCGGGCACCACCGAGGACTCGATGGTCAGCAGTTCCCCGCCGACCTCGGTCCACGCCAGGCCGGTGACCTGGCCGACCCGGTCGGCCTCGTCGGCCTGGCCGAAGCGGTAGCGCCGCACGCCCAGGTACTTGTCCAGGGTCTTGGGCGTAACCGAAGTCATGCGGTCGGCGTCCTTGCCCTTCGACAGGGTGCGCTGCTTGACCACCTTGCGGCAGATCTTGGCGATCTCGCGCTCCAGCGCACGCACCCCGGCCTCGCGAGTGTAGTAGCGGACCACGTCGCGCACCGCCGCATCGGAGATGTTGATCTCGCCCTTCTTCAGACCGTTGGTCTTGATCTGCTTGGGGATCAGGTAGGTGTGCGCGATGTTGACCTTCTCGTCCTCGGTGTAGCCGGACAGGCGGATCACTTCCATGCGATCCAGCAGCGGCCCGGGGATGTGCATGCTGTTGGCCGTGGCCACGAACATCACGTCCGAGAGATCGAAGTCGACCTCCAGGTAGTGGTCGCTGAAGGTGTGGTTCTGTTCCGGATCCAGCACCTCGAGCATCGCGGAGGCCGGATCCCCACGGAAATCCATGGCCATCTTGTCGATCTCGTCCAGCAGGAACAGCGGGTTGCGCACCCCGACCTTGGACAGGTTCTGGATGATCTTGCCCGGGAGCGACCCGATATAGGTGCGCCGGTGACCGCGAATCTCGGCCTCGTCACGCACTCCGCCCAGCGCCATGCGCATGAACTTGCGGTTGGTGGCCCGCGCGATGGACTGCCCCAGCGAGGTCTTGCCGACGCCGGGCGGCCCCACCAGACACAGGATCGGCCCCTTCAGCTTGCGCACGCGCGACTGCACCGCGAGATATTCCAGGATGCGCTGCTTGACCTCTTCCAGCCCGTAGTGATCCTCGTTGAGGATCTTCTCGGCACGCTTGAGATCCTTGGAGACGCGGGTCTTCTTTTTCCACGGCAGCGACACCAGCCAGTCGATGTAGCTGCGCACCACCGTGGCCTCGGCGGACATCGGCGACATCATCTTGAGCTTGTTGAGCTCGGCGGTCGCCTTCTTCTTCGCCTCTTCGGACATCCCGGCGTTCTCGATCTTCTCCGCCAGGTCCTCCTGCTCGTTGGGTGCGTCCTCGAGGTCGCCCAGCTCCTTCTGAATGGCCTTCATCTGCTCATTCAGGTAGTACTCCCGCTGGGACTTCTCCATCTGCTGCTTCACGCGGCCGCGGATCTTCTTCTCGATCTGCAGCACGTCCATCTCGCCCTCGATCTTGGCGACCAGATGCTCCAGACGCTCGCGCACGTTGGCGATCTCGAGGACCTGCTGCTTCTCCTCGAGTTTCAGCGACATGTGCGCGGCGATGGTGTCGGCCAGGCGCGAGGTGTCGTCGATCCCGGCCAGCGAGGTCAGGATCTCCGGCGGGACCTTCTTGTTCAGCTTGATGTACTGCTCGAACTGGTTCAGCGCGGAGCGCCCGAGGACCTCGAGTTCCTTGTCCTCGGTATCGAATTCCTCATCGATCAGTTTGATGTCGGAGACGAAGTAGTCTTCTTCCTGCTCGGGATCCCCGGTGGTGGAGACATCCATCACGCGGGCACGCTGCGCGCCTTCCACCAGCACCTTGATGGTGCCGTCGGGCAGGCGCAGGAGCTGGAGGATGTTGCCGAGGGTCCCGATCTCGTGGAGATCCCCGGCGTCGGGTTCGTCCACCTCGGCGCTCTTCTGCGCGACCAGGAGGACCTGCTTGTTCTCTGCCATCGCCGAATCCAGCGCGCGAATCGATTTCTCGCGCCCGACGAACAGCGGAATGACCATGTGCGGATACACCACGACGTCGCGCAGCGGCAGCACCGCAACGCGCTTGACGGGCGATTCCACCTCGTTCTGGGAAGGACGGTCGTCGGTCATGTGGCCCCCTCAGGGCTGGGCGAATGTAGGGGGGAAATGGGGGCGACCCGCGCGGCTTTCAAGGGTCGCCCCGCCGATGTTTCCCGCTCAGGAGTCCGCGGCGGCCTGCCGGGTGTACGAGGTGTTGTCGTAGATCAGGTAGGGCTCGGCGTCCCCGCGGATCACCGCCTCGTCGATCACGACCTTGGTGACCCCCTCCATGGACGGCAGTTCGTACATCGTGTCCAGCAGGATGTTCTCCAGGATGGTCCGCAAGCCGCGGGCACCGGTCTTGCGCTCCAGCGCCTTCGCGGCGATCGCGTGCAGCGCATCGTCGCGGAACTCCAGCTCGACACCTTCCATCTCGAACAGCCGCGCATACTGCTTGACCAGCGCGTTCTTCGGCTGCGTGAGGATCGTGATCAGGGCATCCTCGTCCAGCTCGTCCAGGGTCGCCTGCACCGGCAGACGCCCGACGAATTCCGGGATCAGGCCGTAACGCACCAGATCGTCGGCCTCCAGCTGTTTCAGCCAGTGGTCCGAGGAGGCGTCCTCGTCCTTGCTCGCCAGCGCCGCGGAAAAGCCGATGCCGGTCCCTTTCTCCGCCCGCTGCTGGATCACCTTGTCCAGGCCGGAGAAGGCACCACCGCAGATGAACAGGATGTTGCTGGTGTCGACGTTCAGGAACTCCTGCTGCGGATGCTTGCGCCCGCCCTGCGGGGGGATCGAGGCGGTCGTGCCCTCGATCAGCTTGAGCAGGGCCTGCTGCACGCCCTCGCCCGAGACGTCACGGGTGATCGAGGGGTTGTCGGCCTTGCGCGATACCTTGTCGATCTCGTCGATGTAGACGATCCCGCTCTCCGCCTTCTCGACGTCGTAATCACACTTCTGCAGCAGCTTCTGGATGATGTTTTCGACGTCCTCGCCAACGTAGCCCGCCTCCGTCAGGGTGGTCGCGTCGGCGATGGTGAACGGGACGTTGAGCACCCGGGCCAGGGTCTCCGCCAGCAGGGTCTTGCCGGATCCGGTCGGACCGATCAGCAGGATGTTGGACTTTGACAGCTCCACTTCATCCTTGCCGGCCCGCGCCTCCATGCGCTTGTAATGGTTGTAGACGGCGACGGAGAGGATCTTCTTCGCGTCGTTCTGGCCGATCACGTAATCATCCAGGGTGTCCCGGATTTCACGGGGCCGCGGCAGCGAGGCATGCTCGGTCTGGCCGGCCTCCTGCATCTCCTCGCGGATGATGTCGTTGCACAGCTCAACGCACTCGTCGCAGATGAACACGGAAGGCCCCGCGATCAGCTTGCGCACCTCGTGCTGGCTTTTCCCGCAGAAGGAGCAGTACAGCAGCTTGCCGTCCGCGGGAGGGTTCTTGTCGTCGCTCATCCGTTGCCCTCGATTGGATTGCAATTCCTTTCGAACATGCCCCGTTTCACCGGCCGGTGCAAACGAGCCAAGTGTTCGTGCGGTCTAGGCATCAGGATCCGGATTTCTCGCCGGCTTCCGCGCGGTCGGCCAGCACGTTGTCGACCAGGCCGTATTCCTGCGCCTCGGAGGCCGTCATGAACCGGTCACGGTCGGTGTCCTGCTCGATCTGTTTCACCGTCTGACCGGTGTGCTTCGCCAGCACGCGGTTGAGTTCTTCCTTGATCTTGAGGATCTCGCGGGCATGGATGTCGATGTCCGTCGCCTGACCCTGGAAGCCGCCAAGCGGCTGGTGGATCATCACGCGCGAATGCGGCAGGGCGTAGCGCTTGCCCTCGGCGCCGCCGGCCAGCAGCACGGCCCCCATGCTCGCCGCCTGGCCCACGCAAAGCGTGGACACCTGCGGCTTGATGAACTGCATGGTGTCGTAGATCGCCATGCCGGCGGTGACCGCACCACCCGGCGAATTGATGTAGAGGCTGATTTCCTTGTCCGGATTCTCGGATTCCAGGAACAGCATCTGCGCGACGATCACGTTGGCCATGTAGTCCTCGACCGGCCCCACGCAGAAGATCACCCGGTCCTTCAGCAGCCGGGAGTAGATGTCATAGGCGCGCTCGCCGCGGGCGGTCTGCTCGACCACCATCGGCACCAGGTTCAGGCCCTGGGTATGCTGCGCACCCTGATCGCCCATGTCGTGCGTCATTCGCTCGACTCCTTGTTCGGATTCATTACGTCCTGGAAGGTGGTGGGCTTGTCGGTAACATTGCCCTGTTCCACCACCCAGTCCACCACCTGGTCTTCCAGGACGATGGACTCCAGGTTCTGCATGGCCTGCGGCTGCGTGCGGTAGTACTGCTTGACCTCTTCGGGGTCTTCGTAGGTCGCGGCCATGTTGTCGAGCTCCTGCTCGACCCGCTCGCGATCCACTTCGAAACCCTTGTCGTCGATCAGATGCCGCAGCACCAGGCCCAGGCGCACCCGCCGTTTCGCCTCTTCCTCGAACAGGCTGTCCGGCAGCGGCTGCGTCTGCTCCGCCCCGCCGAAGCGCTTCTCGGCGTCTTCGCGCAGGCGATTGATTTCGGACTTCACCAGGGCATCCGGCAGGTCGAAGTCGTGGCGTTCCACCAGCGCATCCATGACCTGCTGCTTGATCTTGCTCTTCAGCGCCTGATTCAGCTCCCGCTCCATGTTGGACCGCACATCCTCGCGAAGTTTCTCCACCGAGCCGTCCTCGATGCCGAATTTCTCCGCGAAGGCCGCGTCGACCGCGGGCAGCCGGGCCTCTTCCACCGCCTTGACCGTGATATCGAAGGTCGCGGTCCGGCCCTTGAGGACCTCCGCCGGGTAATCCTCCGGGAAGGTGACCTCGATGGTCTTTTCCTCGCCCGTTTTCACGCCTTCGAGCTGGTTCTCGAACTCCGCCAGCAGGCGCCCGCTGCCGATCTCCACCTGAAAGTCCTCGGCCTGTCCGCCCTCGAAGGCCTCGCCGTCGAGCTTGCCGACGAAGTCCAGGGTGATGCGGTCGCCCGAGGCCGCTGCACGCTCGACCGCCTGCCATTCCTTGTGCTGTTCGCGCAGGGTATCGATCACGCGATCGATGTCCTCGTCACCGATTTCGGCCACCGGGCGTTCGATCTCGACCCCGGACAGGTCGGCGACCTCGATCTCCGGGAAGACCTGAAAGGACGCCTCGAACTCGATCGGCTGACCGTTTTCCACCGATTTCGGCTCGATGCTCGGGCTGCCCGCCGGCTCCAGGCCCTCCTGCTGCACCGCCTCGCGGTAACTCTCCTGCAGGACTTCGCTGAGCACCTCCTGGTACACCCCGGCCCCGTAGCGCTGACGCACCACCTTGAGCGGCACCTTGCCCGGGCGGAAGCCGTCGAGCCGGACCCGTTTGGCGAGGTTCTTCAGGCGGTTGTCGACCTCGGTGTCGACGCGTTCGGAGGGGACCTGGACGGTCATCTTGCGGTCCAGGTTGCCAGTGGCTTCAACGGAAACTTGCATGGAGGGCCTCGTCAAATGGTTCGGAAATCAGTCGTGTCCGGGCGCGGGGCCGTCGTCTCGCGGCCGGACGGGGTTCCTGGTGCGAAAGGAGAGACTCGAACTCTCACGGGTGTTACCCCACTGGGACCTAAACCCAGCGCGTCTACCAGTTCCGCCACTTTCGCCGTTGGTTTCGTAACCCGACATTGTAGCGTGTCTGCATGCCGGAAACACAAAAGGCCCGCTGAACGGGCCTTGTGCCGGTCCGGGACCGGGGAGATGGTGGGTCGTGTAGGATTCGAACCTACGACCAATGGATTAAAAGTCCACTGCTCTACCAACTGAGCTAACGACCCGTGTGATCTGCAACGGGGGCGTAGTGTACGGCCCCGTCGCCAAAACGCAAGGCGGGCCGCGATCGCGGCCCGCCCGGGCAGGAAGGTTCCCGCCCCGCCGGCGATCAGATCGCCTCGAGGCTGCGCATCTTCGACGGCAGGAGCTTCATGTCCACCAGCGAGGTGATCAGCGCCTTGCCGAAGCTGGCTTCGTCTTCATAGACCATCTTGTAGTACTGGATCTTCATGGTCAGGGCCGCGCCGAACACGATGAAGATAAAGGTCAGGAACCCGCCGATCGCCAGCGTGGAGACCCCGGTGATGGCCTGCCCCACGGTACAGCCCATCGCGAGGATGCCGCCCACGCCCATCAGTATGCCCCCGGCGAAGTGGTTCCAGAAATCGCGCAGCGACGAGAACCACTCAATGCGGAAGCTGCGCGACACCAACGACCAGAAGAACGAGCCCAGGATCACGCCCGCCAGCGCCATCACGCCGAAATACAGGAAGCGGCTGTCGAAGCCTTCCTTCACGTAGGCCGCGCTCTGGCCCATCGGGGCGATGAAGGTGAAGGACTGGTTGTTCCAGAAACGCAGCTGGTCGGCCGGGCGCTCTTCACCGGGCTCGCCCAGGAAGTCCCAGTCGGCCAGATAGGCCGTCGGGGTGTAGGTGTCGCCCATCTCGTCGGCCACCTGCACGTTGCTGGTCAGCCACCAGGCACCGATCACCACCAGGCCGATCACCAGCCCGCCGAGGATGTTGTCGAAGCTCTTGCGGAAGTCCGCCGCCTTGAAGATCAGCGCCAGCAGCAGCACGCCGATGACCAGGCCCAGCACCAGACGCGCGGTGCCGTCGGCATCGCCCGCGACGATCGAGCCGAGATCCTGGCCGCCGGACAGCGTGATCGCGGTGGCGTCCATCCAGCCGAACAGCAGCTGGTTGAGGGTCTCGCCGGTGCCGAACACCGACTGCGTGCTCAGCAGGAAGTAGGCGACGATGCCGATCAGGACCATCACCATCACCGATTTGATGTTGCCGCCGCCCACGCGCACCAGGGTCTTGTTACCGCAGCCCGAGCCGTAGGTCATGCCGATCCCGAACAGGAAACCGCCCAGCACGTGTCCGAGCCAGTTCAGGTTATCCATGCGGTAGGGAGGAAACGAACCTTCGGCGCTCAGCACGCCAAAGAATTCCAGGGTGCTCACGCCCAGCATGGCCACGGCGATGGCCAGCAGCCAGGAGCGCATGCGCCCGGTGTCACCCATGTTCACCCAGTCGGAGACCGCACCCATGGTGCAGAAGTTGGTCTTGTTGGCGACCGCCCCCATGATGAAGGCGAGGATGAACGTTCCGACCAGCACCGCCGTGGCGGCTGCGGAAAAGCTGGAGAATTCCATGCGTCAAACCCTCTTGATCAGTTGTCACTCGGGCTGCACGACCGACCGGAGCAGGGCATCCGGTTTCGCCGTTCAGGGCCGCGCAGCATACATCGACCACCAGACGAGATCGAGAGAGGTTTCATTCCGTGCTTCCCCGGGCGAACCTGCCGGGCCCGGGGCCGGGCCTCATCCGGCATAACGGGTGGGATCGGGGATCCCGGCCGCCGCGAAACCGTCGGCACGCAGGCGGCAGGAATCGCAGGTGCCACAGGCGCGCCCGTCCGCGTCGGCCCGGTAACACGACACCGTCAGCGAATAGTCCACGCCCAGACGCGCCCCTTCGCGGATGATCTGCGCCTTGCTCAGATGCATCAGCGGGGCCTCCACCGACCATGGCGCGCCCTCCACGCCGGTCGCCGTCGCGACGCGCGCCAGCGACTGAAAGGCCTCGATGAACGCGGGGCGGCAGTCGGGATAGCCGGAGTAGTCGACCGCGTTGGCGCCCACCACCAGACGGTGGGCGCCCAGGGTCTCGGCAAACCCCAGGGCCAGCGACAGAAACACGGTGTTGCGCGCCGGCACGTAGGTCACCGGGATACCCTCGCCGCCGGCCTCGGGCACCTCGATGGCCGAGTCGGTCAGCGCGGAGCCGCCAATGGCAGCCAGGTCGACATGCACCACGCGATGGTCGGCCACCCCGGCGGCCGCGGCCACACGCCGCGCCGCCTGCAGCTCGGTGGCGTGGCGCTGCCCGTAGTCCACCGACAGGGCGTGGCATTCCAGCCCCTGCTCCCGCGCCAGCGCCAGGCAGGTGGCCGAGTCCAGTCCGCCCGACAGCAGGACCACGGCGCGTTCATTCGCCCCCGTGGCCATCAACGCCCCGGCTCGTCGCCCCACAGCCACTTGTGCAGCTGCACCTGAAAACGTACCGGCAGGCGTTCGGCCACGATCCAGTCGGCCAGCAGCCGCGGCTCCAGCTCGCCATGTACCGGGGAAAACAGGACTTCCACCGCCGGATCCAGGCCCATCCCGGGGAGGGCGTCACGCGCCCATTCGAAATCCGCCCGGTTGGCGAGCACGAACTTCAGCTGGTCGCCCTCCCCCAGATACGCGAGGTTTTCCGCCCGGTTACGCCCGGACTCGCAGGACGCGGGTGCCTTCCAGTCCATGACCAGCCCGGCGCGCGGATCCACGTCGCTCACGTCCATGGCACCGGAGGTCTCGATGGTGACCGCCAGGCCGGCATCACACAGGCCCGTGATCAGGGCACGGCTGCCCGGCTGGGCCAGCGGCTCGCCCCCGGTGACGCACACGTGGCGCACCCCCTCGCCCGTCACCCTCTGCAGCACCGTGTCGACGTCGGTGGTCTCGCCACCCTCGAAGGCGTATTCGGTGTCACACCAGCGACAGCGCAGCGGGCAGCCGGTCAGGCGCACGAACACCGTGGGCCAGCCCACCTGCGCCGCCTCGCCCTGCAGCGAAACGAACATCTCGCTCAGGCGCAGCCGGGGTGCGCTCCCGGACGCAGAGGCCGGTGCCGTGGTGCGGCGCAGCGGTGCTTCCACGCTCACGAGCCGTCCATCCGCTGCAGGCGTTCGCGCGCAAGGCGATCCAGCGTGGTGCCGCCGTATTCCTCGCGCACCTGTTCCAGCGCCTCGCGCGCGGCCTCGAAATCCTCGAGCTCGTAATGCGAGTAACCGATCTTCAGCAGGGCATCGCCCTGCTTGTCACTCTCCGGAAACTGCTCACGCAACCGCTCGAAGTCTTCCAGCGCGGCCTCGAAATCGCCACTGGCATATTTGGCTTCGGCCAGCCAGTACCAGGCGTTGGCGGCAAAATCCCCGTCCGGGAACCGCTCGATGAACGCCTCCAGCTGCCGGATCGCCCCGGCATAATCCCCGTCCATCAGGACCGAGAAGGCCTCCTGGTAGGCCTCCTGCTCGCCCGCGTCCGGCAGATCGAAATCCACCACTTCTTCTTGCGGCGCCTCGCCTTCGCTGGCGACACCGCCGGCCTCCAGCGTCGCCAGCCGCTCGTCGAGATGAGCAAACTGGTCCCGCTGGCGCTCTTCCAGGCGGTCAAGGCGGTGATTCAGGGTATCGACTTCTCCGCGCAGATTGCGCAGATCCCGCTGCATCTCCTCGACGCCGCGCAGCATGTCCGCCAGCGCACTGGAATCCAGCCTGCGTTCGATGCGATCCAGCCGGCGGTCCAGCTCCCGCACCTGCGACTGCGTCGCCACGATGCCGTCTTCCTGCGCCAGCACCGGGGGCCCGGCCAGCAGCAGGACCGGAAGCATCCCGGCCAGCAGGGCGCCCCGCAGGGCACCCTGCGGGAAACGCTGCCCGGCCCGCCGCCGAATCGCCTGCATGGGACGCGTATCCATCACCATCATCACTGCCGACGGTCGTATACCAGTTCCACGCGCCGGTTCTGCGCCCAGGCCTCTTCGGTCTGTTCGAA
The DNA here is from genome assembly GCF_000381405.1 of Thioalkalivibrio sp. ALE20. Lineage (NCBI taxonomy): Bacteria > Pseudomonadati > Pseudomonadota > Gammaproteobacteria > Chromatiales > Ectothiorhodospiraceae > Thioalkalivibrio > Thioalkalivibrio sp. ALE20. Next base: position 411,791 of record NZ_KB906471.1, read on the forward strand.
GGCCACCGGCATCTCCTCGCCGTAGCTGACGACCTCGATCTGCTCGTCCTCGGCCCCGTTGAGGTTCAGCACCCGACGCACGGACTGCGCACGGCGCTCACCCAGCCCCAGGTTGTACTCACGGGTACCCCGTTCGTCGGTATGCCCTTCCAGACGCAGCCGCGCACCGGGGTTGGCCGCGAGATACTCGGCATGCGCCTCCAGCATCTCCTCGTACTCGCGCTTCACCTCGTCACGGTCGAATTCGAAATACACCAGGCGGTCGGCCAGCAGGCTGTCCGGGTCATCCAGTGCCGCGGCGTCCAGACGCCGGTCCTCGCCCAGTCCCCGTGCCTCGCGCTCGCGCCGCTCGCGGGCCTCCCGCTCGGCCTCGGCCTCGGCTTGTGCCGCCTCACGTGCCTCGCGCTCGGCCGGATCCTCGGCATCGCGCACCGGCTGGGCGCAGGCCGCCAGCGAGCCCACGACAAGGGCCAGAACGCCCCAGCGAATCAGGTGATTCATCGTTCGTTTCCTCAGGGTGTTGTCAATCATCAAAGAATCCGCGCAGCCCCTCATTCGCCGAGTGGCGACCAGGCCGGTTCACGCACCTCGCCGTCCCGGCCCTCCAGCCGCTGGTGTACCCGGCCATCCCGGCTCACCGAGCCCAGGACGCCACGAGTGCCTTCGCTGATGGCGTAAAGGATCATGCTTCCGTTGGGAGCAAAGCTTGGGGACTCGGCGTTACCGGAATCGGTCAGTCGCGTGACACGACGGTCGCCGAGATCCAGGCGGGCCAGACGGAAGCCGCCATCGCCCCCCTCCACATACACTACCGAATCACCGTCCGGGGACACCGTGACACCCGCCGCATATCCGCTCTCGAAGGTCAGCCGCCGGACATCCCCGCCGTCGGCGTCCATGCGGTAGATCTGCGGTGCCCCGGCACGGTCGGAGGTGAAATAGATGGTCCCGCCGTCCGGCGACCACGCCGGTTCGGTCTCGATCGCAGAGGACCGCGTCAGCTGCTCCAGGTCCCCGCTCTGCAGATCCAGCCGATAGATATTGGGACTGCCGTCGCGCGACAGGCTCAGCGCCAGGTAGCGTCCGTCCGGCGACCACGCCGGCGCACTGTTGATTCCCCGGAACCGGGCCAGGCTCACCCGCTCGCCGCTGCGCACGTCGTGGCGGAAGACCTCGGACTGCCGGTTCTCGAACGACACATACACCAGTTCGTTGCCATCCGGCGACCAGGCCGGCGACATCACCGGATCCGACGAGCGGTACAGGGTGCGCGGATTCGCGCCGTCGGAGTCGGCAACCTGCAGACGGAACTGGCGGCCGTCGCCGTCGCGCTGCACCTGCACGAAGGCAATGCGCGCACTGAACGCCCCCGGATCGCCGGTGATGGCCTCGAACACGAGATCCGACACCCGGTGCCCGCCGCGCCGCAGCATGTCGGCCGGCACCGGGATGCGCCAGCCGCCGAGGCGTTCCTCGGCAAGGACGTCGAACACATGGAAATCCACCACCACGCGATCGCCGTCCGGGCGCTTGCTGCCGACCACCACGTACTCGGCCCCGGCCGCACCCCAGGGCTCCGGAATGAAGTCCGCAGGCCCGGTGGCCCCCGAAGGCAGGTCCTCGCGCAGCACCTCGAACAGCCCGCTGCGGTGCAGATTGTCCCCCAGGATCCCGCTCATGCGGGTCTCCGGCTCACCTTCGCCGCGCCACTCGAACGGCGCCACGGCTACCGGGATCGCCCCCGACACGCCCTCGGTCACCGTGACCTCCAGCACCGCGTGCGCCTGGGAGCCCCCCAGCATCAGGGCAATCCCGAGCAGGCCCGTCAGGGGCTGCAACATCTTTTTCATCATTGGTGCCTGCAATGCCATTGAAACCTCACCGTCACTGCGGTTCGAACTGGATCCGGACCCCGCGCGCCGCGGCGTCGGCATCCGGCGGCTCCGGCAGGGCACGCAGGCGCTCGATCGCCTCCTCCACGGACGCGCAGAATGCCGGCCCTCCGGCGCAGCGCTCCACCTCGAAACTGATGATACGCCCGGTCTCGTTGACCCGCACGTGCACCGTCGCCCGGTCCGACGCGCTGACGTCCGCGGGTTCGCGCCAGCGGCGCTGGACCACCGCGCTGGCCTGTGCCTGCCACTCCTCGATCGCCTCGCGGCGTTCAGCGGCCGCCTGCGCCGCCTCGCGGCGTTCCGCGGCCTCGGCCATGCGCTGCATCTCCTCTTCCATGCGTTCGCGCCGGCGCTGCTCCTCGAGTTCCCGCTCGGCTTCGGCGCGCCGCTCGGCTTCCTCGCGTGCCCTGCGTTCGGCCTCCTCCTGCTCGCGGCGCTCCTGTTCCTCGCGGGCCTGACGTTCGGCCTCCTCGCGTTCGCGCCGTTCCTGTTCCGCGCGCTCGCGCTCTTCTTCTGCCTCGCGCCGGGCCTGTTCGGCGGCCTCGCGCTCACGCTCCAGACGTTCGGCTTCTTCCTGTGCCTGCCGGCGTGCCCGCTCCGCCTCTTCCAGTGCCTCGCGCCGGGCCTGCTCCTCGGCCTCGCGCCGGCGCTGTTCTTCCAGCCTGCGCTGTTCCTCGGCGCGGCGGCGTTCCTCTTCCTCGCGCAGGGCCTCGGCGATCGCCTCCTGCTCCGCGACTTCGCGTTCATGCTGGATGCGGTCGAAGGTCTCGGCGTCCACCGCCTCGGCCTGGACCACTTCCACCTCGTCGCCGGTCGTAATCTCCAGGGGTTCCCCGGAACGGCTGTCCGGCGCAAGGTTGACGTTCAGCAACAGCGCCGCGAACAGCACGCCATGCAGCGCCAGCACCAGCAGCAGGGCAAACGGATGTTGTCGCAGCAGTTCGAACACGGCAGCCGGTTCAGTCGTCGCGCGGCGGATCGGTGATCAGGCCCACGCGGCCGCCCCCTGCCCGCTGCAGCGCGATCATCGCGTCGATCACCCGTCCGTAGTCCACATTGCGGTCGCCGCGCACGTAGGTCTGCGTGCCCGGGTGGTCCTCGAGGAACTGGATAACGATCTCGGTCATCTCCTCGGGCGCCAGCGGTTCATTCACCCGCGGCCCCTGGTTGAGGCTGAGCGCGCCCGCGGCGTCCACCGTGACGACCAGCGGTTCGGCCGCCTCGGTCCCGTCATCCAGCGCCTCGGCCTGGGCCTCGGGCAGATCCACTTCCACCCCCTGCTGCAGCATGGGCGCGGTGATCATGAAGATGATCAGCAGCACCAGCATCACGTCGATGAACGGCACGACGTTGATCTGCGACATCGGCCGCCGGCTGCGACGCTGACTGCGGAGCGAGGTCTTCGCCATGGTTTATTCGCCGGTCGTGGCGACCGACGCCTCGCTTGCGCGCGGATGGGACTGGCGGTTGAGCAGGCCCGCGAACTCCTCGCTGAAGTTCTCCAGCCGCCCGGCAATACGATCCACGTCCCCGGAGAAGCGGTTATAGGCGATCACCGCCGGGATCGCCGCGAACAGCCCCAGCGCGGTGGCGATCAGGGCCTCGGCAATGCCCGGGGCGACCATCGCCAGGGTCGCCTGCTGCACCCCGGAGAGCCCGAGAAACGCGTGCATGATGCCCCAGACGGTGCCGAACAGGCCGATGTACGGGCTGGTCGACCCGACCGTGGCCAGGAACTGCAGATAGCGTTCCATGCCGTCCAGCTCGCGCGAGATCGCCACCCGCATCGCGCCCTGGGCCGGCTCGGCGGGCGGCATGCCGTGCTGGCGCGCACGCAGGAACTCCTTGAACCCGGAGGAGAACACGTGCTCCATCGGGTTCAGTACGGTCTTGCGCCGCAATCCCTCGTAGAGATGGGACAGATCCGCGCCCGACCAGAAACGTTCCTCGAAATCGTCGGCCGCACGGTCCACGCCGCGCAGCGTGCGCGCCTTCACGATGATGGCCAGCCACGAGAACACCGAGGCCAGGACCAGGATGATCATCACCAGCTGGACCACCAGGCTGGCCTCCATGATGAGCTGGTACATCGAAAAATCGACTTCCACGGATCTTCTCCCTCAGCCTGTTGCTTCGGTATCGGTTGCGATCGCCGCGTGCATCGCGCGGTAAACGGATTCCGGCACGGCGGCCGGCACGGCCCGCTCGGGATCCACGCAGGCAATCATGATCTCGCCGGTAACCAGCGGCTCGCCGTCGCGGCGCACGACCTGGACGAACTCGACGCTGGCACGACGCAGGCGACGCGGTTCGCAGGTCACTTCCAGTGCCTCGTTGAAACGCGCCGGCCGGCGCATGTCCAGGCTGGCGCGGCGAACCGCGAACACCACGCCGCAGTCGGCCCTCAGACGGTCCTGTTCGAAGCCGAGTTCCCGCAGCCACTCGGTGCGCGCACGCTCCATGAATTTCAGATAATTGGCGTGATAGACCACGCCACCGGCATCGGTATCCTCGTAATAGACGCGCACGGGCCAGTGAAAATCCGTGGCTGCGGTCATGCACGCCCTCCGCCGGCCAGCAGGTCCCCGTCCCCGCCGGGCAGGTCGAACATCGCCAGCGTGCGCCGGGTCGCCTGGCGGCCGCGCGGGGTGCGCTGCAGGTAACCCTGCTGGATCAGGAACGGCTCGACCACGTCCTCCAGGGTCCCGCGATCCTCGTTGAGCGCGGTGGCCAGGCTCTCCACGCCCACCGGCCCGCCGTCGAACTTGTCCACCAGCACCTCCAGCAGGCGCCGGTCCTGGGCGTCCAGGCCGCCGGCGTCGATCGCCAGCAGATCCAGACCGTGCTCCGCGACCTCGGCGGTAATCACCCCGCTGGCGCGCACCTCGGCGTAGTCGCGCACCCGCCGCAGCAGGCGATTGGCCAGCCGCGGGGTGCCACGCCCGCGCCGCGCGATGGCCTCGGCCCCGGCGGCATCGATGCCCACGCCCAGCAGCCCGGCGGCCCGCTCGACAATATGCGCCAGGTCGGTGACGGAATAATGATTGAGGCGTTGCACGATGCCGAAACGGTCACGCAGCGGCGCCGACAGCAGCCCCGCGCGGGTGGTGGCCCCGACCAGGGTGAATGGCGGCAGATCAACCTTGATGGAGCGCGCGGCCGGCCCTTCGCCGATCACGATATCCAGCTGCGAGTCCTCCAGCGCGGGGTAGAGCACCTCTTCCACGACCGTGGGCAGGCGGTGGATCTCGTCGACGAACAGCACATCGCGCGGTTCCAGCGCGGTGAGGATCGCGGCCAGATCCCCGGCGCGTTCCAGCACCGGCCCGGAGGTCTGGCGCAGGCCCACACCCAGCTCATGGGCGACGATATGCGCCAGGGTGGTCTTGCCCAGTCCCGGCGGCCCGGCCACCAGGGTGTGATCGAGGGCCTCGCCCCGGCCACGGGCGGCATCGATGAACAGACCCAGCTGTTCCACGACCTGCGGCTGGCCGCTGTAGTCCGTCAGCCGTTTCGGCCGCAGACTCACCTCGGCGCCGGCGTCCTCGGACTGATGCTGCATGTCAACCAGGCGGGATTCCATGCGCTGCAGTATGCATCCTGCCGGGAACCATTTACAGGGGCCCGGGACTGTGGTTTTCGCGGAATCCGGGCCGGATCACGCCGGCCCGGCCTGCAGCCTCAGGAACGCACGGTCGCACGCAGGGCGAGGCGCACCAGGGTCTCCACCGAATCCGCCTGTTCGCGCACCGCGGCCACCATCTTCTCGGCACTGGCACGCGCATAGCCCAGGGCCTCCAGCGCCGCCAGGGCCTCGTCCTCCATCGACGGGCCGGCCGGGGCCGGCGCCGCATCGCCCCCCTTCTCCGGCGCCGCGCCGCCAAAGCCGAGTTCGCCCAGACGCTCGCCCAGCTCCAGGGCCACGCGTTCGGCGGTACGCTTGCCGATCCCGGGCACCTTTGCCAGACCGGCGGTGTCGCCGGACCGGATCAGTCCGGCGAGCTCGTCGCCGGCGTAGGTCGACAGCATCGCCAGCGCCAGACGCGCACCGATGCCGTTGACCCGGATCAGCCGGCGGAACAGGTCACGGTCGCGGCGATGATGAAAGCCGTACAGCTGATGCGCGTCCTCGCGCACCACCAGATGGGTGGCCAGCACCACGGTCTCGCCCGGGTCCGGCAACAGGGCCAGCGTGGACACCGGCACGTCCACCTCGTAGCCGACGCCGCCGACGTCCAGCAGCACGCCACCGGGCTCGCGGCTGATCAGGGTCCCCTCCAGGCGCGCGATCATGGGCGGCCCCCGCCGATGGCGGCGGCCGGCTGCAGCCGCGCCTGGCTGGCGTCGGTATGCGCGTGGCACAGCGCCACGGCCAGGGCGTCGGCGGCATCGCTGGACGCCGGTTCGCCGAGAGAAAGGATCTGCTGCGTCATGTGCTGGACCTGCTCCTTGCCGGCACCACCGACCCCGACCACGGCCAGCTTGATCGCGCGCGGAGTGTATTCGTGGACGGGCAGCCCCGCCCGGGTGGCGGCGCAGATGGCCGCCCCGCGCGCCTGCCCGAGCTTGATCGCGGACTGCGCATTGCGTGCGACGAATACGCTCTCGATCGCGAGCACCTCGGGGGCCAGCTCGGCGATCACCTCCTCGATCCCCGCAAAGATCTCGCCGAGGCGCTCGGGGAACGCCTTCGCCCGCGGGCGCACCACGCCGTGCCCCAGCGAGCGCGACTGCCGCGACCCGGTTTCGATCACCGCGAAACCGGTCAGGCGCGAACCGGGATCAATGCCGAGGATGCGCACCGCTTCAGCCCCGCCCCCGAATCCGGAGCTCAACCATCGCCGCCCACCCCTTCGGGGAAGTTGGCGTTGGTGTAGACGTTCTGCACATCGTCCAGATCGTCCAGCATGTTCAGGAGCTTCAGCACCGTCTCGGCGGTTTCCTCGTCCAGCGGGGAAAGGGTCTCCGGACGCATCGTGACCTCCGAATTTTCCGGTTCCAGACCGTGATCCAGCAGGGCCTGACGCACGTCCTGATAGACATCCGGGTCGGTGATGACCTCGATGGAACCGTCATCGTCCACCAGCACGTCCTCGGCACCGCCCTCCAGCGCCGGCTCCATCACCGTCTCCTCGTCCAGCCCCGGCGGGAAGCTGATCACGCCCTTCTTCTCGAACAGATAGGCCACCGAACCGTCGGTGCCGAGATTGCCGCCCATCTTGTTGAAGGCGTGGCGCACCTCCGACACCGTACGATTGCGGTTGTCGGTCATGCAGTCGACCATGATCGCCGCACCGCCCGGGCCGTAGCCCTCGTAGCGCAGCTCCTCGTAGGCCTCGCCCTCGGTCTCCCCGGCACCGCGCTTCGCCGCGCGCTCGATGGTGTCGCGGGTCATGTTGTTCTTCAGGGCATTGTCGAACGCCAGACGCAGACGCGGATTGGTCTCCGGGTCCGGCCCGCCGTGACGCGCGGCCACGGTGATTTCGCGGATCAGCTTGGTGAACAGCTTGCCGCGCTTGGCGTCCTGCGCGCTCTTGCGGTGCTTGATGTTCGCCCACTTGCTGTGACCGGCCATGGTGTTCCGCCTCCTCGTTGCCTGTGCTCAGGGAAACGCTGCTCAGTGTAACGGGGTTCAGAGGTCGAATTCCCCGTGCTCCAGGAAATGCGCGACGGCCTGCGCGACCGGATCGCTGAAGATCAGGCCCATGTGGGTGACCGGTGCCTGGAGATGCCGGGACACTTCCGGCCCCCGGGTCTCCTCCACCGCGACCAGGCCATCATGCGGTTCGGGCAGTTCGGTCAGCAGCGGCCCCGGAAAACGCCCGCGGGTACCGGCGATCATCCCCACCTGACGCCCGCGCAGCACCGGGCTGCCGCCCAGCAGACCGCGATCCAGCGCGCGCCCCAGCCACCAGCGCCCGGCCCGGTTGGCGGCCAGCCGCGCGGCCACCCGACTGCCGGCGAGCGGGGAACCGAGCATCACCACGCGCCCCGGCCGCTGCACCGGCGCCACCGCGAACAGGTGCCGCAGGATCACCCCGCCAAGGCTGTGGCCGACCAGGTGCACCATGTCGTCCGGCAGGGTCTCCAGCCAGGCCGCCAGGGCGCGCGCGACTTCCTCGGGACTGGCCCGGCGCGACGGATAGCGAAACGCCCGCACCCGGTAACCCGCCGCATGCAGACGGCGCCGCAGCAGCACCATCTCCGCCCCGGTCATGTGCCAGCCATGCAGGGTCACCACCGTGGTCCGCATGGCCGTCATCGCCGCGCTGCCCCGGTCCTATTGCGCGCCGTCGCCGGCAACCCCGGCCCGCAGACGGATGCCCAGTTCGCGCAGCGGCTTCTCGCCCACCGGCGCCGGGGCGTCGGTCAGCAGACAGGCCGCGGTCTGGGTCTTGGGGAACGCCATCACGTCGCGGATCGAGTGGGCGCCGCTCATCAGCATCACCAGACGATCCAGACCGAAGGCGAGGCCGCCATGCGGCGGGGCGCCGAAGTTCAGCGCATCCAGCAGGAAGCCGAACTTCTCGCGTGCCTCTTCCTCGCCGATGCCCAGCGCCTCGAACGCGGCCTGCTGCATCTCCGGGTTGTGGATACGGATGGACCCGCCGCCGACCTCGGTGCCGTTGAGCACCATGTCGTAGGCCCGCGACATGGCCTCGCGCGGGTTCTCGCGCAGGGCGTCGGGGCTGTCGGTGGCCGGGGCGGTGAACGGGTGATGCAGGGCGTACAGGCGCTTGTCGTCCGGGTCCCACTCGAACATCGGGAAATCCACCACCCACAGCGGGCGCCAGCCGGGCTCGACCAGGCCGCGATCATGGCCGACCTGCACGCGCAGCGCACCCAGCGCCTCGTTCACCACGTCGGCGCGGTCCGCGCCGAAGAAGATCAGGTCACCGGCGGCCGCGTCGGTGCGCGCGAGGATCTCGCGGATCACGTCCTCGGGCAGGAACTTGAGGATCGGCGACTGCAGCCCGTTCGCAGGATCGGCGGGGTCGTTGACCTTGATGTACGCAAGACCCTTCGCCCCGTAGCGCCCGACGAACTCGGTGTAGCCGTCGATCTCCTTGCGGGTCAGCTCCGCGCCGCCCGGCACGCGCAGGGCGGCCACCCGCCCTTCGGGGTCGTTCGCCGGCGCGTTGAAGACCTTGAATTCCACCGCCTGCATCACCTCGGTCAGCTCGGTGAACTCCAGCGGGATGCGCAGATCCGGCTTGTCGGAGCCGAAGCGGGTCATCGCCTCGGCGTGGCTCATGCGCGGGAACGGGTCGTCCAGCTCGATGCCCATGACCTCGCGGAACAGATGGCGCATCAGCTCCTCGGTCACGCCCATCACGTCGGCCTCGTCGACGAACGCCATCTCCATGTCCAGCTGGGTGAACTCCGGCTGGCGGTCGGCACGCAGATCCTCGTCGCGGAAGCAGCGGGTGATCTGGTAGTAGCGGTCCATGCCGGACATCATCAGCAGCTGCTTGAACAGCTGCGGCGACTGCGGCAGGGCGAAGAAGCTGCCCGCGTGGGTGCGCGACGGCACCAGATAGTCGCGCGCGCCCTCGGGGGTCGCGCGGGTCAGCATCGGGGTCTCGATGTCGAGGAAGTCGCGCTCCTCGAGGAACCGGCGCATCGCCGCGGTGACCTGCCCGCGCAGGCGCAGGCGCTCCTGCATCACCGGCCGGCGCAGATCCATGTAGCGATAGCGCAGGCGGGTATCCTCGCCCACGTCCTCGTCGTCCAGCGGGAACGGCGGCGTCTTCGCCGCGTTCAGCACCTCCAGCTCCAGCCCGAGGATCTCCACCGCGCCGGTGGTCAGCTCGGGGTTTTCGGTGCCTTCCGGGCGCCGGCGCACGCGTCCGGTCATGCGGATCACGTATTCACTGCGCAGCTGCTCGGCGCGCGCAAAGACCTCGGCCCGGTCGGGATCGAACACCACCTGCACCAGTCCCGCGTGATCACGCAGATCGACGAAGATCACGCCGCCATGGTCGCGGCGGCGGTTGACCCAGCCACACAGGGTCACTTCGGAATCGAGGTCGCGTTCGGTGACCTGCCCACAGAGATGCGTTCGCATTGCGCCGTTCCAGCTGCCGGGCGCGGCATGCCGGTGATGGCGGCCGCGCGGGTTGATCGGGGAAAACGGGCGCGTCACGCCCGTCAAAGGGCCGGAAATGTTACGGCCTGCCCCCGTCCCGCGCAACCGGAAGCGGCGCGTTGCCGGGGCTGTCCGCGGCCGGCGTGACCACCCCCAGCGACATCACGAACTTGAGCCCGTCCTCCACCGACATCTCCAGTTCGATCACGTCTTCGCGCGGGACCAGCAGCACGAACCCGGAGGTGGGATTGGGCGCGGTGGGCACGAACACCGTCAGCATGTCCTCGCCGGTGCGTTCACGGGTCTCGCGGGTGCCGGTACCGGTGAGGAAGGCCACCGACCATGCGTCGCTGCGCGGATACTCGACCAGCACCACCTTGCGGAAGGAATCCCCACCGTCGGAGAACACCGTCTCGGTGACCTGTTTCACCGCCCCGTAGATGGTGCTGACCAGGGGGATGCGCCGCACGACCGCCTCGCCCAGCTGGACCAGTCGCCGCCCGAGGATGTTGGCCACGATCATGCCGGTCAGCAGCACGATCGCCACCGCGATCACCACCCCGGCCCCCGGCAGGTCGAAGCCCAGCCAGGCCTCCGGGCGCCACTCCTCCGGAAGGATCAGAAGGCTGTAGTCCAGGAGGTCCACCAGCAGCTTGATGATGTAGCCGGTCACCACCAGTGGCAGCCAGACCAGCAGCCCCGCGATCACGTAACGCCGGAGCGCGGCCAGCATCGGACTCAGCCTCCGGTCGTGGCGGCGCTGCCCCCGCCATCACCGCCGCCGGAACTGCCGGAACCCCCGGAGCCGCCACTGTCACCGGCGGACCCGCCGCCCTCCTTCAGGTTGCGCTGGCCGCCCTGTTTGAAATCGGTCTCGTACCAGCCACCCCCGGCCAGGCGGAAGCCGGCGGCCGAGACCTGCTTGGTCAGCGCCTCGGCACCGCACTGCGGGCAGGTGGTGGCGGGCGGATCCGAAATCTTCTGCAGGATCTCGGAGACCTGGTGGCATTGCTGGCAGGCGTATTCGTAGATCGGCATGAGGATATTCTCCCGGAGTCCGTGGATCGATCAGTATGGATTGCCCGTATTATGCGGGCACCGGCCCGGAATAAAAGGACTCGCGCCGATTGCTTCGCGCGCCCGGAGATCCGATCATGCGGCGATCCCGAAAAAATGCCGAGCCCACGCCCAAAAGCGAGAGACGAGATGGCCGACAAGATCGTGATCATGCTGCTGAACCTGGACCTGGAACGCCCCGGCACCCTGGGCGCGCCGTTCTTTCAGGCCACGGTGGCCGCCGCCATGGATCTGGAAGTGGAGATCTACTTCGCCGCGAGCACCACACGCCTGCTGCGCCGGGGCGTAGCCGAACAGATGTACCCGGGCGAAGCGCAGGAAAAATCGGTCTACAGTTTCATGCAGGATGCCCACGAGGCCGGTGCGCGTTTCTACGCCTGCGCCGGCGCGATGGACGAAAACGGCCTGACGCTGGACAACGCGGTGCCCGAACTCGACGGCATGCGCGGCGGCGGGGCCTTCATCGGCGAGGTCGTCGAGGACGGCGTCGCCACCCTGACCTACTGACCGGCCCCCGGAGGTCCGCGTGAGTTCCGCCGAAGACGATGCCCGCGCCGTCCTGATCACCGGCTGCTCCTCCGGGATCGGGGCCCACGCCGCCCGCGCCCTGCGCGACCGCGGCTACCGGGTATTCGCCACGGCGCGCGCCGCCGAAGACGTCTCGCGCCTGAAGAAGGAGGGCTTCGAGGCCCTGCAGCTGGACCTCAACGACTCCGCCAGCATCCGCAGTGCGGCGCACGAGGTGCTGCACCGCACCGGCGGGAAGCTCTACGGCCTGTTCAACAACGGCGCCTACGGCCAGCCGGGGGCGGTGGAAGACCTCTCGCGCGCCGCCCTGCGCGCCCAGCTGGAGACCAACGTGCTGGGCTGGCTGGAGCTCACCAATCTGGTCATCCCGGCGATGCGCCGCGCCGGCGAGGGGCGCATCATCCAGAACTCCTCGGTGCTGGGGTTCGCCCCGCTGCGCCTGCGCGGGGCCTACGTCACCTCCAAGTTCGCGCTGGAAGGGATGTCCGACACCCTGCGCCAGGAACTCCACGGCAGCGGCATCCGCGTGGTCCTGATCCAGCCCGGGCCGATCCGCTCGGAATTCCGCGCCAACGCGCTGAAGGCCTTCCGCCACCACATCCACCGCGCCCACAGCCCCTGGGCCCGCACCTACGAGGCCGCCGAGGCGCGCATGGCCAACGCGGAGGCCGACGCCCCGTTCACCCTCGGGCCGGAGGCCGTGACCCGCTGCGTGATCCACGCCCTGGAGGCGCGGCGGCCGAAGCTGCGCTACCGCGTGACCTTCCCCACGCATCTGTTCGCCTTCCTCAAGGCGATCCTGCCGGCGCGCTGGATGGACGCCTTCCTGCGGCTGGTCTCGCGCGGCGAGAACCGCTGAACATCACGGCCCCCGGCGCATGAACGCGATCTTTCTTGCGCTGGTCGTCATCGCGTTCACCACCGCGGCGCTGCGCGAGCTGCGCTCCACCGATCCGGAGGAACGCCCCATGGCGGACCTCTCCGAAGGCGCAGTGGAGGCAGCCGGCGCCGCGGTGGAACTGGCGCTGGGGCTGGTCGGGGTGATGGCGCTGTTCCTGGGCCTGATGAAGATCGCCGAGGCCGGCGGCCTGCTCACCGTGCTCGCCCGCCTGCTGCGGCCGCTGATGGTGCGCCTGTTCCCCGACGTCCCGCCGGAACACCCGGCGATGGGCGCGATGATCCTGAACTTCTCCGCCAACATTCTGGGCCTGGGCAATGCCGCCACGCCCTTCGGCATCCGCGCGATGCAGGAACTGGAGAAGCTCAACCCCCACCCGGGCACCGCCACCAACGCGATGGCGCTGTTCCTGGCGATCAACACCTCCAGCATCACCCTGCTGCCCACCGGGGTGATCGCGCTGCGTGCCTCGCTGGGCTCGGAGGATCCGGCCGCCATCCTGCCGACCACGCTGTTCGCGACGCTGTTCGCCACGGTCGCCGGAATCACCAGCGCGCTGGTCCTGCAACGCTGGTTCCGCCCCCCGGCGGCCACCCGCGAGATCCCGCCCGGCGGCCTTGACGACCCCGATGCGGAAACCAACCCCACCGGGGACCGGCGCTCCGATGCCGACCGGGACACGGAGCCGGGCGAGCAGCCCCAGCCGATGAACATCGAGGTCCCGGCCGAGGGCTACCCCGCCTGGGTCTCGCTCCTGGTCCTGCTGGGGGTGCTGGCGATCATCCCGCTGACCATCATCTACGGCCAGGCCATCGCCCCGTGGATCATCCCGGGACTGGTGGTCGGCTTTCTCACCTATGGCGTGCTGCGCGGGGTGCCGGTATACGAGGTCTTCGTCGAGGGGGCAAAGGAAGGCTTCAACGTGGCCCTGCGGATCATCCCGTATCTGGTGGCGATCCTGGTCGCGGTGGGCATGCTGCGCGAGAGCGGCGCGCTGGGGATGTTCGTCGGGCTGGTCGGGCCGTGGACCACGCCCTTCGGGCTGCCCGCCGAGGCCCTGCCGATGGCACTGCTGCGGCCACTGTCCGGGTCCGGGGCCTACGGCATCATGGCCGGGATCATGCAGGACCCGGCCACCGGGCCGGATACCCACGTCGGCATGCTGGTGTCCACCCTGCAGGGCTCCACCGAGACCACCTTCTACGTACTTGCGGTCTATTTCGGCGCGATCGGCGTCAAGCGGGTCCGCCACACCCTGGCCGCCGCGCTGAGCGCCGACGCGGTGGCGGTGGTCGCCGCAGTCGCGATCGTCGCCTGGCTCTACCTCTGACCCGCGTCGCGGGCGAACCCGCGCACCCGCTCCCGCAGCCCCGCCGGATCCACCGGCTTGGTGATGACCTCGGCGAAACCGGCCGCCAGCGCACGCTCACGCGTCGGGTCGGTGGCATCGGCGGTCACCGCCAGCACCGGGACGGCGGCCAGCAGGTCGTCGGCCCGCAACGCGCGCAGCACCTGATAACCGTCCATGCCGGGCATCGCCAGATCCAGCAGAATCAGGTCCGGCGCCAGCCGCGCCGCCTCCTCCAGGCCCTTCAGGGGGGTCTCGGCCACCACCGTTTCCAGGTCCGGCTCCGGTCCCAGGACCTCTTCCATCAGGCGCAGGTTGGCCGGCTGATCATCGATGCACAGCACCGTGCGCGGCGTGCCGGACGCCGGCAGTTCCGGTGCGCCGGCCGCGGCCGGGTGATCGGGCCCGCCCCCGGGTGTTGCCCCGAGATCGCTGTCCGCGGCCAGCGGCAGTTCGAACCAGAAGCAGGAACCCTCGCCCGGCGTGCTCGTCACGCCCAGCCGGCCGTCCATCATCTCCACCAGGTGCCGGGTGATGGTGAGCCCCACGCCGCTGCCCTCCATCCCGCTGGCGTCCGCCTCCAGCCGGTCGAAGGGCTGGAACAGCCGTTCCAGCTGCTCGGCGGTCAGTCCGGGGCCGGTGTCGTGCACCTCCAGCTGCAGCCCCTGTTGCCCCGCAGCGCCCAGCAGCGTCACCCGCCCGCCTGCGCGGTTGTACTTGATGGCGTTGGACAAGAGATTCAGCAGGACCTGTTTGAGCCGGGTACGGTCGGCCTGCACGCGCGGGGCATCCGCGGTGGCCGCCCGCGCGCCTTCCAGGCGAACCTCGCGCTCCTGCGCCAGCGGCCGCAGCAGCGACAGGCACTCGTCCACCACGTCCGCCACGTCCACCGGTTCCGGCATCACCTGCAGCCGCCCCGATTCGATGCGCGCGAGGTCCAGGATCTCGTTGATCAGCTCCAGCAGGTGCCGACCGGCGCGGGCGATCTCGTCCAGCTGACTCTGCTGGCGCTCGCCCAGCGACGTGTCGCGCTGCAACAGCTGGGCAAAGCCCAGGATGGCGTTCATCGGCGTGCGCAGCTCGTGGCTCATATTGGACAGGAAGTCGGACTTCGCCCGGCTGGCCTGCTCGGCCTCCTCGCGGGCCCGCTGCAACTCGGTGCGCCGCTGCAGCTCCGCAGTGAAATCCCCGAAGATGTTGAAGATGTACTGCGGCTCGCTACGGCTGTCACGCACCACGCCGATGGTACTGCTGGACATGAAAACCGCGCCGTTGCGGCAGCGGATCGGCAGCTGACCGGTCCAGGCCCCGCCGGCCTCGCGGATTTCGTCGATCTCGCGCGCCGACTGTTCCGCCTCCGCCGGGATCAGTTCGCGATAGGATCGGCCCGCCAGATCGGCCTCCTCGAAGCCGGTCATCTCCAGCACCGCGGGGTTGTTGTACACCATGCGGCCTTCCCGGTCGGCGACCGAGATCGCCTGTTCCGAGGCCTCGAAGATGCGCCGGAACAGCGACAGTTCCTCCTGGGCCTGCTGCAGCTCGGTGACATCCTGAACGGTTCCGGTCAGCCGGCCGTTCTGTTCCCGGCCCCCGGTGCTTTCGCCATGGGCAATCAGATGCAGGTGCCGCAGTTCGCCGTCATCGCGCCGGATGCGCAGAAACACCTCGCCCCGCCCCTCGGCCAGCACCCCGGCATATTCGCGGTCGAGCCCCTCGCGATCCTCGGGGTGCACGAACGCACGAAAGCCCTCCATGCTCACCGGGGCGTCGCCCGGGGACAGGGCGAAGATCTCGTAGACCACGTCGGACCACCACAGCGCTCCGGTCACCGGATCGTGCTCCCAGTGCCCCACGCGCGCGAGGCGCTGGGCTTCGCGCAGTCGCGTGGTCTGCCGGGTCAGCGCCAGCTCGGACTGCTTGCGCTTGGTGATGTCCTGTGACACGCCCAGCATGTGCTGCACGTCGCCACTGGCGTCGCGCTCGACGTCACCGCGCTGCAGCAGCCAGCGGACCGTGCCATCCGGCCAGACCACCCGGTGCTCCAGTTCGAGATAGGACCCGCGACGCAGGGAACTGCGGATGGCGTTTTCCACCCGCTCGCGATCCTCCGGGTGCACCGCACCGAGAAAGTTTTCCACCGTGGGCTCGAGGTCTCCGTGAGAGTGGCCCAGCAGGGGCGCGATACGCTCGGACCACTGCAGCTCCTCACGCCCCGGGGTCCATTCCCAGGTCCCCATGTTGGCGAAGCGCTGGCTGCTGCGCAGGCGATGCTCCTGGCGCTTCACCGTGGTGATGTCGGTGCGGATCGACACGTACTGATACGGCAGGCCGTCGCCGTCCAGATAGGGAACGATGGTGGTCTCGACCCAGTACAGCGAGCCGTCCCGCGCGCGGTTGCAGAGTTCGCCCTGCCAGACGCGACCCGCGGCAATGGTCTCCCAGAGCTCCTCGTAGAAAGCCGGGGCGTGCATTCCGGATTTCAGCAGGCGATGGTTGCGCCCCAGCAGATCGGATACGTTATAGCCGCTGACCCGCGCGAACCGCTCGTTGGCATAGATGATGTCGCCAGCCACGTCGGTGATGCTCACCAGCGCGTGCTCGTTGACCGCCAGGTGTTCGCGCTCACGCTCGTACAATGCCTGGCGATAAGCACGGGTCACCCCGTCCATCTGCCGCTGCTGGCGGGCACGCGCCACCACCGCATCCGCCAGGCGGCGCGGTTCCACCGGTTTGAGGAACACCCCGCTGGCCCCGGGGTGCAGGACCATCAGCTCGTTCACCCGCCCGGGATCGGCGGTCAGGACCAGCATGGGGATGGAGGAACCGTTGTCGCGGGTGCGCAGCAGCGCCGCGAACTCCGCGAAGCTGCATCCCCCCTCGTCCAGATCCAGCAACAGGACCTCGACCTCGCCGCCGTGGAGGCCGGCCAGCGCGGCATCGGGGTCCGGCTGGACCTCGACCGTCAGTCCGGCCTCCCGCAGGCCCGCCGCCAGGGTGTCGTCGGCAGCCTCGGGGCGGGCACTCGCCAGGAGCACCCGGTACCCCGTTTCCGCGACCACCCCGCCGATCTGCACCAGCTGCTCCAGCAGGGTATCGTCCGCCAGCGGGTAATCGAGGCAGCGGGCAGCGCCCTCGCGCACGGCCTGCAGGCGCGCCCCGGGGCTCCAGGAGCGCGCCACCACCAGGGTCGGCAGAAACCCGCGTCCCGGCTCCTGCAGTCGCGTGAGCACCGCGGACTCCGGGGCCACCTCGCCGACGCAGACCACCCGCGCGGTGATCCCGCCGGCGCCCGCCGCGTCCGGTACGGCGCCGGCCAATACCACGGCGAAGCCGCGATCACGCAGCATGCCCGCCACTGCCTCGCCGACCTCCGGGTCCTCCGCGACCACCTGCACCCGGCCGCCACCCGCATCCGCCGACACCTGCGGCTGGAGGCGCGTCTCCGGCACCCCCTGTTCCTGACGCGCCCAGGCCTCCGCGGCGGCCTCCAGGCGCGCGAGGCCCAGACGCAGCAGTTCGTGGTCGGCAGTGTTCGGACGGGCCCGCAGCCCGGCCAGGGTGGCCTGTAGTGACTCGGCCAGGCGCAGGATCTCCTGCACCCCGTGAGTCCGGGCCACGCGGGCCAGGGCGCTGACCTCGCGATACAGCCGATCCACGCAGTCCCCGGAGCATTCACCCTGATCGAGCTCGCCCGCGGCGTCGCGCAGGCGTGCGAGGCGCGCGCTCAGAAAGGCCGGAAAAGCGGCCCGCGAGCGCCCGCCGGACACGGTGTCCGGACCCTCGAAACCGGCTGCCTGCTCCCCCGCTCCGGGGGCATCAGTTCGGCGGTCCACCGGGCGTTATGTCCTTGTCCTTCACGATGAAGTACACCCCCGCCGCAGCGAGGACCATCCACAGGAACAGGGCCACCACGCCGATCCGCTCCCACAGCGGAACGAAGAAGAACAGCATCAGGGCCGCCAGCCCCAGCAGGATATTGCCGATGACGAAATTCGAGGGGCGGCCGCCGGACGGATCGGACATGACAGTCTCCTGCAGTGGCTTACTGCTTCTTGTACTGACTGAAATCGAACTGACCCGCGGTCATCTCGTCCCACAGATCACTTTGCAGCACGGCGAGCAGCTTGAACAGCTTGCGCAGCTCCGGATCCTCCATGAAACTCTGATCGCTGCTGGCCTTCAGGGCCTCCACCAGGGTCGCGCACTGTTCACGACTGATCCCGGTGACATCCAGGCCCTCGTCTCCCATGTCCACATTCATCGAGCCACTCCGGTTCGTTCGGTCCCCCGATTGTATGCCGGTACCGTCGCCCGGCGAAAACGCCGGACTCCGGTCGTGCCATTGCCATGCGACAACGTGCCGGGGCCGCTACTCGCCCCCGCCTGTGTCATTGCGAGGAGCCGAAGGCGACGTGGCAATCGGTTGCTGCCCGCAGTGCACCGGGGCCGGGGGCCGCCATGGCGATTGCTTCGTCACTACGCTCCTCGCAATGACGGGGCCGGCTTACGCCGCCTGCTCGCGGATCTGATCCACCCGGTTGCGCACGTACAGGTAGTACAGCACCGGGATGATGACCAGGGTCAGCACCGTGGAGACGAACACCCCGAAGATCAGCGAGATCGCCAGCCCGGAGAAGATCGGGTCATCGAGGATGAACCCGGCGCCGACCATCGCCGCCAGCCCCGTCAGCACGATCGGCTTGGCCCGTACCGCACCGGCATGCACCACCGCCTCGATGGTGTCCACCCCGCGGCGCAGCTCCTCGTTGATGAAATCCACCAGCAGGATCGAGTTGCGCACGATGATCCCCGCCAGCGCGATCATCCCGATCATGGAGGTCGCCGTGAACTTGGCGTCCATGAAGAACGCATCCACGAACGCGTGCCCCGGCATCACCCCGATCACCGTCAACGGGATCGGCGCCATGATGATCAGCGGCACCATGTACGAGCGGAACTGCGCGACCACCAGCAGGTAGATCAGGATCAGTCCCACCGAGTAGGCGATGCCCATGTCGCGGAAGGTCTCGTAGGTCACCTGCCATTCGCCGTCCCACTTCAGGCTGAAGTTGTACGGGTTGTCCGGCTGGCTGATGAACCGCTGCTCCAGCGGCTCGCCATGGACCATGGGCTGGTCGCGCAGGCCGAAGAACATGTCGAACATGCCGTACAGCGGGCTGTCCACTCCGCCCGCCAGATCGCCCTGCACGTAGACCACCGGCAGCAGGTTCTTGTGATGGATGGAGTGTTCGCGGCTCGAATCCACCACGTTCACGACCTCGGCCAGCGGGACCAGTTCGCCGCTCTGCGAGCGGACTCGCAGCCCGAGCACCGGATCCAGGCTGCCCTTCTCCGCACGATCGAACTCCAGACGCACCGGCACCGCATACTTGATGTTGGAGCCGTACAGATAGGTTACGTCCTCGCCGGACAGGGCGGTCTCGATCGCCTCGACCACCGCCCGCTGGGGCACGCCCAGATGCGCGGCGCGCTCGCGGTCCACCTGCAGGATCTTCTTCGGCCCCGGGTGTTCCACCGAGTCATCGATGTCGGTGAGGCCCTCGGTGTTCTCGAACACCTCGCGCACCTGTTTCGCAACCTCGATCTGGCCGTCGTAGTCCGGCCCGTAGATCTCGGCGACGATCGGCGACATCACCGGCGGTCCCGGCGGCACCTCGACCACCTTCACCGCTGCGCCGTCATAGCGCCCGGCGATGGCATTGATCTCGTCGCGCACCGACAGCGCGATGTCGTGGCTGCGTCGGTCGCGCTCGGAGGCATGCGTCAGGTTCACCTGGATGTCGCCGACATGGCTCCCCTCGCGCAGGTAGTACTGCCGCACCAGGCCGTTGAAGTTGATGGGCGTGGCCGTGCCCGCGTAGGTCTGCACGTCGTGCACCTCGGGCACCGTCTTGAGGTAGTCGGCCATCTCGCCCAGCACCTGGCCGGTGCGTTCCAGACTGGTGCCCTCGGGCATGTCCAGCACCACCTGGAACTCCGACTTGTCATCGAACGGCAGCATCTTCAGCACCACCAGCTGGTAATAGGCCAGCGACACCGAGCCGACGATCAGCACCAGCGTGCCGATCCACAGCGCCATGCGGTTGATCTTCTTGCGCCCGCCGGTCCCGAGGAAGGGACGCAGCACGAAGTTGAACAGGCGCATCAGGCCATCGGAGGCCGCCTCGCCGGCCTCGTGTCCGCCGTGTCCGCCCCCGGCCTCGTGCTGTTCGGCCTGACGCCGCAGCACCTTGTAGGTCAGCCACGGAGTCACCACGTAGGCCACCGCCAGCGACAGGACCATCCCCATGGAGGCGTTGATCGGGATGGGGCTCATGTACGGCCCCATGAGCCCGGTGACGAAGGCCATGGGCAGCAGCGCCGCGATCACGGTAAAGGTCGCGAGGATGGTCGGGCCGCCCACCTCGTCCACCGCCAGCGGGATGGATTCGAGGAACTTGCGCCCGCCCTGGACCATGTGTCGGTGGATGTTCTCCACCACCACGATCGCGTCGTCCACCAGGATGCCGATGGCGAAGATCAGCGCGAACAGCGACACCCGGTTGAGGGTGAAACCCCAGGCCCAGGACGCGAACAGCGTCAGCGCGAGGGTAATGATGACCGCCACGCCGACGATGAACGCCTCGCGCCAGCCCAGCGCGATCCACACCAGGATGATCACCGACGCGGTTGCCAGCATCAGCTTCTGGATCAGCGTGGAGGCCTTGTCCTCGGCCGTCTCGCCGTAGTTGCGGGTGATCGAGACCTCGACCCCCTCGGGGATGTAGGTGCCCTGCAGCTGGTCCAGGCGCTCGATGACCTGGTCGGCGATATCGGGGGCGTTGGTGCCCGGCTGCTTGGCCACCGCGACGGTCACCGCCGGGTGACTCTGGCCAATGTGCCCGCCGCCCTCGGCCGCGGCCCCATGGGCGAAGCGTACGTGCTCGCTCGGATAGCCGGGGCCCTGTTCGACCTCGGCCACGTCTTCCAGATGCACCGGACGTCCGTCATGCATCCCCACCACCAGCCGCGCGAACGCCTCGGGCTCGGTGATGAAGTCGCCGGCCTGGATCAGGATCTCCTCGTCGTCCTGATACAGATGCCCGGCATCGCGCGAGAAATTCGACACCGCCAGGGCCTCGCGCAGGTCGTCCACCGCGAGGTTGTGCGCCGCCAGCATCTCCGGCTGGAAGCGCACGTGGACCACGTGGTCGGGCCCGCCGACGGTGTAGATGTCGCGCGTGCCGGGCACCCGCTTGAGTTCCGATTCCAGCCCGTGGGCCACGCGCAGCAGGTCGTGTCCGCCACGTTCTTCGTCCTCGGTCCACAGGGTCACGTTGACGATGGGCACGTCATCGATGCCCATCGGCCGCACCATCGGCTCGCCGACCCCCAGATTCCGCGGCATCCAGTCGTCGTTGGAGAAGACCTGGTTGTACAGCCGCACCAGCGCCGCGGTGCGGTCCTCGCCCACCTCGAACTGGATGGTGATATGCGCCATGTCCGGGCGCGAGGTGGAATAGATGTCGTCCACCCCCTCGATCTCGGACAGCACCTGCTCCGCAGGGGTCGACACCAGATGGGCGACCTCCTCGGCGCTGGCCCCGGGGAACGGGATGAACACGTCCGCCATGGTGACGTTGATCTGCGGCTCTTCCTCGCGCGGAGTCACCAGGATGGCAAACAGCCCCAGCAGCAGCCCCACCAGGGCCAGCAACGGGGTGATCTGGGTGGTCAGGAAGGCCTTCGCAATGCGCCCGGAGATCCCCATGCGCTCCGGGGCCGCGTCCGTGCCGCCGCCGCTCATCGCGTCACCTGCTGGTGTTCCTTGAGATAGATCGCGGCATGCACCGGATCCAGCGCCACGCGTTCACCCTCGCGCAGGCCACCAAGGATCTCGATCATGCCGTCGTGCTCGCGCCCGGTGCGGACCTGACGGAAGCGCACCCGGCCCTCGTCGTCGATCACGTAGACCGCGATCACCTCGGAGCGATAGGCGACGGCCTCCTGCGGCACCATCAGGCGCTCGACCTCGTCCAGCACGAAGCTCGTTTTCACGAACATGCCGGGAAACAGACCGCGGTTGTTCTCGTCCTCGGGCAGGTTCACGCGCACCCGGAAGGTGGCGCTCTGCGGATGTGCATAGGGGAACAGGGTCAGGCTCTCGGCGACGATCCGCTCCCCGGAATCCAGCAGGACCTCGGCCTCGCGCCGATCCCGTACCCCGGGCATCAGACGCTGGGGCACGTCGACCTCGACCCGCAGGCGATCCAGGCTCAGCCCGGCCAGCAGCGGCGAACCCGGCGAGACCGATTCCCCCACCTCGACCATGCGCTCGGTCACGATCCCGGAGTACGGCGCGTAGACCTCGGTGTAGCCGAGCTGTTCGCGGGCCTCGTCCACCCGCCCCTCGGCCGAGCGCAGGCGCGCACGGGCCGATTCCAGCTGCGCCTCGGCGCGCTCGAACTCGGAGCGCGACACCACGTCCTGTTCGAACACCTCGCGGATGCGTTCGAACTCGGAGCGCGCCTCGCGGAAACGTGCCCGCGCATCGGCGAGGTCACCCTCGGCCTGACTCAGGCGCGCCTGTTGCTGGACGTCGCTGATGCGCAGCAGGAGTTCGTCCTCTTCGACAAAGTCATCCACGTCCACGTAGATCTCGCGGATGCGGCCCGAGGTCTGGGCCGAGATGGTGGAGCGCTGGACCGCTTCGACGCGGCCATCCAGCAGACGCTCCTGCGGCAGGGTCAGACGCTCGGCCTCGACCGTCTCGAAGGGCAGGTCATCGGCCTGAGTCGCCAGCGGCAGAGCCAGCGCAAGCAGCGCGGCCCCGATGATCGGGAGTCGTGTCATGGTGTGGTCCCTTCCGGATATTCGGCCCTCTCCTGCCACCCTTCTTGCGGGGCGATCAGCCGTCACGGGGCCGTTCTTTAATATATTAGTTTTCCCTAATTTAACGGAGCCGGCCACGGGCGGGCAAATCCCCGACCGCAACCCCGGTAACTGCCCGGAGTATAGCTTTCCCCGTCGGTTTTGCAGCAAAGCCCTGCAACCCCCTGCACCGCGCCGCGTCAGTCCGTATCATGTCGGCACCCGCACGGGGACGTTCCCCGACCGCCGTTTCATTCCCGGGAGACCGCCATGCCACTGCTGCGTATCGAGACCAACGTTGCCCTGCCCGCCGATCCGGATGCCGTCACCGCCCGCCTGTCGACCGCAGTGGCCGAATGGCTGGGCAAGCCCGAGGGCTACGTGATGGTCGCCCTGGGCCACAACGCCCACATGCGTTTCGGCGGCAGCACCGATCCCCTCGCCTACTGCGAACTCAAGAGCATCGGCCTGCCCGAGGGCCTGACCCGCGAGCTGTCACGCAAGCTGTGCGACGCCGTGCAGGCCGAACTGGGCGTGGAGCCGGCACGCATCTACATCGAGTTCGCCGATGCCCCGCGCCATTTCTGGGGCACCAACGGCACCACGTTCTGATCCCGACTCCGTCCGCTCAACGACCACCGACCACAAGGCCCGAGCCCCATGCGCGTCTCGCAATTCCCGCTGAACACCCTGAAGGAAACCCCGGCCGACGCCGAGATCGTCTCCCACCAGCTGATGCTGCGCGCCGGCTACATCCGCCGCCTCGCCTCCGGGCTGTACACCTGGCTGCCGCTGGGGCTGCGCGTGCTGCGCCGGGTGGAGAACATCGTACGCGAGGAGATGGACCGCGCCGGGGGCCTGGAGCTACTGATGCCGGCCATCCAGCCGGCCGAGCTGTGGCAGGAATCCGGACGCTGGGACTTCTACGGGGCCGAACTGCTGCGCATCAAGGACCGCCACGAACGCGATTTCTGCTATGGCCCGACCCACGAAGAGGTCATCACCGACCTGGTCCGCCGCGAGATCCGCAGCTACCGCCAGCTTCCGGTCAACTACTACCAGATCCAGACCAAGTTCCGCGACGAACGCCGCCCGCGCTTCGGCGTGATGCGCGCCCGCGAATTCCTGATGAAGGACGCCTACTCCTTCCACCTGGATGCCGACTCGCTGGGGCAGACCTACCAGCAGATGCACGACGCCTACTGCCGCATCTTCCAGCGCTGCGGCCTGGATTTCCGTGCGGTGGAGGCCGACACCGGCGCGATCGGCGGCAACGCCTCGCACGAGTTCCACGTGCTGGCCGCCTCCGGCGAGGACGCGATCGCCTTCTCCCCGGGCGGCTTTGCCGCCAACGTCGAACTCGCGCCCTGCCCCGGCCCGGCCGCGCCGGCCGCCCCCGCCGAGACGCTGCAGAAGGTCGCCACCCCGGACGTCCACACCATCGCCGATATCGCGGCCTTCCTCGACGTGCCGACCGAACGCACGGTCAAGACCCTGGTGGTGGCCGCCAGCGACGCGGTCGACGCCGAACTGGTTGCCCTGGTGCTGCGCGGCGACCACGAACTCAACGACGTCAAGGCCGAAAAGCACCCCTGGATCGCCGAGCCGCTGCGCATGGCAGAGGCGGCCGAGATCCGTACCGTGTTCGGCACCGACCCCGGCTCCCTGGGCCCGGTGGACAGCCCGATCCCGGTGCTGGCCGACCACGCCGTGCTCGGCATGGCCGACATGGTGGTCGGCGCCAACGAGGACGGCCACCACCTGACCGGCGTCAACTGGGAACGCGACCTGCCGCGCCCGGAGACTGCCGACCTGCGCAACATCACCGAGGGGGAATCCGCGCCCGACGGCTCCGGCCCCATCGAGATCCGCCGCGGCATCGAGGTCGGCCATATCTTCCAGCTCGGCGACAAGTACTCCGAGGCCCTGGGCGCCCGGGTACTGGACGAGGACGGCCGCGAGCAGATCGTCACCATGGGCTGCTACGGCATCGGCGTCTCGCGCGTGGTCGCCGCCGCGATCGAGCAGAACTCCGACGAGCGCGGCATCTGCTGGCCCACCGCCATTGCCCCGTTCGACATCGCCCTGTGCCCGATCGGCGCGAAGAAGTCGCAACGCGTGCGCGAGGCCGCCGAACAGCTGCACGACGAGCTCGAGGCCGCCGGCTTCCAGGTCCTGCTGGACGACCGCGAACAGCGCCCCGGCGTGATGTTCGCCGACATGGAGCTGATCGGCATCCCCCACCGCATCGTGATCGGCGAACGCGGCCTGGACGCCGGCGAACTCGAATACCAGGCCCGCACCGCCGCCGAGGCCGAACACCTGCCGATGGACGGACTGGTGGCGGCCCTGCGCGAACGCACGGGACACGGCGCATAGGCGCCATCCGCGCCGGCGCCCGGATGCGGCTGCAGGAGCTTGCTTGCAAGCGAGCAGGGGCTGCTGCCCGAGTCTGACCGCTGCCGCGGGGTTTCGAGCTGGCGCTGCGGGGTCCGGGGCTTTGGCTGCCGCCGGGGGGGTTGCGCTCTCTCGCGAGCGCGCCGCGAGGTCCTTTCTTGCTTGCCCAAGAAAGGACCCAAAGAAGGGCACCCGGAGCTCGCCCGGGAACCTTGCTCCGGGCGCCTCGCGCCGGCGGCGCCGAACTCGCGAAGCTGCGCTTCGCTCGGACATCCGGCGCCTTGTTTCCGGCGCGAGGCACCCTCCGCAAGGGGCTCGCAACGGGAGGGGGGGTAAACCGGAGGCGTTCAGGCCATTGGTGCCCCGGTCCCGACCCGCTTCGTTGCGGGGCGCCCGAATCGTGCGTTTCCTGGCTTCTGATGCAAAGGCGGCCCGGTGCACCAACGGGTTCAAGCTTTGTACGGGCCCTTCGCAGAGCTCATTCCCAACCATCCTTGCAAAGGAATCGCGTGCGGGCAGGGGCCGGCCCACCCCCAAGCCCTGATGGAAGAAGGTCATGCGGCTCGGCAGGGCATGCCCATGGCCCTACCCGGGCACCCTCCCGGTACCGGGTATGCAACGGTGACTGTGGGAGATGCTTGCTTCGTCCCTCCGCCCCGACAGACCCTTTCTAGGCCTGCCACGAGTAAACATACAAGCTTGCTTGCAAGCGAACCGTAGGCTCGTGGTGTCCTTTGGGGGCGACATCTTCCCATGCGACACGGCATCCCGGCCCCGATCGGCCGGAGGGCCGGCCTCCTGCGGGAACAGGTTTCAACACGGTGGGAGGCGAGCCCTCTCGCCGATCCGACACAATCGGTTGCCAACGGTCCTGGTCTCGGCCGGGGGCGTTCATAACCCCCGGCCTGCCCGCCTGGCGGAAAAGGAACGACCGGTGGCCCTGCGCCCCCGTTTGCCGCACCGAGCGCAGAGGTCGGGCGCGGGAGAAAAGGCGCTGCTTGTCTGAGCGAAGCGCAGCTTCGCGAGTTCAGCGCCGCCCGCGACCGGCCTCGGAGCGAGGGGATCCCGGGCCGCGTTAGCGGACCGGGATGCGGCAGTCGGGGTGCCCTTCTTTGGGTCCTTTCTTGGGCAAGCAAGAAAGGACCTCGCGGCGCGCTCGCGAGAGAGCGCAACCCCCGGCGGTAGCCAAAGCCGCCGACTCCGCAGCGCCAGCTCAAGGCCTCGCGGCAGCGGTCAGGCCCGGCAGCAGCCCGTTTCGCTTGCAAGCAATCTCCCACAACCGCCGGGCGCCAGCCTGAAACCGCGCGGCAGCGGGTGGCACGGCCGCCAGGGGCATGGCCGTTCAGCCGCCACTCAGGCGGCCCCGGCAGGATAGACTGACCGAGCCGCCCCGGCGGCCATCATGTTCCATCCGACAGGGATTGCCGCCATGACCATGACCCGATCCGTTGCCCGCCTCATCCTGATATCCGCCGTGCTGAGCCTGGCCGTGATGCTGGCGGCCTGTGCCCCGCGCATTTACGGCGTGCCGGAGGAACACTGGGAGCAGATGAGCACATCCGAGCGCCAGGAGGCGATGCGCGCCTGGGAGTCGGTGCAGAAGGAGCGCGAGCAGACCCGGCGCGAGCAGCAGAAGATCGAGGCGCGCGAACGCGCGGAACGCCAGGCGCGCATCGACCGCATCCACCGCGGCGAGGAGGGGCACTTCGGTGACCTGATCCGCGTGAGCCTGGAGCGCGGGCGGATGCGCATCGGCGGCCGCGAACGGCGCTATGCCCCGCTGGCCTTCACCCTGGCGGATGGCGAGACGCGCACGGTGGAGGTCCACAGCGAACGACGTTCGGGAGAGATGAAGGTCGCCTACCGCGAAGGCCTCCTGCTGCTGGACGTGCCGTCCCGTGGCCGCACCGAGTTCGGTGCGGCCCGCCTGCCGTGGCGCTCCGGCTGGCGCCGCGGCGAGACCCGCCGGGTGGATTCCGACGGGCCGCTGGAGCTGCGCAACGTGCGCGTACACGTGGAGGCGGTGCCCCTGCCCGGGCATGGCTCCCGGCGGTTCTGAACATGCGGCGCCGGCCCGGCCCTGTTCGCCTGCAAGCAGGCTCCCACAGGCATCGTGGGAACGGCCCTGGCCGTTCGCCTGCGAGCAGGCACCCTACAGGCGTCGCAGGAGCGGCCCTGGCCGCGAATCAGTACCCCGGGCGGGTGCCCGGACCCGGCACCCGGTGGGCCGGCACCGGGTCGTCGACATGCTCGGCAGTGCGCAGTCGGCGGCTCTTTTCCACCATGCGCCAGCAGGAGCGGTTGTTGTTGTAGCGCGAGACATGCTGCAGCGGCACCCACAGCACGGCGTGCGATTCGTGGCTGCCGGGGATCTCCAGACGGTCGTCGATCTCCACCAGAAAGCGCACGTCGATGTGGTCGTGCTGCGGAAACTCGGGGCTGGCGGGGATGGTGTGGATATCCAGGTCGAAGACGTCTTCGGCGACCAGTCGGATGTGCTCGCGTGCCAGCCCGGTCTCCTCGTGCACCTCGCGCAGGGCCACCTGGAGGATGTCGGCCTGACCGTCCGCATGGCCGCCGGGCTGGAACCAGCGGTTGTGCTTCCCGTGCAGCAACATCAGCGCCCGCTCGCGGTCGGGGCTGAGGACCCAGGCGGAGCCGGTGACATGCGCCGGCAGCAGATCGCAGTTGAAGCAGTCGGGGTGCCGGCGGACGAAATCCAGCGCGCGGCGGCGAAAGCCCGCCTCTTCGATGAACGGGGTCTGGTGACGTTGCAGCAGATGCAGCAGCTGTTCGCGATGCATGGCGCTCAGGTTCCCGCAGGGCGTTCCAGTGCGGCGCTGGCGGCGCGCGCCGCTTCGTCGATGTCGGCCTCGCTCCCGGCCAGGATCAGCCGGCCGAAGGCCCCCACCGCACTGACGTCGATCAGGGTCACGTGCGCGGCCTTCAGCGCCTGGTTGGCGGCATAGATGATGTAGCCCGCCGGCTCGGCCTCGAGGATGAACATGCTCTGTTCCGGCAGGATCATCGAGCCGCGACGGTTCTGGCGGTTGATCAGCACCGTGTGGTCGGGCGACATCCCGCGGATGATCTCCTGCCACGGGATGTTGCACTGCTGGCGGTCGGAGACCTCGGCCCCCATGCGCGACAGCAGCACGCGCCCGGCCTCCTGCACGTCGGAGTCGTCGCGCTGGTGCACCACCATGGAACCGTATTCGCGTTCCACCACTTGCTGCGAAAGGTGCACGCGGGTGGACTTCAGCGCGATGTCGGTCAGGCGGTGCACGGCCATGCCCGGCGAGACCTCCACCCACAGGCAGGAGTCACCCGGCACCGGCGGGAATCCCTGCGAGACGGTCGCCATGTAGGCCGCCAGCTGCGGCTGCAGGGAGTCCATGTAGACGTAGGTACGGAGCTTGATCATCGATCTCGTCGGGAAGGTCGCCGGGGCCGGCCGCAGGGGGCGTATTCTGGACTGCGGGGCGACACCGATCAAATCCGCGGGCAAATCCGCGGGCGCGCGGTCACCGGGAACGAATGATAAGCTTCGCGCCATCATCCGGAATCCAGCCCGAATCCCATGTCGCAAGCCGATGACCCCGCGGACCTGCTGACCGCCCTCGAAGACGACCCCGACATCGACCTGGCGGAGATCCTCCGGCGCCTGGTCGACTGGCTGCGCCCGGACGACCCGCGCAATGTCGCTCCGGTGATCGCGCGCCTGGAATCCCTGGTACTGGCCCTGCAGGATCAGCCTGCGCTGCGCGAACGCCTGCGTGAACGCCTGGAAGCCGGGCTGGAAGACGCCCGCCACCTGACGCTGTACACCGGGATCGGACTGTTTTCGCGCCGCGGCTTCTTCCGCGAGGCCGCGGAACTGCTGTACGAGCGCATCAACCCGTCGCCGATGGATCGCACCGACCTGCGCGACGTGCTCTATCACGTGTTCCACGATCCGGACGACGCGGTCTGGGTGGCACGCCTGCCGGACGATGCCTGGCTGCGCCTGCTGAGCGCGCTCGGCTGTCTTTCCGGCGAACACCCCGGAGTCCTGGAACGGGCCCGCGAGGAGATCCTCTACGCCCTGGAGATGCTCTCGATCTGGATCGCGGCGGAGGAGCTGGAACCCGAACTCCTGCGTCTGGATCCGTCGATCGCCGAGCGCAATTCGGCCTTCGTGGCGCAGGAACGCGAGATCGCGGCCTACGTGCGCGAGTACCGCGCCTGGTTGCAGGACCCGACCCGCGAGCGCCGTGACGACCGCCATGCGCGGGTCCTGCTGGAGCAGTGCGCCGAGCAGATCGAGAAGCTGCGCACGCTGTCGCACAGCCGCGGCAACAGCCTGTCGCTGACACACCTGCTGGAGCGGCTGAACCAGACGCTGGCGCGCATCCACAAGCTGCTGGATCTGCTCGAGCCCGAAGAATCCGCGACCACCCGCGCCACCGCCGTCGGCCTGTTCCGCGAGCTGGTGACCACCAGCGCCCGGCGCCACGGCGTGCGCGCCCTGTGGCAGGACAACATCCGCCAGGTCTCGCGCAGCGTGACCCAGCACGTCTCCGACACCGGCGAGAAATACATCACCCGGGGACGCCAGGAATACTTCGGCATGCTCGGGTCCGGCGCCGGGGCCGGGGTGATCATCGCGCTGATGGCCCTGATCAAGATCCAGATCGGCCACCTCGGACTGTCGGAGGGCTGGTACGCATTCTGGTCCAGCCTCAACTATGGCCTGGGCTTCGTGCTGATCCACATGCTGCACCTGACGGTGGCCACCAAGCAGCCCGCGATGACCGCGGCACGCATGGCCGCGGCCATCGAACAGACCGAACGCGGCACCGCCGACCCGTCGAAACTCGCCGATCTGCTGGTCCGGGTGGGACGTTCGCAGTTCGCCGCCATCCTCGGCAACGTAGGTGTGGCCCTGCCCATGGCCCTGTTCATCGGCCTGTTCGCGCTGTCGGTCTTCGAACAGCCGGTACTGGACAGCACGAAGGCCGACTATCTGCTGGACGGCCTGCGCCCGCTCGCCGGGCTCGCCCTGCTGTTCGCGGCCATCGCCGGGGTCTGGCTGTTCGTATCCGGGCTGGTGGCCGGCTGGCTGGACAACCGCTGCGCCTATCTCGACCTGCCCGGGCGCCTGCGCGAACACCCGCTGCTGCGGCGCCTGCTGCCGCAGCGGGCGCGCCACGGCCTGGCGAACTGGGTCGGCTACCACTATGGCGCCGTGCTCGGCAACATGGTGTTCGGGGCCCTGCTGGGGGCGACCGGCTATGTCGGTTATCTCACCGGGCTGCCGCTGGATATCCAGCACGTGGCGTTCGCGTCGGCCAACCTGGGCTACGTCACGGTGAACGAGGGACTCGCCCTGGCCACCTTCGGACTGTTCCTGGCGTTCGTGCTGCTGATCGGTGCGATCAACCTGTGGGTCAGCTTCGGCCTGGCACTGTACGTGGCGCTGCGCGCCCGCGGCGTGCGCATCGGCTCCCCGGCGCGGCTGCTGCGCGCCTACGGCCGCCACCTGCGGCGCCACCCGGCGGAATTCCTGCTGCCGCCCCCGCGCTCGCGCGACTGAGCGCGCACGGCTATGCTCCGGGCATGAGCGATTCGAAACGTCTGGACGATCTGGTCGCACGCGCCCGGCGCGAGCGGGACGAACGCGAACGCGGCTATCGCGAGCAGGCCCTGGGCATGTACCCGTGGGTCTGCGGGCGCTGCGGCCGCGAGTTCACCCGCGCCAACCTGCACGAACTGACCGTGCACCACCGCGACCACAACCACGACAACAATCCCCCGGATGGCAGCAACTGGGAGCTGCTGTGCCTGTACTGCCATGACAACGAACACCAGCGCCATGGCGAGGCGCGTGCGGCGGGGGCATCCGGCGGCGGGTCCGGCACCGCGGCGACGTCCGGGGGCGCGACGTGGAACCCCTTCGCCGACCTCGCCGAACGCCTGAAGGACCCGGGCAAGGACTGAACCGGACCGCTCCGCGCGCCTCCCGCGCGGTCACTCCGGCGCCGGCCGGGCCACCCCGCGCAGCAGCCGCCCGAGGATGTCGGTGCCGCTGAGGATCCGCCGCTGCTCGTCCCACAGCAGGATCACGTCCTCGCCCAGCACCGTGTCCCCCTCGTGTGCCGGGCGCACGCGGAAATGCGGAATCAGCTCGCCGAGGCGGCGCGATCCGTCGCGCACCACCACCGGGTGCAGGCAGTGATGCAGCGGGTCGAAACGCTCCGGCGCGAACAGCGCCTCGCGGGTGAAATCCGCCGCGCGCAGCACCCGCCGGGGCGCGCCGTTCGGGTCGGTGACGATCACCCAGCTGCAGGCCGAACGATTGATACTGCGCAGGAACGGGTCGTCCACCCGCGGCTCGATGTGCGGAAACCGCGGCCGGTCCCCGTCGAACTCCAGGGTCAGAATGCTGGCCGGATCCACCGGCTCGCCCTCGTGGCGCACCGCGATGTCGTCCAGCTCGAGGAAATTGCGCGCCCCGCGCCCCTCCACCCGCGCGATCTCGCTCTCGCCCGCACGCATGTGCAGATCCAGCACCTGGTGCAGGTCGCGTTCCGGGAAATAGCGGATCTCCTCCCCGCCCAGCCAGCGGTCCAGCACCCACGCAGTGGGCCGCGCGACCGGATACATCAGAAACTGATAGAAACGCAGCACCGGATAAAGCACGGAGGCCACGCGCAGGGCGTGGCGGGAAAAATACGACTGCGGGATGATCTCGGCAAAGATGGTGATGACCACGGTGGAGAACAGAAACGCCGCGACCCCGCCGAGCACCGAGCCGGAGAGCAGCGCCAGCAGGACGTTGACGCCCACGTTGCCCCACAGGATGGTCACCAGCGCAAAGTTGGAATCCTCGCGCAGGTGCAGGACCCGCTGCGCCCGCGCGTCCCCCTTGCTGGCCTCCACCTTGAGTTCCAGCTTGCTGCGGGCGAACAGCCCCAGGTTGAGTCCCGAAAGGATCGCCGACTGCGACAGGCACAGCAGCACGCCGATCCAGGTCAGCGCAGTCGTCATCCTCGCCCCCGGCGGTCGCTTGATGCCGCCAGTATCCCACACCCGGATGGCACTGCGATCGGTTCCGCCGGACTGTACCCGCTGCGCCTCGCGGTGTAGCGTATGCGGCGACCAAAGGAGGGGCCGCCAGAGCACAAAAAAGCCGCGCGGTCTGTTAAGGAAACGCTGATCCATGTGTGCGTTTCCTGAAGGGGGAAAACATGCAAAAGCATCCGGATTGGCGGGACACCTGGCCGATCTATCTGCGCTATACGGCGCTGGCCGTGGCGATCGTCGCCGTGCTGGCGGTGGTCCAGGTGCGCTTCGTCTACGCCGTCGAAGGCTTCCCGCCACAGCTGTTCGTCATCCCGTCGGCGGTCGGGCTGCTGTTCGGCATCATGCTCGCGCGCATCCGCGTGCTCGCGTCGCACACCCACGTGCTGCGCGCCTTCGCCGCGGTCACGGCCGGGACCCGCGAGCCGGAAGCGGAGGACGACGCCCGGGCCTTCCACCGTCTGCTGGAGGCCGCAGCCGGCGAGCTGGACAGTGACGAGATCGCGCTTTTCCGGCAGGGCGACACGGGCATCGAGCGTCTGGCCCACTGGGCGCGCGACCCGCAGCGCCCGGCCTGTCTGATCGAGGAACGGGCCGCCGCGCTGTGCACGCGCGGCGCCGAAGAGCCGGTTCCCCGGAGCGTCCCCGGACAGGAAGTGGAGCTGCCGGCGGCCGGACGGGTGGATCTCGTGCGGGTGCCGGCCGATCTGCCGGAGCCCGTGGTCCTGGCCGCGTGTCGCCGCAGTCACCGCACCCGCCGTCCGCCTGACCCGGTGGTCCGCAGTTTCCTCGGGCTGTGTGCCGAATGGCTGGGCATGCGCCTGGAACGCCGGCATCAGCAGGCGATCATCGAAGAGCAGCGTGCCCGCCATGCGCGTGAACAGCGCCGCGCGCAGACCACCCTGGCCTCGATTGGCGACGGCGTGCTGACCGTGGACACCACCGGCCGGATCGACTACGCCAATCCGATGGCCGCCCGACTGCTGCACCAGCCGGTCGAAGCACTGACCGAACAGCCGCTCGAACGGGTGCTGCAGCTGGAAGACCAAAGCACTGGCCGCCCCCTGGACCCGCTGCCCGGCGGTGATGCCGCTCCCCCGGCCAGCGGACGCGGCGACGGCGCCGACGAACAGGTCCTCCGGCGCTCTGACGGGTCCCGCCTGCCGGTCCAGCTGACCGTCACCCCGGTGCAGGACACCGACGGCACCGCACGCGGACACGTCATCGTTCTGCGCGACGTGTCCGAAGTCCGCGAGGCCCTGCAGCACATGGCCTACTACAGTTCGCATGACGACCTGACCGGCCTGATCAACCGGCGACGTTTCGAGCAGCTGGTCGAGGAAGCCCTGCACGGCGCCCGCAGCGACGGACGCCCGCATGTGCTGTGCTATCTCGATCTCGACCAGTTCAAGCTGATCAACGATACCCGCGGCCACCAGGCCGGCGACGAGATGCTGCGCCAGATCGCGGGCATGCTGCGCAGCATCATGCGGCCGCAGGACCACCTCGCGCGTCTGGGCGGCGACGAATTCGGCATCCTGATGCAGGACTGCGACATCGAGCAGGGCAGCCAGATGGCCGTGGACATCGCCAGCGAGATCGCCGGCATGCGTTTGTTCTGGGAAGACAACGTCTTTGCCCTGTCGGCCAGCCTGGGCGCCGTGCCGGTGGACGCCGAATCGGAGTCCACCCATCAGCTGCTGCGCCACGCCGACACCGCCTGCTACGCAGCCAAGGATTCGGGACGCAATCAGGTCCGCGTCTACACCCCGCAGGATGTCGATCTGGCCGATCGCGCGGGCGAGATGCACTGGGTCAGCCGCATCCCCCAGGCGATCGAACGCGGAGAATTCGAACTCTGGGCTCAGCCGGTGCTCGCACTGGACGACGGACCACCCGCCTACCAGGAGCTCCTGCTCCGGCTGCGCGACGAGCACGGCAACCCGGTTCCCCCGGGGACCTTCATCCCGGCGGCGGAGCGATACGATCTGATGTGCCAGCTGGATCGCTGGGTGGTGGAAACCGCACTGGAATGGATGCAGGACTGCCAGGCCCGCGGTGCCGAACTGCCGGTCATCGGGATCAACATCTCCGGCACCGCCCTCAACAGCGAGGCCTTCCCCGAATTCCTGCTGGAACGGGTGCGCTCGGCCGGCATCCCCGGCCACCGCCTGTGCTTCGAGATCACCGAAACCGCCGCGGTCGGCAACCTGACCCGCACCGCGCGCTTCATGCGCGAGCTGCGTGGCGAAGGCTGCCTGTTCGCGCTGGACGATTTTGGCAGCGGCCTGTCCTCCTTCGCCTATCTGAAGAACCTGCCGGTGGACTTTCTCAAGGTGGATGGCAGCTTCGTCAAGGACATCGAGCACGACCCCATCGACCTCGCCATGGTGCGCGCCATCCATGACATCAGCGGCATCGTCGGCCTGACCACCATCGCAGAACATGTCGAGAACGAACATATCGGCAACCACCTGCGCGCCCTGGGCATCCCCTACTGCCAGGGCTACGGCCTGGCGATGCCCGCCCCGCTGGCCGCCTGTACGCCGTCGCAGACCCCGGCCCCGGTCGAGTGATCCGGATCACGCACGCGGCGGATTCGTCACCCGAAGGGCCGTGCCGGCATCTACACTCCCGAATTGGGCCGACCCGCGGCCCGGGATACGTCCCCGGCCGTCACGGGCACCCGCCACGTCAATCTAAGGGAGGAAATGCATGAACAACGTCTGGATCGTGGTTGCCGATGCCGCGCGCGCGCGCATCCTCAGTTGTGAAGGCCGGGCCTGCAGCAACATGCAGGATGTCGAGGCCCTCAGTCACAGCGAATCCCGGGCCCACAATCAGGACCTGGTCTCCGACCGGCCCGGACGCAGCTGGGGCAGCACGGGCGGGGACGGCCGCCATGCGATGCAGGATCCCACCGACCCCGGTGTTCAGGAACGCGACCGTTTCGCCCGTCAGCTCGCCGAGCGCCTGCGCGAGGCCCACCACGCGGGCAGTTTTCAGCATCTGGTGATCGTGGCCGCGCCCTCCTTCCTGGGCGCCCTGCGCGAACTCCTGGACCGCCAGGTGGCGCAGACCGTGACCGCGGAGGTGGCCAAGAACGTCACCAAGGTGGAAAAGCCCGCCGACCTGCGCAAACACCTCCCGGACTTCCTGTACTGAGCCGGTCCGCGTGTCCCGCCGCCCCCGTCCCGGGGGCGGCTCACCAGACCAGCATCAGCAGCCCGGCGCTGGTACACACCACCAGCACGGGGATGATCGTCTCGCGGATCACCTGACCCTCGCGCGCCTCCAGCCCCGCCGCCCCGGCGGCCATGGCGATGTTCTGCAGGGAAATCATGTTGCCCACGCCGGCGCCGATCAGCTGCAGGGCCAGGATCGACGGGAGCGCCAGCGCGAGGGCCTCCGCGGTATCCACCTGCAGCCCGGTGAACAGGAGGTTGGAGACCGTGGCACTGCCGGTCATGAACGAGCCCAGGGCACCGACGAAGGCACTGAACAGCACGAAGCCCCCGCCCAGCAGTTCCGCCAGCCCCTGTCCCAGAACCTGCGGCATGGACGGCAGCCCGGCACCGTTGTCCGCGGAGATCAGCAGCAGCTGGGTCAGGCTGATGATGAACACCAGAACGATCGCGGCGATACGTACCCGCTGCCAGGTCGCCACGGCCGCCCCGCCCAGGGTCGCGCGATCCACGCGGAACAGGAACATCGCGGTGATCAGGGCCAGCAGGAAATAGAAATACGGGGTGAACAGTGGCTGCAGGGTCTGATCCGGGCTGACGCCCGGGAGCCCGGCAAACCCGATCTCCACTGCCGCCAGCCATTCGCGCAGGGGCCCCACCGTACGCGACAGGATCAGGGCCACGGCCATCACGAAAAACGGAACCAGGCCACGCAACACCCCGCGCGTATCCACCGGCTCGGCCGCCTCGCGACCCCCGCGCACCGGCAGCAGCCAGCCGCGGTGCGCCGCCCAGGCGATCAGGGCCATCGCACTCACCCCGCCGATGATCGCCGGCAGTTCCGGCCCCACCAGCCAGGCCACCAGGAAATACGGCAGCCCGAAGGCCAGACCCGAGAACACCGCGAACGGGATGAACTCGCGAAAACGGCCCTTCTCCTCGCCGAGGGTCGCGACCCAGGCGATGAACACCGTGATGAACACCCCCAGGGTCCCGTGGATCGCCGCCGTCTGGAACACCGCCTGGCCGATGGTGTCCTCGCTCAGCCCCAGCCCGGAAAAGCCGATCACCACCGGGGTCCCCGCGGCCCCGAACGGCACCGCGGTGGAATTGCCGATCAGGGCGATGGCCACCGCCTTCAGCGGAGGCAGGCCGAAATACACCAGCAGCGGCGCGGCCAGCACCGCCGGGGTCCCGAAACCGGCGATCCCCTCGACAAAGCCGACCAGGCCCCAGCCCAGCAGCATCGCCAGAACCCGGCGGTCGTCCGAGACCCGCGCGATCGCGCACTGGATAGTGTCGAGGTGCCCGGTCCGGATCAGCACGTTCAGCATCAGCAGGGCCACGGTGATGATCAGCATCACCTCCAGGAACACGACCCCGGCATTGGCCAGACTGGTCGCCACCACCGTGCCCGGCAACTGCCAGACGAACAGCCCGATCAGCAGCGTGGCCAGCCACGCCAGCGGCGCCGCCTCGTACGCCGGCCGGCGCAGGAACACCAGGAGCACGAACAGCAGTGCGAACGGAACCAGCGTTACCCAGAACAGCGTCATGTCCTCTCCCGCGGACGGCCTGCATAAAGACCCGAGGGTACACGGATCGGGCGTGGCCGCGCACAACTCTAACGCCGATGATTATGAGCCGAATCACTGTGACCGGCGTCCGCATCCCGTATCCTCGCGTGACGATATTCTCAGTCCCACATCCGTGGCCCGGAGCAACGAATGGCACACATGGAATGGACCAGCGATCTCGACACCGGGATCGACGTCATCGACAACCAGCACAAGCGCATCGTTGACTACATCAACGAGCTCCACCACGCGATCGAGAGCAGTGATCGCGACGAGGTGGGCGATGTCATCAACCAGTTGATCGACTACACCCAGTCGCACTTCACCTTCGAGGAAGAAATGATGGAGGAAGCCGGCTACCCGTTCCTGCGCGCCCATCAGCGGGTGCACGGCCTGTTCATCCGGCGGGTGGAAACCTTCAAGGAACAGTTCGAGAACGGCGAGGACATCGCCCGCGAACTGCACACCGTACTCAAGACCTGGCTGGTCAATCACATCAAGCACGACGACGCCGATTACGCCGAGCTCGTGCGCCAGCACACCGGGGCCGACACGGCCCACAACCGGGGACTGTTCAGCAAGCTCTTCGGCCGCTGATCGCCGCGCCGCTCCCGTGTGGCGGAGGAGGGCCGCCACGCGGCGGGCACCGCATACCGATAACATCACCAGGAGATGGAGCCATGCCGTACGTTCACTGGTCGGACGATCTGGATACCGGGATCCCGGTCATCGACAACCAGCACAAGCGCATCGTCGAATACATCAACCGCCTGTGCGAAGCCGTCGAGGGCCGCGCGTCGCGCGAGGAGGTCCACGAAGTGCTCGACCAGGTGGTGGATTACACCCTGACCCACTTTGCCTTCGAGGAAGAGATGCTGGAGATCGTGGAATACCCCGACCTGGAGCAGCATCGCAAGTCGCACGAGGCGTTCAGCCAGCGGATCCGCCAGTATCAGCAGGACTTCGCCGACGGCCACGACGTGGCCAGCGAACTGGGCGAGACCCTGCGCGACTGGCTGATGAACCATATCCGCAAGGATGACCACGAATACGGCCACATGGTCCGCGACTGGATGCGCTCCCACGCACCCAACGGCATCCTGCAGAACTGAGAGGCCGGCCGCCGGTCCGCGCACCCGGGTGGCGGACCGGCCCGCGTTGACGCACTCGCTGGCGGCGCCTAGTATCCCGGGACTCCGCCCTGCCCGGATTGCCCGCCCGATGACCTACTGTGTCGCCATCGATCTGGACGACGGTCTGGTGTTCGCCTCCGACTCGCGCACCAATGCCGGCGTCGATCAGGTCAGCACCTACTCCAAGATGCATACCTTCGAGGTCCAGGGACAGCGCCTGTTCGTGGTCCTCGCCGCCGGCAACCTCGCCACCACCCAGGCGGTGGTCAGTCGCCTGCAGCGCGAAATGGAGGAAGCCGGCCAGGAAGGCGCCGCCGAACCAAACCTCGCGACCGTCGCCCACATGTCGGAGGCGGCGGAATACCTCGGACGCATCAACCGCGAGGAACAGGAGAAGCATTCCGAGGCGCTGTCGAAGTCGGGGATGAAGGCCGATGCCACCCTGATCATCGGCGGCCAGATCGCCGGCGAGCCCCCGGCGATCTTTCTGGTCTATCCGCAGGGCAACTACATCACCACCTCGCAGCACACCCGCTTCCTGCAGATCGGCGAAAGCAAGTACGGCAAGCCGATCCTCGACCGCATCATCGAGGCGGACACCTCGCTGGGCGACGCGGCGCGCTGCGCCCTGGTCTCCATCGACTCCACGGTGCGCTCCAATCTGACCGTGGGGCCCCCGATCGAGGTGCTGGTGTACGAGCGCGACACCCAGGAGATGGATCACTACCTCTGCCTGGAGGCGGAGGACGAATACCTGCGCTCGCTGACGCATGCCTGGGACGAAAACGTGAAGAAGGCCTTCACCGACCTGCCCCGCTTCGACTGGGAACACCGCCACGGGCGCAAGGACCGCGGCACTCGCGTGAGTCGCCGGGCGAAGAAGAAGTCCTGACGCCCGGGCCGCGACACAGCCCGGGCCGGCTCAGGCCGCGTCCGGCGCGGGCGCGTGTTCCGGGAACAGGAACCAGGTCCGCTCGTTGGCGCGGTGCAGCTCGGCCACGTCGCGCTGCAGGACCTCCAGGAAGCCATGCAGCTCGCCTTCGGCGATCAGCGCGTCGATATCGGCGTTCAGGGCATGCCGCCGGGCCTGACTGACCAGCCGCAGCGGCATCTCGTTGCGCGGCAGGCGCTCCAGCGCCGACTGCACCTCGGTCAGGGCGTGCGCCACCGCCCGCGGGAAGGCCGTGTCCTGCAGCAGAAAGCGCACCACGTCCGGGCCGTTGATACGGCGCTTCACGTGCAGGCGATACATCTGGAACCCGCCCTCCGAACGCAGGATCGAGGTCCACAGCAGCCCTTCGTACGGCTCGGCCGGCTCGTCGTGGCGTTTGAGCAGCCGCAGTGCCCCGACGTCCACCTGGCGGGTGGTCATGTCGGCGCGCTCCAGATTGCGCCCCAGGCGGATGAAATCGTAGGCCGCATCGTGGCTCATGCTGCCGGCCAGCAGACCGGTCAGCATCTGGCAGCGCTGGATCACCTGCGACAGGAATTCGAAGCGCCCGCGCTTGGTGATCCCCTGATCGATGTGATCGCGGGCGAACAGGTACAGCTCGTTCATCACCTCCCAGGCCTCGGAGGGCACCAGATCACGCGTGGTCCGCACGTTCTCGCGCGCCGCGCGCAGCGACGAGAGCACCGAGCCGGGGTTGTCGGCATCCGCCAGCAGGAATTTCACGCAATTGCGCTCGTCCTCGCGCTGGTAATGCGACTCGAACTCGGCATCGTGACCGGTGACCGATACCAGGCCCTTCCACGACAGCTGCACCGCCTTCGGCATGTCCAGCGCCAGCAGGTTGAAGGCCATGACCATGCGCGCGGTGTTCTCGGCCCGTTCCACATAGCGCGCCATCCAGTACACCCGTTCTGCCACCCGCGAGAGCATCTCAGTCCTCCTCGTCCACGATCCAGGTATCCTTGCTGCCCCCGCCCTGCGAGGAGTTGACCACCAGCGAGCCCTTGCGCATCGCCACGCGGGTCAGCCCCCCGGCGGTCACGTCGGTGCGCACGCCCTGCAGGATGAACGGTCGCAGGTCCAGGTGGCGCGGCTCGATTTCCGCCCCGCACAGCGTGGGTGCGACCGACAGATCCAGCGTCGGCTGCGCGATGTAGTTGCGCGGATCCCGGCGGATCAGCTTCGCGAACTCGCTGCGCTGTTTCTTGCTCGCATGCGGCCCCACCAGCATGCCGTAGCCGCCCGATTCGTTGGCCGGCTTCACCACCAGCTCGTCCAGATGGTCCAGCACGTACTGGCGGTGCTCGTCGTCGGAACACAGCCAGGTCGGCACGTTCGGGATGATGGGATCCTGATCGAGGTAATAGCGGATCACCTCGGGGATGAAGGCATACATCACCTTGTCGTCGGCGACGCCGGCCCCGGGGGCATTGGCCAGCCCCACATTGCCCTTGCGCCATGCGCGCATCAGCCCCGGCACCCCCAGCATGGAATCGGGATTGAATACTTCGGGGTCGAGGAAGGCGTCGTCGATGCGACGGTAGATCACGTCGACCCGCTCGGGGCCGTCGATGGTGCGCATGTACACGCAGTCGTCGTCGCCCACCATCAGGTCGGCCCCCTCCACCAGTTCGGCACCCATGCGCTGCGCGAGGAAGGAGTGCTCGAAATAGGCCGAGTTGTAGATGCCGGGTGTCAGCACCGCGATCTCGGGATAGTCCTGCGGCCGC
Source organism: Thioalkalivibrio sp. ALE20 (assembly GCF_000381405.1). NCBI lineage: Bacteria > Pseudomonadati > Pseudomonadota > Gammaproteobacteria > Chromatiales > Ectothiorhodospiraceae > Thioalkalivibrio > Thioalkalivibrio sp. ALE20. The sequence continues at coordinate 452,533 of NZ_KB906471.1, forward strand.
GGCGAGATCGAGGCCAGCATGTCGAACAGCTGCGCGGGGTATTCGTCCACCGGCAGGATGGAGCTGTCCTGGAACAGTTCCGGGAACACCCGTTTGGTGACCTGCCGGTTCTCCAGCATGTAGGAGACCCCCGAGGGCACCCGCAGGTTGTCCTCAAGTACATGGAACTGCCCGTCCCCGGCGCGCACCAGATCGCTGCCGCAGACATGCGCCCACACCCCGTGCGGGGGGTGGATCCCGACGCACTGCTCGCGGAAATTGCGTGACTGCTCCAGCACGTAACGCGGGATCACGCCGTCGCGAAAGATGCACTGTTCGTTGTAGATGTCGTCAATCAGCAGGTTGAGCGCGGTCATCCGCTGCTCCAGCCCGGCCGCGACCTGCTCCCATTCGCGCCGCGGAATCACCCGCGGGATGATGTCGAACGGCCAGGCGCGATCGATGTTTTCGCCCTCGCTGTAGACCGTGAAGCTGATCCCCATCTCGAGGATCGCGTTGTCCGCCGCCTGCTTGCGCCCCTGCAGTTCGGCGTCGTCCAGCGTGGCGAGGTAATCGGCCACCGCGCGGGCCGCTGCACGCGGCTGTCCCGCCCCTTCCATCAGCTCGTCGAAAAACGGGGCGGGATCGTAGTGTTTCCAGTCGATGGGCATCCGGCGGGGCTCCTCTACTCGGCGGCGTCGCAGCCCACAGCATACGTCCGCCCGCCACCGGGCGGGAACCCCGCGTGCAGGAGGCCAGCCCCCTGGCCGATTTGACGTCCGGGCAGTCCCCGGCGCCGGATCGGCCGGAGGGCCGGCCTCCTACGCGCGGGTATCGAAACGGTGGATCAGGGATTTCAGCTCGCCGGCCAGGCGTTCCATGTCGGCGCTGGCCTGGCGCGCGTGTTCCGCCACGGTCCCGGTCTCGCCGGCCACGTCGTGGATGGAGGTGACGTTGCGGTTGATCTCCTCGGCGACCGAGCTCTGCTCTTCCACCGCCGTGGCGATCTGGGTGTTCATCTCGGTGATGCGCCCCACCGCCTCGCGGATGCGCCCCAGCGACTCACCGGCCGACTGCGCCTGTTCCACGCCGTGGGCAGCCTGTTCCTGGCTCGAGCGCATCGCACTGACCGCCTCCCGCGAGCCGTTCTGCAGGGTCTCGATCATCTGGCGAATGGTCACCGTGGACTCATCCGTGCGCTGCGACAGCCGGCGGGCCTCGTCGGCCACGACCGCAAAGCCGCGCCCGTGTTCGCCGGCCCGCGCCGCCTCGATGGCCGCGTTCAGGGCCAGCAGGTTGGTCTGCTCGGCGATCTCCCGGATCACGCCGAGGATGTTGTCGATCTCCGCAGCGTCGGTCTCCAGCCGGTTGAGCTTCTCCGCGGTGGTCTCGACCTCGCCCGCCATGCGGTTGATGGCTTCCACGGTGGCGTTCACCACCTCCTCCCCGGAACGGGTCTCCTGCTCGGCGTGATGGGCGCTGTCCGCGGCCTGCGCCGAGTTCTGCGCCATCTCCTGGATGGTCGAGGTCATCTGGTTCATCGCCGTGGCGACCTGATCGATCTCGCCCTGCTGGCGGGTGACCCCGCTGGCGGTCTGCTCCACCGCACCCGCCATGGTCCGGGCGCCGTCGCTTACCGCCCCCGACTGCTCCTCGATGCGGTCGAGCACGGTGAACAGCCGCGCCTCGTGGAAGCGCTGGAACAGCTCCAGCGTCGCCGAACCGTCGCGCCGGCCGCAGTAGATGGTCTCCATCACCGGGTTGTCGAAGATCCGCCGCAGTCCCCGCATCGTACGCTGCAGCGGCTGCATCAGCCCGAGCGTGGCCGCGCCCCCCAGGGCGAACACCAGGGCCAGACCCAGTCCCTGGGCCAGTGCTCCCCAGGGCGCCAGCAGTAGCACCCCCAGCGCCAGCGCAAAGCCGAGACCCCAGACACCCAGCAGCCGGAACAGCAGGCTGTCCCAGAGATGACGGCGGAACTGGCGCCCGCGCTTCATCGCGGCATAGACCTTTTCCGCGCGCTCGACGTGCTCGCGCGACGGGACCCGGCGGACCGACTCTTAGCCGACCTTCTGCCCGTTCTCGTAGGCCGGAGTCACGAAGGCGTCCACCCAGTAGTGGTCGCCGTTCTTCCGGCGATTCTTCACGATGCCCATCCAGGCGCGATCGGACTGCAGCGTGGCCCACATGTCGGCATAGGCCGCCTCGGGCATGTCGGGGTGGCGCACGATATTGTGCGCCGAGCCGTGGAGTTCTTCCCAGTCGAAACCACTGACACGCACGAAGGCGTCATTGGCGTTGCGAATCCGGCCCTTCAGGTCGGTGGACGAGATCAGGTCCTCGCCCTCGTTGAGAGGGTATTCGGTCCCCGTGACGGGAAGGTTTTCGCGCATGCTGCTCGGTCTCCGCGGGCGCGCCGGCCGGCGCGCCCTTTGCTCGTCGCGTGAGTGTCGTTGTACGGGGTAACGGCCGCCGCCCGGGCGGCTTGAGCTTCAGCGCCGTGCCGCCGCCAGCAGCCGGGCGAAGCCGTCGAAGGTCCGGGGATCCAGCGCCAGCGCCGGCGAGCGCCGGTCGGCGTAGATCATCCCGATGCAGCGCCCGTGCTCCCGCACCGGCGCCAGCAGGCAGTCTACCCCGCCGGTCAGCCCGGCCACGGCCCCGGGCAGCGGGGTATCGGGATAATCGCGCGACCACCAGACCGGATCGGTCTGCTCCAGTACCGCGCCCATGGCGCCCAGGTCATGGCGACCGATGCCGAAATGGCTGAACTCCGGCTCGTGCAGCGTACCGACGAGATCGGCCGCCTGCAGCCAGTCACCATCATGCGCCAGCTCCGCGAACACGACCCTGTTCAGCCCCAGGCCGAACTGGCAGGCGCGCAACAGGCGCCGCAGGCGCACGCCCCGGTGTGGCTCGCGCTGCAGCGCGAGCTCGCCGCTGACCGCGATGTCGCCGCGCGGCGCCAGGCCCAGCGGCACCGGCGAACAGTCCTCCCGCCAGACGCGCGCGATCGCCGCGGGATCCAGGGCGTCCATGGCATACAGCCAGGCGTCCCGGTTGAAGCCCTCCATCAGACGGCCGAGCCGATCCGCCGCCGCCTTGTCGGGCTCGCCCAGCAACTCGGCCAGCAGGCGCAGATCCCGGTCCTCGCGCAGGGTGTCCATGCCGTGGAAGATCTGGCCGGCCACCGCCGAAGCCACCATCACCTCCATGGCCCGCGGGTGAGCGGCGTTCTCCGCGCGCAGGGTACCGCGTACCAGCTCCGGCAGGTGCATGTGCTCGGCCATTCCGCGCGACAGATCGTCGGTGGCATAGCCCAGGGCCACGTAACTGGCCTCATCGGGCAGCGCCCGCAGCTGCAGCATCGAGCGCAGCCCCGGCAGTTCCGGCGCGTCGGTCATTTCCAGCGCCAGCATGCCGAGGTCGTTCAACAGGGCGGCCAGCCCCAGCTCGCCCGGTTCACTGTCGTGGCGCACCCGTCCCAGTTCCTCCACGATCAGCGCCGCCAGGCGCGCCTGGGCCGCCCGCCGCCGGTACGGCTGCGGGTCCGGGAGGATGTCCTCCACCCTTGGTGCGCGTTCGATCTCCTCGTGCACCGCCCGCAGGCCCAGCATCGCGATCGCATCCGGTACCGAATGCACCTCCTGCTTGAGGCCCGGACGCGGGGCGTTGGCGCGCAGGATCAGCCGCAGCGCCAGCCCCGGATCGCGCTCGGCATACAGCCCCACCTCGCGCAGCGAGCGGTTGACCAGGGCGTCGGTGTCGGCGAAAACCGCCTCGCTGGAGCCCAGTACCGGCCAGTCCGTCTCCGCCAGGCTGCGTGCCCGCCCGGCATAGGGCGCCGTTTCATCCAGGGCCATTGCTGTACCTCGCCTGCGTTTCTCGATTAAAGTTGGCGGGCCGACTATAGCAACGCAGGACCTGCGCGCGTGAAGTTCATCCTCGGTTTTCTCGTCGTACTGGGCGCCGTCTTCGGGGGCTACGTGGCCCACGGCGGCGACATCTTCATCATCTGGCAGCCCTACGAATACATCATCATCGGCGGCGCCGCGCTGGGCGCGTTCCTGATCGCCAACCCGCCACACGTGGTGGTTACGGTCTTCAAGTCGATCCCCAAACTGATGCAGGGACGCAAATATGCGCAGGCCGACTACCTCGACCTGCTGGCGCTGATGTACAAGCTGTTCGTCAAGGCCCGCAAGGAGGGCCTGATGGCGGTCGAAGTCGACATCGATGATCCGGAAAACAGCGAGATCTTCCAGGCCCACCCGCGGGTGCTGAAGAATCACCATGCCGTCGAATTCATCACCGACTACCTCCGGCTGATCATCTCCGGCTCGATGAACCCGCATGAGCTGGACGCCCTGATGGACGTGGATCTGGAGACCCACCACGAAGAGGTGGAGCGTCCCAGCCATGCGGTGAACAAGGTGGCGGACGCCCTGCCCGGCTTCGGCATCGTCGCGGCGATCCTCGGCATCATCAACACCATGGGCGCCATCGGCGGCGACATCGAGACCATCGGCATGAACGTGGCCGCCGCGCTGGTCGGCAGTTTCCTCGGGATCCTGCTGGCCTACGGCTTCGTTGGCCCGACGGCCTCCGCGCTGGAGGCCCGCTCGCACGAGGACACCAAGTACATGCAGTGCATCAAGGCCTGCATCCTCGCCAACGTGCAGGGCTACAGCCCGCAGGTCTCGGTGGAATTCGGCCGCAAGACCATGGAAAGCGACGTGCGCCCGGGCTTCACCGAACTCGAGGAACACGTGAAGGCGGCCTGAGGCCGGCCGGACACCGCTCATGGGCGTCGAGGACAAGACCCAGCCGATCATCGTCAAGAAGAAGGTGGTCCAGGGCGGCCACCACGGCGGTTCGTGGAAGGTCGCCTTCGCCGACTTCGCCCTGGCGATGATGGCCTTCTTCCTGCTGCTGTGGCTGCTGGCCGCGCTGGAGGCGGACGATCGCGCCGCGCTGTCGGAGTACTTCCAGAACCCCTCGGCGTTCGAGGGCGAGGCCATGGCTCCGTCGCAGGCCATCGGTGACGGCACCGGCGCCGATCCGTCGATCATCGATTTCGAGGGCCTGCCCGACCGTCTCGATGCGCCCCCGGAGCCCGTACCGGACGATGCCGATGACGAGACCCTGCTGGAACGCGACCGGGAGCGCCTGGAATCGCTGCAGGAAGCGCTGGAAGAAGCCATCGACCGCAGTCAGGCCCTGGAGCCGTTCAAGGACCAGCTGCTGATGGACATCACACCGGAAGGCCTGCGTATCCAGATCATCGACGCCGAGAATCGTCCGATGTTCGCCACCGCCAGCGCGCGGCCGCTGGACCATGCCAGCGGCATCCTGCGCGAGCTCGCGGGGCTGATCAACGAGGTCCCCAACCGGATCTCGATCACCGGCCACACCGATGCCCGCCCGCTGCAGCGCGAGGACTACACCAACTGGGAGCTGTCCACCGACCGCGCCAACGCCGCGCGGCGCGAGCTGATCGCCGGCGGCACCGAGCCGGAACAGATCGCGCGCGTGGTGGGGCTGTCCGACACCGTCCCCTTCGACGAGGACAACCCCGAGGCCGCGGTGAACCGGCGCATCACCCTGATCGTCCTCAACCAGGAGGCGGAGGAAGCCATGCGCGAGGGGATCGAAACCGAGGGCACCCCGCCGGCGGATGCACTGGACGCCCCGGAAGACTGACCCCGCACGCGACCTTCAGCGCAGGAACAGCGAATAGGCCGGGTTGCCGGTCTCCTCGTGCCACGGGTAGCCGACTTCCTCGAGGAATTCCCGGAAGCGCTTGCGCTCCTCCTTCGGGATCTGCATGCCGACCAGCACCCGACCATGCGCGGAGCCATGGTTGCGGTAATGGAACAGGGAGATGTTCCAGGTCTCCCCCATGTGGTTGAGGAAGTTCAGCAACGCCCCCGGACGCTCCGGGAATTCGAAGCGGTAGAGCCGCTCGTTGCGCACCTCGCCACCGTGGCCGCCCACCATGTGCCGCAGATGCAGCTTGGCGACCTCGTTCTCGGTCATGTCGAGGACCTCGTAGCCGCGCTCGCGCAGGTTCGCGAGGATCTCCGCGCGCTCGGGATCGCCGCCTTCCAGCTTGATCCCGGCGAAGACATGCGCGGTACTGTCGTCGGCGTAGCGGTAGTTGAACTCGGTAATGCCGCGCTTGCCGACCGCTTCGCAGAACTCGCGAAAGCTGCCGGGCCGTTCGGGGATGGTCACCGCGAACAGTGCCTCGCGGTGTTCGCCGATCTCGGCGCGCTCGGCCACGTGGCGCAGGCGGTCGAAATTGATGTTGGCGCCGCTGAGCACCGCCGCCAGATGCGCGCCGCGCAGCCCCTCGCGCTGGGCGTACTGCTTCATGCCGGCCACCGCCAGGGCCCCGGCCGGCTCGGCCACCACGCGGGTATCGTCGAAGATGTCCTTGATCGCTGCGCAGATGGAATCGGTATCCACCAGCAGGACCTCGTCCACCAACTCGCGGGTCAGGCGGAAGGTCTCCTTGCCCACCTGACGCACCGCGGCGCCGTCGGCAAAGATCCCCACCTGCTTCAGGCTGACCCGCCGGTTCTGCTGCAGCGCCTTGTACATCGACGGGGCGTCGTCCGGCTCCACCCCGATCACCCGGATCTCCGGGCGCAGGCGCTTGATATAGGCCGCCATGCCCGAGACCAGTCCGCCCCCGCCGATACACACGAACACCGCGTCCAGCGGTCCCGGGTGCTGACGCAGCAGTTCCATGGCCACCGTGCCCTGCCCGGCGATGACGTCCGGATCGTCGAACGGGTGGATGAAGGTATAGCCGTGCTCGGCCTCCAGCTCGCGGGCATGCGCTGCGGCCTCGTCGAAGGAATCGCCGAACAGCACCGCCTCGCCGCCGAAACGGCGTACCGCATCGACCTTGATCTGCGGCGTGGTGACCGGCATCACGATAACCGCACGGATGCCGCGATGGGTGGCCCCCAGCGCCACGCCCTGGGCGTGGTTGCCCGCCGAGGCCGCGATCACGCCCTTCGAGCGCTGCTCCTCCGAAAGCTGCGCGATCTTGTTGTAAGCGCCGCGCAGCTTGAACGAGAACACAGGCTGCAGGTCCTCGCGTTTGAGGCGGATATCACAGCCCAGCCGGTTCGACAGCGTGGGCATGGTATCCAGCGGTGTCTCGCGCGCCACGTCGTACACGCTGGAGGTGAGGATCTTCTCCAGATAGGGATAGTCTTTCATGACTTCGCACGATAGCACGCGCGCCGCATACCTTGTGACTCCCTCGCGCGAGGCCGTTCGTGCCCCCGTCATTGCGAGGAGCCGAAGGCGACGCGGCAATCGGCCGCAGTGGCCTGCACGCAGGAACAGGTGGCTTCGGATGGAGATCGCCACGTCGCTCCGCGACTCGCGATGACGGGAATCCACGCCTCCACCGTCATTGCGAGGAGCCGAAGGCGACGCGGCAATCGGCCGCAATGGCCTGCACGCAGGAACAGGTGGCTTCGGATGGAGATCGCCACGTCGCTCCGCGACTCGCGATGACGAGGGGGGAGAGCTGCGCGACTCGCGATGACTGGGCATGGCATGACTCGCAATGACGGCGCGAGAGCTGCGCGGCGCTTGTCCCGTCAACGTCGGGATGGTTATGCTCGGCAGTTTATATCAAGAACATGCGAGACGAAGCGATGACTCAGGACGAAATGAAAAAGGCGGTGGCCGAAGCGGCCCTGTCGAAGATCGAGGACGGCTGGGTGGTCGGTGTCGGCACCGGGTCGACCGCCAACTATTTCATCGATGCCCTCGCGGGCATGAAGAACCGCATCGACGGGGCCGTCGCCTCCAGCGAGGCGAGCGCGGAGCGCCTGCGCAAACATGGCATCGAGGTCCTGGACCTGAATTCGGCCGGCCCGCTGCCGATCTACGTCGACGGCGCCGACGAAGCCACCACCCACCTGCACCTGACCAAGGGCGGGGGCGGTGCGCTGACCCGCGAGAAGATCGTGGCCGCGGCCTCCGAGACCTTCGTCTGCGTGGTCGACGACACCAAGATCGCGAACTATCTGGGCAACTTCCCGCTGCCGGTGGAGGTCATCCCGATGGCCCGCAGCCACGTGGCCCGCGCGCTGTCGAACCTGGGCGGCAATCCGGAACTGCGCGAAGGTTTCGTCACCGACAACGGGAACGTCATCCTGGACGTCCACAACCTGCGCATCATGAACCCGGTGGAGCTGGAATCGGAGATCGATCACATCGCCGGGGTGGTGACCAACGGGCTGTTCGCGCGGCGCCCGGCCGACGTGATGCTGATCGGCAGCGAGAAGGGCGTGCGCGAACTCCACCATCACTGAGGCACGATGAACGAGACCGGCAAGTGGCTGATCATCATCGGCGGCGCGATCGTCCTGATCGGGCTGCTGTGGCCTTGGCTGGGAAAGATCCCCTGGGGAAGACTCCCCGGGGACATCGTGATCGAACGCGGTGACAGCCGCTTCTACTTCCCGCTGACGACCATGATCATCGTCAGCATCGTGCTGTCACTGATCCTGGGCTTCTTCCGCCGCTGACCCCGCTCTCTCAGCCCATCACCTCATCGTAGAACGCCTGCATGCCGCCCTCGAGGAAGTAATAACGCTCGTCCTCGATGCCCAGCTCGCGCAGGCGATACTGCAGCCAGCGCACCTGCTGTCCGTGCTGGTCGAAGATCAGCAGGGTGTCGCCGTCCGCGGCGGCCGCACGCAGGGCGTCGTCCAGGGCCGCCGGCTCGTTCACCGGCATGACCCGTTCGCGTCCGCCGAACAGGGCGATGTCATCCTCGTCCCCGGCACCACTGATGTCGAGCAGCAGGCTGTCGTCCTCCTGGGCCCGGCGTGCGAACGTCTCGCCATCCAGCAGCCGCGCCTCGAACGACGCGTCGGGGATCAGATCGCCGTCCTCGACCGCTTCGCCGAACAGGCGGGAAAAGCGCGGATAGCTCTGCGCCCAGTCATGCATGCCGGCGTCATACGCCAGTACGGCATCGAGCCCGGCATCGCTGGCCCGCGCCGCGGCACGGTACGCCCGATGGCTGTCGCGCCCGTTGCAGTAGAACACCAGCGGGCTGCCTTCCCGGGCTTCCAGGTCGCGGACACGCTCGTCGAAATCGGGGGCGTGCAGATTTACGTGATGGGCGTCGCGCATCCGCATCACGTCGTATTCCGCGCGCGGGCGCACGTCCACCAGGGTCGAGCCGCTGAACTGACCGCGCAGGTCGAACAGCTCGATGGCCTCCACCCCGAAGCGTTCGTAAAGATGACGCCCCGGAAACTCCGCCAGCTGGGCCGAGAGGGTGACAGGGGTGGCCAGCAGGCCGGCGGCAAGGGCGAACACACCCGAACGAACAGCGAAATGACGAAAGCTCATGCGATCTCCGTTGACGTCAGCAGGGGGCCGCGGGATACGGCCTTCCCTGCGACGCCCCGTGAACTCCGTTTATTCCACTGCGCAGTGTACGGGAAACCGCCGCTCAGAGCAGGACCTTCTCGATGCCTCCTTCACGCGCCCGGTCGATGAAGCCCTTCTGCCAGTCCTCGCCCAGCAGCCGGTTGGCCATCTCCACCACGATGTAGTCGGTGTCCAGCCCGGTGTCCTCGCGATAGCGCGACAGGCCCTGCTGGCAGGCCGGGCAGGAGGTCAGCATCTTCACGTTGCCGTTTTCCGCCTTCTCCTCGCCGGTCAACTGCTTGATGCCCTTGTGCAGCTCCTCCTGCTTGCGGAAGCGCACCTGGGTCGCGATGTCGGGGCGGCTCACCGCAAAGGTGCCCGCCTCGCCGCAGCAGCGATCGGACTGCAGGACCTCCTGGCCCAGCAGGTTGCCGGCCACCTCGGTCGGTTTGTGCGACTTCATCGGCGAATGGCAGGGATCGTGGTACATGTATTGCACGCCCTGCAGCCCTTCAAGCTTGATGCCCTTCTCCATCAGGTACTCGTGGATGTCCAGCAGCCGGCAGCCCGGGAAGATCTTCTCGAACTCGTATTTCAGCAGCTGATCCATGCAGGTCCCGCAGGAGACCACCACCGTCTTGATGTCGAGGTAGTTCAGCGTCGTCGCGATGCGATGGAACAGCACCCGGTTCTCGGTGCTGATCTGTGAACCCTTCTCGAAGTCGCCGCCGGCGTTCTGCGGGTAACCGCAGCACAGGTAGCCCGGCGGCAACACGGTCTGCGCGCCCGCATCGTAGAGCATCGCCAGGGTGGCCAGGCCGACCTGGCTGAACAGGCGTTCGGAGCCGCAGCCCGGGAAGTAGAACACCGCATCGGAGTCCATGTCCGTCTTCACCGGATCGCGCAGGATCGGCACGTAGCGCGAGTCCTCCAGCCCCAGCATCTGCCGCGTGGTCTGACTCGGCAGCCCCGCCGGCATGGGTTTCTTCACGAAATGCACGACCTGCTCGTGCACCGGCGCCTTGCCGGTGGTCGAGCGGGGCCGCTTGCCCTCGCCGGTCAGGCCGAGCTTCTTGAACGACCAGTGACCCAGACGCTGGGCCGCATAGCCCATCTGGATCGCGCCCTTGCGGATGCCCTTCACCGCGGCCGGATCCTTGGTGTTGAGGAACGCCATGGACATCATGGTGGCCGGCGACGCCTTGCGCTTGCCCTTCTTGTTGAGGATGGAGCGCATGTGCATGGTCACGTCGCCGAAGTCGATGTCGACCGGGCACGGGTTCAGGCACTTGTGGCAGATCGTGCAGTGATCGGCCACGTCGTTCATCTCCTCGAAGTGATTCAGCGACAGCCCGCGTCGGGTCTGTTCCTCGTACAGGAAGGCCTCCACGATCAGGCCGGTCGCCAGGATCTTGTTGCGCGGCGAGTACAGCAGGTTGGCGCGCGGCACGTGCGTGTTGCACTCGGGCTTGCACTTGCCGCAGCGCAGGCAGTCCTTGATCTCGTCGTTGAGATCGCCCAGCTCGCTCTGCTCAAGGATCAGCGCCTCCTGCTTCACCAGACGCAGCGACGGCGTATAGGCGTTGTTCAGGCCGGAGCCCTCCAGCAGCTTGCCGGCATTGAACACCCCGTTCGGGTCGATCTGCTTCTTGTACTTCGCGAACGAGTCGATGCGGTCGCGGTCCAGGTACTGCATCTTGGTCAGGCCGATCCCGTGCTCGCCGGAGATCACCCCGTCCAGTTCGCGCGCCAGGCGCATCACCTCGTCCACCAGGCGCTCGGCCTGGTGCATCATCGGGTAGTCGTTGGAATTGACCGGGATGTTGGTGTGCACGTTGCCGTCGCCCGCATGCATGTGCAGGGCGATGAACAGCCGGCTGGTGAGCACGCGGTCGTGGATCGCGGTCAGGCGCTTGCGCACCGACTCCATCTGGTGGCCGTTGAAGATGTCGAACAGCGGCCGTTCGACCTCCGCGCGATAGGAGATGCGCAGGCTGCGCCGCAGCAGCAGGTGGATCAGCTTGTCGTGCGGGCGCATATCCGCACGGGCCGCATCGTCCAGCAGCTCGTCGCACTCGGAGGCCAGGGTGTGGAAGTTGTCGGCGATGCGGTTCCAGCGGTCACGCACCGATTCCAGCACCTCCACCGCCCGCTGGCGCTTGGTCTCGAACCACTGCTGGCCCTCGCCCTCTGCGTCCTCCAGCAGCTCGCGCAGCTCGGGATGGTCGCCGCGCATGCATTCCAGCATCTCGTCGACCATCGCCAGCTTGTTCGTCAGCGACTCGCGGACGTTGAGGGTCTCCACCCCTTCGGTGTACTCCGCCAGGCGCTCCAGCGGGATCACCACGTCCTCGTTGATCTTGAACGCGTTGGTGTGGTGGGCGATGGCCGCGGTGCGGGCGCGATCGGCCCAGAACCGCTTGCGCGCCTCCGGGCTCACCGCGATGAAGCCCTCGCCGTTGCGGGCGTTGGCCGCGCGCACCATCTGCGCGGCCAGGCGGCCCAGCGCGTCCTCGTCATCGGACACGATGTCCGCCACCAGGACCATCTTCGGCAGGTCGCCGCGCGCACCCTTGGGGGTGTACTTCACCGCCCGCACGTAGCGTTCGTCCAGGTGCTCGAGGCCCGCCAGCAGCACGTTTTCCTCGGCATCCACCGCATCCTTGATCTCGACGATCGCCGGGACCGCCTCGTGCAGATCGGTGCCGTAGAACTCTAGGCAGACGGTGCGGGCATTGTCCGGCATGCGATGGAGGATGAACTCGGCCGAGGTGATCAGACCGTCGCAGCCCTCCTTCTGGATGCCGGGCACGCCCATCAGGGTCTTGTCGGTCACGTCCTTGCCCAGCCCCGTCTTCCGGAACTGCGCCCCCGGCATCTCGAGGATCTCGGGCTCGCCCTTCTGCGTCCGGCCGTCCGCCTCAAAACGGGTCACGCGGAAGCGCACGGTCTCCGCGTCGTGGATCTTTCCGAGGTTGTGATCGAGGCGCTCGATATACATCCAGTCCGCCTCGGGGGTCACCATGGTCCAGGCGGCCAGGTTGTCCAGCGCGGTACCCCACAGCACCGCCTTCTTGCCGCCGGCATTCATGGCCACGTTGCCGCCGATCGTGGAGGCGTCCTGCGAGGTCGGGTCCACCGCGAACACCAGGCCGTTGTTGTCGGCCAGCTCGGAGACGCGCTTGGTCACCACGCCCGCCTCGACGTGCACCACCGGGACTTCGCGGTCCACGCCCGGCAGGCTGCGCCGCTGCACGTCGCCCAGGCCTTCGAGTTTTTCGGTGTTGATGACCGCCGAGCGCTTGGACAGCGGCACGGCACTGCCGGTATAGCCGGTACCACCGCCGCGCGGGATCACCGTCAGGCCCAGCTCAATGCAGGCCGCCACCAGCGGCCCCATCTCTTCCTCGGAGTCGGGGGTGAGCACCACAAACGGCAGTTCCACGCGCCAGTCGGTCGCATCGGTCACGTGCGAGACCCGCGCCAGGCCACCGAACTGGATATTGTCCTTGTGCGTGAGCCCGTTCATGCGCTTGCGAACCTTGTCGCGCAGCGCCAGCGTTTTGTCGAACTCCTCCGCGAACGCGGTCAGCGCCGCCTGGGCGCGCCGGGCCAGGGTCAGGGCCTTCTCGTTGCCCTCGGCACGCGCCTCGATCTGGTCGAGGCGATGCTGCATCGCATCGATCAGGGAACGGCGACGCTTGCGGTCCCCCAGCAGATCGTCCTGGATGTACGGGTTGCGCGTGACCACCCACATATCCCCCAGGACCTCGAACAGCATGCGCGCGGACACGCCGGTACGGCGTTCGCCACGCAGCTCGTTGAGCAGCTCCCAGGTATCGGACCCGAGGAAGCGGATAACGATTTCGCGGTCGGAGAAGGAAGTGTAGTTGTACGGTATTTCGCGCACGCGTTCGGCGGTCATTGAGGCGGGGCCTCCCGATCAGAGTGAAGCGCAAGGTTAACGGCCAGCCGGACCGAAAGCACGATCTCGCACTCGCGGTCCATTCTTTTGGCACCAAAGTAATTGCGCAATAATAAGGAAACCCTGATCGACGTGCACGCCCCACCGGGCCCGGAACAGCCCGGGCCCGGTCGGCTGCGGAGATAATGCGGCGTCAGAACAGTTTGGATTCCATCTCCAGAAACACCGCATTGGCGTTGGAACGGTTGGTCTGGTCGAACGCCGGCAGGTCTTCGTATTCGGACCAGTCCATGGCAGCGTAGGCCTCCTCGAAGGACATCATGTCCTCGACCGATTCCGCCATGTGCTCGCGCAGCTTCACCAGGTAGTCCCGGGTGAAGCGCACCGCGCGCCGGGCATTGGCGGTCGCGTCGCCATGCCCCGGGATCAGAAAGTTCGGCTCCATCGCCTCGACCTGCTCCAGGCGGTTCACCCAGTTGCCGGAATCCAGGGCATCATCGCCGAGGAACGGGATGCGGCCATCAAACACGATATCGCCGGCAAACACCACGCCGTCTTCCTCGACCACCATGATGACGTCATCCGGTGAATGCGCCGGACCGGCATGCAGCAGGCGGAAGGTCCTGCCGCCCAGCTCGATGGTGTACTCCTCGTCGAACAGCTCGTCCGGCGGGATCACCTGGGTGTCTTCGTCCACCCACGGATAGAGCACGCCCCGGCGCTGCTGCAGCCGGGATTCGGCGCCCGGCCCGCGCAGATAATCTTCCGCACGCCGCTGACCGATGATGCGCGCTTCCGTGTGATCGGCGAATGCCTGCAGACCGTAGATATGGTCCGCATGGTAATGACCCGCGATCACGTAGCGGATGGGTTGATCCGTGACCTCCCGGATCCGCCGGATCATCTCGAACCCCAGGGCCGGGGTCCCCAGGGCGTCGTAGACCACTACGCCTTCGTCGGTCACCACGAAACCGGCGTTGGAAGTGTGGCCCTCGTTGTCGGGGCCCGGGATGCCCGACAGACCGATCATGTACCAGGCATTGGTCCCTTCCACCTGGCGGGCGCGGGTATCGACAGTGACCTCGGGATACGGATTCTCGGGTACGGACATGGCTTCTCCTTGCTCGAAACCTGGGACTGACTATAGACCACAGACGCGTGGAGAAAGACCGACATTCCGTAAAAGAGCTGCGCGTGTGCGTTGCTCCGCTGCGCTCCGCCGAACCTTCCAGGTTCTCATCCTGGCCGGTCATATCCATGAAAAAGGGCCCCGCGAGGGGGCCCTTTTTCATGGATGGCTGGGGGACCAGGGTTATTCGGCGCTGCGCGCCTCACCCTTCGGGCCGCACACGCTGCGCGTGTGCGTTGCTCCGCTGCGCTCCGCCGAACCTTCCAGGTTCTCATCCTGGCCGGTCATATCCATGAAAAAGGGCCCCGCGAGGGGGGCCCTTTTCCATGGATGGCTGGGGGACCAGGATTCGAACCTGGGTTGACGGAGTCAGAGTCCGTAGTCCTACCGCTAGACGATCCCCCAATTCTGGCCGGTGCCCGAAACCTCCGGGTGCACCGGCGAAAACCGGATCAGCGCTTGGAGTACTGCGTCGCGCGACGGGCCTTGCGCAGGCCGATCTTCTTGCGCTCCACCTCGCGGGCATCCCGCGTCAGGTGACCGCCACGACGCAGCGTGCTGCGCAGGTCCTCATTATACTCAACCAGGGCGCGGGCGATACCCAGACGAATGGCACCCGCCTGACCGTTACCGCCCCCGCCGGAGACCGTGGCCACCACGTCGAAGCCGTCGAGGGCTTCGGCCGCTTCCAGCGGCTGCCGGACAACCATGCGCGAAGTCGGACGACCAAAGAACTCGTCCAGCGGACGGCCGTTGACGGTCACGTTGCCCGAGCCGGGACGCAGAAAGACACGCGCGGAAGCCGTCTTGCGGCGACCCGTACCGTAGTACTGATTCATAGCCATTGGAATCGATTTCCCTGTTTCTGGTTGGCGGCGCCGCGGATCAGATGTCCAGCGGCTGCGGCTGCTGGGCCGCATGCCGGTGCTCGGTTCCGGCATACACCTTGAGTTTCTTGAGCATCGACCGGCCGAGCGGATTGCGCGGCAGCATGCCCTTGACGGCCAGCTCGAGCACCTTCTCCGGATGACGTTCGATCATCTGGGAGAAGTTCGCCTCCTTGATGCCCCCCGGATAACCGGTATGGCGATAATACATCTTGTCGGAGGCCTTGTTGCCCGAGACCCGGATCTTGTCCGCATTGATCACGACGATGTAGTCGCCGGTATCCACGTGCGGCGTGTAGACGGGCTTGTGCTTTCCGCGCAGCCGACGCGCGATTTCCGTGGCGAGTCGACCGAGGGTCTTGTCACTGGCATCCACAAGGAA
The DNA here is from genome assembly GCF_000381405.1 of Thioalkalivibrio sp. ALE20. Lineage (NCBI taxonomy): Bacteria > Pseudomonadati > Pseudomonadota > Gammaproteobacteria > Chromatiales > Ectothiorhodospiraceae > Thioalkalivibrio > Thioalkalivibrio sp. ALE20. Next base: position 468,249 of record NZ_KB906471.1, read on the forward strand.
CCAGTCGCGTTCGACTTCTGCCGGCTTGGCGCTGATGGTGCTCATGTATCGATGCTCCGATGTCGGGGCGATTCAGAAAGCGCGAAAGAATACCGTGTTGTACCCCGTCATTCAAGGGTCCCACGAGCGATCGCGCAAAAAGACGGGGCCGCCCCGAAGGACGGCCCCGCCGGCGCATGCCTGTCCCTTGCGGGCTTACATGGCGCTTTCGGCCTGCTGCTGGACCTCCTGCATCAGCTCGGGGTCATTCTGCAGGGCCATGGCGACCTCATTGTACTCTTCAACGGTCATGCCGGCATCCTCCACGGCCGCGACCATCTCGTCCTGGGCCTCCTGCTGCATCTGCTGCGCCTGGGTCTCGTCCTCGGCTTCCTGCAGGCGCTGGGAGAAGTCCTCGCGGACCTCCTGCACACCGACAAAGGCTTCGACGAAGGTGTCGATGTCTTCATCGGACAGGTCGACCTCGGGGGCCTGCTGCTGCATCGGGGCGCCGCCACCTTCCGGCGGAGCGCCACCCTGGGCGCCCGCGCCACCCTGAGCACCGCCCTGCGGCGGGGCGCCGCCCTGGGCGCCACCTTCCGGCGGAGCACCGCCCTCGGCGCCACCACCCATCTGTGCGGAGGCCACGCCACCGAAGGCGAACATGGAAGTCAGGGCGAAAGCCATTGCGGTCTTGCGAAAGTTCATCATTGCGTTTGCTCCTTGGTCTTTACGACGGTCTGTATTCACGAAAATCATGATCTGCGGTCCGGACTACCAGTCCCGCTCCGTGCCCTGCCGCGGGTCTTCGCCGGGCTCGGGCATCGCCTCGCCCTCGGGCCGCTCGCCCGGGGCCGGCATCTGCTGGCCGGTGGCACCGCCACGCGGATCCGTGCGCTCGGGCTCCATGCTCCCCGGCGGCGCGTCACGCGGCTCGGGGGGCGCACCCTGCGGCCGATCCGGCTGCCCCGGCCCGGTTTGCGGCCCGGTTTGCGGTTCGGGGGGCTGGCCACCGGGCGGAAGCCCGCGTTCCTGTCCGGTTCCGCCGGGCGGAAGCCCCCCGCCCTGGCCGCTCCCGCCGGGTGCCGGGGCATCCCGCGGTGCTGGTGCGTCCTGGCGCGGCTCGGGTGGCTGGCCCTGTCCGGGGGTTCCGGCCTCGGGCGGCATGTCGCCGGCGGGGGCACCGCCCTGGCCCGCCTGGGCCGCGGCCACCCCGGAAAAACCGAGGGTCAGCACCGAACCGAGCGCCATGGCCGTTGCGGTTTTGCGGAAAGTCGTCATGCGACCTCCTGTGGTTTGCGGATTTCGCTACGGACAACCCATACGAAGCAAACCACGGGCCAACATTCAGAACACAAAAAAATATCTCTTCAATCAGAGACATGAAGGCCGTCCGTGCGGCCGGGAGGAGAACAGAAAGAAGATCAGAACTGTTTCTTTTCGACACATGGGTCGCAATGAAACGTGTCACCGCGTCCGCATGACACATCGTGCAAGGGAAAGGGCTCAGTTCGTATCGGACTCGCCGAGCCGCCGATAAAGCGTCTTGCGGCCGATCCCGAGCATGCGCGCCGCCCGTTGCTTGTTGCCCTCGCAGTGTTCCAGCACGCGCTGGATGTAATCGGTCTCGAGTTCGGCCAGCGAAGGCCAGTGGGCGTCCCGGGCGCCGGGAACGCCGTCACCCGGGGACGTGCCGGCGGGTGTCCCGCCGGATGCCGATGCGTGCACCCGCTCCGGCAGGTCGCGCAACTCGATCTGGTCACCGGAAGACAGGGTCGCGGCGCGCTCCATCAGACTGGAGAGTTCGCGCACGTTGCCGGGGAAGGCATAGTGGAGGAGGGCCCGCATCGCCTCGGGACTCGGACGGCGCTCCGGCAGCCCGTGAGCCAGGGCGTGCTGGCGCAGGAACTGCAGGGCCAGGCGCTCGATATCCTCGCCCCGGTCGCGCAACGGCGGGATCTCGATACGAAAGGTCTCCAGCCGATAGTAGAGGTCCTCGCGGAACTCGCCCTGCGCGATGCGCCCCGGGATGTCCTGGTGGGTCGCCGCCACGATGCGAACGTCGGTGTCCACCTCCTCGTTGCCGCCCACCGGGCGCACGCGCCCGTCCTGCAGCAGCCGCAGGAGCTTGCTCTGCATCGCCACCGGCATCTCGGCAATCTCGTCGAGAAACAGGGTGCCCCCGTCGGCCTCGCGGAACAGGCCGCGGCGCGCGCCCCGGGCGCCAGAGAAAGCCCCGGCGACATGCCCCAGCAGTTCCGATTCCAGCAGGCTCTCGGGAATGCCGGCGCAGTTCAGGGCGACGAAGGGACCGTCGCGGCGAGCACTCTCGGCGTGCAGCGCACGCGCCACCAGCTCCTTGCCGGTACCGGACTCGCCGGTGATGAGCACCGATCCGTCGGAAGCCGCAATCCGCCGGATCAGGTCGAACAGCCGCAGCATCGCCGGACTGTTCCCCTGCATGCCGTGAAATCCCTCGCCGGCCGCCAGCAGCTCGCGATACTGGCGCACCTCGGCCTTCAGCCGCCGGGCCTCGATCACCCGGTCGGCCGCCAGCCGCAGATGATCGAGATCCACCGGCTTGGTCAGAAAATCATCCGCCCCCGCCTTGAGCGCGGCCACGGCCTGGTCGATGGTTCCGAAGCCGGTGAGCATGATGAAACCGGGCTCCGGCACCGCCTCGCGCGTGGCTTCCAGCACGCGGAAGCCATCCTCGCCCGGCAGTCTCAGATCGCTGACCACCAGGCCGAAGGGTTGCTGGCCCAGGGCCTGCATCGCCTCTTCGGCGCTGCCCACGGCCACCACGCCATGCCCCGCCTCGCGCAGCTCCTCCACCAGCAGGTCCCGGTGACCGCGATCGTCCTCGACCACCAGCACCGACTCCGGATTGGTCATGCACCCTCCTCCGGCAACGTTCCATCCCCTCCATCCCGCGCGGCACTTCCCGTGGCATCCGCAGCCCGCGGAAACCGGATCACGAAACGGGTCTCGCCCGGGTCCGAACGATCCAGCGCGATCGACCCTCCATGATCCTCCATCGCCACCTGGGCCACCGCCAGCCCGAGACCGGTTCCCTTTCCGGTCGGCTTGGTGGTGAAAAAGGGTTCGAACAGGCGCTCCGCGGCCTCCGGATCGATACCGCCTCCGGCGGCGGGGCCGTCGTCGGCCACGGTGACTTCGACCTGCTCGCCCTCCACGCCCCAGGTGATCCGCACGTGCGACCGGGCTGCCTGCCCGCCGTTCTCGATCAGGTTTTCCAGCGCCTGGCCCAGCCGCAGCCGGTCCGCTTCCACCTGCAGGGGCGCGCCTTCCAGCCGGAACTCCACGTCCGGACAATGCCCCCGACCGCGCACGCGATCCACCAGTTCCCGGACCAGTTCGTCCAGATTCACGCTGCGGCGCTGCAGCGGATTGCGCCGGGCGAAATCCAGCAGCTGCCGCACGATGGTCTCCACCCGCTCGGTTTCTGCCCGCAGCTCCTGCATTTCCTTGCGCGCCGGGTCGTCCTCGGCCAGACGGCGGGCGGCCCGCTGGGCGCGTCCGGCGATGATCCCCAGCGGGGTTCCCAGCTCGTGCGCCACCCCGGCCGCCAGCTGGCCAATCGCCGCCAGCTTTTCCGAATGCCGCAGTTTTTCCTCCAGCGCTCGCTGCTCGGCCCGCTGCGCCTCCAGCGCGGCTTCGGACGCCTCGCGCCGTTCCAGCATCCCGTTCATGGTGGCCGCAACATGGCGCAGCTCCGCCGGCCCGGCCTCGGGCGCCCGCACGCCGCGCACCCCTTCGCCAATGTCGTGCATCACCCCGGTCAGGCGCTCGACGTGGCGCCCCACGGCCCGGTGGTACCCCACCAGCACCAGGGCCAGAAACAGCACCGTCACCGCCCCGGTCAGCACCGCGCCCTGCCAGCGCAGCTGGGAGACGTAGGCACGAAACGGAGACACATCACGGGTCACCTGGAGCAGGCCCACGATTCGTCCCGCGTGGTCCGCCAGCGGCAGGAAGAACGAAAAAACCTCGCGCCCGCGATGTTCGTCGAACGCGCCCAGGGTTCCGGTCTCGCTGATCGCCTGCGCCTCTCCCCGATGCCGCAGCGACGGGCTGGGCGGCCCGGAGGTCGCCACCAGCTCGCCGCGCGCGTCGTAGACATACACCCCGAAGACCTCGTCGATCTGGAACAGCGAATCCAGCGACTCCTGAACGGCCGCCACGTCCTGTTCAACAATCGCCGTGGACACCGGCAGACGGATCGCCCGCGCAACCAGCTCGATGTCGTCCTGCATGCGGTCTTCCATCTGCGTCTGGAATTCCTGCAGGCCCAGCGCGACCACCGCACCCACCAACAGGAGCAGCGGCAGCAGGATGAACATCACCACCACATTGCGCAGGCTGTTCAGGCGTCGCGTCATGATCGATGGGAACCGGGGGCGGGCATGCCGCCATGGTAGGCGCGGCGGCCGGACGATGCGAACGGGCAAAAAAAAGCGCGGGACAGAGCCCGCGCCAAGAAAACCACCAAAGGAGGATGGAGGAGTCCGCCGATGCTGTCAGGGGGGACAACATTCAGCGTATGCAGATCTTCTAATATTAGGATATTCCTGTCAAGCACTTCCCGCGAGCGACGAACAGAAAGCGGTCGCGCCGGACCGGTTTTTCTCCTAAGCTTGCGATCTGCACAACCGTAAGACGCATACGCCACACAACTATTCCCTCCCGACGCGTTCGCCGCGGAGCGATACCCCGATGCTTGAACACTGCACCCTTCCGGTAACCCCGCTGGAGCAGAACGCCACCCTAATCTGGTGCAACGAAACCGGCCGCGCGGCCTGGGTCGACCCCGGCGGCGAGGCCCCGACCCTGTTCGCCCGCGTGCGCGATCAGGGCCTGGAACTGGATTCCATCCTGCTGACCCACGGCCACCTGGATCATGCCGGCGGCGCGGCCGAGCTGGCACGGCTGTCCGGCGTGCCCGTCGTCGGCCCGCAGCGCGAAGACGCGTTCTGGCTCGAGCAGCTGCCGCAGCAGGCCGCGATGTTCGGATTTCCGGAGATCGCGCCGCTGACCCCGGATCGCTGGCTGGACGACGGAGAGACCCTGGAGCTGGGGAATGAACGGCTGCAGGTACTGCACTGCCCCGGGCACACCCCGGGCCACGTGGTGTTCTTCAGCCCGTCCGCGCGGATGGCGCTGGTGGGGGACGTGCTGTTCAACGGCGCGATCGGACGCAGCGATTTTCCCGGCGGTAACGGGCGCGTTCTGATCGAGTCGATCACGCAGAAACTGTGGCCACTCGGAGATGACGTCCGTTTCATCCCCGGTCACGGACCGGAATCCACCTTCGGCGAGCAGCGCCAGCGCAATCCGTTCGTCGCCGATCACGTGCTCGCCGGGTGAACCCCGGCGCGGGGCCTGCCTCAGGCCCCGGCGCGCAGCGCGGCGATGCGCTGTTCGATCGGCGGATGGCTCATGAACAGCTTCTTCAGGCCCTGCGCCATGCCGCCACGGATGCCGAAGGCGGCCATCTGATCCGGCATGTCCACCGGCCGGCCGGAGGCCCGCGCCAGCGACTCCAGCGCCCCGATCATCTTCTCGCGCCCGGCCAGTTCGGCCCCGGCCTGGTCGGCACGGAACTCGCGCTGGCGCGAGAACCAGAACACGATGATGGAGGCCAGGATCGCGAGGATGATCTCGGCCACGATGGCGGTGATCCAGAACGCCGGGCCGTGACCGGACTCGTTCTTGAACACCACGCGATCGACAAAGTGCCCGATCACGCGCGACAGGAAGATCACGAAGGTGTTCACCACGCCCTGGATCAGGGCCAGGGTCACCATGTCGCCATTGGCCACGTGGCCGACCTCGTGGCCCAGCACGGCCTCGACCTCGCCCTGCCCCATGTTCTGCATCAGCCCGGTGCTGACCGCGACCAGCGCGTTGTTCCGGCTCATGCCGGTGGCGAACGCGTTGGGGTCCGGCGAATCGTAGATCCCGACCTCCGGCATGCCGATGCCCGCCTGCTTCGCCTGGCGCTGGACGGTCTCCAGCAGCCACTGCTCGGTGGCATTCGAAGGCTTCTCGATCACCTGGACCTTCATGGTCTTCTTCGCCATCCACTTGGAGATGGCCAGGGAGATGAACGAGCCGCCAAAACCGAACACCGCGGCGAAGATCAGCAGGGCCGTCAGGTCGAGGTTGACCCCCTGCTCGTCGAGGATGCTCTCCACCCCGAGGATGCGCAGCGTGATGCTGAGCACGATCAGGATGGCGAAGTTGGTGGCCAGGAACAGCAGTATGCGTTTCATCGGATGAACTCGTTCTCCGTTGCGGGTGGAATCAGGCATTTCGGACGGTATATTAGATAGGGGCGATACACGCGGGTTCAAGTCCCGGTCACACACACCGTCGCCTGCATGACGTATCATCCCTTCGTAGACAATCCTCCGCCTAGGTTCATGCATGCGGGCACCCCCCACCCCCGAAGACGAAGACCGGCGCCTGGCCGGCGTCCGCCGTCTCCTGCTCGAGGAGACCGACGGCGAACGCCTGTTCGCGCCGCTGCTGCGTCAGGCAGCGGCACGGCTGGAGGTCCCGATCGCGGTGGTCTCGGTGATCGACCATGACCACCAGCGCCTGCTGGGCACCCACGGCGCCTGTCACCGCCGCATACCGCGCGAGGTCTCGTTTTGCGCCCATGCCATCGCCACCCCGCAGCACACCACCATCGTCGAGGACGCGACCGACGATCCGCGCTTTGCCGACAACCCGCTGGTCACCGGCGAGCCCGGCGTACGTTTCTACGCGGGGATCCCCCTGACCCTGGAAGACGGCCTCGCGGTGGGCACCCTGAGCGTGATGGATACCCGGCCGCGCCGGTTCGATGCGGACCGGATCCGCGCGCTGGAGGACTTCGCCGGGCTCGCCGGGCACATCCTCCGTACCGAGTTCCTGCGTGGAGATTATGACGCCACCCGCTCTGCACACGAGCACCAGAGCCGCAAGCTGCACGCCGTGCTCGAGACCGCGGCCGCCGGCATCATCCAGATCGACGCCGGTGGCCTCATCGAGAGCTTCAACCCCGCGGCCGAGCGCCTGTTCGGTTACTCTGCCGACGAAGTCCTGGGCCGCAACGTGTCCATGCTCATGCCGGACCCCTGGGCGAGCCAGCACGACGACTACCTGCGCCACTACCAGACTACCGGAGAGGCGCGCATCATCGGGGTCGGCCGCGAGGTCCGCGGCCTGCATCGCGACGGGCACACCTTTCCGATGCAGCTCGCGGTCTCCTCCATCCGGATCGACGGCGGAGAGCACTACATCGGCATCGTCAACGATCTGACCGAACTGCACGAGGCGCAGGAACGCGAACTGCGCGAAAGCCGCCTGTTCAACGCGGTGCTGCGCGGCGCCCCCAATCCGATCTACGCCAGCGATGCCGACGGCCGCTACGTGGTGGCCAACCCGGCCTGCGAACCCCTGCTGGGCTTCGCGCCGGAAAAGGCCCTCGGAAGCACGGCCCACGATTTTTTCAGTGCCGACGTGGCCGACTATGCCCGCGCCCTCGACCACGAAGTCATGACCACCGGCCAGACCCGCACCCAGCCGCTGCATTTCGAGCACAACGGCCGGAGCTGGGAACTGGAACTGATCAAGACCCCGCTGGTCGGCCAGGACGGCCGTTCCGAAGGCGTCATCACCGTCGCCCACGACCTCAGCGAGATCACCCGTGCGCAGAATGCCCTGCGCGAGGCGGAACGCCGTCGCAGCCTGTCGCAGCGCTTTGCGCGCATCGGCAACTGGAGCGTGGACGCGGTCACCGGCGAGCTGGACTGGACCCCGGAGGCCGCCGCCCTGACCGAAGGCGCCGAGCATCCCGCGCTGCAGGATCCGCGCTTCCTCACCGACATCGTGCTGCCGGAGGACCGTCCCCACGTCCAGGGAGCGCTGAGCGAAAGCCTGGCCTCGGGGACTCCGCTGGACGTGGAATTCCGTATCCGCACCTCGCCACCGCGCTGGCTGCGCGCCCAGGGCGATCTGGAACGCGACGACCGTGGCCGCCCGCGACACCTGCTGGGCATCGTCCAGGACATCGACGCCTACCGCAACGCCTCCGCGCAGCAGCAGCGCCAGCAGCATCTGCTGGAGGCCATGCGCCTGGCCACCACGCAATACATGGAGACCGACTCCGCCGAGGACGTCTGGCCGTTCCTGCTGGACACCCTGCTGCAGGTGACCGACAGTCACTACGGTTTCATGGGCGAGACCGAATGGCACGACGGCCAGCCGTGCCTCAAGATCCACGCGATCACCAACCTGGCCTGGAGCGATGCCTCCGAACGGCTCTATCAGGAGCTGCTCAGCGGCGACATGCGGCTGTGCGGGGCGAACAGCCTGATCGGCCAGGTCATGCGCGACGGGCGCATGCTGATCTCCGATGACGTCATGAACGACCCGCGTGCCGGCGGCCTGCCCGAGGGCCACCCCGAGCTCGGCCCGTATCTCGGCATGCCGCTCTACCACGGCGACGAGCTGGTGGGCATGTTCGGCATCGCCAACCGCCCCGGCGGTTACGACCAGGAGCTGGCCGAGTTCCTCGCCCCGTTCTCGGCAACCTACGCGATCCTGATCCGCGCGCTGCGCGACCGCGAGGAGCGGCGCCGCGACCGCGAGGAACTCGAACGGGCGATGCACGAGGCCGAACGCGCGAGCCAGGCCAAGTCGCAGTTCCTGTCCAACATGTCGCACGAGTTGCGTACGCCGCTGAACTCGATCCTCGGCTTCGCCCAGCTGCTGGCGGAGAGCCCGCGCGAACCCCTGAGCCAGCGCCAGGCCCGCCAGGCCGCCCACATCCGCCAGAGCGGCACCCACCTGCTCAACCTGATCACCGATGTCCTCGACCTCTCGCGCATCGAGACCGGGCGCCTGACCCTGTCGCTGGAGCCCGTCGGTATCGATGCGATCCTGTACGAGGCGCTCGAGATGGTACGCCCGCAGGCCAGCGAACGCGGGGTCAGCCTGCATCACCCGACCCCGGACCACGACTGGCCACCGGTGCATGCCGACGCCACCCGGGTGCGCCAGATCCTGATCAACCTGCTGACCAATGCCATCAAGTACAACCGCGACAACGGCCGCGTGGAGGTCGTGGTGGAACCCGAGGCCTCCGTCCCGGAACACGCCGAAGGCACCGCCCCCGGGTACCTCGCGGTCGAGGTCCGCGACACCGGCCCCGGCATCCCGGAGGAACAGCGCCACCGCCTGTTCCAGCCGTTCGAACGTCTGGGTCAGGAAGGCGGAGGCATCGAGGGCACCGGTATCGGCCTGGTCATCGCGCGCGAACTGGCCACGCGCATGGGCGGCGACCTCGACTTCACCAGCACGGTGGGCGAAGGGTCCTGCTTCCGCATCGTGCTGCCGCGCAGCGAACAGACCGGAACGCCTGCGGACGTCGCGGGCCCGGCTTCCCCGGATGCCCCGGACGGACCCTCCGTTGGCGCGGATGACGGGCGACCGACCCACTGCTGGCGGGTGCTGTACATCGAGGACAACCCGGTCAACGTGGAACTGATGCGCGAGCTGATCGGCCATCGCGGGAATACCGAACTGAGCGTGGCCGGCAGCGCGGAACAGGGCCTGATCACCGCGCGCGAGTGGCAACCGGATCTGGTCATCCTGGATATCAATCTGCCCGGGATGAGCGGTACCGCGGCGGCACGGGTGCTGAAAGCCTGGCCGGATACCCGCCATATCCCGCGGATCGCCCTGACCGCCGATGCCTCCCGCGAGCGCATCGACGAAGGGAACCAGAACCCCGATTTCGAGGACTATCTGACCAAACCACTGGATATCCCCGCTTTCCTGCAAACCCTCGACCGGCTCCTGCAGCCGGCCGACTGACGTCCGAGTCCGTCCCCGACATGCTGATACCCGAGCACCACCAGACCGCCGCCCGCATCCTCATCGTGGACGACAACCCGATGAACGTGGAGCTCCTGAGCACCATCCTGGAAGATGCGGGGTTCACCAACGTGCACGGCGAGACCAGCCCGCAACGGGCGCTGGAGACCTGGCGCGAGGAGGCCTTCGATCTGCTCCTGCTGGACATCCGCATGCCGGGCATGGACGGCCATCAGGTGATGGAGAACCTGAACGCGGAACTGGGCGAAGGCGACTGGCTGCCGGTGATCGTTCTGACCGCGCAGATCGACCCGGACACCCGGCAGCGGGCGCTAGCGGGCGGGGCCCTGGATTTCATCACCAAGCCGTTCGATGCCTCCGAGGTGGTCCAGCGCATCAGCAACCTGCTGCGGGTACGGGCCCTGCACAATGCCACGCACAACGAGGTGCAGGACCTGTCGCAGAGCCTCGAGACCCAGTCCCTGACCCTGCAGCGCAAGGATCGCGATCTGGAATACCTGGCCCACCACGATCTGGCCACCGACCTGCCCAACCGCGCGGCGCTGCTGGAAACCCTGGAACGCTGGCTCGCGGATGCAGCGGAGACGGTGATCGATCTGGTGATGCTGCGCGTCAGTGGCCACGAGACCCTGGAACGCATGGAGGGCCACGCCGCCGCGGATCTGATGCTGCGCGAGACGGGCCAGCGCCTGCAGGGCCGCCTCGACGCCGCGGTAGGCCACCATGGCGGGATCTGCGGGCTCTGGGGCGGCGCCACCTTCCTGCTGCTGGCCCGCAGCGAACACGGGCTGACGGACGACGCCCTGCGGGACATGCTCGACACCGCCCTGCAGCGCCTGCAGATCGGCCAGTACGAGGTACGCCCGGAGATCGTGGCCGGACATGCGCGCACCACCGAGGCCGGCCACGACACCGGCGAGCTGATCCGCCGGGTCATGCTCACGCTGTCCAAGGCCGACCGCCGGCAGCTCCCCTGGCTCAGCTACGCCCCGGAACTGGAGCAGGCCGCCCGCCGGCGTCACCGCCTGGAACACGACCTCGCGCATGCCCATGACGGTCAGGGCCTGTCGCTGCTGTACCAGCCCAAGATCCACCTGCCCGATGGCATGGTCACCGGTTTCGAGGCGCTGATGCGCTGGGATCACCCCGAATTCGGCCGGGTCTCGCCGGGGGAGTTCATCCCGGTGGCGGAGACCACCGGCGCGGTCGTCAACCTCGGCGAGTGGGCCCTGCGCGAGGCGCTGGCTGCGACCTCCCGCTGGCGGGCATCGACCGGTGACTGCTACCCGGTGGCGGTCAACATCTCGGCACGCCAGTTCGAGGCCCTGACCGCGCGCGGCAACACGCTGACCGAAGCCGTACGGCTGGCCCTGGAACAGACCGGCACGCCGCCGAAGTGCCTCGAGGTCGAGATCACCGAGACCGCGATCATGCACAACCTCGATCAGGCCCTGGAAGAGCTGCACGCGCTGCGCGAACTGGGGGTCTCCATCGCCATCGACGACTTCGGCACGGGGTATTCGTCGCTGGCCTATCTGCGACGGCTGCCGGTCTCCACCGTCAAGGTGGACCGTGCCCTGGTGGACGGCATCGCGGGCGACCCCGACATGCGCCGCCTGTTCGAGGCGATCCTTGCGGTCAGTCGCGGCTTTGGCCTGGAGACGGTGGCCGAAGGCATCGAGACCCGGGACGACGCCGACCTGCTGCGGGAGCTGGGCTGCCCCGTCGGCCAGGGCTTTCTCTATCACCGTCCGCTGCCCGAGGCCGATGCCCGCGCGCTGATCGCCCCGGCACAGGACGCCACCGGCGCCGGGCAACGCGGTACATAGACCTCGCGGCGCGGGTCAGCGGCGTACCTCCAGTGAATCGACCTTCTGGTAGCCGCGCGGCAGCTGCCGCCCGCGGCGCGTGCGCTCGCTGACGTATTCGCCCCACTCCGCCGGCGCCAGCGCCTTGAAGCGCTTGCCGGCATGCACCACCAGGGTATCGCCCGGAGCCAGGGCCACCACCTCCTGCACCCGCTCCGAGCCGTCCTTGATCGCCGCCGCCGGGATCCCGGCCAGTTTGTTGCCCTTGCCGCGGGCCAGCTCCGGCAGCGAGGCCGCGGGGAACACCAGCAGGTAGCCCCGGGTCGTGACCACCGCCAAATGGTCGCGCTCCGGATCCGGCACCGCCACCGGCGGCAGCACCGCCGCCCCGGCCGGCACGGTCAGCACGTTCTTACCCGCCTTCTGGCGTCCCAGCAAATCCTCCAGCCGGGTGATGAAGCCATAGCCATGATCGGTGGCCAGCAGCCAGCGATCCTCGCCGCTCCCGGTGGCCATGCCGACGAAATGCGCCCCCTCGGCCGGGTTCACCCGGCCCGACAGGGGTTCGCCCTGACCGCGCGCCGAAGGCAGGCTGTGCGCCTGCAGGGTATAGGCACGTCCGGTGGAGTCGACAAAAGCAACCGGCTGGTTGCTGCGCCCGGCGACCGCGGCGCGGAAGGCGTCGCCGGCCTTGTAGTTCAGGCCACGGGCGTCCACGTCGTGGCCCTTGGCGGCGCGCACCCAGCCCTTCTCCGAGAGCACGATGGTCAGCGGTTCCGCCGGCACCAGCGCGGATTCGTCCAGCGGCCGCGCGGCTTCGCGTTCCACCAGCGGGGATCGCCGCTCGTCACCATAGTCGGCGGCGTCCTTCTCGATCTCCTGGCGCACCCGGGTCCGCAGGCGGCGCTCGGACCCCAGGGTCTTCTCCAGCTGGTCGCGTTCCTGCGAGAGCTCGTCCTGCTCGCCGCGGATCTTCATCTCCTCGAGCTTTGCCAGATGGCGCAGCTTGAGTTCCAGGATCGCCTCGGCCTGGGTCTCGCTGAGGCCGAAGCGGCTGACCAGTTCGGGCTTCGGCTCGTCGTATTCACGGATGATCGCGATCACCTCGTCGATGTTGAGATAGGCGATCAGCAGGCCTTCCAGCACGTGCAGCCGCGCCTGCACCTTCTCCAGGCGCCACTGCAGGCGCCGGCGCACGGTCTCGATGCGAAACTCCAGCCATTCGCGCAGCAGTCCGGGCAGATCGCGCACCTGCGGGCGGCCGTCCAGCCCGATCACGTTCATGTTCACGCGGTAGTTCTTCTCGAGGTCGGTGGTGGCGAACAGATGCGCCATCAGCGCCTCGATGTCCACGCGATTCGAGCGCGGGGTGATCACCAGGCGGGTCGGGTGCTCATGGTCGGATTCGTCGCGCAGGTCCTCGATCATCGGCAGCTTCTTCGCGCGGATCTGGGCGGCGATCTGTTCCAGCAGCTTCGCCCCGGAGACCTGGTGCGGCAGCGCGGTGACCACGATGTCGTCGCCCTCGCGCTCGTAGCGCGCCCGCGCGCGCACCGACCCCTGGCCGGTGGCGTAGAGCTTTTGCAGATCGGCGCGCGGGGTGACGATCTCCGCCTCGGTGGGGAAGTCCGGCCCCGGCAGGTGCTCGCACAGTTCGTCCACCGTGGCCTTCGGATGCTCCAGCAGGTGCACGCAGGCCGCGGCCACCTCGCGCAGGTTGTGCGGCGGGATGTCGGTGGCCATGCCCACCGCGATCCCGCTGCCGCCATTGAGCAGCACGTTCGGCAGCCGCGCCGGCAGCATCTTCGGCTCCTCCAGCGCGCCGTCGAAGTTCGGCACCCAGTCCACCGTGCCCTGGCCCAGCTCGGACAGCAGCAGCTGCGCATAGCGCGACAGGCGCGACTCGGTGTAGCGCATCGCGGCGAAGGACTTGGGATCGTCCGGCGAGCCCCAGTTGCCCTGCCCGTCCACGAACGGATAGCGGTAGGAGAACGGCTGCGCCATCAGCACCATCGCCTCGTAACAGGCGGCGTCGCCGTGCGGATGGAACTTGCCGAGCACGTCGCCCACGGTGCGCGCCGATTTCTTGTACTTGGCGGTGGCCGAAAGCCCCAGTTCGCTCATTGCGTAGATGATGCGGCGCTGCACCGGCTTGAGGCCGTCGCCGATATGCGGCAGGGCGCGGTCCAGGATCACGTACATGGAGTAATCCAGGTACGCCTTCTCGGTGAAATCCTTCAGCGGCAGCTGCTCGCCATTGGCGAACGATTCGGGAGTCAGGGAATGGCTCATGCGCGATTCTCGGCCGGGGAGCGAAACGGAGGGCGACAGGGCTGGATTCCCGCGGGCCACCGTGGCGGGCACCGGGGAAAATCTTTAAGCTGCCGCCCGGCCCGCGTACTGTAGCGGGCCTGCGGCGGTTCATCCACAACGCCGCCACGCCACACCGTCACCGGGAGACCTGCTGTGCTCGACAGCGGCTGGGCCGCCAGTGTTTTCGCCGTCGTCTCGCTCGCGATCGCCGTCGCCACCGCCGCGCATGCCCTGCTGCAGCGGCGCGACACCGGCATGCTGATCGCGTGGGTCGGGCTGATCTTCCTGCTGCCGCTGGCCGGGTCCATCCTCTACTGGCTGTTCGGCGTCAACCGCATCCGGCGCCGTGCGCATGCCCTGCGCGAGGGGCACCTGCTGTCCGACCTGCAGCCGCGCGAGGGGACACGTCCGGCGCCCCCGGCGCGCTGGGAACGCCTGGTGCACAGCGGCGACCGCCTGAGCCCGTTCCGCCTGACCGGCGGCAACGCGATGGAACCGCTGTTCGACGGCGACCAGGCCTTCGGGGCGATGCTCGAAGCGATCGACCAGGCGGAACACTCCATCACCCTGGCCACCTACATCTTCGACTACGATACCCAGGGGCAGCGCTTCGTGCGCCACCTGAAGGCGGCGCGCGAGCGCGGGGTCGCCGTGCGCGTGCTGGTCGACGGCATTGGCGTGCGCTACAGCCGGCGCAACACCGTGCGGCACCTGCGCCGTGCCGACCTCGTCGCCGCCGAGTTCCTGCCGGTGCACCACATCCCGCGCAGCCTGGCCGCGTTCAATCTGCGCAACCATCGCAAGCTGCTGGTGGTCGACGGGTATCGTGGCTTCACCGGCGGCATGAATATCCGCCGCGGGCACAGCCCCAGCGACCCCGGACGTCACCCGATCCAGGATCTGCATTTCGCCGTGCGCGGGCCGGTCTGCCGCCAGCTGCAACGGGTGTTTGCCGAGGACTGGGAATTCACCACCGGCGAACAGCTGAAGGGCGAGACCTGGTTCCCGCCGCTGGACGCCGACGGCGGTGCCCTGCTGTGCCGCGGGCTGCCCGACGGCCCGGACGAGGACTTCGAGGTCCTCAACTTCACCCTGCAGGCGGCGATCGCCGAGGCCCGCGAGCGCATCGTGATCGCCACGCCCTATTTCCTGCCCGACCATGCCCTGGTGGGGGCACTCAAGGCCGCCGCACTGCGCGGGATCCGGGTGGATATCCTGCTGCCGGAGCGCAATAACCTGCGGCTGGTGCAATGGGCCAGCCAGCCGGGCCAGGCGGAACTGCTGGAACGCGGCTGCCGCCTGTGGCTGACCCCGCCGCCGTTCAACCATTCCAAGATCATGCTGGTCGACGGCGAATGGGTGCTGGCGGGCTCGGCCAACTGGGACCCGCGCAGCCTGCGCCTGAATTTCGAGTTCAACCTGGAATGCTACGACCCCGGGCTGGGCGGGCGCCTGACGCAGTGGGCCGACGGCCTGCTGGAACGTTCGCGCGAGCTGACGCTCACCGAGATCTACCGCCGCCCGCTGCCGATCCGCCTGCGCGACGGCGCCGCCCGGCTGCTCACACCCTACCTCTGATCCGCCAGCACCAGTTCCTGGCCGGAACCGTTCTTGGCGACGTACATGGCGTGGTCCGCCTGCTGCAGCAACTCCTCGGCCCGTTCGCCGTCGTCGGGATAGATCGCCGCCCCCAGACTCAGGCCCACGCGCACCGCCTCCTGATTGATCTCCACCGGCTCGGCGAAACGCTGGTGCAGCTTGCGTCCCACGGCGCGCACGTCCTCGGGTCCGCCCACGGCCTCCAGCAGCAGGACGAACTCGTCGCCCCCCACGCGGGCGACCACGTCACTCTCGCGCACCCCGCTGCGCAGGCGCGCGGCCACGGTCACCAGCACCACGTCACCGGCATCGTGACCCAGACGGTCGTTGACCGGCTTGAAGCCGTCCAGATCGCAGACCAGCAGCGCCAGACGCGTGCCGTTGCGCCGCGCCCGGCTCAGCGCCTGACGCAGGTGCTCCTGCAGCAGGCTGCGGTTCGGCAGTCCGGTCAGCGAATCGTGATGGGCCTGATGCCACAGGCGTTCCTCGGAGCGCTTGTCGCGAGTGATGTCCCGCACCATGCCCAGCACCCGCTGCGGGCGCCCGTCGGCATCGCGCGAGATCTCGCCCTCCACCCGCACGTGCCGCAGACCGCCATCGGGCAGCACCACCCGATGCTCCAGATGATAATGGCTGCCCTCGGCCAGCGCGGCGTTGATGCCCTGGCGCACCCGGACCCGGTCGTCCGGATGGATGGCGTGCATGTAGGCCTCGAAACCGGCCGTGTCCCGTTCGGGATCCAGACCGAACAGCTCATAGACATTGGTCGACCAGTTGAGCTGCTCGCCGCGGATGCCCCAGTCCCAGTACCCCACGCCGGCGATGCGCTGGGCCTCCTCGAGGCGCGCGGAGGCATCCTCCAGCTCGGCGGTCCGCCGCGCCACCGCGGCCTCCAGCCCGGCCTGGGTCTCGCGCAGGCGCGCCTCGGCCCGGCGGCGCTGCACCAGTTCCTCCTGCAGGGCCGAATGATCCTGGCGGATGCGCCGGCGCACCTGAAAACCGATGCCGGCGATCAGCAGCATGGCCACGCCCGAGGCCATCACCATGACCTGCTGGGTATCCTCGTGCTGGCGCACCATCGCGCGAATGTCCGCCGCGTTCTGCTGTTCCAGGGCCGCAAGAAGGCGCTCGATCTGCTCCAGGGTGCGCTCCTGCGCCGGCATGATGCGGGAATACAGGGTCGGCAACGCCTCCTGACGGCCGCCGGCAAGGGCCAGGTCGATCATCTCGCTCATCAGCGGCGCCCCCACCGCGGTCATCTCGCGCAGTTCCGCCAGCAGACGCGCATGGCGGGGATCGTCGATCGCCCGATCCACCTCGTCGCGCGCCTCGATGAAGCGTCGGGCGAGGTCGCGGAATTCCTGGCGGTACTGGTCCTGCATGGCGGGGTCATCGGTGCTCAGGACCAGCGTCGCGCGCAGCGTCCGCTCGCGCACCAGCGCGCGCATGCGGTGGACACTGTCCACCCGCTGCACGTATTCCGCGGTCAGAGACTGGACCTCCTGCTGCAGCTGCTGCACGCGCAACCAGCTGACCACCGCCACCGCCGCCACCAGCAGCAGGACCAGCAGAAAGGCCCCGGTCAGATGCGAAGTCCGCCCGGGGACCCGACCGGGGGCCGACCCGCGGCTCACGTCCCGCCCCGCTGGATCCATGGCTTGACCGACATCCCGCTCCCCCTGTCGAATCGCCTGCCGTGCAGGTGCAACCTCGAGAGTGCCGCGACATGACCGAACAAACAAGCAGCGGGGGATCGTCTGCCCCCGGAAGCCGCGCAGAAATCCGGCGTCTGGAGCAGGTGTACGCCGCGGCGCACTACCGCGTACAGCTGCCGCCCGGCCCTACCGGCAGCCTGCATACCGCCGCCACGACTCTCGACCTGCGCATTGGCGAGCCCCACGCGGAACTGGCGCGCCAGCTGAGCGCACGGGGCCATGCACGGATCACGCTGATCACCGCACACAACCCCTTCAGTCGGCCGTCCGGTGCGACGGAGAACGCCCGGCGCCAGGAACAGCTGCGGGCCACGATCACCAGCGCGGGACGACCCGCCTGGCCGGCCACCAGCGGCGACCCGGACGGAGAATGGCCCGAAGAACCCGGTTTCGGCATCCCCGACCTCCCGCCGGCGATCCGTGACCACTGGCTGAAAAAATTCGAGCAGAACGCAGTGGTGGAGTGCGAACCGCCGCGGGCGCCGGAACTCGTCTGGCACCCGCGCCTGCGGTCCGGGCCGGGCCCCTGAGCGGCCTTTACAGCGGCAACCGGCCGCCGGAGCCCACGGCCACGGTGACCAGACCCAGCACGGTATTGATCGCCACGAACAGGCGGATCTGGCCGACCCGGCGCAGACCCTCGGCGATGTCTCCGGCCTCGGCCGCCTGCTTCAACCGGCGATACGGCGCAAAGAAGATGTGCGCGAAGATCAGCATCATGATGATGCCCAGCAGCAGCATGGTATGCACGCTGGGATGCACCCCGCCCATGCCGCCGAGCACGCCGAAGATCAGGTAGAAGCCCGTCACCAGCACCACCGCGATGGCCGCCCACACCCAGGGGAAGAACCGCCCCAGCACCGCCGGCCACAGGCGCAGGCGCGTGGCGTCATCCAGTTCCGCGTTGGCCGCCGGGCGCAGGATGGCCCAGGCGAAAAACATGCCGCCCACCCAGATCACCACGGCCAGGACGTGGAGCACGTTCGCCAGTGCGTATCCCGTCATTATCATCTCCTTTCGTTGCATTGCGTGAATGGGCGGCAGTGTAGCCGCTCGCGCCGGACGGTGCCGAACCGTCACCCGCGCTGGTCGCTCTTGCGCCCCCGCGATACACGGCGAAGGATGGAGGCATGGCAAGCGACATCCTTCAGGCCACCCTGCAACTCGCGCTCGCCGCCGCGCCCTGGCTGCTGGCGGGGCTGGCGGTCGCCGGGCTGGTGCGCGCCCTGCTGCCTCAGGAACGCCTGCAGGCCTGGCTCGGGGGATCATCGGTGGGGGCCACGGCGCGCGGGGCGGTTGCCGGGGCGCCCTTGCCCCTGTGTTCCTGCGGCGCCATCCCGGCCGCCCTGGCCCTGCACCGGGGCGGCGCCGGACGCGGCCCCGCCACGGCCTTCCTGATCGGCAGCCCCGGCATCGGGATCGATTCGCTGGCGATCAGCTACATCCTGCTGGGACCGCTGATGGCCGTGGTCCGGGGGCTCGGCGCGGTGGTCACCGCGCTGGCCACCGGTCTGCTGGTCGGGGCGGGAAGCCGCGCCCGCCAGTCGCCACCCGACCCCAGCCCGGACAATGTCGGCAGCGACGCCTGCGCGCAGTGTTTCCTTAACCCGGAGGTTGCCATGTCCACACGGTCCATCGGTCTCGACGACGAACTCCACCCGTATCTGCTCGACGCCTCGCTGCGCGAATCGCCGCTGCTGGCAGAACTGCGTGCGGAGACCGCGGCCCTGCCCGAGGCGCGCATGCAGATCGCCCCGGAACAGGGGCAGTTCATGGCCCTGCTCGCCCGGCTGACGGGTGCCCGGCGCTACCTGGAGATCGGCACCTTCACCGGCTACAGCAGCCTGGCCATCGCCGAGGCCCTGCCGGCCGACGGCCGGATCGTGACCTGTGATCTCAGCCGCGAATGGACCGACATCGCCGGCCGCTACTGGCGCCGCGCCGGCGTCGAGGACCGCATCGACCTGCGCCTCGGACCGGCCGCGGACACCCTGCAGGCCCTGCGCGAAGAAGACCCCGCAGTCGAGCCCTTCGACCTGGCCTTCATCGACGCCGACAAGACCGGCTACCGCGAATACTACGAACACTGCCTCGCCCTGCTGGCACCCGGGGGCCTGGTGATGATCGACAACACCCTGTGGCACGGCACGGTGGCCGACCGCAGCGATCAGCGCGAGGACACGGTAGCGATTCGCGAATTCAACCGGTTCGTGCACCGGGACGACCGGGTGGACCTGTCGCTGGTGCCGATCGGCGACGGCCTGACACTGGCGCGCAAACGGGCCGCGTGACCCTCTGCTCCGTGCGGGTTAAACTTGAACCATGCACGGTCCCCCATCTCCCTTCCCGCCCCCGGCATGAGCCTGCGCAGCCGCTTCCTGATGCTCGCCGGCGCCCTGCTCCTGGTCGGACTGGTCGGCGTCTGGTTCGCCTTCGAGCGCATTGCCGAAGGCATCATCGAGCAATGGGGGCAGCACGTCGCGGAAATTCAGGTGCGCTACGACAGCGCCCGCCTGCAGCAGCCGCTGGAACGCGAGATCGCCCTGTCGCACCAGCTGGCCGACTCCACCGCCATCCTCCGGTTCGCCCGCGAACCCGACAACCCCGACAGGGAGGCGGCCGCCATCGAGGAGATGGAGAGCTTTCGTGGCAATTTCCGCGACGAAAACTACTTCGTGGCCCTGCGCGAAAACGGCGCCTACTACCACAACAACGCCGACGACGAATTCGCCGACGACCCGCTGCGCTATCACCTGGACCCCGACGACCCCGATGATGCCTGGTTCTTCCGCCTGATCGAGGAGGAACGCGACTTCCATCTCAACGTCAATCCGGACACCGAGCTGGGGGTCACCAAGCTGTGGATCGACGTACTGATCCGCGACCGCGACGGCTCGATCCTCGGCATGACCGGGACCGGCCTGGAACTGGACGGCATCCTGCGCGACATCGTCGACATCGAGCAGCCGGGGATCACCACGGTGTTCGCCGACTTCAGCGGTGCCATCCAGCTCTACCGCGATCCGGAGTTCATCGAATTCGCCAGCCTGGTGCAGCCGGAGGGTCAGAAAAGCACGGTGGAACGCCTGGTCGACCGTCCCCGCGACCACCAGCGCATCCGCTCCATGATGGACGAACTGCGGAATCTGTCCGATCCGGAAGGCGAGGTGCGCACCGACTTCGTCCAGGTCGACGGGCAGCGCCAGCTGGCGGGCATTGCCCGGTTGCCGGCTCTCGACTGGTATGAAATCACCCTGCTGGACCTCGACAAGGTGATGCCGGTGCGCCATTTCGCGCCGGTCCTGGTGGTCTTCGCTTTCACCCTGGTGCTCACGCTGCTGCTGGTCCACCTTGCGCTGCAGCGCCTGATCTTCCGCCCGGTGGCCGCACTGGAAACGGCCATGGCGCGCATCCAGGCGGGCGACCTGCGGCCGGTCGAACTGCCCGAGGGGCGTGGCGAGATCGGCCGCCTGATCCGCCATTACCACGGCATGGCCGAGGCCATCCGCAGCCACACCCGCGACCTCGAAACCAAGGTCCGCGAACGCACCGAGGCACTGCACGAGATGGCCCGCAAGGATCCGCTGACGGGCCTGGTGAACCGGCGGGGCATGGACGAACTGCTGGACGACCACGTCCGGAGCGCCCGGCGTTCCGGGGAGCCGTTCGGCGTGATCTACCTCGATCTGGACCACTTCAAGCCGCTGAACGATACCCACGGCCATGCCGAGGGTGACGTGACCCTGACCCGGGTCGCCGAACGGCTGCGCGAATTCCTCGGCCCCGACGACCGGGTCGCGCGCTGGGGCGGGGACGAATTCCTGATCCTGCTGCACCCCTGCGACGAAGGCCGCCTGGCGGCGACGGGGCAGACCGTCGTGGAGGCCGCCGCCCGGGTCGAGACGCCGGAGGACACGCCGGTGACCTTCAGCGCCGGGGGCCATCTCGCACAACCCGGCGAACCGGTGGACGAGATCCTCGAACGCGCCGACCATGCCCTGTATGCGGCCAAGGCCTCGGGGCGCAGCCGCTTCGACGCTGTGTGAATCAGGGATTGCGCGGGGGACGCGTGTACCAGAACCAGCTCAGACGCCGCGAACGCAAGCTCCAGGGCAACAGCAGCACCTGCAGCACCACCAGGACGTGGCGCGCGGGGTGAAACCAGTCCTCCTTGCGCCCGGAGGTCAGCACCGGCGTCTGCAGGATTTCGAAACGCTGCCCGCGCGCCCTGCCCCGACGTTTCAGCGCCCGTGACAGGAACACCTCCTCGCCGGCATAGACCGCCTCGCTGAAACCGCCCGCGGCCGTGAACGCCTCGCGGGTGCAGAACACGTAGCAGCCGGCCGCCAGCCCCAGGCGCGCGGAGAGGGCGTTCCATGCGGCCGCGCCCCAGCGATAAATGCGATGGTCGAGGTGATCGAAGGCGACCCGGGCACCACCGCCGCACACCGTTCCGCGGTCGAGCGCGTCCAGCGTGGCCTGCAGCAGTTCGGCATCGGGCCAGGTGTCGGCATCCACGAACAGCAGGTACTGCCCGCGGGCCGCCCCGGCACCGGCATTGCGCGCCCGACTGATGCGACGCTCGGGCTCGTACACCACCCGGCAGCCCGCGCGCTGCGCGATCTCCGGGGTGGCATCCGTGGAGGCATTGTCGACCACGATGATCTCGCTGGCCCGTTCGACACCGGCCAGCGCCCCCTGGACCGCGGCCAGGGTCCGCGGCAGCCATTCCGCCTCGTTCCACGCGGGGATGATCACGGACAGGCCCGGAGCACCGCGGACAAAAGCGTCGAATTTCACGGATTCACCTCCTCGTCGGCCGTCGCGCACGGAACTGGGGAAACTACACCGGGCCGCACTCGTCTACCATGGTGGACAAATCGAGGCATCCGGAGACTCCTCATGACCCGCAATCCAGCCACCCGACTGTTACTCCTGGCCGTGCTCGGGCTCCTGCTGGCGCTGCCACCGGCCGCCTGGGCGGAATCCGGCGACGAAACCACCGCCGCCGCAACCACCAGCGAGTCGATGGAAAGCCTGCGCGACGACTGGCAGCAGCGCCGCGAGCAGCTGCAGCGCGATGCCGAAGAAGGCGACGAGACCGCACGCGAACGCACCCGGGATACCCTGGACGCGATGGATGACACCCTGCAGCGCCTGCACCGGGAGGCCAGCGAGACCTGGGACGATCTCGCCGACACCACGCGCGAAAACCGCGAACGGGCCTTGCAGGCCCTGGACGACGAACGCGATGCCCTGGCCGCCTGGTACGACGACATGGAGCTGCGCAGCGGGCGCGCCGGCGGATCGATCCGCGAAGGCTCGCGCAAGGCCTGGGAAGGCGTGCGGGACGGCTCGCGCGAGGCCTGGGGCGGCGTCCGCGAAGGTTCCCGCGAGGCCTGGGATGGCGTACGCGACGGGTCACGGGACGCCTGGGGCCGCATCCGCGACGGCTCGCGCGACGCCTGGGACGGGGTCCGTGATGCCTTCGGCGGGGACGACTCGCCGGACGAAGGGGAAGCCGAGTGACCGCGACCCTGCGGGCCTCCCCGCTTCTCGCCCTGGCCCTGCCCCTGCTGCTGGCCGGCTGTGACGGCGGCTTCTGGTCCAGCGAGCCGGAACACCGCGAACGCACCGACAACCCGGAGATCCTCGCGCGCGGCGAGCACCTCTACCAGCAGTACTGCGCGGCCTGCCATGGCGAGGACCGCGAGGGGGCGGAGAACTGGCACCAGCCGGACGAAGACGGCAACTGGCCCCCGCCGCCGCTCGACGGCTCGGCCCACACCTGGCACCACCCCTGGTGGCAGCTCAAGGACATGATCCGGTACGGCGGTCAGGCCCGTGGCGGCACCATGCCCTCGTTCGAGGAACAGATCGACGAAGAAGACGCCGAGGCCATCATCTACTGGCTGCAGTCGCACTGGCCCGACGAGGTGTACGAGGCCTGGCTGGACTACGACCGCAGCACGCCCACACCCGCAGACTGGGAAGAGGCCACCGGCCGCGAGTGGGTCACCCACACCGACTGATACCGGCCCCGGCCCACCCCATGCGCCGGAACACCAGCTTCTCGCCTTCCACGATCAGGAACACCGCCAGCCCGAACAGCAGGATGCGCGCCCAGTCCCCGGTATCGATGGCGGTGGTGCCGAACAGGGTGTGCATCACCGGCACGTAGGTGAACGCCAGCTGCAGCACGACCAGCACCCCGATGGCGATCCACATCGCTCGCGAGCGGAACAGCTCGCCGCCCGCCAGCACCGGCTGATGGATCAGGCGCAGGTTCAGCAGGTAGAAGGCCTGACCGGCCACCAGGGTGTTGATGGCGACAGTCCGGGCCAGGTCATCGGCCACCCCCAGCACCTCCTCCATGTACACGAAGTGGCCGAAGGTCCCCAGCCACAACAGGATCGCCACGAACGGGATGCGCCACAGCAAAAAGCCCGACAGCAGCGGGGTGTCGGGCGCACGCGGCGGACGGCCCATCACCCCCGGCTCGGTCCTTTCGAAGGCCAGCGCCATCGCCAGGGTCACCGAGGTCACCATGTTGACCCACAGCACCTGCACCGGGGTCAGGGGCAGGGCCAGGCCCATCAGGATCGCCATCATGATGGTCAGCGACTGCCCGGCATTGGTGGGCAGCATGTGCAGAATGGCCTTGCGGATGTTGTCGTAGACCGTGCGGCCTTCTTCCACCGCATGCGCGATGGAGGCGAAGTTGTCGTCCGCCAGCACCATCTCCGAGGCCTCCTTGGCCGCCTCGGTCCCCTTGTGCCCCATGGCCACGCCAACATCCGCGCGCTTGAGGGCCGGCGCGTCGTTCACCCCGTCCCCGGTCATGGACACGATACGGCCATTGCCCTGCAGCGCCCTGACGAGCCGCAGCTTGTGCTCCGGCGTGGTACGCGCGAACACGTCGGTGTCTTCCACCGCGCGCGCCAGTTCGTCGTCGTCCATGGCCTCCAGCTGCTGCCCGGTCAGCGTGCCGCCCTCGCCGCGCAGGCCCAGCTGCTCGCCGATCGCCCGCGCGGTGGCCGCATGGTCGCCGGTGATCATCTTGACCCGGATCCCGGCCCGCTGGCAGTCGGCGACCGCGGCGATCGCCTCGTCGCGGGGCGGATCGATGATCCCCACCAGCGCCAGCAGGATGAATCCGCCCTGTTCCACGTCACCATAGGTCAGCTCGCGCTGCTCGGCGGTGGTGGCGCGCCGGGCGATGGCCAGCAGGCGCTGACCGCGCGCGGCGATCGCGTCCATCGACGCATGCCATTCATCCGCCCGCAGCGGCTCGCGACCGTCGGCGGTGGCCTGGTGCTCGCACAGCTCCAGCACCCGTTCCGGGGCCCCCTTCAGGTAGATGCGCCCGTGGCCGTCGTGGTCGTGATGCAGGGTCGCCATGTAACGGTGATCCGATTCGAACGGGATCACGTCGGTGCGCGGCAGGCACTCGTGCTCGTGGCGCGCGCTCAGGCCGGCCTTGAACGCCGCCGTCACCAGCGCCCCCTCGGTGGGGTCGCCCTGCATCACCCACTGACCGTCCTTTTCGAAGACCTCCGCGTCGTTGCACAGCAGCCCCGCACGCAGGACCTCTTCCAGACACGGGGCATCGGTCGGCTCCACCTCCGCCCCGTCACGCGTGAAATCGCCGTGTGGCGCATAACCGACCCCGCTGACCCCGTATTCGCCGGCACCGGTCATCAGCGCCTGCACGGTCATCTCGTTGCGGGTCAGGGTCCCGGTCTTGTCGGAACAGATCGCCGACACCGAACCCAGCGTCTCCACCGCCGGCAGCTTGCGGATGATCGCGTTGCGCCGGGCCATCTTCTGCACCCCGATGGCCAGGGCGATGGTCAGGATCGCCGGCAGGCCCTCGGGGATGGTGGACACCGCCAGACTGGCGGCCGCCAGGAACATCTCGTCCAGCGGGTAATCGCGCACCCAGAAGCCGAAGGCAAAGGTCGCCGCCGAGATGACGATGATGACGCCGGCCAGCCAGCGGCCGAACTGCGCCACCTGGCGCACCAGCGGCGTCTCGAGGCTCTCCACCTCGCCCAGCATGGTAGAGATGCGCCCGATCTCGGTATCGCCGCCGGTGGCCACCACCACCCCGGTACCCCGGCCGAAGGACACCAGCGTGCCGGAGAACGCCATGCCGCGCCGATCGCCCAGGTCGGCGCCTTCATCGACCGCGGCCGTATCCTTCTCGACCGCCACCGACTCCCCGGTCAGCACCGCCTCCTCGACCTGCAGGTTGCGGGTTTCGAACAGCCGCACGTCGGCCGGCACGCGATCCCCGGCCTGGAGATACACGATATCCCCCGGCACCAGGCTGTCGGCGGGGACCTCGCGGCGTTCGCCGTCGCGCCGCACCACCGCCTGCGGCGAGAGCATCCTGCGGATCGCATCCAGCGCCTTTTCCGCCTTGCCCTCCTGGACGAAGCCGATCAGCGTGTTGATCAGCACCACCGCCAGGATCACCCCGGTGTCCACCCAGTGGCCCAGCAGGGCGGTCCCGATGGCCGCCAGCACCAGGATGTAGATCAGGATGTTGTGGAAATGACGCAGAAAGCGCCGCAGTACCCCGGCCTTCTCCGGCGGCTTGAGGGCGTTGGGACCGAAACGCTCCAGCCGTTCACGGGCCTCGTCGCTGCTCAGCCCCTCGCGTGCGGCGTCGTGGCGCCGCAGGGCCTCGTCGGCTTCCAGTGCATGCCACGGAGGGGTGGCACCGGTATCGTCCCCGGAGCCGCCGGGCGTGTCAGAGGTGTCGGGGGCATCGGGACGGGATTCATCCATGGGCGGGCTTCATCCGGGTGGTTGGTGCGTCACGGTTCAATCCTGTCGGAGTTCGGCGCCGGCCACAAGCCCGCCGATTCCGTGACAGAACGCACAAAAAAGGCCGCCCCGGTCGCCCGGGACGGCCCTTTTTCTCAGTCAAGGCCCTGCCGGTTCAGAAATTGAAACCGACCTTGGCCATCACGCGCATGTTGTCCATGTCCTCGCGCGAGCCGGCGAAGCGATCGCTCTCGGTGATCTGGTAGCGCGCTTCCATGCCGACGAACAGGGTGTCGTCCACGTCGTACTGCACCGAGCCGCCGAACTGCCCGGCCCACAGACCGTTGCGGTCACCGTCCAGCTTGGTGTTTACATAGCCCAGCCCGGGCCCGAAGCCCATGGTCACGCTGTCGGCAACTTCAAACTCCCAGTGGGTGTTCAGTTCGGTGCTGGTCATCCGCAGCGGGCCGTCGTCGAACTCGGTCACGCTCAGACGATGGCGCAGCACGCCGTTGTCCGGCTGGAACAGCAGGCAGTCGGCGCCGATTTCCAGACCATAGGCCGGGTCATCTCGCAGATCGGAGTCGGTGGTCCACAGGCCACCCCCCATCACCGCAAAGCTCGGGTTGAGCCCCATCCCGTCGGCACTGGCGGTGCCGACCGCCAGGAGCGGGGCGGCGGCCATTGCGAACATCATCCTGCGTACCTGCATGTCGAACTCCCGGAAAAGCTTGTGTTTCACGGTAGTTTAACGCTGACACCCGCTCCGTAAAACTGCCCGGGGCAGGTGACGATACCCCGGAAGCCCGCCGCAGCCATTACCGATCGACCGCACCGGCGGGAGCGGAAGGAATTTCCCGCGAGCCCGTGTCATCTACTCAGGGTGAGGCCGATGCGCAGACCGGAGCCCCGCGACACGGATCCCGGATCTGGCCGGGAACCCTCGTGGTCTGTAACACTCGAAAACAGCGTCCGGAATACACAGTAAAAAACACCGGACGTTGTCAGCGAAGAACATTCACAAGCCTACGCAAGTACGGAGGTTTTCCATGTCCGACAAGCACAACGCCAATCGCCGTGCCTTCCTGCGCCGCGCATCCGCCGCGGTGGCCGCCATTCCGGTGGTGAGCCTGATGGGCACGCAGTCCGTCCACGCCGCGGACGAGAAGGCCGAAGACGGTCACGCCCACGACTACGTCAACGACGCGGCCGATGCCGCGGATCACCCGCAGTTCCAGGAAGGCGCGCGCTGCGACAACTGCGCCTTCTGGAACGCCAACGTGGATGCCCCGGAAGGCTGGGGCGGCTGCTTCCACCAGGATTTCCAGAACGTCCTGGTCAACGAAGCCGGCTGGTGCGACGCGCACGTGATGAGCTGATTCACGGGCACGCCCCGACCCCGCCGGTCACGCATCGGCGGGGTCTTTTTTTACGCTCTCCGCATCCTCCCTCGCTCCGCCGGCATCGCGATAAGCCACCCGCCGGTCGGTGATCTCGAATACCCCCTCGGCGTGCCTCACGTCGCCCGCCAGCATGCGTTCGTCCAGACGGTCGAACAGGCGCTGCAGCGCCAGCGCAATGGCCTCCCGGGCCCGCACGTCCAGACCGTATCCTTCCCAGTTCGCGCGCGCGCTCGCCAGACGCGCGTACCCGGCCTGCACGAAACCCGCAACCAGCAGTGCCCGCAGGGCCCCCTGCCCCGCCCACTGCGCCAGCCCGCGCAGATGCTCCGGATCGGGGCGCGTATCCGAGCCGGGCCGCAGGGCTTGCGGCAACAGGGCCGGCCAGTCGTCCGCGACCGGACGCCCGGGCAGCAGGTCCTCGTCGATCATCTGACGATAGTCCTCCACCGGATCCGAGCCCGTGCGCAGCGCCAGCTGCATCAGCGCCCCCGCCTCGTCGAGGTAGCCGGACAGCGCGAAGCCGCACAGGTGGTGGTCCACGATGTCATGCACGAAGACCGAGGTGGGGATGCGTTCGCCGGTGAACGGCGTCGCGGCAATCACGTCCTCGCCCAGTCCCGGAAGGGCCAACTTCCAGCCGCGCGCGCCGAAGCCATCCTCCCATGTCCTGCGATACCGCACCGGCACATGCACCGGCGACGTGGCCGATCCACCGGAGGTACCCGGGGCCCCGTCATCCGAAACGCCGCCCTCAAGGCCTTTCGCTTCGTTCATTGGATCTCCCATTGGATTCCCTCCCCTTGTGTTGACCGACTGGTCAACTAGACTGTAGATCATGACGACCGGAGACCAAAGCCGACAGGCCCTGATGGATGCCACCCGTGGTCTGGTGCTCACCCGCAGCTACGGTTCGGTGGGCATCGCCGGCATCTGCGAGCGCGCCGGCGTGCGGCGCGGCAGCCTTTATCACTTCTTCCCGGGAAAGGAGGATCTGGTCATCGCCACGCTGGAGGCGCTGTACGGCGAGTTCGCGGCGGAAGTCCTGCAGCCCGCCCTGCACGGACCCGGAGGACTGCGCGAGCGGATCACCGCCTTCGTCGGCGCGATCCACGCATTCCAGGCACGCATGCAGGCCGCGGAGGGTCGCCTTCCCGGCTGCCCGTTCGGCAGCCTGGCGGTGGAAACCGGCACGCAGAGCCCGCGCCTGCGCGAAGCCATGCAGGGCCATCTGGACGCGATCCGCGCGCAATTCCGCGCGCCCCTCGACGCGGCCGTCGCGCACGGCGAACTGGACGCACGCACTGACACCGCCCGCCTCGCCGATC
The DNA here is from genome assembly GCF_000381405.1 of Thioalkalivibrio sp. ALE20. Lineage (NCBI taxonomy): Bacteria > Pseudomonadati > Pseudomonadota > Gammaproteobacteria > Chromatiales > Ectothiorhodospiraceae > Thioalkalivibrio > Thioalkalivibrio sp. ALE20. The sequence continues at coordinate 497,075 of NZ_KB906471.1, forward strand.
ACTGGCTCGCGCTGATGGAGGGCATCCTGCTGATGGCGCGGGCGGAACAGGATGCGGACACCATCCTGCGCCTGGCCCCGGCGCTGCAGGACCTGCTGCTCACCACCCATCCCGACGGAGACGCGCCATGACGACCGAATCCGATTTCCCCCTGCATGACCGCGCATCGGCCCCCGCGGCCGCCGCCAGTTTCGACCGCGCCGAGGCCGCCTTCGGCATGGTCCCCAACCTGATCCGCAAGATGGCCACCGCCCCGGCCCTGGCCGCGGCCTATCTCGATCTCAACGAACTCCTGCAGCAGACCTCGCTGAGCGGCGAGGAACAGGCCGTGCTGCTGCTCACCGTCAGTCGTTTCCATGCCTGTGATTACTGCATGGCCGCCCACAGCATGACCGGGCGGATGGCCGGCGTCGCCGATTCGGTGGTAGATGCCCTGCGCGAGGACCGGCCGCTGGAGGACCCCGCGCTGGAGGCCCTGCGCGGGTTTGCCCGGGCCATGCTGGAACACCGCGGCTGGGTGGACGAGAAGGACAAGCAGGCCTTTCTGGAGGCCGGCCACACCCCGCAGAAGATGCTGGAGGTCATCCTCGCCATCGGCCTCAAGACCCTGTCCAACTACACCAACCACCTCGCCGCCACACCGGTGGACGAGCCGATGCAGGGCGAACGCTGGACCGCCCCGACCGGCGGCTGAGACAGAGCGCAGCCCGAATGAACCGGGAAATACGTCCACGCGTGCTGCTGCTGTCGGCCTATCGTGCCGACAGCCATGCCGCGTGGGCGGACGCCCTGGTGACCGCCTTTCCCGGCATCGACTGGCAGCGCTTCGAACTGCCCGGGCGCCATTTCCGCTGGCGCATCCGCGGCAACCCGATCTCGTGGCTGGATGCGCTGGAAGGCGTGCGCCCCGATGCGATCGTCGCCACCTCGATGGTGGATCTGGCCACGCTGCGGGGCCTGCACCCGCCGCTGGCGGCCCTGCCCGCGCTGTACTACTTCCACGAAAACCAGTTCGCCTACCCGGTGGGCGAGCATCAGGTGCGCTCCATCGAGCCGCAGATAGTGCAGGTCTACGGCGCGCTGTCCGCCGGGCGCATCGCATTCAACTCCGCATTCAATCGCGATTCCTTCCTCGACGGCCTGCGGGCCCTGTTGCGGCGCATGCCCGACGCAGTCCCGCCCGGCGTCCCCGAGCGCCTGGCCGAGCGGGCGCACGTACTCCCGGTCCCGGTCGCGCCGCCGCGGCGACCCGACGGGGGCACGCCGGAACGCGACCCGAGGCTGATCCTGTGGAACCATCGCTGGGAATACGACAAGCGCCCGGAACTCTTCGCCGAGGCGCTGGAAAGACTGGCCGCGCGCGGGCGGGATTTTCGCCTGGCCCTGCTGGGTCCACGCCCGGAACCGCCCCCCGACGCCCTGCAGCGCATCCGGGAGCGTTTCGGTGCACGGGTCGTGGCCGACGGGCGCCAGCCGCGTGAGGAATACGACGCCCTGCTGCGGCGGGCGGGCATCGTGGTCAGCACCACCGCACACGAATTCCAGGGACTGTCGATGCTGGAGGCCAGCGGCGCCGGCGCGCGTCCGCTGGTCCCGGACGCCCTTTGCTACCCGGAGCAGTATCCGCCCGAATACCGCTATCCGGCCGGCGACCCCGAGGCCCTGGCCGCGCGACTGGACAGCTGGCTGACCGACGGCCTGCCGCCACCGGTGGACGTCTCGGCGCTGGAAACCGACGCGCTGCTGCCGGCCTGGGCGCGGGCCCTGGAGGACCTGACCGGGAGCGTGCTCAGTCCAGCGCCACCCGCGACCCGGTGAGCGGCGCCGATTCGTCCTCGACGAACACCGGCCGGATCACGTCGCGGTAGTTGCGGATGCGCTGGACGTAGTACACCGGCTGGTAGCCACGCGCATAGCCGTAACGCAGGTCGCTGTAGTAACGCTCCTCGGTCAGCAGTGGCAGCACCTCGCGCATGTCCGCCCAGCGGTCGGGATCACGGCCCAGCTCGCGCGCCAGGCGCCGCGCGTCCAGCAGATGCCCGCGGCCGATGTTGTAGCTGGCCAGCGCGAGATAGGTGCGGTCCGGTTCCGGAATGTCTTCACCCAGGCGCTCGTGCATCTGACGCAGGTAACGCGCGCCGCCGCGAATGCTCTGCTCCGGATCCAGGCGATCCTCGATCCCCAGCTCCTGCGCAGTGCGCTGCGTCAGCATCATCAGGCCGCGCACCCCGGTGGGACTGCGGGCCTCCGGATCCCAGTGCGACTCCTGGTAGGCCAGCGCGGCCAGCAGGTCGGCGGGCAGTTCGTACTCGTCCGCGGCCTCCTCGAACACCGGCCGGAAGTCCGGCAGCCGCTGGTCGATGCGCCGGGTCAGCGCGCGCAGGTCGACGAAATCGAATTCGGGTACATAGGCGTAGTACAGCTCGTCCACCCGGGCGCGGGCCTGCGTGCCCTCGTCGGTGTCCATCCAGGCGCGCGCCTGTGCGGCCAGCCCCTCGAAATCGGGGTGCAGGTACCAGCCGATCGCGCGGACGTCACTCAGGTCGAAGGCCACTTCCAGATGCGGGAACATCCGCCGGTTGAGTTCGGCGATATGCGAATCCGCCACGGTGCAGTCCAGCCGGCCCTCTTCCACGGCCGCCAGCAGCCGCTCGGTACCCTCGGGCTCGGCACGGTAGGGCACGGGCTCCTCCAGCGCCTGCAGCGTTTCCACGTAGGCACTGCTGGCACTCACCGCCAGCTCCAGCCCGTCCAGGTCGGCGGCCGTCTGCGGCTGCGGACGCTGGTCACGATGACAGACGACCTGCTCGGTCACCTCGGTGTGCTGCGGCCCGCGGAGGAAATCGGCATCGCGCGACTCGAGGTGCGTGAGCCCGGCCGCGGCCATGTGGACCTCTCCCGAGGCGAGGGCCCGCAGCACGGCATCGACCGAATCCACCACCTGCCACTCGACGTCCCAGCCGCGGGCGTCGGCGAACGCCTCCACCAGATCGTGTTCGGGGCCCGCGGTCTCGGTATGGCGGTCGTAGAACCAGGCGGTGGGTGCGTTGCGGGTGACCACCACCAGTTCGCCCGCTTCCTCCGGATGCGCCAGCGCGGACGCCTCCACCCCGGGCACCTCGGACTGCCCTTCGCCGGGGCCGCAGGCCATCAGTATGGCCGCGCCGGCGACCATCAGGCCCGACCGAAACCAGTGACGCGCATGCTGCGAACGATTGAGCAAGATCGATGACATGAGATCCCTCCCGATTGGCTGTCTCCTGACAACCCACTATCCTGAATGGTCATTGCTACCTTCGGGCACTGAGACCCCGTTCACAACCAACCCTGACGTGATCAGGGTTGGGATGCGGAACCCGCAGCCGCGCCGGATGATCCACCAAAGCAGCCTCGACCGCCGCCAGGGACACCGACATGGAATACGCCCCACTGCTGGACATCTTCGGCATCATCCTGCTGGTCGCCGGCGCCATTACCGCGCTGGTCGCCGTGCAGGATGCATTCACCCGGCGCGAACGGGCACGCCCGGTGATCGGCCGCTTCACCGCCCGCACCCTGGGGCTGGCCGGTGGCGGCGCGGCGGCCGCCGCCATCGGGCTCGCCCTGCTGCTGATTTAAGGAAACACTGATCAATGTACACGCTCGAGTTGGTGCCCCGGGTTTTCCGAGACAAGGCGCGTCGTGCAGCGGGTAGTGGTTCTACCCGCAAGCGGCGCAACGCCGGATCGGGGAACCCGGGGCCCAACCCCGTAGGGGCTCGGCCGCTTTTGCGCGCGCACGGCGTTGCGGCTTCCTTGTGCAGAATGACTGCACGGCGGTCGCCGCGCCTTGTTCGCACGCAAAAGCGACTCGAGCGCGAGCGTGTACATTGATCAGTGTTTCCTTAAGCCCCCGTTGCAAGCCGGCCCTTGTGTCCGGCCGGCGGGGTCGCTACCTTCGGCTGTCAGACGGATCACGAGAATCCGTGTCACGGGTGTGAAGGGGGGAACCATGCCTGTTCGACCGCGCCATCTCGCGGCCGCGGCCATCGCCGCGCCGCTCGGTCTGGCCCCGGCCACCGTGCTGGCCGCCGGCTTCTACCTGCAGGAACAGGGGGTCACCGGCCTGGGCCGGGCCTATGCCGGCGAGGCCGCCATCGCCTCCGACGCCAGCACCATCTATTTCAACCCCGCCGGCATGACCCGCCTGGAAAGCGCCGAGGTGCAGGCCGGTGCGCATCTGCTGTTCCCGCGCTCCAGCACCCGCAACGACGGCTCGAGCTTCACGAATGCGAACGGCCAGACGTCGCCCGTGGAGGGCAGCGAGGGCGACAACCCCTACGACCCCACCCCGCTGCCCAGTTTCTACTGGGCCGAGCCGCAGTCGGATCGCGTATGGCTGGGCTTCGGCCTGGGCACCCATTTCGGACTGAAGGGCGAGTACGACGACGATTTCTTCGCCCGCTACGACTCGCTGGAGACCGACCTGCGGGTGCTCAATCTGCAGCCCAGCATCGCCGTGCAGGTCAGCGACCGGGTCTCCGTCGGCGGTGGCATCGACCTGCAGTACGCCGATGCCACGCTGCGTGCGGCCATCCCGGACCCGATTGGTCCGGACCCGGCACTCGACGGCGAATACCGCCTGGAAGGGGACAGCTGGGACGTGGGGTACAACCTCGGCGTGCTGATCGACCTCGCGGACACCACTCGCCTCGGGTTGCACTATCGCAGCGGGGTGACCCACACGCTCAAGGGCACGGCGCGCGTCGCCATGCCGGAGAACGGCCCGCCGCTGACCGGGCCGGTGGTGGCCACCGGCGAGGCCGACCTCAAGCTCCCGGACATCGCCAGCGCCGCGCTCAGCCATCGCTTCAACGAACGCTGGACCGGGCTGCTGCAGTACACCTGGTTCAAGTGGTCGAACTTCGACGAGATCGCGGTGGAGTCCAGCCACCCACTGGCCGAACAGGAGCTGGAGCAGGACTATCGCAACAGCTACGCCCTGGCGATCGGGGCCGAATACGAGCTCAACCCGGCCTGGACCCTGCGCGGCGGCATCCAGTACGACCGCACCCCCACCCGCGACAGCCACCGCTCGACCCGAACCCCGGACGGCGACCGCACCTGGCTGTCGCTGGGGGCCTCCTGGCATCCGTCGGAACGACTGAGCGTCGACCTCGGCTACTCCTACGTCCACGTGTCGAGCGAGGACATCGAACTGACCCGCGAATTCGACACCGGCACGGTGGAATACAGCGGCAGCACCCGCGGGCGGGTGAACATCCTGTCGGCAGGGCTGCGCTACCGCTACTGACCCCGTGCGGGCCCGGTGGGCCCGGTGGACTCGGTGGTCACGTCGCAGGCCTGTTCCAGCGCACGCCGGTCGGCCTCCGCGAGCCGCTCGCGCCCCGCATTCTCGGCACCCAGACTGGCGTGCATCACCGCCGCCGGATCCGCAACATGGCCGATGCCCAGCGCATGGCCCAGCTCGTGCGCCAGCACCAGCGTCAGCCGTTCGCGGTCGGCGGCCTGATAGACCGTGATGGCGCGTCCGTCGGCGGACTGTTCGTACAGTCCCACGTTGAATCCGGTCGCTCCGCGCGAGCGCTCGTTGTGGCCGTCCGCACGGGCGTTGTAGTCCGCGATCGCCGCGTCCAGCTCCGCCCGGCGTTGTTCCAGTTCTTCGCGGCGCTCGTCCAGGCGCTCGGCCCGGCGGTTCAGCTGGCGCCGCTGGCCCTCGATGGCCTCCGCTTCGCGCTCCAGCCGCGCGCGACGCGCCTCGCTGCGGCGCCCCTCGCCGGCATTCCAGGCGGAAACGTCGCGCCGGTGAGCCGCCTGGCGCTCTGCCAGGTCTTCGCGGTCTTCCCCGTGGCGGCGGAGGTCCGCCTCCAGCGCGGAGCGCGCGTGATCCAGACGATCGCGCCGTCGCTCGATCTCCGCGTACCGTTCTTCCAGCCCCGAGCGGACCTGCTCGCGCCGCAGGGCCTCGGCCTGCCGCTCGTCGAACACCAGCCGCACGGCCACGCCCTCGCCCGCCCGCTCGCGAAACAGCCGGGCATCGGTCACCGCCTCCCACATCCGGCGGGCATCGCGCAGGGCCGCGCGCACTTCGTGTTCCTCCAGACCGAACGCCGTGTCCACCCGATCGAGATGAAAGGTCACCGGGAGCCGGCACCCCGGCGCAACCGGGTGCTCCGCGAACGCGGCCGGGGCCGGGGCGTCCGCCTCCCGCGCGTCGTCCTGCACCAGCTCGCGCCAGGCTCCGGCCGCGACCAGCACAACGATCAGCGGCAACCACCAGCGTCCCGTCATTGCGTACTCCTCGTCCCCTCCAAACGCAGAGTTGCCACACCTCCGGCCCCCATGCAAGATGGATCGGGAAAGCCCTTTTCCGCATCCGGAGAACCGTCATGCTGCGATTCCTGATCCCGCTGGCCCTGCTGGCCCTGCCCGTGGCCGCCCAGGCCGAGACCCCCAACATCGAACCCGGCGAATGGGAGTACACCCATACGACCACCATCGAAGGCATGCCCCAGATGCAGGACCAGGTCGAAGTCACCCGCGAATGCGTGACGCAGGAAGACATCGAAAAGGGCGAGGACGTCATCGAGGTTCCGGAAGAATGCACCCTGGATCACGTGGACGTCCGCTCCGACGGCGCCGACTTCGCCATGACCTGCACCGATCCGCAGGGCGACCGCGCCACCATGGAAGGCGAGATGCGCTTCATGGGGACGCGTTCCGAAGGCACCATGACCACCGACGTCGACAGCCCCATGGGCCCGATGACGATCATCATGGAGATCGAGGGCGAGCGCATCGGGGACTGCTGAGCCGTGGCTCGACCCGCGGGACGAACGGACTACAGCAGTCCCAGATGTTCCGTCAGCAGGTACCAGACGACATACCCCCCGTACAGGATCAGGAAGATCACGCTGAGGATGGTGATCGGCCGATAACCCTTGATCCGCACCTCGTAGGAGATGTCCTCGCCGCGTGCCCGGCGCCGGCGGACCTCCAGCCAGCGCGACACCCGCCACCAGATGAACAGCAGGATCAGGATCGCGGTCAGGAACTTCAGCATCGGGGGAATCTTCTCGCAGTGGTGCTGAACGCGACACTACCCGAGAACGCCGCGCGCCGCATCGTGGACCCGATCCGGAGCCGGACTCCGGGGGGCGGTCCCCGCGATCACCGCCGCTTTGCATGCCGGGTCGCGGGCGCATCCCAGGGGTCCTCGGGCCACGGATGCTTCGGATAACGCCCCTTCAGCTCGCGGCGCACCTCCGGGTAGCCGTTCGCCCAGAAGCTCTTCAGGTCCTGGGTGACCTGCACCGGGCGCCCGGCCGGTGACAGCAGATGCAGCATCACCGCCACCCGGCCGCCGGCAACCGTCGGGGTATCGGTCAGGCCGAACAGCTCCTGCAGCTTGACCGCCAGCACCGGCGGCTCGCAGGTGTAGTCGACCCGGTGGGCGGAACCGGACGGCACCTCGATGCGCGCCGGCGCCTCGCGTTCCAGTTGCTGCTGCTGGGCCCAGTCCAGGCGTGCGCGCAGGATCGCCGCCAGATCGAGGCGTTCCAGATCGCGCCGCCGCGTGATCCCGGCGAGATACGGCCCCAGCCACTGCTCGAAGTCCGCCAGCAGCGCGGCATCGCTCATATCCGGAAACCCCGCCTCCGGCATCGCCTCGTGCAGCAGGTGGATGCGGGCGCGGAGCTGACTGGCCGCCGCGTCCCACGGCAGCCGCTCCAGCCCCTCGCGGCGCAGCCGTGCGCACCACGGGGCGACGGTGTCGGCGGGATCCGCCAGCGCGATCATCTGCCGTTCGATCACCAGCGTGCCGACCCGGCGGATACGCGCATTCTCCAGGCGCGCTCCGTCCTCCACCCAGTCGCAGCGCGTCTCGCGGTGGAACAGCTCCGGCGCCTCGCGTTCCAGCACCGCCGGATCCAGCGCCACCGCGCAGCGGATGCGGGCCTCGCGTTCGGCATCGCTGCAGTCCACCGCCACCAGGAATTCCGCATGCGCCAGGCGTTCGCGCTCCGGCAGCACCGCGCCGCGGCCGTTGCCCATCACGAAACGCCCGGCCGTGCCGCCACGATGCCGGGCGATGCGCTCCGGCCAGGCCAGCGCGGCCAGCACGTCCAGGGCGGCGGGCTCGTCCATTGCCTCGTTCGCCCCCGCTTCGCCGGCGGCGGCCGCACCCGCGACCCGTTCCAGCCCCTGCTCCAGACGCCGCAGGGATCGCTGCCAGGCACGTCCGCCCGCGCGCCGGGCCCGCTCCAGCCGCAACTCCAGATCCAGGGGCATCTCCGGTCCGGCCAGACCCGGCTCCTCCACCAGCACCGCCAGCTCACAGGCCAGCCGCGACCACCCGCGTTCCTGCGCACGCAGCAGCATGTGCGCCAGCCGCGGATGGGTCGGAAGGCGCAGCAGCGCACGCCCGTGATCGGTGATGCGCCCCGCTGCGTCCACCGCGCCCAGTTCCGCGAGCAGCGCCTGCGCCGAGGCCAGTCCCTGCGCCGGGGGCGGTTCCAGCCAGTCCAGCCCGGCCACCGGCTCGCCCCAGCCCGCCAGCTCCAGCGCCAGCGGCAGAAGGTCCACCTGGCGCAGTCCCGGGGTTGCGTAATCCGGCCGGGCGACCTCGTCCGCCTGCGCCCACAGCCGGATCGCGACGCCGGGTTCGGTGCGTCCGGCACGCCCCGCACGCTGTTCGGCCGCGGCCTTCGAGGCCGCCACCGTCACCAGGCGCGAAAGCCCGGTGGCCGCATCGAAACGCGGCTCGCGGGCCAGCCCCGCATCCACCACCACCCGCACGCCTTCGATGGTCAGGCTGGTCTCGGCGATGTCGGTGGCCAGCACCACCTTGCGTTCGCCCGCCGGCGCCGGCTGCACCGCGCGCGCCTGCTCCTCCGCGGCCAGACGACCGAACAGCGGCACGACCCGCGCATAACCGGACGGCGTATCCAGGCCGGCGTCCCCGCCCGCCTGCAGCCGCGCGGCCACCTCGCGGATCTCGCGCTCCCCGGGCAGGAAGACCAGCAGGGACCCCGTCTCGGCCGCCAGCGCCTCGCGCACCGCCCCGGCCACCGCGTCCGCCAGCGACGCGTCCGGCGCCGGCGGCGCATGCCGCACATCCACCGGAAACTGCCGGCCGCGTGCCCGCAGGACCGGCACGGGTTCGGCCCCGCCCTCTGATCCGCCCCCGGCCAGCAGGCGCGCGACCGCATCGTCATCCAGGGTGGCCGACATCACCACGATGCGCAGCTCCGGGCGCAGCAGCCGGCGCACCTGCAGCGCGAAGGCCAGCGCCAGCTCCGCCTCCGGCCGACGCAGGTGGAATTCATCGAAGACCAGGGTATCGACGCCCTCGAGCAGCGGGTCGGCCTGGATGCGGCGCAGGAAGATCCCGTCGGTGACCAGCTCCACCCGGGTCTGCGCCGACACCTGCTGCGCGTCGCGCACGCGATAGCCCACCGTCTGCCCCACGGCCTCGCCGCACTGCCCGGCCATGAACGTAGCCGCCATGCGCGCGGCCAGACGCCGCGGCTGCAGCACCACCACGCGCCCGGGCGAATCCCCGAAGGCCAGATGCAGCGGCACTCGGGTCGTCTTGCCCGCCCCGGGCTCGGCCACCAGCACCGCCGCCCCGTGCGAGGACAGCGCCGCATCCAGCGGGCCCAGCAGATCCTCCAGCGCCGCCGCTTCTTCCCGCGCCATCGTCGCGCTCATCGCGAACGGGTCAGCCGCCACCGGACACCGCGGCCGACGCGGCCGAGACGGAACGGGGCCGATCTGGAAAGATTGCTCACCATGTCCTCAGTCTCGCAGATCCCGCCGCACCGCGCCGCCTGCCGAGCTTACACCGGGCGCACACCGGGTCCATACCGGGCTCATACCCGGCACATGCCTCGCAATCCGCGGCCTTTCACGGCACCATCCCCGCAGATTTCGACCATGGCCGACCATGAGCAGCGACCCCGACAACCCCGACAGCGCCCCCAACAGCGGAAACCGGCATGACCCGACGCCCCGCCTGCGGATCCTGCTGGGCGAGGTGACGGCCCTCGGACCGGGCAAGGCACGCCTGCTGGAGGCCATCCGGAGCGCGGGTTCGATCTCCGGTGCGGCGCGTGACATGGGCATGTCCTATCGCCGGGCCTGGAACCTGGTGGAGACCATGAACCGCAGCTTCCGCGAACCCCTGGTGGACACCGCCCGCGGCGGCACCCGGGGCGGCGGCGCGCGGGTCACGCCGCTGGGCGAGGACGTCCTCGCCCGCTACCGCCGCATGGAGGAGCGCGCCGCCGAGGCCATCCGCGACGAGCTCGACGCCATGCGCCCGCTGCTCCGCGACGACAACGAATAGCCCGCATATCTGACCATATTGGCTATGGGCTATGGGACTATGCGGGTATGTGGGTATGTGGGTATGTGGGAGCGTGCTCGCACGCGAACACCCCGACGCCCTCAAGGGCCCCGGCCGTGACGAAACCGCCGCGGCCCGCGACCCTCAATCCGCCTCCCCGGCCCCCTGCCACCCGCGAAACCCCTCGCGCACCGACAGGCTGCGCACATACCCCAGATCGCGCAGCAGCTGCGCGGCCCGCAGGCTGCGCCGCCCGCTGTTGCACAGGCACAGCAGGATCTGATCCTGGCGCACATGGTGCTGGTTGATCAGCGACAGGAAGTGCTGGAAATCCCGCTCGTCCGGCTCGTCCGCATCCAGCAGCTCCTGCTCTTCTTCCGACAGGTGCTTGCCCAGCAGCTGCTTCAGCCGGAACAGCGGCACCGATACCGCACCATCCACCGCGCCTTCCAGCTCCAGCTCGAACGGCTGGCGGATGTCCAGCAGTACCGCCAGCCCGATATCCACCAGCTCGCGCGACGCATCCACGCTGATCTCCAGCTGCGGCTCGTCCATCGGTTCGTTCCTTTCGTTACTCATGCGCACTCCTTCAAAAAGGCGCTGAATCGAGGCATCCCGGATCCGGAATGCACGGCCGGCCGGCGGTCCCCCGGCCCCTGCGGCCACCGGGCCCGACCGCCCGATGCTTGACCGGGTTCATCGAGCCCGTTATGTTTCATTAAACATAACGCGAATGCAAAAATCCCCGCCGACCCGACACCCGGATCCTCCACCCGTGGCCCGATCCCGTGCAAAAAGCACGAGCACCCCCGTGCGTGAAAGAACAAACCGAAAAGGACGACCGATGATGCACCTGCGCGCCCTCTTCCTGATCCTGCTCCTGTTGCTGCCCGGCCTGGTGGCCGCTAACGACCCGCTGACCATCGCCGCCGCCTCCGACCTGCGCTTCGCGCTGGACGAGATCATCGAGGAATACGAACGCGAACACCCGGACGACGCGGTCCGCGTGACCTACGGCTCCTCCGGCCGCATGACCACGCAGATCATGAACGGTGCGCCGTACGACGTCTTCTTCTCCGCCGATATCGCCTACCCGCAGAAGCTGCGCGCCGAGGGCCATGCCGTGACGGAACCGGAGGTCTACGCCATCGGCCGCATCGTGCTGTGGAGCAACCGCATGGATGCCTCGGAGATGACGCTTGAAGACCTGACGCGCGACGACATCCGCCGCGTCGCCATCGCCTCGCCCACCCACGCGCCCTACGGCGTGCGCGCGATGGAGGCGCTGAAGTCCGTCGGTATCTGGGAGGATCTGCAGCCCAAGATCGTCAACGGCGACAACATCGCCCGGACCGCACGCATGATCCAGGCCGGCGGTGCCGAGATCGGCATCATCGCGCTGTCGCTGGCCGAGTTCCCGGACCTCGCCGAACACCCGCACCACCTGATCGACGACGCGCTGCACGAACCCCTCACCCAGGGCTTCATCATCACCCGACGCGGCGAACACAACGAGGCCGCGCGCCGCTTCGCCGACTACATGCACGGCGACACCGCCCGCGACATCATGCGCCGCTACGGCTTCGTGATGCCCGGCGACGACCTCGCCGAAAACCGCTCCGCCGAAGCCGCCACGGCCGCCCCGTAAGCGCCCATGTTCGACCTGAGCCCCACGGACTGGATGGCGATCGAGGTCACCCTCAAGCTGGCGATCTACACCACGCTGATCCTGCTGGTGATCGCCACGCCCATCGCCTGGTGGCTGGCCAATGGCCGCGCCCCCGGTGGCTTGCGCACCGCGGTGCAGGCACTGGTCGCCCTGCCGCTGGTGCTGCCGCCCACCGTGTTGGGCTTCTATCTATTGGTCCTGCTGGGCCCGGCCGGCCCGGTCGGCAGCACGCTGGAGAACTGGGGCCTGAACCACCTGGCCTTCACCTTCCAGGGCATCCTGATCGCCTCGGTGATCTACTCCCTGCCGTTCGCGGTGCAGCCGCTGCAGCAGGCCTTCGCCAACCTCGGCCGCCGCCCGGTGGAAATCGCCGGCTCGCTGGGCGCCGGGCGCATCGACCGTTTCTTCACCGTCATCCTGCCGATGACCCGCGGCGGCTTCATCGTCGCCGCCACCCTCGCCTTCGCCCACACCCTCGGCGAGTTCGGCGTGATCCTGATGCTGGGCGGCGCGATCCCCGGCGAGACCCAGGTGCTGTCCATCCTGATCTACGACCACGCCGAGGCCATGGACTTCGAGGCCGCCCACCGCCTGTCGCTGGGCCTGCTGATCTTCGCCTTCGCGGTGCTGTTCGTGGTCTACGCGATCAACCGCCGCTTCGACACGGTGCGCCCGTGACCGGCCCCATGACCGAGACCCTGCGGATCAAGGCGCGGCTGGAGCGCGCAGGCTTCACCCTGGACGTGGACACCGCCTTCCCGCTGCAGGGCGTCACCGCCCTGTTCGGCCGCTCCGGCTGCGGCAAGACCACACTGCTGCGCATTATCGCGGGGCTGGAACACCCGCCCGGCGCCGAGGTGCACTTCGGCGCCACCCCCTGGCAATCCGGCAAGACCTTCGTCCCGCTGCACCGCCGCCGCGTCGGCCTGGTGTTCCAGGAATCCACCCTGCTCCCGCACCTGTCGGTACGCGGCAACCTGCTCTACGGCTACAAGCGCACACCGGAGCCCCTGCGCCGCCTGCACCTGGACGAGGTCGCCCGCCTGCTCGGCATCGATGACCTGCTGGGGCGCCGCGCCGAGGCGCTCTCCGGCGGCCAGCGCCAGCGCGTCGCCCTCGGCCGCGCCCTGCTCACCAGCCCCGACCTGCTGCTGCTCGACGAACCCCTGAACGCCCTGGACACCCAGACCCGGCGCGAGATCATGCCCTTCCTCGCGCGGCTGTCCGAGGAGACCGGCATCCCCACCCTGCTCGTCACCCACGCCCCGGACGAGGTCGAACGCCTCGCCACCCGCGTCGCCTTCATGCACGACGGCCAGCTCGAACGCCTGGAACCCCTGCGCGACGCCCTCGCCCGCGCCGACTCCCCCCTGTTCCGCGACGAAGGCGCCGTCTCCGTCCTCCAGGGCGAACTGGGCCCGCCCGACGAACACGGCCTGCACCCCTTCGGCCCGCCCGAGGCCCGCTACCACGTACCATCCACCCCCGGCACCACCAACGGCGCCGGGAGCCAGGCCCGCCTGCGCATCGATGCCCGCGACGTCGCCCTCGCCCTCTCCGCGCCCGACGACGTCTCCGTCCTCAACATCGTCCCGGTCACCATCGAGTCCCTCGACGAGGCCCCCGGCCACCACGGTCCCGCGCGCATCCTCGCCGTCTGCCGCCAGCACGACGGCCAGACCCTGATGGCCGAACTCACCCGCCTCTCCGCCGAACGCCTGCGCCTCCAACCCGGCACCCGCGCCCACGCCCTCGTCAAAGCCGTCGCCTTTCTCGACTGATCAAATCGATGATATATCGCGTGTCGCGCAATGCGCTGCGCTCGCCAAAGATCAAGTCGTGTCGGCACAAGGGACTGCGCCGCTTCTACGAGTCAGGCAGCGTGACAGGCATACAGCCTCGACATGCAGGACGTCCGAGAATACTGCTGGCAGCGCTGGATACGGCGGCCACGGTCGAAGACATGGATATTCCCGGGTGCCACCTGCACCGACTGAAGGGCACTGCAAAGGGACGCTGGAGCATCCGGGTCAGCGGCAACTGGCGTCTGACCAACGAACAACCAGGCGCGTAGTGCGGCAAGCAGGTGGGCGACGGGCAAGGTGGCTACCCCGGCCCGGTCAGCGCCGAGGCATCCACCGATATCGCTAAGAACCAGAGGGGGCCTCCAGCGCATGGAGAATACGCTGCTTACCGGGCCGCCTCGGCTTCCAGCATGTCTGCGAGTTCGGCAGCGGGGACCAGGCCGTACCTGATCTGCCCCTTGGGGGTGATGATGGTGGGGGTACCCAGGAAACGGTGCTCCCGGGCGATGGCCAGATGATCGGCCACGGGATTCGGGCAACCTTCCGCCTTTACTTCGGTCCCGCCCAGCTTGGCCCGCGTGATGGCATCCTGCCGGTCGTCACTGCACCACACCGCCTCCATCTGCTCGAAGGCGTTGCCGATGACGGGAAACGCCGCATAGCGAATGCGGATGTCCCACAGGAGGTAGTCGTCGATTTGCTGGTGGAACTCGCGGCAATAGGGGCAGTTGACGTCGGTAAAGACCGTCACGGTGTACCGGGGGTCCTCCGGCTCAAAGACGATGAGCTCGTCCTCGTCGAGGCCCTCCACCAGTTGCACGATCTCGGCCTGCCGTTCCCCGGCGGCCGCGTTGCCGCTCAGGCCGAACACCAGAAGCGCCACGGCCACCAGGACCATGGGCCATGTGCAGATCCCGTTCGTCCGTATCACGTGCACCACCCTTCCGGCTTGATATGTTGACAGCCGTGGTTTGTCGGCCTGGCGATCCCCTGCCCCGAAACACATACCCATGGACCATTGCGAGGTATCCGGGTTCCGGATGGAGGACGCCCGCCAGGCTCGGTGGCGACAGACTTTCGCGGACGGTTTACTCTCGATGGCATTGATCGAGCAAGGGTCTGTCATGCCGTTTCCCGCACAGAAGACCAAGATCGTGGCCACCATCGGGCCGGCGTCCGATTCACCGGAGACGCTGCGGCGGATGATGCAGGCCGGGCTGAACGTGGTCCGGCTGAACTTCTCGCATGGCGACCCCGCCTATCACGCCGGTCTGATCGCTCGGATCCGCGAAGCGGCGCAGGAAACCGGGACCCGTGTGGCCATCCTCGGGGATCTGCCGGGACCGAAGATGCGCATTGGCGAGCTGGCCGAGGAGCCGATCGAGCTGGAGCCGGGTCAGGGCATCACGCTGACCACGCAGGAGTGCATCGGGGACGCCTCGCGGGTCAGCGTGTCGTTCTCCGGGTTGCCGGAGGCGGTGCAGCCGGGCGATGCGCTGTTTTTGAACGACGGCTACATCGAGCTGGAGGTGGAGTCGGTCGCCGGGCCCGACGTCAGCTGCCGCGTGCAGACCGGCGGGGAGCTGCGCTCGCGCAAGGGGCTGAACCTGCCGGGCATCGATCTGGGCATCCGCGCCTTCACGCTGGACGATCACGCATGGCTGCGGTTTGCGGCGCAGCACGGGGTGGACGCGGTCAGCCAGAGTTTCGTGGTCGACGGCGAGGACATCCTGGCGGTGCGCAAGGCCGCGGAGGATCTGGGCTACAACCCCTTCATCATTGCCAAGATCGAGCGCGCCGATGCGCTGGAGCAGCTCGACAGCATCCTCGAGACGGCCGACGGCATCATGGTGGCGCGCGGGGATCTGGGGGTGGAGATCCCGATCGCGAGCATCGCGCTGGCCCAGCGCCGCATCACCCGCCGTGCCAACCGGCACAACCGCCCGGTGATCACCGCCACGCAGATGCTGGAGTCGATGGTGAACTCGCGCCGGCCCACGCGCGCCGAGGCCACCGACGTGGCGAATGCCATCCTCGGCGGCACCGACTGCGTGATGCTCTCCGGCGAGTCCGCGATGGGGCGCTATCCGGTGGAGTCGGTGGCGATGCTGGCAGCCATCGCCCGTTCGATCGAACCGGAACGCGACGCCGCCGCGGGCACCGACCACCCGGACGAACCCGACCTGCCCGAGCAGGAGCGTGCCGCCGACCTGATCGCGCGCAGCGTATTCCACACCGCGCACCGGAGCCGACCGCAGGTCACGCTGGTGCCCACGCTCAGCGGCGCCACCGCCCGACGCATCGCCGGCCTGGGCCTGCCCTGCTGGATCGCGGCCTTTACGCCGCACCCCGAGACCGCTCAGGGCCTGCAGTTTTCCTACGGTGTCCGGCCGGAGGCCGTGGCCGAGGACCGCAGCGACTGGAACGACTTTGCGCACCAGTGGCTCG
This sequence comes from Thioalkalivibrio sp. ALE20, assembly GCF_000381405.1. Classification (NCBI taxonomy): domain Bacteria; kingdom Pseudomonadati; phylum Pseudomonadota; class Gammaproteobacteria; order Chromatiales; family Ectothiorhodospiraceae; genus Thioalkalivibrio; species Thioalkalivibrio sp. ALE20. The sequence goes on from NZ_KB906471.1 coordinate 513,347, forward strand.
CGGAGAACGCAATCAACGAAGGTCTGGCCCTGCTCGTCCAGGGCCCCTCCGAGCCGCACCCCTCGGGCAATCACCGCCTGGAGCTGCTGGAACTGGACTCGGTCCACACACAGAGCTGATCCCGGCTGCGGGAGCGCGGCCCGGCAACCCCGGGGTGCAGGCCTTTGTCGCCGGGGCAGGTATCCGGCTATGGTCCGGGGTACGGATCAAGGAGAGCTGGCATGACCCGACCGACACCCCTGGACGCGGAACGGACCTACCATCGCTGCCCGCCGGAGCAGCTCGCGTTCGACACCACCGAAGAGCTGGAAGAACTGGAACTCCCCTGCGGCCAGGACCGGCTGCTGCGCGCGCTGGAATTCGGTGCGGGCATGCGCAGCGCGGGTTTCAACCTGTTCGTGCTCGGCCCCGAGGGCAGCGACCGGCACGACCTGGTGCGCCGCTTTCTCGCCCGCCGCGCGGCCAGCGAGGCGGTCCCGCCGGACTGGTGCCATGTCTTCAACTTCGACCGGCCGGAACGCCCCCACGCGATCCGTCTGCCGGCCGGCGAGGGGCGTCAGCTGCGCGATGATCTCGAGAATCTGGTCGAGGAGATGCGCACCAGCATCCCTGCCGCCTTCGAGAGCGACGAATACCAGGGGCGGCTGCGGGAACTGCAGGAGGAGATGTCCGAACGCCAGAACGAAGGCGTCCGCGAGGTCCAGGAGGAGGCCAACAAGCACGACATCGAGCTGGTCAGCACCCCCAGCGGCTTCACCTTCGCACCCGTCCGTGACGGCGAGGTCCTGGACCCGGAGGAATACGAGAAGCTGTCGGAGGAAGAACGCGAGCGCATCGAGCAGAAGGCCGAGGAACTGCAGAAACAGCTGCAGCAGGCCATCCAGCAGGTGCCCCGCCTGCGCAAGGAGCTGCGGGAGAAGGTCCACTCGCTGAACGAGGAGATGGTGCAGCTCACCCTCGGCGGCCCGATCCGCGAACTGAAGGAGAAGTGGGCGCACCTGCCGCGGGTGGCGGAACAGCTCGACGCCATCCACGGGCACGTGGTGGAACACGCCGAGGTCTTCCGCGGCGGCCACGACGAACACGGCGGGCAGGATGGGCAGAGCGGGCAGGATCACGCGCCCCCGGAAGCGCTGCTGGCCCGTTTCCGCGCCAATCTGCTGGTGGACCATGCGGAAACCGAAGGGGCGCCGGTGATCTACGAGGACCTGCCCAATCACCAGCATCTGACCGGCCAGATTGAACACCACGTGCACAACGGCGCGCTGTACACCGACTTCTCGCTGATCCGCGCCGGTGCCCTGCACCATGCCAGCGGCGGCTATCTGATCCTCGACGCCCGGCGGGTACTGATGCAGCCGATGGCCTGGGACAGCCTGAAGCGCGTGCTGTTCTCCGGCGAGATCCGCATCGAGTCGCTGGAGCGGCTCTACGGCCTGGTCAGCACGGTCAGCCTGGAACCCGAACCGGTCCCGGTCTCGCCCAAGGTGGTGCTGGTGGGCGACCGCCTGCTGTATTACCTGCTGTCGCATTACGACCCGGACTTCGCCGAGCTGTTCAAGGTCGAGGCCGACTTCGAGGACGACCTCGAGCGCGACGAGGCCGGTTACGCCCTGTACGCGCGCATGCTCGCCAGCATGGCGCGGCGCGACGAGCTGCGCCCGCTGGACCGCGGCGCCGTGGCCCGCACCATCGAACACGCCAGCCGTCTGGCCGGGGACCAGACCAGGCTCACCGCCCATGACCGCACCCTGCGCGACCTGCTGATGGAGGCCGACCACTGGGCGCGCCAGGCAGAGGCCGGAACCATCGGCGCCGCCCACATCGAACGCGCGATCGAGGAACGCATCGAGCGCTCGGCACGCGTGCAACGGCGCAGCCTGGAGCAGATCCGCCGCGGCACGGTGATGATCGCCACGGAAGGCAGGCAGACGGCCCAGGTCAATGGCCTGTCCGTGATGCAGCTGGGCAGCCACCTGTTCGGACGCCCCATGCGCATCACCGCGACCGCGCGGCCGGGCAAGGGCCAGGTCATCGACATCGAGCGGGAGGCCAGACTGGCCGGGCCGATCCACAGCAAGAGCGTGATGATCCTTTCACGCTTTCTCGCCAGCCGTTACACCGGGGATGCGGAGCTGTCGCTGTCGGCCAGTCTCGCCTTCGAACAGTCCTACGGCGGGATCGAGGGCGATTCCGCGTCGGTCGCCGAGATCTGTGCCCTGCTGTCGGCCATCGCGCGGATCCCGCTGAAGCAGGCGCTGGCGGTGACCGGCTCGGTCAACCAGCACGGCGAGGTCCAGGCCGTCGGCGGGGTCAACGAAAAGATCGAGGGGTTCTTCGATGTCTGTCGGGAAGCGGGCGAGATGAACGGCCACGGCGTGCTCATCCCCGCCAGCAACGTGGAACACCTGATGCTGCGGCGCGACGTGCGCGAAGCCGTGGCCGCCGGCCGCTTCCGCGTGTACCCGCTGCGCTCGGTGGACGACGCCGTTGCCCTGCTCGCCGACATGCCCCCCGGGGAGGCGGACGCCGATGGCGAGTTCCCGGCGGAGAGCTTCAACCGCGCGGTCGCCGACCGGCTGGCGACCTTCGCCCGCCTTGCGCGGCATCGCCGGCACGAGGACGCGGGCGCGGAGGACGCCGGCCCCGTTCCTCGGGACGAGGACAATGACTGACCCCGCGGGCACCCAGCCGCTCCCGTCGGCGGAGGCCGGGCGCATCCTGGTCCTGCTCGACGCCTCGCGCGCCAGCCAGGCCGCGCTCGAGGCCGCGGCGACCCTGGCCGCCACGCTGCAGGGCGAGCTGCAGGCGATCTTCGTCGAGGAGGCCGATCTGCTGCGCAGCGCCGCCTACCCCTTCACCCGCGAGATCGGTTCGCTCTCCGGGCAGCCGCGGCCGCTGGAAACCGGGCCGCTGGAAACCCGCCTGCGGCGCCGCGCCGCCCACCTCCGCCGTGCGGCCGAACAGGCCGCCGCGCGTGCAAGGATCCACTGCTCGCTCGAGGTCCGCCGCGGATCGGTGCGCCGCGAGGTGCTTGCGCTGACCACCCCGGGTGATTTCCTCGTGCTGGGCAAGATCGGATGGTCGGCCGCGACCGGCAGCCGCCTGGGCTCCACCGCCCGCAGCCTGGTCCATGAAGCCCCGGGACGGGTCCACCTCACCGGAACCCGGCCGACACGCCCCGACAGCCCGGTCCTGGTGGTGGTCGATGCCCCGGAGACCGCGCACGATGCGCTCGCCTTCGCCCGCGCCCGGGCCCGCCAGCAACGGCGCCCCCTGACCGTGCTGCTCGTCCCGCTGGGCGACCCCGACGCCGTGCGGGAGCGGGACCGGGCCCTGAGCGAATGGGCGGCGACCGACGACCCTCCGGTGCGGGTTCAGTCGCTGCGCTCGAGCGCTCCCCGCGAGCTGCTCCGCACACTGGAACGTCAGCCGGCGGCCGAAGTGGTGCTCGGCCGCCGCAGCCCGCTGCTGGTCGGCCCGCAGGGCGACGCCCTGCTTGGCGCCCTCGAGGCCCCGGTCACCATCACGCCGTAGGGGCTGCGTCAGGCACCGGGAATGCCGCCGACGGCGCGCCCGCGTGCTAACCTTCGCGACCGTTTCACCAGCGATACCGGAAGGCCATGAAATACTTTCGTGCGATCAGCGTGATCGAGGGCATCTCCCTGATCACGCTGCTGTTTGTCGCCATGCCGCTGCGCACCTACGCGGACATGCACATGGCGGTCACCTGGGTCGGCTGGATCCATGGCATCCTGTTCCTGATCTATGCGGCCGCCACGGTGGTGGCCAGCCACATGCGCGGCTGGTCGGTACTCAAGTGGCTGCTGGTGCTGATCATGGGCGTGGTGCCCTTCGGGTTCCTGTACGTGGACTGGATGATCCGGCGCGAGCTGCAGCGCGGCTGACGGTCCGCGCACGAGCGGAGGTGAGCGTGGACAACACCATCGAGGTGGAAGGCCTGGTCCGGGATTTCGCCGGCACCCGCGCGGTGGACGAGGTCAGCCTGAAGGTCCCCGCCGGCCATGTACTGGGACTGCTGGGCCCGAACGGCGCCGGCAAGACCACCACGGTGCGCATGCTAGCGACCCTGCTCTCGCCCACCGCCGGTCGCGCGCGGGTCGGCGGCCTCGATGTCGTCGACGAGGCGGCGCGGGTGCGCGAGATCATCGGCCTGACCGGCCAGTACGCATCGGTGGACGAGAAGCTGACCGGGCGCGAGAACCTGATCCTGATCGCCCGCCTGCTGGGCATGAAACGCGCCGCGGCCCGGGCCCGCGCCGACGAGCTGCTGGCCGACTTCTCCCTGCGGGACGCCGGGCACCGCCCGGTGCAGACCTATTCCGGCGGCATGCGCCGGCGGCTGGATCTGGCGGCCAGCCTGGTCGGCCGCCCGCGCATCCTGTTCCTCGACGAACCTTCCACCGGACTGGACCCGCGTGCCCGCCGCGACCTGTGGGCGCGGGTACGCCGGCTGCAGGACGCGGGCACCACGGTGCTGCTGACCACCCAGTACCTCGAGGAGGCCGATGCACTGGCCGATTCCATCGTGGTGCTGGATCAGGGCCGCGTGATCGCCGAGGGCACGGCCGCGGAGCTGAAGGCCCGGGTCGGCACGCGCACGCTGTTCCTGCGCCTGGCGCGGGCGGACCAGGCGGATGCGGCCGCCCGCCAGGTGGCCACGCTCACCGGCAGCGAACCGCATGTAGAAGGCGAGACCGTCAGCGCACCGGTGGCCGAGGCCTCGCTGCTGCCGGCGGTGCTGCGCGAGCTGGATGCCGCCGGGATCGAGGTCGCGGAGCTGGGCCTGCGCAGCGCCAGCCTGGACGACGTATTCCTGTCACTCACCGGGCAGACCGGCAGCGGCGACGCGCCGGCCGATGCCGCCGGGGACAGTGGGGAGGATGCCGCATGAATGCCCTCGACCAGACCCTCGCGCTGGCCTGGCGCAGCCTGGTGCAGGTGCGCCGCAACCCCTGGGAGCTGGGGGATTACTCCATCCAGCCGATCCTGTTTCTGGTGCTGTTCCTGTTCGTGTTCGGCGGGGCCATCGCCGGCTCGCCGGATGACTACCTCGCCTTCGTGCTGCCGGGCGTAATCGTGATGAACATGCTGTTCGTCACGGTGTATGTCGGCCACGGCCTCAACACCGACCTGACCCGCGGGGTGTTCGACCGCTTCCGCGCCCTGCCCATCCCGCGCTGGGCGCCGCTGGCCGGGCGCATCCTCGCGGACGTGGTGAAGCAGCTCCTGTGCATCGCCCTGCTGCTGATCGTGGGCTACCTGCTGGGCTTCCGCCTGGCCACCTCCTTCGGCCATCTGCTGGTCATGGTACTGCTGGTGCTGACCTTCGCGGTGGCGTTCTCCTGGGTGATGGTGCTGGTCGGCGTGCTCGCGCGCGACCCGGAACACGTGCAGCTGTTCGGCTTCACCGCGCTGTTCCCGGTCACGTTCGTCAGCTCGGCGTTTGTCCCGGTGGAGACCATGCCCGAGTGGCTGCAGGGCTTCGTCCAGGCCAACCCGGTGTCGCTCCTGACCGACGCCGCGCGCGGGCTGATGAACGCGGACGGGGCGGTCGCGGCCCCGGCGCTCGCATCGCTGGCCTGGGCGGCGGGGATCGCGGGGGTGTTCGCGCCGTTGTCCGTATGGGTGCTCAACCGCCGGCTGGCGCGCGGCTGAGCCCCGGCGGGCGCTACGCCCGCAGCCGTCTGCACAAAAAAAGGCCGGCGCACGGATGCGACGGCCCAAAGGCCCCGTGTGATGGGGTGTGCGGGTTCAGTAGACGGGCACCAGCGCGTAGCCCTGGTTCTGATAGCCCATCACCGCGATGAATCCGCTGCGAACCGGCTTGATCGGCTCCAGGATCGTGTCGTTGTCCACGCCATAGGCGCGCGTGGCCGCGGCGCAGACTTCCATCTGCACGCCCAGCTCATCCAGCCGGTCCACCGCCTTCGCGATCTCCTCCAGGGTCTCCGCGTGGTCGATGTCGACCTCCGGCTCCGGATCGGTGGTGATGAACTTGACCGCCTCGGCGATAAACACCATCCGCAGGTCGGGCTCCACGCCCTCCTTGAGCAGGTTCTCGTGGTTGGTGGCGATGCCGCGCAGGTACGCCAGCATCACGTCCGGATCGGACTTGCGCATGTCGTAGACCGCCCGCATGGTCTCGATCCCCTGCGTGGCCTCACGGTTGTCCAGGCCCTCGTCGTCGGCGACCGCCGGCACGGCCAGACCGAGCGGCAGGACGCAGGCGAAAAAGATGCTCAGTATCGTTTTTCTCATGTAGTTTCCTCCTCCTGGTGGTTTTCCGGTTGCTCCACTCGGGCTCAGTAGATCGGGATCACCGCATAGCCCTGCGCCTGATACCCGGTCAGCGACACGAAGGTATTGCGTACGGGATCAATACCCGGCAGAAGGTTGTGGTTCTCCACGCCAAACAGGCGCGTGGCCACCGAACAGGCCTCCATCCGCACGCCCTTCTCCCGCAGCGCGGCGATGTGCTCCTCGATCGCGTCCAGATGCTCGAACTGCGTCAGTTCGAACCGCTCGCGGTCCTCGCTGACCATGGTCACCGCCAGCCCGCGGAAGGCGAGGATCATGTCCGGCTCCACGCCCTGGTCGGTGAAGTCCTCGTGGGTCTCGCGGATCACCATCAGGTACAGCGCCAGCCCCTCGGGGTCGCTGTTGTTGAGATCGAACACCACGCGCCCGGTCTCGACGCCCTCCAGCGCCTTCGCGTCGGTGGGTTCAGCGCCGGCTTCGGCGGCGGACACCGCCAGCATTGGCCATGCGGCCAGCGCCAGCAGCAACGGCAGTACGGCCATTCTTTTCATCATCATGCGTTCTCCCGGGTGGTGTTGCGAGGCGGATCCATCGCAATCGCCCGCCATGCCGCCTCCTGCATGTCGGGCAAAAAGTCGGACAGCGGCCGGTCCAGCACGCCGTCGAGGTACAGGTGCAGCAGGCGGATGGCTCCACCGAAGGCCACGGTGGCCGCCACCGGCACCTCCATCGGCCGCAGCTCGCCAGCCGCCATGCCCTGCTCGATGCATTCGCGCATGCGCTGGAACGGCTGCGACGAACACACCGGCGGTTCATCCGGCAGGAACTCCCGGTGGCGGGACTCCAGCACGAAGCGCATGGTCTGCGGGGCCTGTGCGGTGGTCTCGAACAGAAAGGCGATGATCCCGTCGCAGCGCGTGCGGCAGTCCTGACTCTCCTCCATCACCTGCTGCAGCCCGGCATCCATGCGCTGCAGCAGGTCGTCATAAAGCGCTTTGGCCAGGGCCTCCTTGTTGCCGAAGTGGTGATAGATCGAACCGATGGACACCCCGGCCTGGCGGCGGATGTCGTGGATGGAGGTATTGAAATAGCCGTCGGTGCTGAAGCGCTCGAGCGCGGTGTCCAGCACCAGCTTGCGCAGGGTCTCCCCGCGTACAGCCTTTCCGGGACTGGCGGTCATCGACGCCCCACTAAAACGAACGTTCGTTCTAATCTACACCCGCAATGCGTCGGGGGAAAGACCCGACCCGGCTCAGCCGGTGGTGAACCGCTCCGGCGGCGGCTGCGGGATCGGAACGTCCTCGACCTGCAGATCGTCCACCCGGGCCTGGCGCGGGCCCTCCTGCAGCCACGACCCGAGCCGGTCGAGGGCCTCGGGCGAGCCCACCGCCAGCACCTCCACGCTGCCGTCGGGGAGATTGCGGGCATGGCCGGTCAGGCCCAGCGGGCGCGCCTGTTTCTGCGTGGAGGCGCGGAAGAACACGCCCTGCACCCGGCCGCTGACACGCCAGCGGCGGGCCCGGTTATCATTGGCTTCAGTCATGAATCCTTCACCTCCGGAGTCCGTGCATGTCCGAATCGCCACGCCCTACGCTGTACCACAACCCGCGCTGCAGCAAGTCCCGCGCCGCGCTGGCCCTGCTGCGTGAACGCGACATCGAGCCGGAGATCGTCGAATACCTGAAGACCCCGCCGGATGCCGACACCCTGCGTGCAATCCTCGCCCGCCTGGGCCTGGGCCCGCGGGATGTCCTGCGCACCGGCGAGGCCGAATACCGCGAACTCGGCCTGAAGGACGCCGAGCTGGACGACGAGGCGCTGATCCGGACCATGGTCGAACATCCGAAACTGATCGAGCGCCCGATCCTCGTCCACGGCGACGCCGCCCGCATCGGCCGGCCGCCCGAACAGATCCTGGAGATCCTGCCATGAGCGCCGCCGTGGAAGTCCTGGTGCTGTACTACAGCCGCTACGGCGCCACTGCCGAACTGGCTCGCCACGTGGCCACCGGCGTGGAGCAGTCCGGGGCCACCGCCCGGGTGCGCACGGTCCCGCCGGTGACCACCGGCACCCCGGGCGACACCCCGGCGGTGCCCGACAGCGGCCCGCCGTGGGCCGAGACCCGCGATCTGGAAGAATGCGCCGGGCTGGTGCTGGGCTCGCCGACCCGCTTCGGCAACATGGCCGCGCCGCTGAAGCACTTCCTCGACGGCACCAGCGGGCTCTGGGCCAGCGGCGGCCTGGTGGATCGCCCGTTCGGGGTGTTCACCAGCACCGCCAGCCAGCACGGCGGCCAGGAGACCACCCTGCTGACCATGGCCCTGCCGCTGATCCATCAGGGCATGCTGTGGGCCGGCGTGCCGTACACCGTGCCGGAGCTCTCCGCGACCACCACCGGCGGCACGCCCTACGGCGCCAGCCACGTGGCCGGAGAACGCGGCGAGGCGCCGGTCTCGCGCGAGGAACAGCGCATCGCCGGCGCGCTGGGCGAACGCGTGGGACGGCTGGCGCAGCGGCTGCAGGCCGCAGAGGGCCAGGGAGGCGGCAAGGCATGAACCTCGTGGCCCTGTTCCGCTGGATGACCCTGATCGGGTGGTTCGGCCTGTTCGCCACCCTGCTGGCGTTCACCGGCTGGCTACAGCCGCCGGAGGCCCTGCCGCGCGCCCTCGCGCTGGCCATCCTGCTGGTGCCGCTGCTGTTCCCGCTGCGCGGGATCCTGCATGCGCGCCGCTACACCCATGCCTGGGCCAGCCTGCTGGCGCTGGCCTACATCACCCTCGGGATCACACTGGCATCGGTCGCCAGCGACCGTCTCTACGGTGCGCTGGTCACGGGCTTCAGCCTGGCCTGGTTCGCCGGCTGCCTGCTGTTCGTGAAGCTTGACGCGCGCCGCGCCCGCGCGGCTCAGTCGGCGGCCGAACGCGCCAGCTGATCGCGCACGAAGGGGATGGTCAGGCGGCGCTGTTCGGCCAGCGCCGCCAGATCGAGGCGTTCCAGCAGGACCAGCAGCGCGGCCACGTCCCGCCGCTGGTGGCGCAGTACGTAGTTGGCGACCGCATCCGGCATCTCCAGGCCGCGCCGCCGGGCGCGGTCCACCAGGATGCGCCGGAGGTCCTCTTCCTCCGGGGGCTCCAGGCGGAATACCGGCCCCCAGCCCAGACGGGAGCTCAGATCCGGCAGGGTGGCGCCCATGCCGTCCGGCGGTTCCGGCGCCGCCAGCAGCACCCGACAACCGGCATCGCGCAGACGGTTGAGCAGGCCGAACAGCGCCTCGTCCCAGGCCGGCGAGCCGACCACCGCAGCGAGGTCATCCAGCGCCACCAGCCCTGCACGCTCCAGCCCGTCCAGCACCGCCGCGGGCGGCGCCGTAGCCAGTTCGGCCAGCGGCAGGTAGGCGGCCCGGTCGCCGCGCTCGTGCGCCACGTGGCAGGCGGCCTGCAGCAGATGGGTCTTGCCGGTCGCGCCCGGCCCGTGCAGATAGACCTGCGGCTGACTCAGCCCGGCGTTGCGCCCCAGGCTCTCCACGGTGTCGCGCGCGATCCGGTTGGCCTCGGCGTGGTATTCCGCAAAGCGCGAGGCATCGCGCAGCCGCAGGTCCAGCGGGAGCTGGGCCACGTCGGTGTCGGCGCTGGCGGGATCTCGGGTCACGGGTCGGCATCCCCTCCGGGGGCGGGCTGATTGAGCGCGCGATAATGCGCCAGCGCGTGGCGCACCGCAACGGCCAGCACCGCCGCCACCGGCAGGGCCAGCAGCACCCCCACGAACCCGAACAGCTGCCCCCCGGCCAGCACGGCGAAGATCACCGCCACCGGGTGCAGCCCGGTGCGGTCCCCCACCAGCCACGGCGTCAGCCAGACCGATTCGAGGACCTGCGCCACCGCGAAGATCGCCCACACCACCAGCAGCAGGACCCAGCCGTCGCCGGCGAACAGCACTGCAGCGCTGGCCAGGGTAATACCAACGATCACGCCCACATACGGGATGAAACTCACCACACCCGCGATCACGCCGATGGCCAGCCCCAGCTCCACGCCCACCAGCGACAGGGCCACCGCATAGAACAGGCCCAGCGAAACCATCACCAGCAGCTGCCCGCGCAGGAACGCACCCAGCACTTCGTCGGATTCGCGCGCGAAGGTCTCCACCGGGGGCCGCCAGCCCAGCGGCAGCAGGTCGTGCAGGCCGTCGATCAGGCGCGGCCAGTCGCGCAGCAGGTAGAAGCTCACCACCGGGATCAGCACCAGGTTGAGCACGCCCATCACCAGCGCGGTGGTGGAACTGCCGATCCAGTGCAGCGCGCCGCCGGCCAGCCCGCCCGCCTCCTGCCAGTGGCGCGCCACCATGTCCTGCACCGCCTGCGGATCCAGCGCCGGGATGCCGTCGCCGAAATGCCGCTCCAGCCATGGCCGTGCCTGCTGGTCGAACCACGCCATGATCTCCGGCAGGAACAGGAACAACCGCTCCAGCTGGGCGGCGACCAGCGGGATCAGGACCAGCACCACCGCCGCCAGCAGCAGCATCACCAGCAGGAAGATAACCAGCGTCGCCACCGTGCGGGAGGTCTGCAGACGCACCCCCAGGCGGGTCACCAGCGGATTGAACAGGTAGCCCACCAGCAGCGCGACCAGAAACGGCATGAGAATGGGCGCCAGCAGATACAGCGCGCCGGCCACGACCAGCAGCCCCAGCAGGGCGGCCACGGTGGCGGCGGATACGTTTCCCGGGGTCGGGTCACCGGGGGGCGGGGTTCCTGCGGCGCTCATCGGATCCTCCTCCGGATCAACGCACACCCAGCCACAGTGCGGCGTCGGGGCGTCCGGCCTCTTCCCGCTCCTCCTCCCCGGCCGCGGTGAAACCCGCGTCCTGCAGCACTTCGCCCAGGGCCTCGGCATCCAGACCGGTGCGCAACCGCAGGGTCAGGGCGGCCCCGCCCAGCGAGTCCAGCTGCACGCGTTCGATGGCCTCCATGCCACCCAGCCGGGCTCGCAACTGGCGAAAACCGTCGAAACCCGCCACCCCGGTAAAGCCCACCGTGATCCACTCGGGTTCATCCGGCACCCGCGCCAGGTCAGCGCCCATCCGGTCCAGCGCCGTGGCGGTCGCCCGACGCGCGGCCGCCGGGGCATCCGCGGCGGTAGCCTCGGCACGGTATTCGCGGTCCCGGTGCACCAGCAGGGCCCGCGCGCGGGTCTCGCCTTCCGCCGGTCGCAGGTGCAGCAGGATCAGGCCGTCCGGACCATAGCGCCGAGCGGCCTCGAACAGCGGTTCGGTCACGCGTCCGACGATGTCGCTGATGCGCGCCTCGCGCCGGTCCTGCAGATCCCCCAGCGGCAACAGCAGCGGCATGTCCCGCTCGCCGGCCAGGGTCTCCAGTGCGGCCAGCACGCCGGAGTCCTCCCCGACGGACGCGGTGCCCAGCAGGTCACGCCGGCCGTCGGCCTCCTCCACCGCCCACACCAGCAGGGACGGACGCGAGCCGACGATCATCGGAACGGCGGCGTCGCGCAGCGACCGGCGCAGGGCAGTCCGGTCGAACTCCAGGAGGTAGCCGCCCGCCTCGCGCGCCTGCTGGCGCTCCAGCGCCGCCGGCAGTTCGTCATCGTCCGGGGTCTCGCGCAGCTCGTCGGCGAGCGCCCGCACCGCGTCGGAATCCAGCCCCGCTACCCGCACCAGCGCCGCGTGGAGCCCTTCCGCCAGCGCCGCTTCGCGCTCTTCCGCATCGCTCTGAACGACCAGCGTCCCCGCCCCCGCGGCCTGTGGCAGCAGAGCGACCAGCCACAGGGACAGGAACAGAGCGACAGCGGAAATGGAACGCGACACGGCAGGCATGGGACTCACGGGCAGCAGGCAGGCAACACGCCGCTCAACATAGCACAGCGCCCGCCGCCGGCGCGCCGCCCGCGCTTTGCACGCCCCGGCACGGGCGGCTAACATGCCTGGGTTCAATGCGCGCCTGCCCGCGGGCAGCGTCGCGGCCCGCCAGAAGGCCCTTTTCCGGGAACGTTGCCCATGTCCGAATCCTCTTCCGGTCTGACCTATCGCGAGGCCGGCGTCGACATCGCCGCCGGGTCGGAACTCGTCGAACGCATCAAGCCGCACGCGCAGCGCACCCTGCGCCCCGAGGTCCTGGCCGGCCTGGGCGGCTTCGGCGCGCTGTTCGAACTGCCCGTGGATCGCTACCGCCGCCCGGTACTGGTGTCCGGCACCGACGGGGTGGGCACCAAGCTGCGGCTCGCCCAGCAGACCGATCGTCACGACTCGATCGGCATCGATCTGGTGGCGATGTGCGTGAACGACATCATCGTGCAGCGCGCCGAGCCGCTGTTTTTCCTCGACTATTACGCCACCGGGCGCCTCGACATCGATGTCGCCGGCGACGTGATCACCGGCATTGCCGAGGGCTGCGAGCAGGCCGGCTGCGCGCTGATCGGCGGCGAGACCGCCGAGATGCCCGGCATGTACCAGGGCGAGGACTACGACGTCGCCGGCTTCGCGGTCGGCATCGCGGAGAAGGATCAACTGCTGGACGGCAGCCAGGTGGCCGCGGGCGACGTGATCCTCGGGCTGGCGTCCAGCGGTCCGCATTCCAACGGCTACTCGCTGATCCGGCGGATCCTGGAACACGTGCAGGCGGACCTCGACGCGCCGCTGCCCGGCGGCGACGGCGAGACCCTGGGCGCGGCCCTGATGGCGCCCACCCGCATCTATGCCCGGCCGCTGCTGGAGGTCATGGCACGCCACCCGGTGCACGCAGCGGCCCACATCACCGGCGGCGGCCTGACCGAGAACCTGCCGCGCGTGCTGCTCTCGGAGACCCTGCATGCGCGCATCGACACGAACGCCTGGCAGTGGCCGGCGGTGTTCCGCTGGCTACAGCAGCAGGGCGGCATCGCCGACGAGGAAATGCTGCTGACCTTCAACTGTGGCATCGGCATGACGCTGATCCTGCCGGAGGCCAGCGTGGAGGCGGTGTCTTCGGAACTGGCGGCCGCCGGCGTCCCGGCCTGGCCGGTCGGCGTGGTCGCCGAGTGCGCGGAACACGAACCCGGCGTGGTGTACACCGCGGGATGACAGGCATGGCCCCGCAACGCCTGGTCGTGCTGATCTCCGGGCGCGGCAGCAACCTCAAGGCCCTGATCGACGCCTGTGAACGCGGCGAGATCAACGGCCGGGTGGTCGGCGTGATCAGCAACCGCCCCGACGCCGGCGGACTCGAGTTTGCGCGCGCCCGCGGCATCCCGGAACAGGTCCTCAACCACCGCGACTACGCCGGGCGCGAACCGTTCGACGCGGCCCTGGCCGAAACCATCGAGGCGTTCGAACCGGACCTGGTGCTGCTGGCCGGGTTCATGCGCATCCTGACCCCGGGATTCGTGGAACGCTTTACCGGACGGTTGCTGAACATTCACCCGTCGCTGTTGCCGAAGTACCGCGGGCTGGATACCCATGCCCGCGCCCTGGCCGACGGCGAGACCGAACACGGCGCCAGCGTGCACTTCGTCACGCCGGAACTGGACGGGGGACCGGTTATCATGCAGGCACGGGTCCCGGTTCTGGCCGACGACACCGAAGCCTCCCTGAGTGCGCGCGTGCAGCAGGCCGAGCACCGCCTCTACCCCGCAGCAGCCGGGCTGGTGTGTTCAGGGCGGATTCAGTGGTCGGAACCCACGATCCGGTACGATGGCGCCCCGCTGGAGGCGCCCCTGCAGCTCGATCACGAGGTGACTTCCCATGCCCCAGGTGAATCGTCCTGACGCCGCCCGACGGCGTTTCACGGCGCGGTTGCTGACCGGTCTCGTCCTGGCGCTGGCCGCGATCCTCGCAACGGCGTTCCCGACCGCCGCCCCTGCCGCCGACAGCAACGCGGACCCGGCGGACGCGTCGCGGATCCCGCCGTTCACCGCCAGCTTCGAGGCCACGGCCATGGCCAGCACGCTGAATGCCTCCATGAGCCTCAACCACGAAGACCTCCGCACGCGCATGGCGATGGATGCCCACGTGACCGGATTCCTGCGCGTACTCGGACGCTTCGAACTCAGCCGCGAATCGCTGTTGAACACCAATGGTTCCGGCCTGCACCTGATCTCGTCGCGCTCCCACCAGGTCACCCCGCGTGAGGAGCGCAAAGTCGAAACCCGCCTGGACCACGAGGAACAGCAGGCCATCGGCCACATCGACAGCGAGCGGTTCACGCTCGACGTGCCCGAGGGCACCCTCGACTTCCTTGGCTCGCTCTACATGATGATGCAGCAGCTGGAAACCGGTGAACTGGGCAACACCGGCGACACCGTCCGCATCCGCACCCTGGAGCGCGACCGCCTGCGCGAATACGAATTCCGCCGCGACGGCGAGGAGACCGTGGACTCCGGCATCGGCTCGCTGGACACCGTGCGCGTGGTCCGCCGCAGCGACAACGGCGATGTCGAACTCGCCGCCTGGTTCGCCCCGGACCTGAACCACATCCCCGTGCGCTTCGACTACGAAGCCGGGGGGCGCGTGTTCGAACTCGAACTCACCGCGCTGGAATGGCACGAACCCATCATCGACCTGACCGAAGACCCCAATCCGTGAGCACATCCATGAGCGAAACCTTCGACCTGGCCATCATCGGCAGCGGCCCCGGCGGTTATCGCGCCGCCGTCCTCGGCGCCCTGCGCGGACTCTCCGTCGTCATCATCGAGAAGGACACCTGGGGCGGCTGCTGCCTCAACCGCGGCTGCGTGCCCAAGAAGGACTGGTACCACACCGCGCGCACGGTGGCCGCCCAGCGCCACTTCGAGGGCCGCGGCATCCGGGGCTCGCTGAGCGCGGAGATGGACCCGGCCTGGGACCATCAGAAGGAGGTCGTGACCTCGGTGCGCGATTCCTACCTGGAATACATGAAGCACCTGAAGATCCAGTACCGCGAGGGCACCGCCCGCTTTCGCGACGCCAGCACCCTGGAGGTCACGGGCGCCGACGGCAGCGAGACCCTGGAGGCGAAGCACACCATCATCGCCACCGGCGCCACCGCCACCGTGCCCGCCCCGTTCGAGGCCGTCCCCGGGCGGGTGATCACCACCGACATGCTGTTCGACGAGCGTCCGCCGCAGGGCCGCCGGGTGGCGATCATCGGCTCCGGCGTGGTGGCCACCGAATTCGCCTTCATCTTCTCCATGCTTGGCAAGGAAGTGACCTGGCTGACCCGCTCGCAGCCCCTGAACGGCCAGAAGTTCAGCCCCCAGGCCCTGTCGACGCTGAAGGACAAGCTGGGCGAGAACGGCGTCGAGCCGATCCGGGTGAAGGGCTACGAGAGCGTGGAGACCACCGATAACGGAGTCGTCATCACCGATCAGGACGGCGGACGCCACGAGGTCGACTGGGTCCTGCTCGGCACCGGCCGCACGCCGCATACCGCGGACCTGAACCTGGAGGCCGTCGGCGTGCAGACGGACGCGCGCGGTTTCGTGCAGCGGCGCGCCACGCTGCAGACCGATGTCGACCACATCTATGCCATCGGCGACGTCGCCAGCGAATGGCAGACCGCCAACCACGCGCTGGCCGACGCCACCATCGCGGTGGAGAACATCCAGACCGGCAACACCCGCGAGCAGGACGAGCGCTACGTGCCGATCGCCATCTATTCGGCGGTGGAGATGGCGCGCCTGGGCATGGACGAGGACGATGCCGAGGACGAAGAGCTGGAACCCGCGGTCGGCTTCGCCGCGTTCGAGACCTCGCCACGCGCCCTGGGGCAGGACGAGCCCGAGGGCTTCGTCCGCCTGATCGGCGACATGGACACCGGGGGCCTGCTGGGCGGCGAGGTCATCGGCGGTGACGCCGGCGAGCTGATCCACATCCTGTCGCTGGCCCCCGATCGCGACACCGCACTCAACTGGATCGCGAAGGGCCAGTGGAACCACCCGGCCCGCGCCGAGGAGTTCCTCAACGCCACCGAGACCCTGGCCTCCAAGTGGGGCCTGAAGGCCGAGATCTTCGACCTGTGACCCGCCGGCCGGCGCCCGTCGCCGGCCGGCCGTCTCAATCCCCGCGCCGCGTCATCCGCACCGCATGTTCGTGCGGATAGCGCGCCGCATGGAAGCGCCCCTCCCAGGTGTCCGCATCCAGGCGTTCGAGCTCCAGGTGGTAACTCTCCTGCCGGTCCGGGGTCGGGTTCCACACCAGTTCCACGCGGTCCCCGTCTGCGGCAAGCTCCACCGAATCCAGATCACCGCTGGCCCCGTCCAGCCCGGGCCCGCGGGCATTACCCATCAGGAAATCGCCCTGCGCGCGGGTCTCGCTGCGGCCGTGAAACACGCTGAAATACGCCAGCGGCACGTCACCCTCGACCAGCGCCGCACGCCACGAACCCTGCAGTGCACCGGCGGGCTGGCCGCCCTTGCCGGCGTCGGCATCCCGCCCGTCCTTCCCGGCGTCGTCCGGGTCGTCCGGGGCGGCATCCGGGGCGTCATCTTCCTCCAGCCACGGCGGGGGCGGACGCCGGTCCACCGCCCAGGCGGTGCGGACCTGTGCGTCCGGCCCGACGCTCAGGCGCTGCCAGATCGCCTCCAGCTCGTGGTCCATCAGGTCACCGTCGCGCAGCAGGATATCCACGCCGCCCGGCTCCTCCAGCCCGACTTCCACCACCGCCTCGGCGAAGGGCTCGGCGAAGCCGACGCTCTCGCGGGCCTCCAGCTGTCCCGGCCGGGTATCCAGCAGGGACCCCAGCAGGAATGCCGGGTCCGGACCGACTTCCGGCGTTGAGGGCAGCGATGGCGGGACGAAATCCCACAGCTCCTCGCCGTTGTCACGCCACTGCGTGACCCGGTCACCCAGCGGTTCGGGATCGGTACAGGCCTGCTCGAGGCAGCGGGCCTGTTCGATGGCCGATGCGTCCAGGCTCCGGCGCGAGGCCGCGACCACGTGACCCGGGAACCCCTGGATCGGGCTCATCACCATGCGCCAGGAGACCCCGTCCCACGCCCCGCCGTCGTTACCGTCGCCGGCGTCCTCGTCCGGAGGTTCAAAACGGTCGATCTGCACGAAATGCAGATCCCGCATCCGCCCGGGCGGACTACCCTCCATCCACTCGAAGCCCGCCTGCATCCGGTAACGCGCCGGTTCCGCCGGGCCCTCGTGGCCCTCCAGCAGCAGGACGGGCACGGTCCACGGCCCGGCCCGTTCGAACGGCCGCACCGATTCGCGCTGCTCCGGCGGCAGCCGCTCTCGCAACAGGTCCGGTATCTCTCCGCTCTCGACCCGGCAATACCCTTCCGCTGCGACGAAATCACGTGCAGCCTCGCCCATGTCCTGCGGCGGTCCGGCCACCGCGCCCCCCGCCGCCAGCCCGACGAACGCGGCCACGATCCCCGCGCGCCGTACGGGTCCGCGCTGTCTCCGGGTTGAATCCTGCATGTTTCTCCCCTCCCTTCAGGTGATGCCGGTTCATACTGCCGGAACCGTATCGCCGACGCCCCCCATGATCGGAGAGGAACCAACCACCACGAGCGGGCTCTCGCAACCGCCCCCCGGAATGCGCGAGACTTTCATTACATACAGGCGGTGCGTGTACCCCGGAATGGCGACCCCTCCCCTTGGTGACGGCAGTTCTGCGCAGGTCTCGACCGTGGGCGAGGAGCGGTTCCGCACACTGTTCGAGCTCTATCCCGATGCCACGCTGCTGATCGATCCGGAGAGCGGCCTGCCGGTACAGTTCAACCGGCTGGCCCACGAGCAACTCGGCTACACTGCCGAGGAGTTCGCCGGCCTGCGTATCGGCGATTACGAGGCGCAGGAGACACCGGAGGAAACCGAGGCGCACATCCGGACCATCCTTGAGCAGGGGCAGGACGATTTCGAGACGCGGCACCGTTGCAAGGACGGCACAGTCATCGATGTTCGCGTCTCGGTGGTCCTGCTGCCGTTCGAGGAGCGGACCCTCTTCCTGGCCGTGTTCCGCAACATCACCGCTGAAAAGCTGGTCAACACCGCGCTGGAGCGCAGCCGCGAGCGCCTGGCCCTGGCCACGGAATCAGCCGGCCTGGGGATCTGGGACTACGACATGGCCAGCGGCCACCTGGAATGGGACGACGGCATGTTCCGCCTCTACGGCATCGACCCCGCCGAGTTCGGGAATGCCTTCGAGGACTGGGCCGGGACACTGACCCCGGATTCCCGGGATACGGCCGTGGCCGCCTTCCGGGCCGCCGTTGAATCCGACGCACCATTCGACCTCCGGATCACCATTCGCCGCGCCGATGACGGGACCATACGCACCCTGCACGGTCAGGCCCAGGTCATCCGGGACAGTGCCGGCCGGGCCACCCGGGTCGTCGGCGTCAACCGTGACGTCACGGAGGAAGAGGCGAACCGCCAGCGGCTCGCCGCCGAGGAAGAGAAATTCCGCGGACTGTTCGAGCTCTTCCCGGTCGGTATCGCCATGAACGACTTCGCCACCGGTGAATTCCTCGATTTCAATGCCGCCATCAATGAGCCCGCCGGCTACACCCGGGAGGAGTTCCGGCAGTTGAGCTACTGGGAGGTCACTCCCGAAGAGTACATGGCCGACGAACAGGCCATGCTCGAATCGATGCAGCGCACCGGCCGCTACGGGCCGTTCCAGAAGGAGTACATCCGCAAGGACGGTTCACGCTACCCGGTCCTGCTCCACGGCTTCAGGACCACGACGCCGGACGGACGCGAGGTGATCTGGTCGATCATCCAGGACATCTCCGATATCGAACGGACCCGCCAGGAACTGGAAGACGCACGCAACCAGTTTGCCTCGCTGGTGGAGAACATCCCCGGGATCACCTTCCGCTGCCTGTACGATGACGCCTGGACCATGCTCTTCATGAGCCGGGCAGCCGACCCGCTGACGGGTTATGACGCAGCGGAGCTGATCAATAACACCGTCGTCTCGTACGCACAGCTGATCCACCCCGACGATGCCGACCGGGTCGACCAGACCGTCGCGGAGGCCGTCGCCGACGACCGGCCCTGGGAGACCCGGTACCGGATCCGGCATCGCGACGGCTCCATTCGCTGGGCCCAGGAACGGGGCATCGCCGTGCGTGACGAACAGGGCGGGGTCGCCTGGCTGGACGGTTTCATCCTCGACATCACCGAACAGAAGCAGGCCGAGGCCCGCGCCGCCGAGATCGAGTCGACAACGCGTCGGCACCGGACAGCCGTGGACGCCATCGCCCATACCATTGCCGCGGAGGACGATGTCGGGGCGATCCTGGAGACCACCTGCCGCAGTCTGGGCGAGGCCCTGGGTGCCGACCGGGCGCTGGTCTACGACATCGATTTCGAACGCGAGCTGGTCACCGGCCGGGAGGAATGGCTCAATCCCGAACGGCCTGCCATCACGCCGTCGATCGGCACCTACCCGCTGGCAGTATTCGGCAACGGCTTGCGCGAGATGCGTAACCGCCAGGGCTGGATGAACAGTCATGCAGACGCGCCCCACCCGAGCCTGGTTGCGGACGGCGCGACCGGCATCCTGCACGACCAAATGGGTATCGGAACCCTGCTGTGGTATCCGTTCGGTTTTCGCCAGAGCGGTTTCCATCTGCTGGTCCTCAACTGGCTGGACCGTCAGCCGGAACCGGACGAACAGCAACTCGGTTTTCTCGCCTCGGTTGCCGGCCTGGTCGAGCTGGCGCGGAACAAGATCCGCCTGCTGGAAGAACAGCAGCATGCGCAAGAACAGTACGAGGTCCTGTTCCGCGAGCTGCAGGACGGCTTCGCTCTGCACGAGATCATCTGCGACGACGACGGGAACCCGGTGGATTACCGTTATCTCGCGGTCAACCCCGCATTCGAGCAACTCACCGGACTGAAAGCCGAAACGACGGTCGGCCGGCGTGTGCGCGAAATCCTTCCCGGGGTCGAATCACACTGGATCGAAAACTTCGGACACGTCGCACTGACCGGGGAGAACTGCAGCATCGAGGATTATGCCGCCGAGCTTGGGCGGTACTTTTCCACCACTGCCTTCCAGCCGGAGCGCGGACGTTTCGCCTGTCTGATCCGCGACGTCACCGACCGCCGGAATGCGGAACAGGCCCTGCGCGAATCCAGGGAGCGCTTCGCCGGCATATTCGAGCAGACCGGCAGCGGGGTGGCGGTCTACCGCCCGGTGGACGACGGCGAGGACTTCGTGTTCATCGACTACAATCCCGCGGCGGCGCAGATGGACCGGACCACCCGCGACTCGGTCATCGGACATCGGCTCACCGAATGCTTCCCCGGTGTCCGCGAGATGGGGCTGTTGCAGGCCTTCCAGCGGGTGGCGCGGACCGGGGAGCCGGAGCTGCTGCCGATGTCCCAGTACCACGATGAGCGCATCGCCGGCTGGCGCGAGAACCGGATCTTCCGCCTCTCCTCCGGCGAGATCGTCGCGGTCTACGATGACCTCACCGAGATCAAGCAGGCCCAGCAGCAGTCCGAGCAGGCACGCGAGCAGGCGGAGCGGGCCAGCCGCGCCAAGAGCGAGTTCCTGGCCAACATGAGCCACGAGATCCGCACGCCGATGAACGCGGTCATCGGCCTGAGCCAGCTGCTGGAACAGACCGAGCTGGACGCGAAGCAGCGCGATCAGGTGCACAAGATCCAGCAATCCTCGCGGATGCTGCTCGGCCTCATCAACGACATCCTCGACTTCTCCAAGATCGAGGCCGGCCAGCTGGAGCTGGAAGCGCGTGACTTCAGACTCGGCGAGGTGGTCGAGCAGATGGCGACGCTGTTCGGCGAGAAGGCCCACGCCGGGGGACTGGAGCTGCTCTACGACATCCAGCCCGACCTGCCGCGCGCCCTGGTTGGCGACGACCTGCGCCTGTCCCAGGTGCTCGGCAATCTGCTCGCCAATGCGACCAAGTTCACCGAGCGCGGCGGGACGGTGGAGCTCGGGATCCGCGCGGCCGGGCCGGTGACGGATGGTCAGGCCACCCTGCGCTTTTTTGTACGCGACACCGGTATTGGCATGAGCGAAGAGCAGCTCGCCCGGCTGTTCCGCCCCTTCAGCCAGGCCGACACCTCCACCACCCGCAAATATGGCGGCACCGGGCTGGGGCTGGTAATCAGTCGCCGCCTGGTCGAGGCCATGGGCGGCAAACTGGAGGTGGAGTCGGTCCCCGACGAGGGCAGCACCTTCGCCTTCACCCTGACCCTGCCGCTGGGCCAGGACCGACAGGCGATTGTCGAGTGCCCCGAGACCACGAGCCGCCGGGTGCTGATCGTCGACGACCAGGCCAGTGCCCGGCAGATCATGCGCGAACTCCTGCACCACTGCCATTACTTCACCGAGGAGGCCGACAGTGGCGAGGCCGCCGTCGAGCAGGTGGTGGCGGCGGAACGCCGCGGCGAGCCGTTCGACTTCATCCTGATGGACTGGATGATGCCGGGCGGCATGAATGGCAGCGAGACCTGCGAAGCCCTCGAGTGCCTGCGCCAGCGCGGCGAACTGAAGCGGACGCGGCCCCCGATCCTGATGGTCAGCGCCTACGCCCGGGATGAAATCACCCTGCCTGAAGGGCTGACCACCGACTACCTGGCCAAGCCGATCACCGCCTCATCACTCTACGATGCCCTGGTGCGGGCAGAAGGTGGCGGCCCCCCTGATCGTGCTCCGCAGGCAGCCCGGGTGCCGAAGCTGGGCGGCCATCGTGTGCTGCTGGTGGAAGATAACGAGATCAACCAGGAAGTGGGCAGGGAGCTTCTTGAAAAAACCGGCGCCCGCGTAACCACAGCCGACAACGGCGCCGAGGCGGTCGAGGCCGTGCGCGCGGAAAAGCCCGATCTGGTGCTGATGGATCTGCAGATGCCCGTAATGGACGGTTTCGATGCAACCCGGAGCCTGCGGGCCGATGGCTACATGGGCCCCGTTCTGGCCCTCTCGGCAGCGGTCATGGAAGAAGACCGCCAACGCGCGCGGGATGCCGGGGTCAACGGACACCTCGGCAAACCCGTCGACAGCACCGAACTCTACGCCGCACTCGCGAGCCATCTCGACGTCTCCACAACGGAGCCCACGCCCGGCGCAGAAGAGGAAGACTCTTCCTCCCCTGCTCTTCCCGCCACGCTGCCAGGCTTCGACCCGGCAAGGGGTCTGCGGCACTTCGGCGGCGATGTGGCCCTTTACTCCCGACAGCTGCACAACTTCAGGGACCGACTGGTCTCTGATTACGAGCCGCTGATCGGCCACCTGCGCGCCTCACGGGACGACGACGCGCACCGGCTCGCGCACAACCTGAAGGGGGTCGCCGGTACCCTCGCCGCCACGACCCTGCAGTCCATGGCCGAACAGATCGACCGCCTGATCAAGGACGGCGACCCGGTGTCCGCCGGGCTCATACATCGTCTGGAAACCGCATTCCGGGAAGCCTCACAATCGCTCGCAAACCTTCCCGACATTGCACAAGACAATGCGGCTGGTTCAGTGCACGCGGTCGCCACCCTGCGCCAGCAACTGGAAGCCAGCGAACTGATCGAAGAGGAAACCCTGCGCGAGGCCCTGGCATGGCTGCGGGGTCGCGGTCTGGACTGCGAGAGACTGGAAGCGCAGGTACAAGGCATGGCATTCGATGAGGCCCTGCAAACCCTCGACGAGCTGACACCCGGGCAGGGGCCTGATCAAGGAAACATTACATGAACCACGATGAACCGAAGCCGACCCTGCTGCTGGTCGACGACGAACCGACCAACATCCAGGCGCTGGGACACCTTCTGAAGGACGATTACCGCATTCGGGTTGCGAACAACGGCGAGAAGGCCCTGGCGCTGGCCGCAGAGGGTGCCCCGGAGCGCCCCGACCTGATCCTGCTGGACATCCAGATGCCCGGCATCGACGGCTACGAGGTCTGCCGACGTCTGAAGGAAGACCCGCACACCAGCGACATTGCCATTATCTTCGTCACGGCGCTCGACGACGCGCGCGACGAAGAGCACGGACTGAACCTGGGCGCGGTGGACTACATCGCCCGGCCGTTCAGCCCGGCGATCGTCCGCGCCCGTGTCAACACGCAAGTGAAGCTCAAGCGCAGGACCGACCTGCTGGAACAGTACGCAATGCTCGACGGCCTCACCGGCATTCCCAATCGTCGCTATTTCGACGAGCACCTGGACCGGGAGACCCGCCGCAGTCAGCGCGACGGGGAACCCCTGTCACTGATCATGCTCGACATCGACCACTTCAAGGGCTTCAACGACCATTACGGGCACGGGGCCGGGGATCGCTGCCTGCAGAAAGTCGCTGAAACACTTGCGCGGACGCTGAACCGGCCCGGGGACACCCTGTGCCGTTATGGCGGCGAGGAATTCGTGGCCCTGCTCCCCGGGACTCCGACATCCGGTGCGCTGGAGGTCGCCGAGAAACTGAGAAACGCGGTTGAGGAGCTGGCCCTTCCGCATGAACATTCCAGCGCGGCCCCGGTGGTCACCGTAAGTCTGGGGGCCGCGACCCTCGACCCCGTCGGAGAACCCGGAGCCGACGCGCAGTCGGTGCTCGCGCGAGCGGACGACGCTCTGTACCAGGCCAAGAAAGCCGGCCGCAACCGCTGCTGCGGGGGCTGATTATTCCCCGGCGACGGTCATCGACTCGATCAGGATCGAACCGGTGCGGATGTTCCCGCGATAGTCGACGTCCGAGCCGGTGGCGACGATGGCGCGGAACATGTCCCTGAGGTTGCCGGCGATGGTGATCTCCTCCACCGGATGGACGATCTCGCCGTTTTCCACCCAGAACCCGGCCGCGCCGCGCGAGTAGTCGCCGGTCACCGGGTTCACGCCCTGACCGATCAGCTCGGTCACCAGCAGCCCGGTGCCCATCTCGCGCAGCATGCCCGGGGCGTCCAGCGTCCCCGGACGCACCGTCACGTTGCGCGCGCCGCCGGCGTTGCCGGTGGTCTCGCGGCCGAGGCGCCGGGCGGCGTAGCTGTCGAGGGTGTAGCTGCGCAGCACGCCCTGTTCCACCAACGGCCGGTTGCGGGTCTGCACGCCCTCGCCGTCGAACGGTGCGCTGCCGAGCCCGCGCGGGGTCAGCGGGCGCTCCTCGATGCGCATCCATTCGGGGAAGATGCGTTCGTCCAGGGCATTCAGCAGGAACGAGCTCTCGCGGAACTGGGCCGGGCCGGAGATCGCGCGGGTGAAGCTGCCGATCAGGGTGCGCGCCATCTCCGGGGCGAACAGCACCGGGCAGCTGCGGGTGGAGAGCTTTTCCCCGCCCAGCCGGCGCACGGTGCGCTCCGCCGCCTCGCGCCCGATGTCCTCGGGGATGCCCAGATCGGCGGCGCGGCGGCTGACGCTGTAGGCATAATCGCGCTGCATGCCGTCATCGCCGCGCGCCACCAGGGCGCAGGACAGCGAATGACGGGTGCTGCGATAGCCGCCCATGAAGCCCTGGGTGTCGCCGAGGAACGCCATCGCGCGGCGGGTATTCACCGAGGCGCCTTCGGAGTTCTCGATGCGCGACTCGGCGTCGAACCCGGCCTGTTCGGTGCGCTGCGCCAGCTCGGTGGCCTGCGCGATGGACAGCTCCCAGGGGTGATCCAGGTCCAGATCTTCCCAGTCCACTGCCTTGAAGGCGATCGACGGCATGCCGGCATACGGATCCGGCTCGGTATAGCGGGCGATGCGGCAGGCCGCCTCGACGGTGTCGAGCAGGGCCTGCTCGCTGAAATCGGTGGTCGATGCCGCGCCCTTGGACTGGCCGAAATGCGCGATCAGCGACAGGTTCTGGTCGCGTTCGTGCTCCAGGGTCTCGATCTCGCCCTTGCGCACCCCCAGGTCCAGACCCACGCTGTGGCTGACGACCACCTGGGCATCGGTGGCCCCCTGCTTCTTTGCCTCCTCCAGCGCCTGCTGCACGCGGGCGCGCAGGGATTCGGGGCTGTGCGACAGCGCCTGGGCGGCGGCTTCGGGGGTCTCGACTGCGGGACGTTGACTCATGCGGATTCCGGTCGGTTGTTCGATGGGGGAGACAAAAAACCACGGGTCCGCACCCGCCCCACCAGGGGCGGGCACGGACCCCGTGTCGAGGACGGACTAGACGCGCGCGCCGTGCTTGTGGACCGCGCCCACGTTGCCCCAGCGTTCGAGGTCATCCACGTGCACGCCGACCCAGTACAGCATGCCCACGCTGTCGCGGGTCCAGCCGCCGATCAGCTCCTGGCCCTCGCCCAGATTGACGTGGCGGGCGAATTCCTCGGCCTTGTCGCGGGCCCGGAACACGTGCCACTGCACCACCTTGTCGTGGCCGTGGCCTTCCGGGAGGGAGCGTTCCTGTTCCAGAAAATCGGTATTCATGCGGCTCTCCTTTTCTTGCTCGCCAGATCCGGTCCGGTGACGCCCCGGACGCTGCCGGGTCATGCTGCCTGGGTGCCCCCGACGGTCATGCCGTCGATGCGCAGCGTGGGCTGGCCCACGCCCACCGGCACGCCCTGCCCCTCCTTGCCGCAGGTACCCACGCCGGGGTCGAGCTGCATGTCGTTGCCGACCATCGACACGCGGGTCAGGACATCCGGACCGTTACCGATCAGGGTCGCACCCTTCACCGGCCGCGTCACCTTTCCGTTCTCTATGAGATAGGCCTCCGAAGCCGAAAACACAAACTTCCCGGAGGTGATGTCCACCTGACCGCCGCCGAAATTGACCGCATACAGGCCGTCTTCCACCGAACCGATGATCTCTTCGGGATCGGCGGAACCGCCCAGCATGTAGGTGTTGGTCATGCGCGGCATGGGCAGATGGGCGTAGGACTCGCGCCGACCGTTGCCGGTGGTCTGCGTGCCGCTCAGACGCGCGTTGAGCTCGTCCTGCATGTAGCCGCGCAGGATGCCGTCCTCGATCAGCACGGTTTCCTCGGTGGGGTTGCCCTCGTCATCCACATTGAGCGAGCCGCGGCGCCCGGCCAGCGTGCCGTCGTCGACGATGGTGATGCCCTCGGCCGCGACCCGTTCGCCAATGCGTCCGGCGAAGGCGGAGGTGCCCTTGCGGTTGAAGTCGCCTTCCAGGCCGTGGCCGATCGCCTCGTGCAGCAGCACGCCGGGCCAGCCCGGACCGAGGACCACTTTCATGCTGCCGGCCGGGGCATCCACCGCCTCGAGGTTCACCAGCGCCTGACGCACCGCCTCGCGCGCATGCGCAGCGGCCTGACCGTTCTCGATCAACTGGCGATAACCGAAGCGGCCGCCGCCGCCGGAGCTGCCCGATTCGCGGCGTCCGCCCTGCTCGACAATCACCTGGACGTTCAGGCGCACCAGCGGGCGCACGTCGGTGGTCAGCTCGCCGCGCGCGTTGAGCACCATCACCACCTCGCGCGAGCCGGCCAGCGAGCACATCACCTGGGTCACGCGCGGATCGGCGGCGCGGGCCTCGGCGTCGACCTCCTTGAGCAGGTCGATCTTCTCCTGCTCGCCCAGGGAGTCGATGGGGTTGTCGGGCACGTAAAGCTCGCGCGAGGGCGTGCGCCCCTGCACCGCCATGCCGCCGCTCTGGCCCGCTCGGGCGATGCTGCGCGCGGTGCCCGCCGCCTCCAGCAGGGCGGGCATCGCGAGATCGTCGGAATACGCGAAGCCGGTCTGTTCGCCGCGCACTACGCGGATGCCGGCACCGCGCTCGATGTTGAAGCTCGCCGACTTGACGATCCCGTCCTCCAGCGACCAGCCCTCCTGGCAGGCGAACTGGAAATAGCAGTCACCGCCGTCGATGCCCTGGCCGAAGGTCGTTCCGACCAGGCGGGAGAGTTCGGACTCGCCGAGACCGGCGGGATCCAGCAGGGTCTGTCGGGCCAGGTTGTCGATCATGCATCCCTCGATTGGGTCGTTTTCGTCAGTATGATGCTTGGGGCCCGGGCAACGCTTTCAAGCCCGCGAGCCGCGGGGGCTCTCGCACCCCGCACGCGCTCCGGCAGGCTCACTCCGGAATGGCACAGCCCAGACGCCGATGCGAGACGGTCGGGAACACGGTCCGCATGCGTTCCACCTCGCGGCCGTCGATCTCCCCCAGCAGCACCCCGGGGTTGCGCCCCAGCTCCCCCAGTACGCGGCCCCAGGGGTCGATCACCGCACTGTGGCCCCAGGTCTCGCGACCGTTCACGTGGAAACCGCCCTGGGCCGCGGCCACTACGTACATCTGGTTTTCCACTGCGCGGGCCCGCAGCAGCACCTCCCAGTGGGCCTGGCCGGTCTGCGCGGTGAACGCCGACGGCAGCGCGACCCATTCCGCACCCTGGTCCAGCAGCGCACGGAACAGCTCGGGGAAGCGCAGGTCGTAGCAGATCGCCAGCCCCAGACGCCCCGCCGGGGTGTCCACGGTCACCACCTCGTCGCCGGGCTGATACACCCGCGACTCGGTGTAGGCCTCGTTGTTGTCGGGCAGGTGCACGTCGAACAGGTGGATCTTGTCGTAGCGCGCCACCACCTCGCCGCGATCGTCACAGACCAGGCACGCCGAGCGCACGCGCCTGCCGTCCGGCGCCCGCAGCGGCAGCGTGCCCCCGACGATCCAGACCCCCAGGGCGCGCGCCTGTTCGGCCAGGAAACGCTGCAGCGGGCCCTGACCGTCGGGGGCCTCGGCGATGTCGAGGACATCGGTCTCCTGCATCCCCATGAAGGCAAAGTTCTCCGGCAGTACCAGTACGCGGGCGCCCTGCTCCGCCGCCTCGGCCATGCGCCGGCGGGCATCCGCCAGATTGGCCTGCGGCTGGGTCCCGGATGCCATCTGAATGGCGGCCACCGGTGTCATGCGCGCTCCTTGTCGTGATTCCGATTCATCAGTGTTCAGTCCTCTGCCGGTTCCACCCGGGTTTCCACCCGCGGCCGCTCCCACGGCCCGGTCACGCGATACTCCACCCGGGCCGCCTCTTCCATTTGATCGCCGATACCCAGCACGCGTTCGAGCAGCAGCACTGCGGCTCCGGTTACCGGGCCGCCCAGCAGGGCCCCCGCGATCGGCAGTGCCGTACGCAGTCGCGGTACGACCACGATTTCCTGGTCGTATTCGCGTGCCACGAGGTTGGTGTCGCCCCGCACCCGGATCGCCGCGGAGGCGGTCTCCAGACCGAGCTCCGGCACATGCAGCACGCCGTCCGCCAGCCGGGCATTGCCCTGCAGTTCGCTGAAGGCCAGGCCCTCGACGAACAGGTCGCGGAAGTCCAGACGCAGCCGCTGCGGCAGCAGGTCGAGGCTCACCAGACCCAGCAGCCGCCCGGCGCCGGGCTCGACATCGGCGAGCTCGCCATCGCTCAGGGTCAGTTCCATGGTTCCCTGCAGGCGCGCCAGGCTCGGCCGGAACAGAGCGCCGGGCCATTCCAGCTGCACCTCGGCGGTCCCCTCGCCGCCACGCAGGGCGCGGGTCAGCCCGCTGGAATCCAGCCCCTGCCCCCAGTCATCGCCCTCCAGATCGAGTTCCAGGCGACTCCGGCCTCGCCCCCCGGCATCCACATGCCAGCCGCCGCGGCCGGCCGCACGGATTCCCGGCTCGGGACTGCGCAGCACCAGGTCCCGCAGGGCCAGACCGTCGGCATCGGGGATCAGGTCACCACGGATGTCGGCAAAACGGTAATCGCCCAGACGCAGACTGTCGAGGGCAAGCCGCACCGACGGCCAGTTGCGCGGATCGCTCACCCCCTCCGCTGCCGGAGTCTCTTCGGGGGGCGAATCGGCGTCCGGTCCGCCCGGTTCCAGCTCGGGCAGGTGCACCTGTTCCAGCTCCAGCTGCAGGTGATCCCGCCGGTCGCTCGGGCCGTGGCGCCAGCCCAGGGTCCCCGCGAGCCAGTCGGAGCGACTTTCCACCTGCCAGCCACCGGGGTCGCGTACCGCGCGCAGTCGGGTCGCGGGCACACTCAGGTCATCCCAGTGCAAGGCCTCGCCCACACGCAGGACCACGCGATTCAGCGGCACGCCGGTGACCGCTTCCTCCGGGGCGTCGGTGCCGGGGCCGGCCACCTGCACGTTGCCCGTCCAGGGCGCCGCCTGCAGGGCCCGCGCCCAGGCCTCCGCGTCGAGCTCGGCAAAATGCCCTTCGACCACGGCGCCCTGCGAGGGCAGGCCGGGCGGATCGCCGGCGGCTCGCCCCAGGCCCAGCGCCAGCGCCTGCAGCGCCGGCCGCTGTTCGTCCTGCGGCAGCAGGCGCAGCCGCGCGTGCAGGACATCACCCAGACCCAGCCCCCCCACCGCTGGCCGCCGGTTGTCCAGCGGCAGGGAGACGGTCAGATCGCGTCGCTGATCCTCCGCCTTGCCCAGCGGGTCGGGCCAGTCGATGGCCACGCCCTCCAGATCCGAACGCAGATCCAGGCGCATCCCGTCCATCCCGCCCCCCAGGCTCAGTTCCGCGTCCCAATGGGCGCGGCCACTGGCATGGGCCGCCAGTTCCGGGATCCCCTCCAGCCAGGGCTCGAGCGGCTGCGGACCACGCAGCCCCAGCCGGGCGCGTTCGCCGTCCAGCGGCCAGTCGATGTCCAGGGCCACCCGTTCGCCGTGCACCCCTGCCTCCAGCCCCTCGGCATGCACCCGGTCCGCGGTATCGAAACGGATCTCGCCGCGCAGTCCGTCCAGTGCGACCGGCCATTGCGGCACGTTCAGGTCCAGCCCCTGCGGCCGCAGCCGCCCGGCCACCCGCAGGTCATCCATGCGATCGCTGTCCAGCGGCAGCAGGAGCTGCAGGTCCAGGCCCGCCGGGCCGGCGGCCTCGGCCCCGTCGCGCAGCTCCGCCAGCTCGTCGCCCAGCCCGGCCCGGCGCAGGTATGCGAGCAGATCGGCCGCATTGCTGTCGGCCGACGCATCCAGTTCGAGATCGGGCTCGCCGGTCATGTCAGTCACGGTGACATCGCCGCGCGTGATGCGGGTGTCGAGGATACGGCCCCGCGCACCCTCGGTGCGGAAGGCCTCGTTGCGAAACCACAGACGCCCCGCCAGTTCCTCCGCCGGCGGCCAGTCCTCCTGATAGTCCAGCACTCCGTCCTCAATGTCGGCCCACAGATCGAACACCCCCTGGTGGTCCGCAAACGGGAATTCGAGCGGGCGCCCCCGGTAGGCCATGCCCCCGCCGGTCCCCCGACCGTCGACGATGCTGCGCGCCAGCCATTGATAAGTGGTCGCCGGGAGATAGCGCTCGGGCAGATAGCGAGCGGCGTAGGCCCCGTCGGCATGATGAATGTCCATCGCCATGGCCAGCAGCGGCCCCTGTTCGTGACCATCCAGGCGCAGTTCTCCGCGCAGCGAAGCCGCCCCCTGCTCGGCCCGGACCTCCAGCCCCTCCCCGGCCACGGTCCAGTCGTCCGGCGCATGCCGTCGTGCATGCAGCTCGCCGCGCAGGCGGTCCAGCCACAGGATCTCGTCCCCCAGCACGCGCGGGAACTCCGCACGCAGGTGTTCGCCATCGAACGTGGCGCCGGCCTCGTCGGTCTCCGCGTCCCACCATGCACGCAGATCCAGGCCGCGCACCCCCGGCCAGTCGCCATCGGTGCGCAGACTGAACGAGCGCAGATCGAGCTCCGCCTCGCGGATCCGCAGACGGTCGTCATCGCGCCGCGCCACCAGCGTGCCGTCCGCCAGCCGGCCGCGCGGACGCAGGCGCGCCACAGGGTCCGCCAGGGCGGGCGCCGCATGATCCAGCAGGGGCTTGAACGGGGCATAGACCTCGGCATCCAGCCCGCGCGCGGCCAGCTCCAGCCGGTCCACCACGGCGCCGTGCGCCCCCGTCTCCAGGCGATAGCGCATGCGCAGGTCACCGGAGCCGGGCCGCGTGCCGGTCCAGGCGGAGCGGTGCCAGGCATCGTCCACGTGCCAGTCGAAGCGGTGTCCGAGTTCGCGCTCGCGCGCGTCCTCGTCGCCGTTCAGCCGGGTGGTATGGAACCCGCGCAGGCGGGTGAGGCGACCGTCTTCCAGGTCACCCCAGATCCGCGCCCCGCTGGTGCCGTCGATCGCCGGCAGGCCGAGATAGGCCAGCCAGGGTGCCCAGTGAGCGATCTCCAGGCTCTGGCCCTCGAGGAAGAACCGGGCATCGCGAGCGGCGGACGCCGGGATCCGCACGCCCAGTTCGAAGCTTCCGGCGGCCTCCGGGTCCAGGGCGCCCGCCAGCCGCAGTAGGCCGTCGCCATCCGCGGCGCTGCGAAAACTCAGACGTTCCAGCCGGGCGGCCGACGTGATACCGGCAACGCGGTCCTCCCACACCAGCGAGATCGCCTCGCCATCGAACTCCGGCCAGGCCTCCAGCGCATGTTCCAGCACCGCGCCCTCGCCGGTACCCATGGTGTGGCCATGGAAGGTGACCCGCCCGTCCGCCTGGCGGACCAGACGGGCCTCCATGCCGATGGCCTGCAGCCGCAGGCGGGGCGCCCACGCGCGCAACGACGCCACCGGATCCAGGGTGGCCCCGACCCGTTCGACCTTTAGGGGCTCGGCATCGCCATCGACCACGTGCACCCCGCGCACCACCAGCTCGGGGGTCCAGCCGCGCCAGCCCAGCTCCACCGACTCGGCCCGCACCTGCATGCCGGAGGTTTCGGAAGCGGCCGTTTCCAGGCGTTCGTGCAACCCGTCCCAGTGCGGCAGGAACAGCCGCAGGCCCAGCAGCACGAGCATCAGCAGCAGGACCACGACCAGCAGCGCAGGCAGCAGCCCCCGAGCGATCGTGCGCAGCCTGTTCCGGGCGTACCCGGTTCGCTCCGCTGCATTCACGCTGGACGACCTCCCGTCAGACAAACACGACGTCGAACTGCTCCTGGGTGTAGAGGGTTTCGACCTGGAAACGGATGGGGATGCCGACGAAGTTCTGCAGCTCCGCCAGGCTCGCCGACTCCTCGTCCAGCAGCAGGTCGATCACGCTCTGCGAGGCCAGCACCCGCAGCTCGCGGGCATCGTACTGGCGCACCTCCCGAAGGATCTCGCGAAACAGTTCGTAACACACGGTTTCGGCCGTCTTGAGATACCCCCGGCCGCCACAGGTGGGACAGGGCTCACACAACTGGTGTTCGAGGCTGTCGCGGGTGCGCTTGCGGGTCATTTCCACCAGTCCCAGCGGCGACACGTCGCAGATCTGGGTCTTCACGTGGTCGCGCTCCAGCGCCTTCTCCAGCGCGCGGATCACCTGGCGCTTGTGCTCGTCGTCCTGCATGTCGATGAAATCGATGATGATGATCCCGCCGAGATTGCGCAGGCGCAGCTGGCGACCGATGGCCTGAGCCGCCTCCAGGTTGGTCTTGAAGATGGTCTCCTCGAGCTTGCGGTGGCCGACGAAGCCGCCGGTGTTGATGTCCACCGTGGTCATCGCCTCGGTCTGATCGAAGATCAGGTAGCCACCGGATTTCAGCTCGACCTTGCGCTCCAGCGCACGCTGGATCTCCTCGTCGATGTTGAACAGATCGAAGATCGGCCGCTCGCCGGGGTAGTGCTCGATGCGTTCGGTCAGCTCCGGCAGATAGCGCCGGGAGAAATCGACGATCTTCTGGTAGGTCTCGCGCGAGTCGATGCGGACCCGTTCCAGGTCCACCCCGACCATGTCGCGCAGGATGCGCTGAACCAGCGGCAGGTCGGCGTACACCTCGGTCCCGGCGGGCGCGCTGCGCGCGGCTTCCTGCAGGCTGTCCCAGATCTTCTTCAGGAATGCGGTGTCGGTACCCAGGGCCTCGTGGTCCGCCAGCTCCGCCGCGGTACGCACGATGAAGCCGTGCTGCGGGGCCAGTTCGTCGCGCAGGGCCTCGACCTGTTCGCGCAGACGGGCACGCATGGCATCGTCCTCGATCCGCGTGCTGACCCCGACGTTGTTCTGGTTGGGCATCAACACCAGATGACGGGCCGGCACGGTGATGTAGGTCGTCAGGCGCGCGCCCTTGGAACCCATCGGGTCCTTGGTCACCTGCACCAGCAGCTCCTGCCCTTCGTGCAGCAGATCGCGGATCCCTTCGCTGCCCCGCCCCTCGTCCTCGTTGCGCGAGATCACGTCCGAGGCATGCAGAAAGGCGGTGCGGTCGCGACCGATCTCGACGAACGCGGCATCCATCCCCGGCAGCACGCGCACCACGCGCCCCTTGTAGATGTTGCCGACGATGCCCCGCTGACGCGCGCGCTCGATGTGCAGTTCGGTCAGCACGCCGTTCTCGACCAGGGCTACACGGCTCTCCTGGGGCGTGACGTTCATCAGCAGTTCGGTTCCGGTCATGCGGGGTCTTTGGTCGGCGTGTACGAAAAAGGAACGCGACTCCGCCTCAGGCGGAGTCGCGCGCGGGGGTCGCTGCGGCAGGATCCGCGTCCCCGTCGGACGGCGGCGGATCGCCCGGCGGGGATCCGGGTGGCAGGGACCGCGGCCAGGACTTGATCACCGCATGCACCAGGGTGGCCAGCGGGATGGCGAAGAACACGCCCCACAGGCCCCAGATCCCGCCGAAGATGAACACCGAGGCGATGATCGCCACCGGATGCAGGTTGACCACCTCGGAGAACAGCAGCGGCACCAGCACGTTGCCGTCGAGGAACTGGATCACGCCATAGGCCACCAGCACCCAGGCGAACTCGGAACTGAGGCCGAACTGGAAATATGCCACCGCCGCCACGGGGATGGTCACGACCGCGGCACCGATGTAGGGGATGATCACGGAGATGCCGACCATGAACGACAGCAGCACCGCGTATTCCAGCTGAAACCAGTTGAACGTGGTGAAGCTGACCACCCAGACGATCAGGATCTCGATGAACTTGCCACGCACGTAGCTGGCGATCTTCACGTTCACCTCGCCCCAGACCTCGCTGGCCAGATGGGTATCCCGAGGCATGAACCCCCGGATCCAGCCGAGGATCTGGTCACGGTCCTTGAGCATGAAGAACACCATCAGCGGGACCACGATCAGGTAGATCACCACATCCACCAGGTGGCGTGCGGAGGCCAGCGAGAACGTCACCACCTGCTGTCCCAGCTGGGTGGCCTCGGCGCGGATCGCGCCCATCAGCTCGAACACCTGTTCGTCGGTGATCAGCTGGGGATAGCGCTCCGGCAGCTGCAGCAGCAGTTTCTGCCCCTCGGAGATCATGCCCGGCAGTTCGCGCACCAGCTGGGTCACCTGCTGCGACATCAGCGGCACCACGCTGAACAGCGCGGCCAGCGTGGCCAGCAGTGCTCCCAGCAGCACCAGTATCACCGCGAGGATGCGCGGCACCCGCAGGCGCTGCAGCTTGGCCACTGCCCCTTCCAGGAGATAGGCGATGATCACGCTCGCCAGCAGCGGCGCAAGGATGCGCCCGGCGAACACGATCACCAGGAACCCGGCCAGCAACAGCATGGCCAGGATCACCACCTGCGGATCCGTGAAGTGCCGCCGGTACCACTGGCGGAGCATGTCGATCATGACGTCGGGCTGTCCTTGTCGTTGCCGCCGCGATGCGGGTCCTCGGCCTGCACCCTGGCCTGATAGTGCGACCAGAATACCGTTTCCAGTTCGTCGATGACCTCTTCGGCCTCGCGGCCCTGCATCACGTGCTGGGCCATCAGGGACGAGGCCTCGTTGAGCAGCTTGCCGCGATCCAGCATGTAGTAGGTGGCGGTCAGCCGGCGCATCGCCTTGATCACCGACTCGCCCTCCGGCCGCGGGATGGGCTCGGGTTCCGGCACGCCGGCGGGTTCGGAGGCAGCGGCAGGGTCAACGCCCTCCTCGCCCGCCCCGGCACCATCACCGGCACCGTCACCCTGGGCCTCGAGAAAACGCGCGAACTTCAGCAGGCTCGCCCGATCCGCCTCGGACAGGCGCGCGGCCACCTCGGCGATTGCCTCGGTGGTCGCGTCACGCCGCCGCCCGCCCTGGCCTCCGGCCAGGACCTGCCCGAGGTCCCCGGGCAGGCCGGCGCCCGTCGAGCCCTTCGGCGGGATCATCCATCACCCTCGATCTGCAG
This sequence comes from Thioalkalivibrio sp. ALE20, assembly GCF_000381405.1. Lineage (NCBI taxonomy): Bacteria > Pseudomonadati > Pseudomonadota > Gammaproteobacteria > Chromatiales > Ectothiorhodospiraceae > Thioalkalivibrio > Thioalkalivibrio sp. ALE20. The sequence continues at coordinate 548,491 of NZ_KB906471.1, forward strand.
ACTGAACACGGGCATCTTGCGCCGCTCCTGCATCAGCGACAGCTGCTTGACCAGAGCAACGAGCAGTTCGTCGGTGACCTGCTGCATCTGGTTCCATTCCATGCGCGCCTCGCCGAGCAGTTCGCCCATGTTCGGCGGCGGATTGTGGTCGCCCTCCATCAGGATATCCTCGAGCATCCCGGGTTTGGCCTCCGGACGGAACAGCATGCCATAGGTCAGCTCGTCGGGCCGCACCATCAGCCACTGGCCATCGTCATCCACCATGATCGGTTCCAGCCCTTCGGGCAGCTCCACCGAGCCGTGGTGCAGCTGCAGCACCCGGTGGCCGTCCACCGCCTCGGCCACCGGGTCACCCTCGCCGGCCGCGGTCTTGTGGGCGGTGGTGAAGCGCGCCACGTAGGGCGGCTCCTCGCTGGCCGTACCTCCGGCCTGCTCGGCCACCAGCAGTCCGCCCATGCCAAGACCGACCACCGGGCGCTGCGAGCGGCGGAAGATGTCGATCAGGGACAGTTCGTCCGCGACCTGCGGGTTGTTCTCGCGGTCCGCCGTGGGCCAGGCCCCGCCCAGCAGCCACAGGCCGTCGAACTGGGCCGCCGACCCGGGCAGGTCCTGCCCGACGAAGGGGCGGTAGTAGGAGAATCCGATGTCGCGCTTTTCGAGCTGAGCCTCGATCAGGGCCAGGAACTCGGAATAGGTGTGCTGTACTACGCAGTAGTTCTTCATCGCACTTTGTCCTTATTTGGGCATGTCGGGGCCGGGCCGGCAGTAGTCCTGCAGGAACTGCTTGAGCACCTCCAGCGTCGGCACCCGGAATTTCTGTCGCGCATGGACCAGCGAGATGGGCCGTTCCAGCGCGGGATCGAGCGGGATCGCCGCCAGTTCGCCCAGGGCCAGTTCCTTGGCCACCACGGCCTCGGACAGCACCGAGACCCCCATACCGGCGGCAACGGCCCCCTTGATGGCCTCGGGGCTGCCCAGTTCCATGCAGCCGCGCAGGGCGTTGCGGTCGTACCCGGACTGCCCAAGGTACTCCATGATGACCTCGCGGGTCCCGGAACCCTCCTCACGGCATATGAATGGGGCGTCGACGAAGGCCTCCACCCCGACACTGTCGCGTCCGGCGAGCGGATGGTCGGGCGGTACCACCAGCTGCAGACGGTCACTGAAACAGGCCTGCACCTCCAGACTGCGATGGGTCACCGGCGCCTCGACGATACCCAGGTCCACGCTGCCTTCCTCGACCATGCCCACCACCATGCCGGTGTTGCCCACCCGCAGGCGGATGCCGATCTCCGGATGCGCACGGCGGAACGCCCCCAGCAGCGACGGCAGCATGTATTCGGCCACCGTGGTGCTGGCGCCGATCACCAGCGCCCCGGCGGCCCCCTTCAGCTCGCGCAGGGCGGCTTCCATCTCGCCGTAGGTATCGAAGATCCGCTCGGCGTAACGCCGCACCAGTTCCCCGGCTTCGGTCAGGGCCACCCGGTTGTGGTTGCGATCGAACAGCCGCGCGTCCAGCTGCTCCTCCAGCTGGCGGACCTGAAAGGTCACCGCCGGCTGGGTCATGTGCAGGCTCTCCGCCGCCCGGGTAAAGGACAGCTGCCGCGCCACCGTCAGAAACACCTGCAAGCGTCGATCGGCCATCGGCCCCGTTCACCCCTTCGCGCGCAAAAACGCCATGCTACCAGCACCTGTCCGGCACGGCAGATGCGGACGGGGCGGCCCGCAAAGGCCCCGCGCCGGACCCACGCAATCGCCACCGCCGTCTCGGGTGGCTAGACTCCGCCCCATGAGCAAGGCCTGGAAGAAACTCGATCTGGAAGGTGGCGGGCTGCAGGCGGTCAACGCCCGGCTGGCCAGTACCATGCGCTCGCGGCCGGCGGCCTATGGCGCGTGGCTGCTGTTCCCCGTCGGCGGGCACCGTTTCTATCTCCACGAACCCGTCGGTGCGGTGGCGTTCATCGCCGGCAGCGCGGCCACCGCCGCCCTCGCCGTATTCGCACCCGGACTCTGGTGGCTGCTCTCGGCGGCCCCGGTCGCCGCGCTGGCGGCCTTCGATCTGATATGGATCGACCGCCGCGTGACGCGCTACAACAAGGAACTGCGGATGCGGGCCTTCCTGCGCAAGGGCAACCGCCCGCCGCAGGACTATCGCGGGCGCTACACCTCCGACGAGGACGCCCGGCGCGAGCTGCAGGAATACCAGGAGGTCAAGGAAGGCGAACGCCCGGGCCAGCCGGGCCCCGCCGGTGCCAACGACCGCGATCGCGATGCCGGGGGGAAACGCCGCATGCCCAGCTTCAACGAACAGGAGGCGATGCTGCGGCAGATGCGGCAGCGCCGTCAGGACGACGAGGACTGACCGGCCGCCCCGGCGTCCCCGTCGCAAGCGCCCGGCTCAGTCGTCGCCGGGGCGCCACACGCCGCTGGCTTCCTGCGGCGCAGCGGGCTGCTGCTGCTTCTGGCCTTCCACGTCGTCGAACACCGATTCGGTGAAGGCGGCGAGCTGCTTGAGGTAATCCTTGCGTTCATCCACCGACTCGGGCATCTGCGCCAGCAGAAAGCCGGTGATCGCACTCAGATACTGCACGGCCACCAGCGGCTGCTGGGCACGCGGGTCGGCCTCGGCCAGCACGCCCTGGACTTTCTGGATCAGTTCACCGGACAGCTGCAGGGTTTCGTCGCTCATGTAGCGGTCTCCGTTCGCGCTCTGAAGTTTTCGTGGGATTCGCGACGGGCACCCTAAGCCATGCCCGGGCGCACGGAAAGTCCGCCCTTGCAGCGGCGGGCCTTTGGTCAGCCCTGGCGCGACCGCCAGCCCTCGTCATCGCGTTCGGGCGAGTCCTCCGCCAGCGGGGCGTCGTCCTCCACGTCGAAATCCTCGTAGGCCCGGTCGGGCGGCACCTGCCACGGCTCGGAGGGCACGATGTTGTGCTCGCCCGGCCGCGGCGCCCAGCGCTCCTCCTCCAGCCCGCGGATCAGGCCGACGATCATAACCAGCATCACCAGCGAGAACGGCAGGGCCGCGAGGATGACCGCGCTCTGCAGCACCTCCAGTCCGCCGGCCAGCAGCAGCACCGCGGTCAGCAGGCCCATGGCGCCACCCCAGGTCGCCAGGTGCACCGTGCGATGTTCGGTGGAGCCGTGCGCCAGCAGGGTGTTGATCACCACGATGCCGGCGTTCGCGGAGGTCAGCAGGTAGGTCGCGATCAGCACCGTGACCAGCAGGCTGCCGCCGATCGCGATCATCCCCGGCTCCAGGGTCTCCATGGTCAGGAAGGTCGCGCGGGTCATGTCCTCGCTGACCGCGGCGGCGATGCCGGCCATCCCCTCGGACTCGGCGTACAGTGCGGTCCCGCCCAGCAGGCCCAGCCACACGAAGGTGATCAGGGTGGGCACCAGCAGCACGCCCATTACGAACTCGCGCAGGGTGCGCCCGCGCGAGATACGCGCGATGAACAGCCCGACGAACGGCGCCCAGGCCAGCCACCAGCCCCAGTAGAAGACCGTCCAGTCCGCATGCCAGCCGTCGGTATGGTGGGCATGGGTGTACAGCGACAGCCCCATCAGGTTCTGCAGATAGGAGCCGGTGGACTGCACCACCAGCGCCAGCAGGTACTGGGTCGGCCCCCAGATCAGCAGCAGCGCGAGCAGCCCTGCGCTGAGCCACATGTTGGCCTGCGAGATCCGCTGCACGCCGGACTGCAGCCCGGTCACCACCGACAGCACCGCGATCGCGGTGAGCACCGCGGTAATCACCACCTCGGTGGTCGCCGAGGTACCCATGCCCGTCAGGTGATCCAGCCCCGACCCCAGCTGCTGGATGCCCAGGCCCAGGGTAGTGGCGATGCCGAACACCGTCGCGAGGATCGCCAGCAGGTCGACGATGTCGCCCGGCCAGCCGTGCACGTACTTGCCCAGCATCGGATGCAGGGCCGAACGCAGGGCCAGCGGCTGGCCCCGGCGAAAACCGAAATACGCCAGCATCAGCGCCAGAAGCGCGAACACCGCCCAGGCGTTCAGCCCCCAGTGGAAATAAGTCAGCACCATGGACATGTCCGCCGTCGCCGGGTCGCCGTCGCCGGCCACGAACGGATTGCCGCCGTAGTGACTCAGCGGCTCGGCCACCGCCCAGAACAGCAGGCCCACCCCCATGCCCGCGGCGAACAGCATTGCCAGCCAGGACAGGGTGGTGAACTCGGGGACCTCGTCGTCCCGTCCCAGGCGCACGTCCTTGTAACGGCCGATGCCCAGCCAGATCACCAGGACCAGGAAGAAGGCCATGGCGGCGACGTAATACCACTCCAGCAGGGGGCTGAGGAAATCGCGCGCGCCGCTGACCGCGGCATCCACCTGATCGGTGCGGTAGATCGCCAGCGCCACGATGATCAGCACGGCAACGATGGAGACGAAGGCGACACGGGGGTTCAGGCCCTTGAACGGACCGCGGGTGGCAACGTTGTACATGGTTCCCCTGGTTTCCGGATCCGATGCGGGCGGGTCAGGCGGACGACCGCCGGGGCGTGAACGACTCGCCGGCCGGGCTGGTCGCGCATCCCGGCCCCGCACGGTCGCGCGCGGCCCGAATGATCGCATGGACCCACCGCAGCTTCGCAATCGCGGCCGGGGTCAGCGTGAACGGGTAGATGTGGCCATGCCCCATGCTGCGGTTGAGGCTGTTGAGGGCATTGGTCAGCGGCAGCCAGTGATCCATCAGGGTATCGATGTCCGGGGCATGATAGGGATCGTAATCCGGCGCGTGGCTCATCGCCGAGCCGGCCAGCCCCTCGGCGCCAACCTCGAGGCCATAGGCCCGCGCGGTGTCCAGGGTGTCCACAATGTGCAGATAGTGCGCCCAGGTCTCCGCCCAGTCCTCCCACGGATGGGCACTGGCATAGGCACTGACGAAGCGCTCCTGCCAGTCGGCCGGCGGCCCCTCGCGATAATGCCGGCGCAGCGCGGCATCATAATCGGCGCGCTCGTCGCCGAACACCCGGCGGAAATCCTCGTGCGCCGGGCCACCGCGCACCAGGCGCTCCCAGTAATGGTGACCGCTCTCGTGGCGGAAATGTCCGAGGATGGTGCGATAGGGCTCGGCCATCGCCTCGCGCATGCGCTCGCGCACCGCCGGATCGGCCTCGGCAATATCCAGGGTGATGAGACCGGCGGCATGCCCGGTCACCACGCCACCCCCCTCCTGAAACGCCGGCGCGGTGGACGCCAGGAAATCGAATGCCAGGCCCGCGGGGTCATCGCGCCTGGGCGTCACCGGCAGGCCGAGCCGCAGCAGGCCATAGACCAGACGCCGCTTCTCCGCCTCCAGACGCGCCCACAGCGTCCGGTTCCCGGGAACACTCAGATCGGGGATGGTCCGGTTGAGACGGCACGCGCGGCAGAACGGATCCGGATCCGACTCCGGCACCATCCAGTTACAGATGCCGTCCACCGCATAATGCCGGCACTGCCGATAGCGCGGGCCGTCCGGATCCCCGGCCACCTGCCACCATCCCCCCGCGACCTCGCGGCCCTGCCGGTCGGTGCCCGTCCCGACCGGGGCCAGGGCCGCCACCCGCATGCGGTCGGGCAGAAAACCCAGGCGGTGGCCGCAGCGGGTGCAGCGGGTATTGTCGAAATGAACCGCAAGGCCACAGGCCTCGCACTCGAACAACTGCATGGATCTTCCCCGCCGTTCCCGGTCTGCCGGTACCGCTCCAGAGTACGCCCTCCGGCGCCCCGCGTCAGGGCCCCTCGAGCAGTGTCCGCACCCGCTCAAGGGTTCGTGGATGCTCGAGGATGCCCGCATGCGTGGCATCCACCCCGTAGAGACTCGCGGCCGCCGCCTGGGCCTCCGGCCGCAACATGCTCTCGAGGCTCACCACACCGTCGGTGAGCTCGCGGCTGCGCCCGCTGTCCCGGCGATGCGCAAACAGCAGATGGGTCTCGGCCGGAATCCCGGCCGAGCCGGCGAACAGACCTTCCAGAAATTCGCTGCCCGGCGCCATGTCACGCCAGACCGGCACCACGACCGGCGCATGCGCGACCCCGGTCGCGGCCATCCGGTGGCCACCCCAGGGCGTGGCCAGGGTCACCAGGCGCGGCACCCGGGCAGGCGCGCCACGGCGCTCGCGCTCCAGCAGGAAACCGCGCGCCACCAGGCCGCCCATGCTGTGCGCCACCACCTGATACCGCTCCAGGTCGTGGCGCAGCTCCAGCTCTTCCATCACCTGGGCCAGGTGCACCGCGGCCGCTTCCAGCGGGACACCCGACGGGTAGTAATATGCCCAGGGCTGGAAATGGCGGGTATCCAGATCCTCCACCAGCGCCTCGAAGGAGACGGGCGAACCGTTCATGCCGTGGATGAACAGCACCGGCTCGCGCGCGGGGTCGTAGGGACCATCGAGGAAATACACCCCGGCGTAGCCATCGCGGACGAAATCCAGCGGCCGCCACTGACTGGCGGCGGCAGTCGCCGGATCGAATCGCGGGTCCGCCAGCGTGGTGACAAGACCGAAGGCCGTAACCCGCCCGAGGCTGGGCAGCGAATCATCCTCGTGTGCCGCCCGTTCCGCCGCCGCGCCCGGGAACGTCAGGCCGCCCTCGTCGAACGCCCCGTCGATTCGCCTCGCGGGATCGTCGACCCGAATGCGCTGGTCCAGGTAGCGCTCGCCCGCGCCGCAATCGAGCGTTGCACCGCGTTCCCAGGCATGAGCGGCCCCCGGCACGGCATCCGCATCGCGGCCATCCTGCCAGTAGCCCAGCACCGACCACACGCCCGGTTCGAGGGCAAAGAACCACTGCCCGCCGGACCCGGTGAGCACGTGATCCACCACCTCCGGCGGCAACCCCTCACCGCGCTCGCGCACCGCCAGCACCACGTAGGCCCCGTCGTCCGAATCCTTGCCAAGCTCTCCGGCCCCGGCGATGCGGCCCTCCAGTACGCAGGCGCCCTGCATCGCGGCAAACTGGCCGCGCGCCTCCAGCAGGGTGCAGCCGGTCCCGGCCACCGCCACGGCCAGCAGCACCGGCATCCACGCAAGCCGCCACATCACCCGGCGGAACACGTCACCCCCCCTGCCCGCTCATCCATGGTTTCATCCTCCGGCCCGGCCTACGGCGGGTCCCCGACGCTTCCATTCCGGGCATGTTCCCGCGCCACGCGCCGGCCGTCCAGCCCGCACCATCCATGTGCATTTTGCACCACAAAAGAGCAGACAGGATTGTCCCGGATACCGGGTTATGCCTTAATGCGCGCCCATGATTCACACAGGAAGACACGCATGAACGGAAGTCTCGACGAGAAACTCGAGCCGATCTATCAGGAAGTCCTGCACCGCAACCCGGGCGAGACGGAGTTTCACCAGTCCGTGCACGGGGTGCTGCAGACCCTGGGCCCGGTTCTGGTCAAGTACCCGGAATTCGCCGACCTGAAGATCATCCAGCGCATCTGCGAACCGGAACGCCAGATCATCTTTCGCGTGCCCTGGCAGGACGATCGCGGCGAACTCCAGATCAACCGTGCCTTCCGCGTGCAGTTCAACAGCGCGCTGGGGCCGTACAAGGGCGGCATCCGCTTCCATCCGTCGGTGTATCTGGGGATCGTCAAGTTTCTCGGCTTCTCCCAGGTCTTCAAGAATGCGCTTACCGGGCTGCCGATCGGCGGCGGCAAGGGCGGCAGCGACTTCGATCCGAAGGGCCGCTCCGACGGCGAGATCATGCGCTTCTGCCAGAGCCTGATCACCGAGATGTATCGCTACCTCGGCGAATACACCGACGTCCCCGCCGGCGACATCGGTGTCAGCCAGCGCGAGGTCGGCTACATGTTCGGGCAGTACAAGCGCCTGACCAATCGCTTCGAGTCGGGTGTGTTCACCGGCAAGGGTCTGGACTGGGGTGGCAGCCGCGCGCGCACCGAGGCCACCGGCTACGGTGCGGTGTTCTTCACCCAGGAGATGCTGAAGGCCCGCAACGATTCCCTCGAAGGCAAGCGGGTGGTGATCTCCGGCGCCGGCAACGTGGCGATCTTCGCCACGCAGAAGGCACAGCAGCTGGGTGCGAAGGTCATCGCCTGCTCGGACTCGCGTGGCGTGATCCTCGACGAGGACGGCCTGGATCTGGACCTGCTGCGCCAGATCAAGGAGCGTGAACGCGGGCCGGTCTCGGACTACGCCGAACGCAAGCCGAGCGCGAAATACCGCGAAAACGGCTGCATCTGGGAGATCCCCTGCGAGGTCGCCCTGCCCTGCGCCACGCAGAACGAACTGACCGGCAAGGACGCGAAGGCGCTGGTCGAAAACGGCTGCATCGCGGTCGCCGAAGGCGCCAACATGCCGGTGACCCCGGAGGGCATTCAGACCTTCCGCGAGGCGGGCATCGCGTTCGGTCCGGGCAAGGCCGCCAACGCCGGCGGCGTGGCCACCAGCGCGCTGGAAATGCAGCAGAACGCCAGCCGCGACTCCTGGACCTTCGAACACACCGAAGCACGCCTGCAGGAGATCATGGCGAACATCCACCAGACCTGCTTCGAGACGGCCGAAGAATACGGCTCACCGGGCAATTACTCGGTCGGCGCCAACATCGCCGGCTTCGTCAAGGTCGCCCGCGCCATGGAGGCCATGGGCCACATCTGAGGTCCCGGGGTCGACAGTTCCAGCATGCCGGCCACGACCAGCAGCAGGAACATCAGCACCGCGCAGGTGGCACTGACCACAAACGAGCCGATGCCCGGGCCCGATTGCCTCTGCTCGGGCATCGGCCGTTGTGCAGGCGCAGCGGGGGTACGCCAAAGCGTCCCGGAGGAGCACCCCCCGGGGGCGGCCTGGTTCAGCGCTTCCATGGGGGAGGCACAGCTCACCAGAAAGCCCGCGACCTGCGGTGACCACTTCTGACGGAAAGGGTGGCCTGCAGGGCGAGTGAGGCAAGCTTGAAACCGATTCGGACCGAACGTAGGGTTGACAACATAGCAACAGCCAAAAGGAGATTGGCGATGAACCACGACGACCGGGAACGGATCTCCACGGTGATCAACTATTTCTGGGGTGAAGACACCGCAGCGCCCCATGCTGTAACCCGGAATGTCGCGAAGGTTGCCTTGGAAGCGCTTCAGGAAGCTCAGTCCTGCACAGCGGCAATGGACATGGTTCCGCGCCCTGGCGCTACCAAGGCGGGGCCCCGTTATGCGGCCAAGCAGCTGGCGAAGATTGGCAAGCGCATTGCCTCTGGCGATACGTCCCAGTACGAGACCTGCCGCAGTCAGGTCGCCGTTGCGTACAAGTCGAGAATCAATATGGCGCTGATGGGGTTGTGATCATGAGCAAACGACTTGCTTCGGTCGCACTTGCGCTTTCGTTCACCCTCATGCTGGCCAGCCCCAATGCGACATCAGGTGACCAGCTGACACTGTCATACTCCGGACAGCAATACCTGCTTCCTCCGAACCCTGTTGCCATAGGGTCAGCGGGGGGCAAGGACAATGTTCTGATCATCAAGTACAGCGAAAAGTCCGGAAAGGACTATATCAGCCTCTCCCGGGGGGGCAACCTGGAAACCGGGGCATGTAGTTATCCCGATTTCTTCCGGTCGACCCTGGATTCACAGGCCGAAGATAGCTGTGCAAACTCGGCCATCGACGCCTTCCGGCGGATATTCGTCGCCGACGCGGAAACGGACGTTTGGGAGGTCTCGGGCCATCTCCACTACTACTTCCGCACGGCCGATCATGGCACCTTCGTTTTCTCGGTGATCGACGACCATGCCATCATCGTGATCGACACCGATTTCATGGAAGAACAGGAACTGCGACACGCCCTGACCGGGCTGGCAGAGTGATGCAATTCCGAGGCAAGAGGATTACTGCATCATGGGGTAGGGCACTCCAGCACGCCTTATACCTGACTCGGCACCACTGCTGAACGTGCAACCCGTTGCGGACGCAGCAGCCCCCGGTCAGCAAACAATAATTATCGTTTCCCCGCCCCCTCCCAGAAAAAGCCCGCGCAGGGCGGGCCCTGGAGGTGGGGAAATGCATCGGACGGATCAGGCGACGGCTGCGTCCCTGGTGAAGCGGAGCTGGTTGCCCTCCATGTCCACGCGGATGGTGTCGCCGGAGACGAACTCGCCGGACAGCAGCTGCTGCGCCAGCGGGTTCTCCAGCTGGGTCTGGATCGCCCGCTTCAGCGGCCGCGCCCCGTATACCGGGTCGAAGCCCGCCTCGCCGAGGTGATCCAGTGCCGCGTCCGAGACCTCCAGCCCCAGTTCGCGCTCCTCCAGGCGTTCGCGCAGATAGCGCAGCTGGATCTCGGTGATCGCACGGATCTGCTCGCGCTCCAGCGGGTGGAAGACCACCACGTCGTCCACGCGGTTGATGAACTCGGGCCGGAAGTGCTGCCCGACGATCTCCATCACCGCGCCCTTCATGCGATCGTAGTTGTCCTCGCCGGCCATCTCCTGGATCTGCTGCGAGCCCAGGTTGGAGGTCATCACGATCACCGTGTTGCGGAAGTCCACGGTACGCCCGTGACCGTCGGTCAGGCGGCCGTCATCCAGCACCTGCAGCAGCACGTTGAACACGTCCGGATGCGCCTTCTCGACCTCGTCCAGCAGGATCACGGAGTACGGCTTGCGGCGCACGGCCTCGGTCAGATAGCCGCCCTCCTCGTAGCCGACATAGCCCGGGGGCGCCCCGATCAGCCGCGCCACGGAGTGCTTCTCCATGAACTCCGACATGTCGATGCGCACCATGGCCTCCTCGGTGTCGAACAGGAAGCCGGCCAGCGACTTGGTCAGCTCGGTCTTGCCGACGCCGGTCGGGCCGAGGAACAGGAACGAGCCGTTCGGACGGTTGGGATCCGCCAGCCCGGCGCGTGAACGGCGGATGGCGTTGGCCACCGCGGTCACCGCCTCGTTCTGGCCGACCACGCGCTCGCCGATAGCCTCTTCCATGCGCAGCAGCTTGTCCTTCTCGCCCTCCAGCATCTTGGCCACCGGGATCCCGGTCCAGCGCGAGACGACCTCGGCGACCTCCTCGTCGGTCACCTTGTTGCGCAGCAGCTGGGTCTCCTGGCTCTCCATCTCGTGGGCCATGGCCAGGGACTTTTCCAGGTCCGGGATCTTCCCGTACTGCAGCTCGGACATGCGCGACAGGTCACCGGCACGGCGCGCGGTCTCCAGCTCCTGGCGCGCCCGCTCCAGTTCTTCCTTCAGCTGCGCGGCGCCGGAGACCGAGGCCTTCTCGGACTTCCACACCTCTTCCAGGTCGGAGTACTCGCGCTCCAGGCGCTCGATCTCCTCCTCCAGCGTGCCCAGGCGCTTCTTCGAGGCCTCGTCGGATTCCTTGTTCAGCGCCTCGCGCTCGATCTTCAGCTGGATCAGGCGCCGCTCCAGCCGGTCCATGGACTCGGGCTTGGAGTCGATCTCCATGCGGATGCGCGAACTGGCCTCGTCGATCAGATCGATCGCCTTGTCGGGCAACTGACGGTCGGTGATGTAGCGCTGCGACAGCTGCGCCGCGGCAACGATCGCCGGGTCGGTGATCTCGATCCCGTGGTGCACCTCGTAGCGCTCCTTCAGCCCGCGCAGGATGGCGATGGTGTCCTCCTGCGACGGCTCGTCCACCAGCACCTTCTGGAAGCGGCGCTCCAGCGCGGCGTCCTTCTCGATGTTCTCGCGGTATTCGTTGAGCGTGGTCGCACCGATGCAGTGCAGCTCGCCACGCGCCAGCGCCGGCTTGAGCATGTTGCCGGCATCCATCGCGCCCTCGGCCTTGCCGGCGCCCACCAGGGTGTGGATCTCGTCGATGAACAGGATCACGCGACCCTCTTCCTGCGAGATCTCGTTGAGCACCGACTTCAGGCGTTCCTCGAAATCGCCACGGTACTTGGCCCCGGCCAGCAGCGACCCCATGTCCAGCGCCAGCACGCGCTTGTCCTTGAGCCCCTCGGGCACCTCGCCGTTGACGATGCGCTGGGCCAGACCCTCGACGATCGCGGTCTTGCCGACCCCCGGCTCGCCGATCAGCACCGGGTTGTTCTTGGTCCGGCGCTGCAGTACCTGCACCGAACGGCGGATCTCCTCGTCACGCCCGATCACCGGATCCAGCTTGCCCTGCTCCGCACGTTCGGTCAGGTCGGTGGTGTATTTCTCCAGCGCCTGCCGGTTCTCCTCGGCATTGGGGTCGTCCACCTGGGCGCCGCCGCGGATCTGGTCCACCGCGTCCTCGATGGAATCCTTGTTGGCCCCGGCATTGCGCAGCATCTCGCCCACGCCGGCCTTCTCGTCGATGGCGGCGAGGAGAAACAGCTCGCTGGGGATGTACTGGTCCTTACGCTCCTGGGCCAGCTTGTCACACACGTTGAGCATGCGCCCCAGGTCGCTGGACACGTGCACGTCGCCGGCGGCACCCTCTACCTTCGGCATGCGATCCAGCGCCTCGCCCAGCGCGGAGCGCAGCTGGCGCACGTTGACCCCGGCACGGTCGAGCACGTGGCGGGTGGTGCCGCCCTCCTGATCCAGCATGGCCAGCAGCAGGTGGGCGGGTTCGATGAACTGATGATCCCGGCCCACCGCCAGCGACTGGGCGTCGGAGATCGCGCTCTGGAATTTGGTCGTCAGGCGATCCATTCGCATTGGATTAATCCTCGCTTCGAAATTGGCAACTGACCTGAACCATGGGGCCACGCATACCCGGGTTCAAGTCCGCGGCCACAAATTCCCGTTTCCGTGCGCGTTCTCGGGTCCACCTGCGGCGCGCGGGAAGCCCCCGCCCTTACCGGCGCTTTCGGCAGGCCGGCCCCGCGGCTGTTAAATTGTTGAGTACAACACTAGGAGATAAGCGCTCGTCATGCCCTATTCGGAACAGCAGATCACGTCCCTGCATCGCTGGTCGGACAAGACCTTCAGCTTCACCACCACGCGGCCGGAAGGCTTCGAATTCCGCAACGGCCAGTTCGTCACCCTCGGCCTGCGCCCCGAGGGCAAGCTGATCCCGCGCGCCTATTCGATCGTGTCGGACCCGTCCAGCGAGGATCTCGAGTTCCTCAGCATCCACGTGCCCGACGGCGACCTGACCAGCCGCCTCGCCCATGTCGAACCGGGCGACTCGATCTGGATCAACAACAAGGTCACCGGCTCGCTGACGGTGGACTACGTGCAGCCCGGGCGTCATCTGTACATGCTGGCTACCGGCACCGGCATCGCGCCGTTCGTCTCCCTGGTCCGCAGCGACGAGGTGTTCGAACATTTCGAACGGGTCATCCTGGTGCACAGCGTGCGTACCGTGGAGGAACTGGCCTATCGCGAGGAACTGGAAGCAAAGATCAGCGATCGCTTCCGTTACATGCCCACCGTAACCCGCGAGGATCACGACTTCGCCTGTCCGGTGGCGCAGCAGCCATTCGACAACAACCAGCGCGGCGCCGAACTGTTCCGCTCCGGCGAGCTGTTCCGGGCGCTGGATCTGCCGCCGGCGGACCCGGAACAGGATCGCGTGATGCTGTGCGGCAACCCGGCGATGAACCGCGAGATGAGCCAGTGGCTGGAGGAGCACGGCTGGGTGCAGACCAGCTACAAGGGGACCGGCACCTACACCGTGGAGCAGGCCTTCGTGACCACCATGGACGACGCCGACGACTGACGCTCCCGCATCAGCCCCCCAGCAGGATCCAGCGCGCCTCGTTGAGGCGTTGCAGGGTGGCCGTGTCGCCGCCCCGGTCGGGGTGGTGGCGCTGGGCCAGGCGGCGGTAGCGGGACTGGATCTCCGCGTCCTCCACCGGATCCGCCAGCTCCAGCACCTCCAGCGCCGTTGCCCGGCGGTCGCCACCGTCCATCCGCCGCCAGAAGCCATCCAGCAGGGCCTGCACCGCGGCCGCATCCATGTGATCCAGAGTGCTCAGGTCGAGGTAATAGGCCCGCAAAGGGTCCTCGCGCACCAGGGCCGCGGAGACCGTGCCGACGGTTGCCGCAGCCCCCGCGCCAGCCATGGCCCGCGCCTGAATACCGATATCCAGGCAATGGATGCGCAGCCATTCGCCCTCGGCCGCCAGCCGGTCGCGCAGGCGATAGAGGCAGTGAAACAGCAGGAAATGAGTACGGAACAGCCCCAGCGGTTCGCGCAGGTCGGCTCCGGCGAAAGGCACCACGCCGGCGTCACGCAGGCGGGCGATCAGCGCGTGCTCGGTCTGCCCCGCGGCCTGCGCGCGCACGCCCTGTTCCACCGCCGCCAGCAGTCCCGGATCGACTTCGGTATCGCCCCCGGTACGCGCACCCGCGGCGGCATCGACGACGGGGTTCACGAGGCGTCCGGCGTATCGCCGTCGATGTAGTACCAGTGACCGTCGATGCGCCGGAACCGGCTGCGTTCGTGCAGCCGCATGCCCTGGCCGTGCAGCCGCGCGCGGGCAACGAATTCGACCACCCCGGTGGTGTCCTCGCGGCCGCCGGCCTCGGTGTCGCGCACGTTCAAGCCCAGCCAGCGCCGGTCCGGATCCAGCTCCAGCGAGGCCGGGCGGGTCTGCGGATCCCAGGTCGCCAGGATGTAGGCCTCGTTGTGCTCGGTGTAGGCGGTGTACCGCGAACGCATCAGCGCCTCGGCGGTCTCCGCCGGGGCGCTGCCGTCGATGCGCGGCCCGCAGCAGCGTTCCCGCGGGTGACCGGACCCGCAGGGGCAGTTCACGCTGTCCGGTTTCGGCTTGCGGCGACCCATCTCGACCCCCCGAGAAAAAATGATCGGGACGCGGGAAATCCCCCCACGCCAGTGCAGGGAGTAGCGTAACCCCCAGCCACACCGGAGTGAACCGCATGGACGATATCCTGATCCTCGGCTGCGGAGACCTGGGCACCGGGCTGGGCCGTCGGCTGCACGACGCCGGGCACCGGGTCTGGGGCCTGCGGCGCCATCCCGAACACCTGCCCGAATGGATCCGGCCCCTTCAGGGCGACCTGACGGACCCCGACGGCCTGCCGGAGCTGCCGCGAACGGCACGGGCGGTGTATTTCATCACCACCCCCGACCGGATGGACGACACGGGTTACCGCCGCGCCTATGTCGATGCGCTGCACCATGCGCTGGGCGCCCTGGAACGCCAGGGCCTGCAGCCGGAACGCGTGATCTTCGTGTCGTCCACCGGCGTCTACGGCGTCGATGACGGCAGCCGGGTCGACGAGGACACCCCCGCCCTGCCACAACGCTTCTCCGGCCGCCGCCTGCTGGAGGCCGAACGCCTGCTGGAGGCCTCGCCGTACCGGGGCATCCGCCTGCGCCTGGGCGGGATCTACGGACCGGGCCGCGAACGCATGCTGGACCTGGCGCGCGCCGGCCAGCTGGGCGATGACGAACCGCCGACGTGGACCAACCGCATCCACCGCGATGATGCGGTCGGCATCCTGCACCACCTGTTCACGCTGGCCGATCCCGATCCGGTCTATCTCGGAGTCGACACCGAACCGGCCCTGAAAAGCGAAGTGCTGCACTGGCTCGCCGCGCGCCTGGGCACCCTGCCGGCAGACGCGGCGGTCCACCGCGTGGATGCGCGCGACGGGGCCCGCGGCCGGCGCTGCGACAGCCGGCGCCTGCAGGACTCCGGCTACCGCTTCCGCTATCCCGACTACCGGGCCGGCTTCGCCCCGCTGCTGCCCTGAAGCACACGCGCGCCGCACACACGAAAAAGGCCCCGCCCGGCAGAACCGGAGGGGCCCGGAGAGACCCGGCCCGGGGAGGCAGAACCCCGGGACCGGTGGTCGGAACCCGGAGGTTCAGACCTTGGTGTAGCGCAGGTACGAGCGGATCTCGTCGAAGCCCTGCGGGAACTTCTTCTGCGCTTCTTCGTTGCTGACCGTCGGCGGGATGATCACCTGGTCACCCGGGGTCCAGTCGGCCGGCGTCGCGATGCCGTGCTTGTCGGCGGTCTGCAGGCCGTCGATGGCACGCAGGATCTCGTCGAAGTTGCGGCCCAGCGACATCGGGTAGGTCATCATCAGACGGATCTTCTTGTTCGGATCAATGATGTAGACCGAACGCACCGCCGCGGTGTCGCTCTCGCCGGGGTGGATCATCTCGTAGAGTTCCGAGATCTTCTTGTCGGCGTCGGCGACGATCGGGAATTCGAGGGTCGTGTTCTGCGTGTCGTTCACGTCCTCGATCCACTTGTTGTGCTCTTCCACCGTGTCGGTGGACAGGCCCAGCGGCTTCACGTTGCGGTCCGCGAACTGCTTCGCAAGCTGCGCGGTGCGACCCATCTCGGTGGTGCACACCGGGGTGAAGTCGGCCGGGTGGCTGAAGAAGAAGCACCAGGAATCGCCGATCCACTCGTGGAAGTCGATCTTGCCGGAGGTGGTGTCGACCTGGAAGTTCGGTGCGGTATCGCCCAGACGAAGCGTCATATCGCTATCTCCTTTGCTTGTTTCCGTTCATTCGGTTGGTGGCAGATGATCGTTATCGATCATGTGCATCACTATATCGGCGAATTCTTATGATGTGAATTCTATTATATCAATCACACCGATCGCCTAATCCTATGATTCGCCCTGGATCCATTTCCATGGCCACTTCATGGTAGACCATTGGTGTCGCCACCTAGCCCGAAGTTCCCGCCGGACAGTGACCCGGTCCACAAACCGTACGGCTCAGACCGTATCCCGCCGCCAGATCAGGATCTGGTTGTTCGCCGGCATGTCCACCACCGCCTCCCGGGTCAGGCCGCAGGCGCTCGCCAGCGCGTCCAGGTCGGCGCGATCGCGCACCCCCATCCCCGGGTCCTGCTGGCGCAAAGAACGGTCGAAGCGCGCGTTGGATTCGGCCGTGTGCTCCCCGTCGTGCGCGAACGGCCCGTACAGCGCGAACAGCCCGTCCGGCTCTAGAACCCCGGCGACCCCGGCGAACAGCGCCTCCACCCCCGACCAGTGCAGGATGTGGACGGTGTTCGCGCTGTAGACGTAACGAAACGGACCGTCCGGCCAGGGATCAGCGGCGACATCCAGCGCGCGCGGCGGCTGCAGGTTGGGCGCCGCCGCCTCGCGCCGCCACGCCTCGATGCCCGGCAGGTGTTCGGCGACATCGGTGGGCAGCCACTGCAGATGCCCCAGGCGCGGCGCCATGAAAGCCGCATGCTGGCCGGTCCCCGCCCCCAGCTCCAGCAGGGCACCCGGACGGATGAACCACTGTTCCAGGATCCCCAGGATCGGCTCGCGGTTCTGTTCGGCCGCCGGGGCATACGGGCGCTGCGTCACTTCCATGGGGTTCTCCGGTCTGCGGTGTGCGGGTTCCGGCCCAGCATAAACGACGCCCGAAGCGCCCACGTGCAAGACCGCACGTTCCTCAGGTCCGCGATGGACCCCGCGGGTGCGGGACTGCCATGATCCGTATTCAGGTCCCTTTTACGGAGAGCCCCCATGTCCCGCTACCCGCATCGTCCCGCCCGCTCCCGGATCGCTGCATGGGCCACCGCCCTGGGGCTGCTCCTCGGCGCCGTGGCCACCACCTCCCACGCCGACGCACGCGAGCCGGCCAGCGACCCGGACACCCTCCTGCCGGTGGAGCTGGCCACCGTGGGGGTGGACTCGCACAGCGGCCTGCCCATTGCGCTGCTGCGCGACCCCGAATCCGGGGAGGTGGTACCCATCGTCATCGGAACCGACCAGGCCCGCGCCATCCTCCTGGCCATGCAGGATGTCGACGTGCCGCGGCCCATGACCCACGACCTGATGGTCGACCTGCTGCGCGAACTCGACGCGGAGCTGGAACGGGTCATCGTGGACGGGCTGGAAGACGGCACCTACCTCGGCATGCTGGAACTGCGTGTCCCCGGCGAGGGGGCACCACGCCGGATCGACGCGCGGCCCAGCGACGCCCTCGCGCTGGCCGTTCGCACCGGCGCGCCCATCGCCGTGGCGCCGGAAATCCTCGAGGCGGATGTCCCGTTCGATTACCAGGCCCCGGGTGACGAGGGGATCGTCACCGCGCTGGGGATCACCGTAATCGAAGCACGCGACGATCTGCGCGAGGCCCTGGGCCTGCCGGACGAGCCCGGCGTCCTCGTCAGCCGAGCCGAGGGAGCCGCCGCCGAGGCCGGCCTCGAGCAGGGCGCGCTGATCCTGGAGGTCAACGGACGCAGCCCGGAAACCCCGATCGACTTCCTCGAGGCCGTGGGAACCACCCCGGACGACGAAGAAGCCGAATTGCGCTTCTGGCTGGAAGGCGAGACCCGCACCATCACGCTGCCCACCGACGTCCCGGTGCTGCCGGACGACGAAGACGCGATTCAGGCCTGAACGCGCGCCGCCGGGTCCCTCCGCGGGCGCTTCAGCGCATGTGCCGGCGCAGCCAGTCGATGCTGGCCGTGGTTGCCGGGTCGTGCGGACCCGGCTCGTCGGCCGGGTCCAGATCCGCCAGCACCCGGCCGGCCAGCTGCTTGCCCAGCTCCACGCCCCACTGATCGAAGGCGTTGATCTCCCACAGGCTCGCAAGCACGTAGATCTTGTGCTCGAACAGGGCGATCAGCGCCCCCAGGCGCTCCGGATCCAGGTCTTCCATCAGGATCAGCGTGCTCGGCCGGTCGCCGGGGAAGCTGCGATGCGCCGCCAGCGCCTCGATCTCGGCCGCATCGCGACCGGCGGCGGCCATCTCCGCCCGGGCCTCGTCCTCGCTGCGCCCCAGGGCGAGCGCCTCGGCCTGGGCCACCAGATTGGCCAGCAGCATCGGGTGCTGTTGCGGCAGGTCGTGTTCGGCGCGCGCAACGCCGATGAATTCCGCCGGCACCCGCCGCGTACCCTGATGCAGCAGCTGATAGAACGCATGCTGCCCGTCGGTGCCCACCGCGCCCCAGACCAGCGCCCCGGTATCCCCCTCCACCGGCGTGCCGTCCAGCCGCACCCGCTTGCCCAGGCTCTCCATCTCCGCCTGCTGCAGATACGGCGGCAGGAAATACAGCCGCTCGTCGTAGGGCAGCACTGCGCGTGACTCCGCTCCCTGGGTGTCCTGATTCCACAGGTCCACCAGCGCCATGCGCACCGCCGCGTTGTCCTCCAGCGTCGCGGTGCGCACGTGTTCGTCCATCGCATGGGCTCCGGCCAGGAACCGGCGGAAACCGTCCATGCCCAGCATCAGCGCCACCGGCAGGCCAATCGCCGACCACACCGAATAGCGACCGCCGACCCAGTCCCAGAAACCGAACATGCGCTCGGGGGCGATCCCGAATTCGGCAACCCGCTCGCGCGCGGTGGACACCGCCACGAAATGGGCCGCGACCGCGGACTCGTCACCACCAGCATGGCGCACCAGCCAGTCCCGCGCGGCCCGGGCATTGGTCAGGGTTTCCTGGGTGGTGAAGGTCTTGGAGGCCACTACGAACAGAGTCGTCTCCGGATCCACCTGACGCAGCACCTGCCACAGGGCCTCGCCATCAATGTTGGAAACGAAGTGCATCTCCGGCGGACTCCCATCGGCGGTCGCGCGTGCATGCTCGGCAAGCGCCCGGCAAACCATCCGCGGCCCCAGATCGGAGCCGCCGATCCCGATGTTCACCACCGTGTCGATCGCCCGCCCGGTGAACCCCCGGTGGGTCCCGTCCTGCACCTCCCGCACGAAGGCCTCCACCCGGTCCAGGACCGCATGCACTGCCGGCACCACGTCTTCGCCGTCCAGCTCGCAGCGGGCCTCGCGGGGCAGGCGCAACGCGGTGTGCAGTGCGGCCCGCCCCTCGGTCACGTTCACCCGCTCGCCGCCGAACAGCCGCTCCAGCGCCGAAGGGATATCGGCGGCCCGCGCCGCCGCGAACAGCGCCTCCCAGGCATCGGCATCGAGCCGCTGGCGCGTCCAGTCCAGGCGCAGGTCGGCCACCTCGCGGACATCACGCTCCACCCGTTCCGGCTCACGCGCCAGCAGTTCGCGCAGGTGCTCCTGCTCCAGGCGCCGGGCTTCGTTCTGCAGGGCTTCGCGCGCGGCGATTCGATCGGAACGGTTCATGCACTTAACTCGCGTCGTGGATACGGGTCCAGCATAATCCGCGACCCGGCGCCCGTCAGCCTGCGCGGCCGTGAACCGCCTGCGACTGCGTTACACTGGACGCCCCGTCACGGAGAAGCCGTCATGCGCATCCTCTTTGCCACCAGCGAGGTCTACGGTCTGGTCAAGACCGGCGGTCTCGCCGATGTCAGCGCCAGCCTGCCTGTCGCCCTGCGGCGCCGGCGACAGGACGCGCGCCTGATCCTGCCGGCCTACCCCGAGGCGGTGCAGCGCCTGCGCCGGCCGGTCACCCACCCGGGACCGGAAGACGCTCCGTGGCAGCTGATCGAGGGCCATCTACCGGGCACGCGCATGCCGGTCTACCTGGTCGACTGGCCGGAATATTTCCAGCGCGCCGGCAACCCGTACACCGCCTCCAACGACCAGGACTGGCCGGACAACGCGCAGCGCTTCGCCGGCTTCGCCCGTGCGGTGGCCCGAGTGGCCGCGGATGACGCCGGGCTGAACTGGACCCCGGAGATCGTCCACGGCAACGACTGGCAATGCGGCCTGCTGCCGATCTACCTGCGCGAGGCCTGCGGCACGCGGGATGCACCGGCGTCGGTGTTCACCATCCACAACCTGGCCTACCAGGGCCTGTTCCCTGCCGAAACCGCGACCGCGCTGGGGCTGCCCGCCGAGCTCTGGCACCCGGACGGCGTCGAGTTCCACCAGCAGCTGTCCTTCATGAAGGCCGGGCTGATGTTCAGCGACGCCATCACCACCGTCTCGCCCACCTATGCCCGCGAGATCCAACAACCGGAACACGGCATGGGCCTGGACGGCGTGCTGCGCGCGCGGGCCAACGTGTTCCACGGCATCCTCAACGGCGTCGACTACCGCGCCTGGGACCCGGCCCGCGATCCGCACATCGCCGCCGCCTACGGGCCCGACGACCTCTCCGGCAAGGCCACCTGCAAGGCCGCCCTGCAGCGTCGCCTGGGACTGGCCGAAGACCCGGACATCCCGCTGCTGGGTCACGTCGGGCGCATGGTCGAGCAGAAGGGCATGGACCTGCTGCTGGCGGTGGCCGCCCCGGTGGCCGAGGCCGGGCGCATTCAGCTGGCGCTGGTCGGCTCCGGGCAGACCGATCTGGAGCACGCCGCGGGCGCCCTGTCGCGGGCCCACCCGGGTCGGGTGGGTGTCCACATCGGCTACGACGAACCGCTGGCCCATCAGATCGAGGCCGGTGCCGACCTGTTCGCGATGCCGTCGCGCTTCGAGCCCTGCGGGCTCAACCAGCTCTACAGCCTGCGCTATGGCACCCCGCCGGTGGTGCATGCCACCGGCGGCCTGGCCGATACCGTGGTCGACGCCACCCCCGAAACCCTGGAAGACGGCCGCGCCACCGGTTTCAGCTTCACCCCGGACAGCATCCCGGCGCTCGGCGACGCCCTGGAGCGGGCCCTGGCGCTTTACCACGCCCGCGCCGACGGCCGCTGGGAACAGCTGATGCGCACCGGAATGCAGCAGAACTTCGACTGGCAGGTCGCCGCAGGGGCCTATCTCGAACTCTATCGCGCACACCGCCCCCGGGCGCGCGCAGGCGCATCTGCGCTATAATCGCCGGCTTTCGCCGCCGACCGGCACGGGCCGGCAGGCAAGCAACCACCACGGCGGGGCCGGCTGCGGCCGGCCCCCTGCTGCGCGGGCCGCCTCATGAACCAAGCCGATCACAACGACCGTTTCCTGCCCCAGGACAAGGAACTGCGCGCGCGCGTGCGTCTGTTCGGAGAATTGCTGGGCAACGTCATCTGGAAACTCGAGGGCAAGACCGTCTTCGACGCGGTGGAGACCCTGCGCCGTGGATTTGTCAGCCTGCGCAAGGAGGAAGACCCGGAGCTGCGCCAGAGGCTGATGGATGACATCACGCAGTTCGACACGACCCTGACCGAGCGCGTGATCCGCGCCTTCAGCATCTACTTCTCGCTGGTCAACATCGCCGAGGAAGACCTGTTCTACCGCTGGCGCCGCGCCCAGGTCTCCAGTGGCGAGCCGCTGTGGCTGGGCTCCTTCGACCAGGCCCTGCGCGAACTGCACGACGACGGCGTCACCGCGCAGGAACTGGAGGAACTGCTGGGGCAGCTGCACTACCAGCCGGTGTTCACCGCGCATCCCACCGAGGCCCGGCGGCGGACCACCATGGAGAATCAGCGCCGGGTGTTCGAGACCGCCGACCGCCTCAACCAGCCGGGACTGGGCGACGAGGAACGTCGCCTGATCACCGAAGAGCTGGAGGGCCAGATCCAGATCCTGTGGCGCACCAACGAGGTCCGGGTGAGGAAGCCGGAGGTCCAGGACGAGATCAAGTACGGCCTGTTCTATTTCGAGGAGAGCCTGTTCGAGGCGGTGCCGCAGAGCTACCGCTTCCTCGAGAAGGCGATCCGCCGCATCTACGGGGTCAACCCGGACGGCTCCCTGCCGGTGCGCATCCCTGCGTTCCTGCATTTCGGCTCCTGGATCGGCGGCGACCGCGACGGCAACCCCAACGTCACCCCGGAGGTCACCGCGCTGGCCTCGCGTCTGGCGATGGAACAGGTGCTGCGCGAGTACATCAAGCGGGTCAACGAACTGCGCAACGTCCTCACGCACTCCTCCTACATGTGCGAGCCATCGGCCGAATTCCTCGCCAGCCTGAAATCGGACGCGACCATCTCCAACGCGGTGTTCCAGGGGGCCTCCGACCGCTTCGAGACCGAGCCCTACCGGCGCAAGCTCTACATCATGCGCTACCGCCTGCGCGAGACCCTGGGTACGGTCAGCCGGCGGATCCGGGGCGAGGCCGCGGTGCTGCCCACCAACAGCGCCTACGCCACGCCGGACTCTTTCCTGCACGACCTCAAGCTGATCCGCGACTCCCTGATCAGCCACGGTGACCGCAACATCGCCAGCGGCGCGCTCACCGACCTGATCCGTCTGGTCGAGACCTTCGGCTTCCACCTGCACCATCTGGACGTGCGCCAGGAATCCACCGTGCACACCGAGGCGGTCGCCGAGATCCTGCGCCACATCGATCCGTCCCTGGACTACGCGGCCATGGACGAGCCCGCCCGTCAGCAGTGTCTGGCGGAGCTGATCGGCCGCGGTGACGATCTGCCGCAGCCCGACCGCAACACGCTCGGCGAGCGCAGCCGCGAGACCCTGGAGGTGTTCGAGGTCATCCGCCGCATGCGCGGCGAGGTTGGCCCGGACGGAATCGGCACCTACGTCATCTCCATGACCCACGCGGCCTCGCACGTGCTGGAAGTCCTGCTGCTGGGGCGCCTGGCCGGACTGGCCGGCGAAGATCCGGAAACCGGAGCGTACTGCCACCTGCGCATCTCGCCGCTGTTCGAGACCATCGAGGACCTCCTGCACGTCGAGGACGTCCTGGAGGGCCTGCTGTCGAATCCGGTCTACGCGCGCCTGCTGGCCGCCTCCGGAAACGTCCAGGACGTGATGCTGGGCTACTCGGACTCCTGCAAGGACGGCGGCATCCTGGCCTCCAGCTGGAACTTGTACGAGGCGCAGAAGAAGATCGTCGGCATCACCGACCGCTACGGCGTGCGCTGCCAGCTGTTCCATGGTCGCGGCGGCACCGTCGGGCGTGGCGGCGGCCCGACCCACGAATCCATCCTTGCCCAGCCCCCGGCCACCGTGCAGGGCGGCATCAAGTTCACCGAACAGGGCGAGGTACTGTCGTACAAGTACTCCAACGTGGAGACCGCGGTGTACGAGCTGGGCATGGGCGCGACCGGGCTGATGCTCGCCTCGCGCAGCCTGATCCGCCCGCCGCGCTGCGACCGTGACGACTACCGCGAGACCATGGAGGAACTGGCGCGTCTGGGCGAGGAGGCCTATCGCGACCTGATCGACCACACCCCGGGCACCCTCGACTATTTCTACGAGATCACGCCGGTGCAGGAAATCGGCTATCTCAACATCGGCTCGCGGCCCTCGCACCGGCGCAAGACCGACCGGTCCAAGAGCTCCATCCGTGCGATCCCGTGGGTCTTCGGCTGGGCCCAGTCGCGCCACACCCTGCCGGCCTGGTACGGCATCGGCACCGCGCTGCAACGCTGGCGCGGCGACGATCCGGCACGCCTGGAACAGCTGCAGCGCATGTATCAGGAGTGGCCGTTCTTCCGTTCGCTGCTGTCCAACTGCCAGATGGCCCTGACCAAGGCCGACATGCGCACCGCCGCCGAGTACGCCCGGCTGTCGCACGACACCGACCTGTCCGAGCGCATCTATTCGCGGGTACGCGAGGAACACAGCCGCACCGTCAACGAGGTGCTGCGGGTGGCTCAGCTGGACGGGCTGATGGAAGAAACGCCTCTGCTGGCGCGCTCGCTGCAGCGGCGCAACCCCTATCTGGATCCGCTCAACAGCATCCAGATCCACCTGCTGCGCCAGTCACGGGGTTTCGAGGCCGAGAACGAAGGGAACGGGGACGCCCGGGAGAACCCCTGGATCTCGCCGCTGCTGCGCTCGATCAACGCGATCGCCGCGGGTATGCGCAACACCGGCTGAGACCGGAGCGGGACACGCACTGGCCGGGGCCCGGGGCTCATGCAGGGCCCCGGGCCAATAATGCCGTACTCAGGCGGCCTGGACGGGGATATCGTGCCCGGTCCGGGCGATGGCGTTGTCGGCGTCGAGATACACCAGATCGGGGGTGAACTCGCGCGCCTCGGCGGCATCCAGCTGGCCGTAGGCACAGATGATCACGCGATCGCCCACCGATGCCTTGTGCGCAGCGGCGCCATTGACCGAGATCACCCCGGACCCGGCTTCCGCCTCGATCGCGTATGTGGTGAAGCGTTCGCCGTTGTCCACGTTGTAGATCTGGATCTGCTCGAACGGCAGGATCCCGGAGGCCTCCAGCAGACGCGTATCGATCGCGCAGGACCCCTCGTACTCGAGCTCACAGTGCGTGACTCGGGCCTTGTGCAGCTTGCCCTTGAGCATGGTGACCAGCATAAGCGTCTTCCGTCGGCGAACGGTCTTTTCACGGCGCCGGGAATTATGCGCGATGCACGCGGGAGCGGCAATGTCCCGCGTCCGACTCAGGGCCGGCGATTATCGATCAGGCGCACGCTGTCCAGCCAGGCGGCCCCGAGGATCACGAGGTCCTGATCGCACAGGGCCTCGCCGGCTACCGGCTCGGCGAGATCCATCGCCCGGCGGATGGCCACGTATTCGGCGTCCAGCCCGGCCTCGCGCAGACGATCACAGGCCTCGGCCTCGATCTCGGTGACGCGGTCGGCCGCGCCGCTGCGGTCGCGCCGGCAGACGATGGCGACCTCGTCGAGCACGCGCTTGAGCGCCGGCGCCCGCGCGCGCGACTCGGCCGAGAGCAGACTGTTGCGCGAGGAACAGGCCAGCCCGTCGGACTCGCGCACGGTCGGCACCGCATCCACCCGCACCGGCATGTCCAGCGAGCCGACCATGCGCTCGATCAGGCGGAACTGCTGGTAATCCTTCTCGCCGAACAGGGCGATGTCGGGGCGCACCAGGTTGAACAGCTTGGCGACCACCGTCGCCACACCGTCGAAATGGCCCGGACGGAACGCCCCCTCGAGGATCTCCGACAGCACCGGCACGACCACCTTCACCGGCGGCAGCCCGTCGTCCGGGTACATCACCGATTCGTCCGGGCAGAACAGGGCGTCGACGCCGGCATCCGCCAGCCGGCGGGAGTCTTCTTCGAGGCTGCGCGGGTAGTTCGCGAGGTCTTCCTCGCGGTCGAACTGCAGCGGATTGACGAAGATCGACACCACCACGCGCGACGCCCGCGCCCGCGCCTCGCGCACCAGTGCCATGTGCCCTTCGTGGAGGTGCCCCATGGTGGGCACCAGGGCAATGGTCTCCTGCCCGCCACGGCGCGACCATTCGCGGCGCATCGCCTGGATCTGGGGTCGATCTCGAAGGATTCTCATGGCCGTCCCGAGCCTCGTCTGAACCGGGGTTCTCTACAAAAAGGTATGCACGCCGGATTCCGGGAAGCGCCCCTCGCGCACCGCTCCGACATAGGCCCGCACCGCTCCGGCCAGCGAGCCGCCCTCGGCGAGGAAATCGCGGGCGAAGCGCGGCGGATTCGCGGTCAGGCCGATCACGTCGGCGATCACCAGCACCTGGCCGTCGCAGGCCGGGCTGGCCCCGATCCCGATCACCGGCACGTCGGCCGCCCGCGCCACCGCGGTGGCCAGTGCCTCGGTCACGCCCTCCAGCAGCAGGACCTGGGCCCCGGCCTGTTCCAGCCGCCCGGCCAGCGATTCCAGCTCGGCCGCCGCGGCGGCGTCGCGGCCCTGCACGCGGTACCCGCCCATGCGGTGCACCGCCTGCGGGGTCAGCCCCAGGTGGGCACACACCGGGATGCCGGCGTCCACCAGCCGCTGCACCACCGGGATCTGCGAGGCACCGCATTCGATCTTGATCATCTGCGCCCCGGCCCGCATCAGGGCCCCGGACTGGGCCAGCGCGGTGGCCGGGTCGGCATCCCCCAGAAACGGGAGATCCGCCATGATCAGCGCCTGCTGGGTACCGCGGGCGACCGCGGCGGTGTGATAGACCATGTCCTCCAGGGTGACCGGCAGCGTGGTCGCATGTCCCTGTACCACCATGCCCAGCGAATCCCCGACCAGGATCACCTCCACGCCCTGCTCGTCCAGCAGGCGCGCGAACGCGGCGTCGTAGGCGGTCAGACAGGCAAAGCGCTCGCCGGCCCGCCGACGCTCGGCCAGGGTGTTGACGGTGATCGCACCCATGCGTGTCCCCTACAGCGTGATCGGCAGCGGGTTGAAGTAGTGTCGCCCGCCCTGGATCGGTTCGAGAAACTGCAGCAGCTGGTCGAAATCGGCCGGGTTGTTCACCCAGTCGATCTCGGTCGCGTTGACGATCACCAGCGCCGGTCCCTCGAAATGATAGAAGAAATCCGCGTAGGCGGCGTTCAGCCGTTCCAGATAGGCGGTTTCGATCCGGCGTTCATAGGCCCGTCCGCGCTGGCGGATGCGTTCCTGCAGCACGTCCACCGGCGCCTGCAGATAGATCACCAGATCCGGCTGCGGCAGCCCCTGGCGCAGCCGGCGGAACATCTCGTGGTAGATCTCCAGCTCGTCCGGGGCCAGATTGAGTTCGGCGAACAGCGGGTCCTTGTCCATCAGGTAGTCGGCGACATGCGCCTGCTGGAACAGCCCCTTCTGCGCCACCGGGGTCAGCTGGCGCACGCGCTGCACGAGGAAATACAGCTGGGTGGCCAGGGCATGCTTGGCCGGATCCTGATAGAAACGTTCCAGGAACGGGTTCTCGTCGGGGGCCTCCTGCAGGAGCTCCGCCCGCAGGTGTTCCGCCAGCCGCTGCGCCAGCGAGGACTTGCCGACGCCGATCGGCCCCTCGACCGCAATAAAGTCGAAATCCGCGAGGCTCATGCGCCCGCCCCCGCGCGACGGCCCGGTGGTGGCTCCCCCGCGTTGGCCTCCGCTGCGCTGTCGCCCGACTCCTCCACCGGGATCAGGGCGGCCGGATCAAAGGCACGGGCCAGCGCCGCCAGCGGGCCGCGCCCGGGGATCTCCAGCCCCGGTGCCAGCTCCTGCAGCGGCAGGACCACGAAATTGCGCTCGGCCACCCCCGGATGCGGCACCGCCAGCCCCGGCTCGTTCAGCACCCGGTCGCCGTACAGCAGCAGATCCAGATCCAGCAGCCGCGGCCCCCAGCGCTGGCCGTCGCGCACGCGCCCGCAGCGCTGTTCGATGGCCTGCAGCGCATGCAGCAGTTCGCGCGGCGTCAGTCGGGTGTGCAGCCGGGCCACGGCATTGACGTAGTCCGGCTGCTCCGGCGGTCCCATCGGCGGATTGCGGTACAGCCGCGAGCGCCCGGCCAGACGCGTCCCGGGCACCTCGCGGGCAAGACGGGCGAAAGAGCCGCGAACCTGTGCCACCGGATCCCCCAGGTTGGCGCCGATGCCGATGTAGGCCGACACGGCCGCAGTGCGCCCGCCGGACTGGATCCGGGTCATGCCGAGTCTTCCCCCGCCTTCTTCCCGCCCGAGCCGCCGGCGCGACCCCGCGGCTTGCGTTTGCGGCGCTTGCGCTTGCCATCCCCGCCGGAGGCCCCGGTCATTTCCTTGCGTCCGGCTTCGTCCTTTTCCTGCAGTTCGGTCCACCAGCTGCAGATCTGCTCGTCGGCCTCGCCCACCTGCGCCCGCAGGCAGTAGAAATCGTAACCGGCGCGGAAGCGCGGATGCGTCAGCAGCTTCAGGGCGCGCGCCCCGGAGTGGGTCTCCAGCCGGTTCTGCATCTCCCAGATCTCGCGGATCACCAGGGCAAAACGCCGCGGGATAGTGACGGTTTCGCCCTGTTCCTCGAGGATCTGGGACATCGCCTGATCCCAGGCCGGCGCCGGATCCTCGCCTTCCTCGATGCGCGCCGTGGCCTCCCAGTGCAGCGGCGCCCACATCAGCGCGGCATACAAAAACGCCGGGTGCACGCCCTGGTCCTCGGCCAGCCGCTTGTCGGTGTTGCGCAGCGCCTCGACCAGGAAGGCGCGCTGGCTGAGACCGGCCTCGGGATCGTCGGGGTCGTCGAAGGCCTCGGCGGTGGACGGGAACATCGCCTCGAACAGACCGAAGCGTTCGAGCTCGTCGAGGCAGGTGACGGCCTCGCCGCTGTGGAACAGCTTGATCACCTCGTCGAACAGGCGTGCCGGCGCGACTTCCTGCATCAGCGGTGCCAGCCGGTGCATCGCCTCGTCCACCGCCGGGTCGATGCGCAGCCCCAGCTTGGCGGAGAAACGCACCGCCCGCAGCATGCGCACCGGATCCTCGCGCAGCCGCGTCTCGGGATCGTCGCCGATCAGGCGCAGAACGCCCTCGCGCAGGTCCTCGACGCCGCCGGTGTAGTCCAGCACCGAGAAGTCGTTGATGTCGTAGTACAGCGCGTTGATGCTGAAATCGCGCCGCAGGGCGTCCTGCTCGATGGTGCCGTAGCGGTTGTCGCGCAGGATGCGGCCGTCGTCGCTCAGGGCCACGTCGCCGTCGTCGTCGTCATCGTCCCCACCGGCATCGTGCGGAGCACGGAAGGTCGCGACCTCGATCACCTCGCGGCCGAACAGCACGTGAGCCAGCCGGAACCGCCGACCGATCAGTCGGCAGTTGCGGAACTCCCCGCGGACCTCTTCGGGGGTGGCGTCGGTGGCCACGTCGAAGTCCTTGGGTTCACGCCCCAGCAGGAGGTCGCGCACCCCGCCGCCGACCAGACAGGCGCGGTAGCCCGCGTCACGCAGGCGGTAGAGCACCTTGAGCGCGTTGTTGTCGATGGCCGCACGCGAGATGCCGTGCTCCTCGCGGCTGTAGACGCGAGGCACGACCGATGCGTCGCCGGCGCGCGGGGCGTCGTCGCGGGGGTCAGTTTCGGCCGGGGCCGGGATTTCGGTATCAGGGCGGGTCACGCAGGGCCGTCAAAATGGCTTCGGTGGCGTATCTTAACAGCTAATCCGTCCTTGTTCTCAGGGGAGCCACTTCGCCGGTAAGGCGATAGCGCAGGTAGTCGTCCACGATACGGCGGTGATCGAAGGCCAGTGGCAGACCGGGGTCGTCCGGGTCCAGCCAGGCACAGTCGCGCGCATCGTCGGCGGCCCGCGCCTGACCGTTCCCCTGAGCCAGATACACCACACTCACGGTGTGCCCGCGGGGGTCGCGATCGGGCGCCGAATACACCCCCAGCAGGGCCTGCAGTTCGACCTGCAGACCGGTTTCCTCGCGGGCCTCCCGCACGGCGGCATGTTCCGCGCTCTCGCCCACGTCGACAAAGCCCCCGGGAAGCGCCCACCCGTGCGGCGGGTTGTGACGCTCGATGACCAGGATCCGGCCGGGCTCGGCGGCATGCCGGATCACCAGATCCACCGCCAGGGCCGGCGTACGCGGGCGTCGGTCACTCATCGGTTCCTCCCTGATCCTGCCGCACGAAACGCCGGATCTTGCGGCGCTCGCGTTTGTCCGGACGCCCCGAGGGCGCCGGGGCCCGTGCCTCGCGTTCCAGCCGCCGGCGGGATGCCTCCTGCTCGCGCGACTCGCGGCTCTCCGGGGTTTCGGTATAGAGCTGCTCCGCCTCGGTCGCCGGGCGCCGCCGATCATCCAGCGCCACCACGTCGACCTCCATGGACCAGCTCCCCTTGTGCACCCGCACGCGATCCCCCGGATGCAGCTTGCGCGCGGGCTTGCAGCGCTCGCCGTTGACATGGACCTTGCCGCCGGACACCGCCTCCGTCGCCAGGGCGCGGGTCTTGAAGAAACGCGCCGCCCACAGCCACTTGTCCAGACGCAGGCTGGACGCAGGCGCCGCCGCTGGACCCGTCCGGCTCATGAGCACCCCCGCGCGAGCACTGCGGGCGCCCCGCGCGCACCGGCGACCGGTAGTCGGCCCGGGCTTTTATCCGCGGACCGGAGCGACCAGAATGCCGCCTTCATGCACCGATATTTCCGGAGGGGGAACCGGTGGCCCGCGGGCCACCGGGCCATGCCATGGACTTTCCGCATCTGCACCTGGTCAGCTTCGATATTTGTCCTTTCGTCCAGCGTAGCCTCATCACGCTGAATTACAAGGCAGCGCCGTACGAACTCACCCGCATCGACCTCGCCGACCCGCCCGACTGGTTCCGGGAACGCTCGCCGCTGGGCAAGGTCCCGATCCTGATCGTGAACGGGGACACGGTCCTGTTCGAATCGGCAGTCATCAACGAATACATCGACGCCGTTACCCCGCCCGAACGCCTGCCTCCGGAACCGCTGGAACGCGCCCGGGCCCGCGCCTGGATCGAGTACCTGTCGGAACAGACCTTCGCGCAGTACCGCTGGATGACCGCAGCCGACGAGGACGCCTTCGAACGGGCCGCACACGAGGCGGCACGAGGTCTGGAGCGACTGGAACGCCAGATGGCCGGCGACCGCACGCTGGCCGGAGTGGAGTTCTCGCTGGTGGATGCGACCCTGGCGCCGCTGCTGATGCGCTACGCGCTGCTCACCCACGAGGACAGCCCCTGGGACCCCGAATCCTTCCCGCGCCTGGCGGCGCGCTGGCAGTGGCTGGAGGCGATGGACGCGGTACGCGACTCGGTGCCGGCGGATTTCTCGCAGCGCCTGGCCACCTACCTGGATGGCCAGACCGGCACCGCGCCCCGGCAACTGGCGGCCGCACTGCGCGACGGCTGATCACCCCTCGGGCCAGACCCCGCGCCGCAGATACCGGCCGGCGGGGATTTCGGGCATCCAGTACATCCACACCGGACGCGGCCCCGACGCAGGCCCGGAACCGGAAGAGGGGTCGGGATCGGCGAGTACCAGGGCGCGGCGATACATGCCCCGCCCGTCCGCCCGGAAGTCCTCCAGACGATCCACCGGCGGCAGACTGCGGCGTGGCTCGGGCAGACGCATGATCTCGCCCTGAATGCGGTCGTAACCGGAGACCGGCGCCGGGCTGGCCGGAGGGTCATGCCGCCACTGCAGGGCCGCATCGGCCTCCGGGTCGTCCGACCCCTCGGCCAGGATACGTTCCTGCGCAATGACCGCCCCGGGGTACCCATGGGGCAGGTGATACAGCCAGCCGGGCACGCTCGCCGGAACCACCTCCAGGGCATGGCCGCAATGCGCGGCAAAGTTGGCATAACCGCGCTTCAGCGTGCCGTAGACGAACAGGTCGATGAACGGGGAAGACATGATCCGATCCCCACCTCCGCTCTATTTTGCGGTTGAGTCACCCTCCGGCTCCGACGCCGGCTGCAACAGGCGGGCGGCCAGCGGAACCTCGCCCGGCCAGTCCACCACGTAATCGATGATCGGCAGATCCGGGGCATCGCATTCGCGCAGGACCCGCCCGGCCACCGACACCCCGGCGCGGCGCACGCTGTCCGGATCGCCGGTCAGCAGCGGGTGCCAGCTGGGCAGGGGCTGCCCGGCAAAGCGCAGGCGATAGGCGCAGGTGGGCGGCAGCCAGTCGTATTGCGCCACCTTCTCCAGGGTCAGCTGCAGACAGTCCGGCACGGACTCGCGACGCCGGGCATAGTCGGAGCAATGGCCGGTCTCGCAGTCGAGCAGGTCACAGGCCAGCCAGGTGTGGGCCAGTTCGCCGGTATCCTCGTCCTCGAACTTGTGCAGGCAGCAGCGCCCGCAGCCGTCGCAAAGGGCCTCCCATTCGGCCGCGTCGAGTTCCTCCAGCGGGCGCTGGTAAAAGGGCCGTTCGTCGCTCACGGCGTCTCCGCCCGGTGGTCCTCTTCGCCCAGCCGCCGGCGCCCCTCTTCCTGCAGGCGCTGCTCGACCCGGCTCCAGCGCTCCTGCGTGGTGTAGTGCATGGTCGGCCGTCCGCGGTCGGGCAGCAGCACGGCCACACCCTGATCGGGATACAGCCAGTAGGCGTGGTCGCTGTCGATCTGCATGCGCTCGGCCGGCTCGCCGAAATGCCGGCGCAGCAGATCCGCGTCCCAGCGTGCCCGGGGAATATAGCTCATCTCCACCACCGGCACGTTACCCAGCGATGCAAGGGTGTCGTCGTCCAGGCCGTAGCGCCGGGCACCCGACGGCATCGGCCGTTCGGAGGTCGTCCCCGCCTCGATACGGTCCAGGTCGGCCTCGTCCAGATCGGGGCGCAGGATCAGGTTGGTCTCGAACGGCTCGATGCGGGCATTCACGTAATACGCCTCCACCGAGCGCGTCCCGTCGGGATCCTCGAACATCCGGATCTCGGGCACCGGCAACCGCCCCATGAGATCCGCCATGGTGGTCTCGCCCAGGGTAATCCCCAGCACCCGCGTGTGCTGCCGGTCCAGCACCTCCACCTGCCAGGGCAGACTGTCGAACTGCCGGGTCTGCTGCCCGCCGGGCTGCATGTAGACGAACATCGCCAGGGCCAGAATGCCCGCGAGGGCGACCGCCCCGATGGTCCAGCGTAGATTCATGCCGACTTCTGCTCCCGAGCCGCCCCTGCGCGAATCCTCGCGGGGTCGCTATACTGGGCGGCTCGCAAACCACCCGGCGCCCCGCGTCCGATCACGCATGATCTCACGTTTGTCTGCCTGGATCACGGCCCGCTCGGTCCCGTCCACATACACCGGCCGCACCCTGATCATCGCCTCGCACCGCGAACTCGCGCGGGCGCCCGACTGGCTCGCCGGTCTCGGCGAGGCCCTGGGCCCGCTGCTGCTGGGCGTCAGCGATGCCCCCCGTGACAGGGAGGCCGCCGTGCCCGGAGCCCCCGATGATCTGCCGGCGGTGGCCCTGCCCCCCGAACTCGCCCCGGTGCGCCTGGCGCGCCTGCGCCCCCGGGCCGTGGTACTGCTGGGCCCGGTCGATCTCCCCGGCGAGGCGCTGCGGGCCGTCGTGGCCGCCGGGGCCCGCGTGGCCTGGGTCAACGCCGAGGGCCCCGCCCCGGAAGGCCTCCCCTTTGCCACCGTGCTGGCCGCCCGGGATGGCGCCGTGGACCCGGCACTGGGCGCCGAGACCACCGGCGACCCGCTCGCCGGGGCCATATCCCTGCCCCCCGCACCGGAAGACCCGGATCCCGAGCGGGCGTTCTGCGAACGCTTCGCCGAATACCGCGAGCGCGGCCACCCGATTCTGCTGGCCCCGAACACCGGCCCGGACGAGGAGGCGTTCGCCTTCGCAGTACTGTTCGCGGTCCTGCAGAAGACCGCCGCCCTGCTCCTGCTGGCGCCGGCGGACCCCGAACGCCACGAGCCGGTCTACCGCGACGCAATCAAGTACTCGCTGCCGATCGTGCGCCACAACCGGTTCATGACGTCGTACGTCCCGCGCAAGAACCGGGTCTACTACATCGAGGATCCGCAGACCCTGCAGGCCGCCTACGCCTGCGCCGACATCACCCTGCCCGGCGGCACCCTGGCGGCCACGCGGACCCCGCCGGATCTGGCACGCCCCCTTGCCTGCGGCAGTGCCGTGGTGACCGGCCCGGCCGCCAGCGGCGACGCCCCGGAAGACGAGGTCCGTCTGCGTCGCGCCGCGGAGACCACCGGCCTGATCCGCCGCGGAGAAGATCCCGATGCCGTGGCCGGGGCGATTCTCGAGACCCTTTCGACCCTGCCGGATGCCGGGCAGCGCCAGACGCGGCTGACCCGATGGCTGGAACGACAGGCCACGGCCCGCGAACGGGTCACGGCCCGCCTGGCCGAACATCTCGGGGCTGCCCCCGCGGCTTCCTGAGCGCCCTTAGCATATCTCTCGGGGTCTGGTCTATAATTTGAAACAAGTGCGAATCCGGACCGGAAAATGATCGACGGCAGCAGCGGCCTGCAGGGCATCCAGAAGGGCATGACGCAGATGCGTCAGCAGGCCCACACCGTGGCCACCGAGAACGCCGGCAGCCGCCAGAGCAACACGGCGATGGTCGAGATGAGCGCGAGCCAGCGTCACGTGGAAGCGAACGTGAAGACCCTGCAAGCCGAAGACCGCATGATCGGGAGCCTGCTCGACGTCCGCGCCTGACGCGGAAGCGAGGGACACCATGGAAGCACCGCTGACCAATCCGGCACCGCCGACCGTCCCGGCCACCCGGCCGAGCGGTTCGGACCGCCTGGGTCTCGGCCAGCTGTCCGCGCCATCGGAGTTCGATCGCCCGCTGAACGACCCCGAAGCCGGGGCCGCGCGCCGTCCGATCGAGGACCGCGCCGAGCAGCAGCGCAACCGCAACGGGGACGAGGGCGACCCGCGTGCCGACCTGGTTCTGCCCCGCAACGACCGCGAAATGGCCAGCCAGGCGCGCCTGGCGGCCGAGATCGAGGCGTTTCAGTCCGGCACCGCCGACGATGCCCGTCCGGGCGAGGAGCGCATCGCCGACGGCGGCGCACTGGAGGATTCCGGGGTCGAAGCCCTGCGCCGGCGTGTGGAACTGGCCTTCAGCTTTGCCGGCCCGGCCGAGGAACCCCGCCGCGAGCTGAACATCGTCGTCTGACCGCGGCGGTGCCGCCCTGCGGACTCAGGCGTCTCCCCGCCGCGGGAACTCCGCCAGCCACTCCTGCGCCCGCTCCCCCGCATGCAGCCGCTCGTCCGCGTTGAGTTCGCGTGCCACCCGCTCGCGATAGCGCGCCGCACTGGCCACGCCCATCTCCGCGGCGATCGCATACCACTTGAAGGCGGAGACATCCGAGCGCTCCACGCCCTCGCCCATCGCGAACAGCCGCGCCAGGTTGGCGGCCCCGCGGCCCTCGCCGGCCTCGGCCGCCAGCAGATACCACTGCGCCGCCTGCTCGGAGTCCTGCGGCAACCCGCGCCCCTCGTCGAACTTCAGGCCAAGGTTGAACATCGCCTGCGGATTGCCGCCCTCGGCGGCGGCATGGAACCAGCGCGCCGCCTCGTTCGGGCTGGCCTCCACGCCGTCGCCCTGTTCGAACAGCACCGCCAGATTGAACGCGGCATCCGGCCAGCCCGCCTCGGCCGCCTGCAGATACCAGATCGCGGCACGCGCCGGGTCGCGCGGCATGTGCGTGCCTTCATCCAGCAGCACCCCCAGGTTGTAGGCCGCGAGCGGATCACCCGCGGTGGCGGCCTGCTGCCAGCGGTCCACCGCCCGCGCGGTGTCTCCGTCCCTCCAGGCCGCGCGCGCCTGCTCGAGCAGCCCGCGCGGATCATTTGATGCATTCATGGTGCGAACTCGGTTCGGGACATGTCGGCCGGCAATGTACCGACCGGACAACGCAGCGTCGATGTCCCCCACGGCGGTCGGGCACGCGAACCACAGAGCGTGACGCCATTCTCTTTTTTCACCGGCATCCCGCTTGCGTGCGGATCCGGCCGGCGCGGCTCAGGAACTCACCCCCGGGGGCAGGAGACGCAGGGGTGACGGGACCCTGTCCCTGATTCTTACCCTTGTCCCAATGAGGAGGACCTTGATGAAACGTTCCACGAAACTGCTGGCAGCCACCGCCATCGTGCCCTTTGCCCTGCTGATCGCCGGCTGCGGCGGTGACGACATGGGCATGGACGAGTTCGAAGAACAGCAGATGGAAGAAGGCGCGCCGCCGGCCGAGGACGGCATGGGTGGCGGCATGCAGGAAGGCGCCCCGCCGGAAGGTGACATGGGTGGCCAGGGAATGGAGCCCGAAGGCGATGGCATGGACGACGGCATGGGTGGCGACATGGAAGGCGACGACGAACCCCAGTTCTGATCGTCCCGCCCGAATGCTCCGCCAGGGCGATGCGACCGCATTTCCCGGCCACCGGGCCCGACCGGAAACCGTCTCCGGTCGGGCCTTTTTATTGCTGCCGGGATCAACCGGCGAGCGAGGTCGCCCGCGGCTCAGAACCGGTGCGTCAGTCCGACGGAAATCGTCCGGGGCTGGTTCGGACGGGCCCCGTAAGGCGTACGTGCCACGATACGCTGTTCGTCGAAGACATTGCGGGCCCGCAGGAACACGTCGGTATCCCCGGTCAGCGCATAGCGACTCACCAGATCGACGGTCATCAGGGATTCGGTCTCATCAAAATCCGAATCACTGTTGTTACAGCCAACGGAGCTGCAGGAAGCACCGGTATAGTTCAGCACCGCGTGGTTATCCCACCCGCTCGGATGCTCCAGGCCTGCCCGCAGATTCAGCTGATGGCGCGGGATATCCTGCAGACGATCGCCCTTTTCCAGGCCCGAGGCCGGGTTGTCGCTGCTGATGCGCGCCCGGGTATAGGTGTAGGCCGCCGACACCGGCACCTGGAAAGAACCTGCCGCGAACTCCGTCCCGGCCTGCACCTCGACCCCGGAGATCTCCGCCTCGCCGGTAGTGAACGTGCCCGAGGTGGAACCGTCCGAGCAGGGCGAACCCACGGAGCAGTCTTCCTTCTGGTCGGTAAAGTCACTGTGGAACCCGATCGCCTCGGCGAAGAGATTCCCGGAGCGATAGCGCCCGCCCAGCTCCCAGTTGATACTGGTCTCGGGGGCGGTACCGGACTCGGCTCCACCTCCGGCCGGCGAAAAGCCGCGGTGCACACCGGCCAGCAGCTGCCAGCGATCGTCCACGTCAAAGGTCATGGAAGCCCCGGGCAGCCATTCGCTGTAAGAGTTCGACCGCCGATAGTCCACGGTATTGCGGCTGGCGTCCGCGTACTGAACCCGCGAGGTCTTCACGTCTTCGTACCGCATGGCCAGATTCAGACGCAGCCGGTCGTTCACCTGCCACTCGTCGGTAACCCACAGACTCCAGGCCTCGCCATCCTCGAAACGATTGTTGCCCCCGGAGGGCTCGACCCGGCCCTGACGCACCAGCGAACCGTTGACCTGATCGTAGATCTCCACGGGCTGGAACCGATCCATCTCGTCTTCGTGGTACCGCACGCCGGTCCGGATCCAGTGGTCGCCGAGCGCCAGATCGAACTCGGTCTGCACGCCCTGCGAGACGTACTCCCGATTGTTGTTCTTGTACTCGAGACCCGTAGTGTCCCGGGTGCCCCGCAAGGTACCAAGCGCGTCCGCATCGCCTTCATTGGCGTCCGCCACCAGGTTGCCATCGAGCTTGAACCAGTTGCGCGCGAACTCGTTACGATAGACGGTCGATGTCTGCCGCACTTCCGGGGTCCAGTCGAACTCGTGAATGAGGCTGACACCCTGATGATCGTTGTTCATCTGGTCGATCTCGGACAGCCCGTAACGGCGATTGGGATCACGCGAAAAATCATCGTCAGTCAGGCCCAGATAGGTCTCGTTGGACGTCTCCTCGGAATGCTGGGCCTTCAGTTCAACGCTCTGGCGCGCCCCGTCCCAGCGCAACTTGGCCACGTAGTCCTCGATGCGGAAGCCCGTGTAACGGCTGCTGCGGTCGATGTCCTTGAAACCATCGCTGCGACGCTGGACCGTCTCGATCATGTAACTCCAGTCACCGATACGATCTCCCCAGGTCGCGTGCACGTCGAGACCGCCGTGCTCCCCGGCCACGGTCTCGATGCTGCCGGCGCGTTCCGCCGGAATCGGCGTGGAACGCAGGTTGATCACGCCACCGGTGGTCTGCGGCCCGTGCCGCAGAAGCGGCGCCCCCTTGAGAACCTCGATGGAATGGAGGCGCTTGGTGGTGGGGAAATAATAGGCCGCCGGATTGGAATACGGCGCCGGCGCCATCAGCACACCGTCTTCCATGATCGTCACCTTGCTGCTGCGCCCCGGAGGTGCGGCACGCACCCCGATGTTCGGCCGCAGGCCGAAGCCCTCTTCCTCGCGAACGTACATACCCGGGACGGTTTTCAGCGCCTGGTGGATGTCGGTCGTCCCGTCGAGCTCCAGCTGTTCGGGTTCCACGACGGCCCCCGAACCCGGCAGCTCCCGCGCCTGAGCCGAATCGCCGATGATCTCCACCGGTGCCAGACGATCGGTATCGGCATCCTGAGCGTTGGCTATCGGCATCCCGGCGACGCCCAGGACCGCCAGTGCTACCGCGCGATGGCGCCAGCTTGCCGGCCCCATTCCGCGCTCCCGATCAACGCCGGCCTCACGCCGGTAACTATAGGAATGAACGCTTCTCATTCGTTCTCTGCGAGCCATTTCTTTCTCCCTTCGGTTTGCGCGACAACGCACCGCCTCGACCGGTGACATGTCGCGGTTCAAGTAACGAAAAATGGCTGGCTGAGGGAGCGGGTCCCCTGGCTGGCGGGTGCCGTGGCGGCCGCCACGGCGTGGAATGCTTTTATTTGGTCAGGATCAGCTTCCTGCTGGACGTCACCCGGAGGGTGTAGCACTGGCCTTCATGGCGGATATACAGTCGATCGGCATCACACAGCAGGTCGCTCGAGGCGATTTCCCGTGGAACGCCGGCGGGCCGGCCTTCCGGCCCGGCCCCGGCACGGGGCTGCTCGGTGTGCTCCGGAACGGATCCCGGCTGGTGGCGGTTTTCGCTGGAACTCATTCTGCCTCCCCGGCCGCCCCGCCCCTTGCGGGACGGCCGCATTCAATGCCCCGGAGCCTTACTCGGCGGAGCCCGCCTGGCTCTGTTCGTAGTTCTGCAGGCCGATCCGGTCGATCAACTGCAATTGGGTCTCCAGCCAGTCGATATGGCTTTCCTCGCTGTCCAGGATCTTCTGGAGCAGATCGCGGCTCCCGTAGTCCCGGACCTGTTCACAGTGGGCGATCGCGTCGCGGTAGACCGCTTCCCCCTCGTGCTCCAGCGCCAGGTCCGCCTCGAGGATCTCGCGCGTGGTCTCCCCGATTCTCAGCGTGCCCAGATCCTGCAGGTTGGGCAGGCCGTCGAGGAACAGGATGCGGTTGATCAGCTCGTCCGCATGCTTCATCTCGTCGATCGATTCTTCGTATTCGGCCGCGGCCAGCTTCTCCAGGCCCCAGTCCCGGAACATGCGGGAATGGAGGAAATACTGGTTGATGGCCGTCAGTTCGCCCTTGAGTGCCTGGTTGAGGTAACGGATTACTTCCTTATCACCCTGCATCGTGACTCTCCTTCTCGTTCTCGTTGTGTTGCTGATTGCGGCGAGCACCGCGCGTCCGGCAGCCGCGCCATGAAGCGGCCTGCGCCCCCTGTCAGGATCCTGCGCGGGGGCTCCGCGATGCAAGATGGCCTCAAGGTATGGGAATGCTATAGCGAATGAGAACTGTTTTCAATAGCTCCATATAAAACCAGAAACGGCAGGGGCTGGCGGCGCCTGTTCCCGGAACGGTGCTTCAGCGAATCAGCGGCGGCTCCGCCAGGCTTTCAGGCCGGATGCGGTCGGCACAGTC
Organism: Thioalkalivibrio sp. ALE20; assembly: GCF_000381405.1. Lineage (NCBI taxonomy): Bacteria > Pseudomonadati > Pseudomonadota > Gammaproteobacteria > Chromatiales > Ectothiorhodospiraceae > Thioalkalivibrio > Thioalkalivibrio sp. ALE20. Next base: position 588,166 of record NZ_KB906471.1, read on the forward strand.
CGCGACCGCGCCGTCGGGGCCCTCGCAGGCGGCGACGTCGTTGACGAGGATGCGCCCGACGCGATCACAGGACGTATCCGTCATGCGGAAGGCCCGCACCGAGGTGCTCCCCGCCCGCAGCGGTGCCATCTCGAGCAGCGTCCGGCTCTGGATGATGCCGTCATCGCCGAACACCACCAGATCCAGCTGCAGCGACTCCAGCGCCTGATCCAGGCCGTTCTCCAGTACCAGATGGGCGCGACAGTCGTCGCCGTCGGGCTCCAGCTTGTTCAGCTGGACGCCGATCCCGCCGCTGTCCTCCGCCAGTGCCGGCAGCGCCAGGACCAGCCCCAGCACGCCTGCCGCGAGTCCGCCGTGAATCTGCCGCTTTCGTGTCATCTCGCCTACCTCCACCACTCGTCGATCCGTCGTCCGTCAGCGCACCGAAAAATTCACCGGCACCACGATCTCGTAGCCGTCCAGACCGATACTGTCCGGCGCCGGGAACGGGTCGGCCCGCTGCACCATGTCTTCCACCGCGCGATCCAGGATCCCGGAGCCGGAACTCTCCTGGATCTCGTAGTCGATCACCGAGCCATCACGAGCGAGCTGCAGCCGGACCTCCACGGTACCTTCCTGCCGGCGACGCTGGGCCGCCCTGGGATAGCGCTTGTGCCGCTCGATCCAGGCCTGCAGTTCGGCAAGGTAGTCAGTCTCCGCCCCGGGGGCGCCGCCGCCCGTGGCATCGGTCTCGGCAGCCCCCTCCGCGTCCCCGGCGGGGCCGGACTCGTCGGCCGCCGGGTCCGCTTCGCCCGGCTCATCGGCCACGGCATCGGTTTCGGCGACCGTCTCGGCCGTGCCAGCGGGCTCCGGCTCGGGCTCCGGCTCGGGTTCCGGCTCGGGTTCCGGCTCGGGTTCCGGCTCGGGTTCCGGCTCGGGTTCCGGTTCGGGTTCCGGTTCGGGTTCCGGCTCGACCTCCTCCGCTTCGCGGACCGGCTGGCGTTCCGGCTCCCGAGCCTCGGCCACCTCCGGCCGGACCGGCTCGGCCGGGGCGGGCTCGGGCATTTCGGGCTCGACCGGTTCGGCCTCGGCCGTCTCCGCGGGCGGCTCCGCCGCGGCGGCCGGGGGTGCGGAGCCCCCGGCCGCCATGGAGATCTCCAGGCCGCCGACCCCGGCGTCCTCGGCCCCGGTGGGCGGCTCGCGCAGCAACAGGGCCATCGCGACCAGTCCGTGCAGCACCACGGCCAGGATCAGTGCGACCACCCAGTGTCGAATGCCGGGCTGCATGCTTCAGGTCTCCGGCACGGTCAGCAGATCGATACGCTCCACGCCCGCCTCGCGCAGGCGTTCGAGAATGCCGACCACCTCGACGGCCTCGGCGCGCCCGTCGGCCTTCACCCGCACCCGCGCCGCATCGCCGTGCCGCTGCAGGTGCTCACCCACCAGACGCGCCATGCCCTCGAGATCGATCTCGTCCTGGTTGACCGCCAGACGCCCCTCGGTGCCCACGATCACCATGAATTCGTCGGGGCCGGGCTGGCCATCCACCGCGGACTCCACCGGCTCGACCTCGAACGGATCCACCGCGCTCAGCTGCCCCGCCACCATGAAGAAGATCAGCAGCAGGAACACGATGTTGATCAGCGGCAGTATGCTCTCGTCGTCGTTGTGCGGCCGGTGCGCGACATGAAAGTGGCGTCGCTGGCCGATCATGAGCCACCCTCCCGGATCACGGACAGGTCGCGGACCCCGGCATCGGCCAGCGCCTCGAGGACATCGACAGTGCGCTGCATGTTCACCCCGGCCACCGGCATCACCAGCACGCGGGTGTCGGCATCCTCCGCCAGCCGCGCGGACACGCGTTCGCGCAGTTCAGCGGCGGGTACCGCAATGCCGCCCAGACGCAGGTCATCGGGCCGCACCTCCACCAGCATTGCGCCTTCCATGGAACCGGCTCCCCCGGCCTCGGCCGGGGCCTCCAGCTCCACGGCGCGCCAGTCGAGGAAACTGGAGGCGAGCATGAAGAACACCAGCAGAATGAAAACGACGTCGATCAGCGGCGTCAGGCTGATCAGGTTACGCCGGCGCGGGCGACCGGTGTCCAGCGTCGGCTGTTCCGCCGGGGCACCGGTCATTGGCTGGTAGGCTCCGCATCCGCGGCCTGCTCGCGCGGGGCCGGGGTCATCAGCTGGCCGGTGAACAGCCGCGTGACCGCGTCATCCATGCGATGTGCCACCCGCTCCACGCGGGTCTCCAGCCAGTTCAGCGCGGCCACCACGGGGATCGCCACGGCCAGGCCCACGGCGGTGGTCAGCAGGGCTTCCCAGATGCCGCCGGACAGGATCGCCGGATCCACCTGGCTGCCGGCTTCTTCCAGCGCCTGAAAGGCCTTGATCATACCCATGACCGTCCCCAGCAGACCCAGCAGCGGCGCCAGCGCACCGATCACCTCCAACGGCCGCAGACCCTGGCGCAGGGACTGGATGGTCGCGTTGCCATACCGCACGACCTCTTCCCTCACGGTGGCTTCGGACACGCCGGAGCGCAGTCCGCGAATACCGCGCGCCACTGCGCGCGCTGCCGGGTTGGGCGTGGCTTCGGCATGCCGAATGGCGGCCTCCGGGTCCCCACCGTGGAACAGTTCCAGCGCCTGTTCGGCCGGACGCACGTCGGTCACCCGCAGCTGCCAGAGCTGCCAGAGTTTTACCAGTACGAACGCCAGTGCCACCACCGACGCCACCAGCAGGATGGCCACCACGGGCCCGCCCGCGTCCAGAAACCCGGCGAAGCGCTCGCCCGCCAGGGACTCGATCAATGCATTCATGCTGGATCCCGAATTCGTTGCCTGAAGGGGCGCGCGGGGCGCACCGGACCGATCCTAGGTGGCCGCGCAGGCCCCCGCTGCCATGCTCCCGGCCGTCACCGGAATGCCCGCGAAGCCCCCGGCCGGAGCGTGTCCGGCCACCGGCTCGCCCGCGCGATCCGCGCAGTCGCGCAGGATCCCCCGGGCCCGCCGTGCGCACTTTCCGCAATCACCGCACACACCCAGCTGTTCGCGCAGATCGCGCATACGGACGCGGGTATCACTTTGCGCCACCAGCTCCCGAATCTGGCGTTCGCGCACGGCATTGCAGACACATACAATCATCTTTGACGGCTCCGGCCCTTGGCAATGGGTGGATGAGGCGACATTACCGCTAATGAGAATGCTTTTCAACACTATTCTTTTCAGGTGTGTCGGCCCCCACCCGTTGCCGGGTCCATTGATCAGCATCTTCTTATAGATTAGTTTCGAATTTCCGTCCCGGGGCCGCCCCGGACCCGCGGACCCCGCCCCGTCACAGAAGGATTTCGATGCCCGCCGACGCCCCCGACTCCGGCCTTCCGCGCCCCGGCCCCTGGCTGCAGGCGCGCATGCGTCCGCACCGCCACTGGCTGCTGGGCGCCACCGCCGCCGGGCTGGGCGCCACCCTGGCCACCGTGGCCCTGGCCGGCCTGATCGCCTGGGCAGTCCACATGGCGCTGTTCGCACCGGACCGTCTGCCACTGGGCATGGTGCTGGCGGGCGCGGCGGTGGCGGCGGTCTTGCGCTATGCCCTGCAGGCCCTGCGCGATGGCGCCGGCCATCGTCTGGCGGATGCGGTCAAGCGTGAACTGCGCGAGGAACTGCTGGACGCGGCCCGGCGCGACGGCCCCGTCCATCTGGCGCACCGGGCCCCTTCAGGGGCCTGGGTCGATCACTACCTGCGGCGAGTGGAAGACCTGACCGGCCACTACGCCCGCTACCTGCCCGGCACCCGCATGGTGATCCTGACCCCGCTGGTGCTGCTGCTGACGGTGGCTTGGCTGGACTGGCTCGCCGCCGGACTGCTGCTGCTCTCGGCACCGCTGATTCCCGCCTTCATGGCCCTGGTCGGCATGGGCGCCGAACAGATCCACCGCCGCCAGCAGGACGAGGAGAACCGCCTCGCCGGGCACTTCCTCGACCGCCTGCGCAGCCTCGACTTTCTGCGCCGCGCGCGCGCCACGCAGGCGGCCCGCGAGGCGGTGGTAGCCACCAGCGACGAACACCGCCGCCTGACCATGCGCGTGCTGCGAGTCGCGTTCCTGTCGTCGGCGATCATGGAATTCTTCAGCGCGGTCGCCATCGGCCTGCTGGCCATCTATATCGGTTTCGGCCTGTTCGGGGCGATCGACTACGGTCCGGCCGGCAGCCTGACCCTGTTCACCGGGCTGTTCATCCTGGTGCTGGCGCCCGAATACTTCCTGCCCCTGCGCCAGTTCGCGCAGAGCTATCACGACCGGGCTGCCGCGCTGGCCGCGGCCGAGTCCCTGGCGCCCCTGTTGCAGCCGGCCGGTGGCCCCGCCACCGCCCCGCCCGGGGCGCCGGACAGCCCGCGGACGGCGGTACACCTGGCCGGAGTGCAGGTGCAGTATCCGGATACCGCCCAACCGGCCCTGCACGACATCGACCTGCAGATCGGCCGCGGGGAACACCTGGCGGTAACCGGCCCCAGCGGCTCCGGCAAGTCCACCCTGCTGGCGCTGCTGGCCGGCTTCCTGCGCCCGGCCAGCGGCGAGATCCGCATGGCCGACGACCTGCAGCGGTTCGTGTGGATCGGCCAGGACGCCCACCTGTTTCATGGCAGCCTGCGCGACAATCTGCAGCTGGCCAGCGCCGAACCGGTAAGCGACGCGGCGATGAATAACGCCCTCGCCCGCGCCGGCCTGCCGGTGGATGACCCGCAGCTGCCGGACGGGCTGGATACCGCCATCGGCGAAGGCAACACCGGGATCTCCGGGGGGCAGGCCCAGCGCATCGCGATGGCCCGCGGGATCCTCGCCGGGCATCCCCTGTGGCTGCTGGACGAACCCACCAGCGCGCTCGACGAGGCGACCGAGGCCGCCCTGCTGGACACCCTGTTCGCCCTGGCCGCCGAGCACGACATCACCCTGGTCATCGCGGCCCACCGCGGTGCCGTCCGGGAACGTGCCAGCCGGGTGGTCCGGCTGGCCGAAGGCCGCGTGGAGAGCCTCGCATGACGGACCGCGAATACCTGCAACGCCTGTTCCGCGCACGCCTCGGCTGGAGCCTGCTGGCCTGGCTGCTGCTGGCGGTGACCTGGGTCAGCGGCATCGTGCTGCTCGCCCTGTCGGGCTGGTTCATCACCGCCACGGCGCTGGCCGGGGCCGGCGTACTCGCCACCCTGGACATCTACTCGCCCTCCGGCGGGATTCGCGCGGCAGCGGTGCTGCGCACGATCGCCCGCTATTTCGAGCGCGTGACCGGACACGAAGCGGTCCTGCGCATCCTCGCCGACCTGCGCGCGACCACCTTCCGCCAGCTGGCGCGCTGGCCGGCGCGAAGCCTGGCGAGTCTGCGCAGCGGCGACCTGCAGGCCCGCCTGACCAGCGACATCGACACCCTGGACGCCATCCCGCTGCGGGTGGTGGGACCGATGGTCGGGGCCCTGCTGGCGCTGGTCGGCGCCGTGGCGATCGCCCTGTGGCTGGCCCCGCCGCTCGCCGCGGTCATTCTGCTGGTCGCCGCCGCGATCACCCTGATCACCGCCGGGCTCGCGGCGGCTGCCGGTCAGCGCCACGGCCGCCGGCTGGTGCGGGAAGAGTCCAATGAACGCGTGGCCCTGCTGGACTACTTCGGCGGGCTGCCGGAGCTCACCGCCTTCGGCCGCCTGGAGGAGCACCGGGCGGCCCTGGCCCGCCGGGCCCGCGAGGGTGCCGCGCGGCGCCTGACCCAGGAACGCGCGGGGGTGCTGGGCGAACAGGGCGTGCAGCTGGTGGTGATGCTGACCACCCTCGCCATGCTGGGCTACGCGCTGCATGCCTACGCCGAGGGGCTGATCTCCGGGCCGGTCGCCGTGCTGCTCACCCTGATGACCCTGGGCCTCAACGAGGCGCTGGGCAGCCTGCCCGGCGCCTGGTGGCGCCTCGGCGAGAGCCTGGAAGCGGCCCGGCGCCTGCGCGAGACCGAGGCCGGAGCCGAGGGTCCGGAGCCCGCCGGGGCAGAGCCGGTCGAACTGCCCTCCGGCCCGCTGGAAGCGCGTGGCCTGAGCGTCGGCTTCCGCGCCGACCGCCCGCTGGCCGGCCCGCTGGACATCCGGCCGGAGCCCGGTTATCCGCTGGTGATTCACGGCATCAGCGGGCGCGGCAAGACCGCCCTGCTGGAGACCCTGGCCGGCGAGCTGGCACCCACCGGCGGCGAACTGCGGTGGGGCGAACAGGATCTGACCACGCTGGATCCCGACACCCGCCACCGGTTGATCGGCTACCTGCCCCAGCGCGTGCGCCTGCTGGACGACAGCCTGGCCGCCAACCTGCGCCTGGGCCGCCCGGATCTGCCCGCCGACCGCCTGTGGGCGGTACTGGATCAGGTGCGCATCGCGCCGCTGCTGCAGCGCATGGGCTACAGCCTGGAGTATCCGCTGGGCGAGGATGCCGGCAATCTTTCCGGCGGGCAGGCACGCCGGGTGGCGCTGGCCTGGCTGCTGCTGCAGGACCGGCCGGTCGCCCTGCTGGACGAACCCTTTGCAGGACTGGACGAAGCCACCGAGGCGGCGATCCTGGAGCGCATCGGGCCCTGGCTGGAGGCGCGGCAGACGGTCATCGTGACCCACGCACCCCGGCGCATGCCGGCGCACTGGCCACGGCTGGCACTTTAGGTCTTCAGGAAAACGGGAGAGGGAAGAAAGACCCGGCAGCCACGGGGATGCGACCGCCGGGGGTCCCGGACCGGGCGGGGGCCGGCCCGGCAGGCAGGATCAGTGCTCGTGACCGCCCGGCCCGTGGGCGTGGCCGTGTTCCAGCTCTTCCGCGGAGGCCTCGCGCACGTCCACCACCTCGACATCGAAGTTGAGGGTCTGGCCGGCGAGCGGATGGTTGCCATCCACCGTGGCGGTGTCGCCCTCGACCTTGGTGACCGTCACGGTCAGCGGACCGTTTTCGGTCTGGGCCTGGAACTGCATGCCCGGCTCGATCGAGTCGACGCCCTGGAAGGCCTCCATCGGGACTTCCTGGACCATGGCGTCGATCTTCTCGCCGTAGCCTTCTTCCGGCGGCACCGTGGCCTGGACCTTGTCACCGGCGGCCTTGCCTTCCAGCTGGCGCTCGAGGCCCGGCACGATCTGGCCGTTGCCGTGCATGTAGGCCAGCGGCTCGCGGCCTTCGGAGCTGTCGATGGTCTCACCGGAGTCGTTGGTGAGCTTGTAGTGGATGGACACCACGGAGTTCTGCGCGACTTGCATTGGGCTTTGCTCTCTTGAGATATGGCCCGACAGGGTAACGTGACCGCCCCCCTCGCGTCACAGGCCCCGGCCACGGTGTTCAGGCAACGCCGTTCCCTGTCACAGGGAAACTTCCCCCTCATTGCATGGAGCCACTGGTCTTCGTCCGTGCATGAAGCCACTAGTCCTCGTCATTGCGAGGAGCCGAAGGCGACGTGGCAATCGGCCGAAGCTGGCTGCACGCAGGATCCGGTTGGCTTCGGCCGGAGATCGCCACGTCGCTTCGCGACTCGCGATGACGGGGCAGGAGAGGCTTGGCGACTCGCGATGACGGGGCAGGAGAGGCTTGGCGACTCGCGATGACGGGGCAGGAGAGGCTTGGCGACTTGCGATGACGGGGGAGGGAGAACCTGGCGGGTCGCGATGACGGCCACGGTGTCACGGTGCCGGCCGCCTCCCGGTACTGGCAGGACACGCAGGCCGCCGGGACCTGCCGCAAACAAAAACGCCGGGCAGGAGCCCGGCGCATGCGTTGCGTACAGAGTCCGCGACGGGCGGCCGCTCAGGCCGCCTGCAGCAGGAACCGGTTCAGGCGCTGCACGAACCCGGACGGATCCTGTAGCTGCCCGCCCTCGGCCAGCAGGGACTGTTCGAACAGCAGCGAGGCGAGGTCGTTGAAGTCGTCGCCTTCCGCCGTCTTCAGCCGCTCCACCAGCGGGTGCTGCGCATTGACCTCCAGTACCGGCTTCGAGGAGAAGGTCTCCTGTCCGGCCTGCTTCAGCAGCTCCTGCAGATACAGCGCCATCTCGTGCTCGCCGAGGACGATGCAGGCCGGCGAGTCCACCAGCCGCTTCGACGGGCGCACGGAGTCGACCCGGTCACCCAGCGCGCCCTGGATGCGCTCGGGCAGGTCGCCCAGCTCGTCATCCTTCCGGTCCTCGGTGTTGTCCGCGTCGTCGGAATCCTGCTCGCCGATGATGTTGTCGAGATCAAGGTCGCCCTTGGCCACGTTCCGGATCGGCGTACCGTCGAACTCGCGCAGGTTGGACAGCAGCCATTCGTCCACCCGGTCGGACAGCAGCAGCACCTCGATGCCGTGCTTGCGGAACACCTCCAGGTGCGGGCTGTTGCGCGCGGCGGCGGCGTTGTCGGCGCTGATCACGTAGATCGCGGCCTGCCCTTCCTTCATGCGTGCCTTGTAGTCGGCGAAAGAAACGTTCTGCGTGTCATCGTCGTTGTGCGTGCTGGCGAAGCGCAGCAGGCCCGCGATCTGCTGCTGGTTGGCGAAGTCCTCGCCGGGGCCTTCCTTGAGTACGCGACCGAAGTTGTCCCAGATCCCGGCGTATTTCTCCGGCTCGTTCTTCGCGATGTTCTCCAGCAGGCCGAGGATCTTCTTCACCGACCCCGAGCGGATGGAATCCACCAGGCGGTTATCCTGCAGGATCTCGCGCGAGACGTTCAGCGGCAGATCGGACGAGTCCACCACCCCGCGCACGAAGCGCAGGTAGTTCGGGAGGAGCTTCTCCGCGTCGTCCATGATGAACACGCGCTTCACGTACAGCTTCACCCCGTGGCGGGCGTCGCGATCCCACAGGTCGAACGGCGCCCGGCCGGGGATGTAGAACAGCGTGGTGTACTCCTGACGACCTTCCACGTGGTTGTGGGTCCAGGCCACCGGGTCCTCGAAATCGTGCGCGACGTGCTTGTAGAACTCGCGGTATTCCTCGTCGGAGATCTCGCTTTTCGGCCGCGTCCACAGCGCGCTGGCGCGGTTGACGGTCTCCCACTCGTCCGTCGGATTGCCTTCGTCGTCCTGCTGGCGCATGCGGATCGGGAAGGCCACATGGTCCGAGTAGCGCCCGATCACGTGGCGCAGGCGCATCGGCTCGAGGAACTCGTCGGCGTCTTCCTTGAGCGTCAGGGTGATCTCGGTGCCCGGTTCCGCGCGCTCGCATTCGGCGAGGGTGTATTCGCCATCGCCCTTCGACTCCCAGCGCGTGCCGGCCTCGACCCCGGTACCGGCGCGCCGGGTCTCCACGCGCACGTGGTCGGCCACGATGAACGAGGAATAGAACCCGACCCCGAACTGCCCGATCAGCTGGGCATCCTTCTGCTGGTCGCCGGTCAGCTTCTCGAGGAAGGCCCGGGTACCCGAATGGGCGATGGTCCCGATCTGCTGGATCACCTCGTCGCGCGACATGCCGATGCCGTTGTCGCGCACGGTCACGGTGCGGGCATCCTTGTCCACGTCCACGTCGATGTGCAGCTCGGCCGGCTGCGGGATCTCGTCGGGGTTCGCGGTCGCCTCGAAGCGCAGCTTGTCGCAGGCGTCCGCGCCGTTGGAAATCAGCTCGCGCAGGAAGATCTCGCGGTTGGAATACAGCGAGTGGATCATCAGCTGCAGCAGCTGGCTGACCTCGGTCTCGAACTGGCGGGTTTCCGCGCAGGCGGCTTGCTCGGTCCGGGTTTCGGTCATGGGATTACGACTCCGTGATGGGTTCGGATGGGTTCAGACATTGGCAACACGCCGAAGGGTGGGGTCGCCGCCGCCTTCTTCAAGCCCCTCGGCTCGATAAAGCGCCCCCTCGCCCTCCGGATCGAGACAGCCGAGCACCGCGGGCAGCGTTGCGGCCAGCTCTTCTTCCAGTTGCCACGGCGGACGCAGCACCAGCATGCCGGAGCCTGCGAGCCCGGGATGCGCCCCGCGCTCCACGCCGGGATCATCACGCAGGCGCAGTTCGCTCCGCACCCAGGGGATGCTCCGGGTGCACAGCCGTTCCATCAGGGGGTGATCGGGACGCCCCGCCAGCACCGGATACCAGATCAGCACCATCCCGGTGTTCCAGCGCGCCAGGATGGTCTCCGCCATCTCCGCCACTTCGCGGTATTCCGCCGGGCGTTCATACGAAGGGTCCAGCAGGGCGAACCCGCGCCGCGGCTGCGGCGGGAACAGCCCGCGGGCGGCCTCGCGCGCATCGCGCCGGTGCACATGGCAGCGCGCATCCCCGGCGAACGCGCGCTGCAGGCGTTCGTGGGCCTCGGGGTGCATCTCGCAGGCCACCAGCCGGTCATTCTCGCGCAGGGACGCGCGGATCAACGCCGGTGATCCCGGATACCCGTCGGTCCCGGCCACCTGCTGCACGGTCTCCAGAAACCCGGTCACCGCCTCCGGCAGCGCGGTTTCGCAAGCACAGGCGCGCAGGCGCTCGATGCCGAGCGCCGCCTCGCCGGTCTTGCGCGCCCGCTCGCCGTCCAGGTCATAAACCCCGGCCCCGGCATGCAGATCGAGCGCCACGAACGGCTTGTTCCGCCGCTGCAATGCCGCCAGCACCGCGCGCAGCACCAGATGCTTGTGGATATCGGCGAAATTGCCGGCGTGGTAGTCGTGCTGATAGCTGAGCATGGCTCGCTCCCTTTCGCCCCGGCCATAAAAAAACCACCGCAGCGGACCACGGTGGCTGGACTTCCTTGCGGCCGGCCCCGGGTCACGAAGCGCGGCGCCCGCTGCGGGGGCAGTTTACTGGTTTACCGGGGACTCCGGGTCCAGCAGATAGGCCATGATGTGGCTGATCTCCCGCTCGCTCAGCAGTTCATTGGAACCGAACCGGGGCATCTCCGTACAGGGGAAATACTGGTGCGGATTCGAGATCACCTCATGCGCATACCGCAGGGACGCCTCGTCGGTACCCCGGCCGTTCCCGTACCCGGCCAGGCTCGGCCCGATCGTGCCATAAACCGCTTCGTTCGGGTCCATCTGGTGACAGGCGTAGCAGTTACCGCCGGGAGTGCGCGTCGAGTGGTCATCGTTGCGATGCCCCACGCGGAACCCGTAGCCGGAACGGGCGAGCTCCGCGCCCCGTTCCCAGTCACCCAGACGCGGCCCCCCGGGGGGTGCCTCGTAGCTCTCCCGGGCGAGGGTGATCACCTCCTGCACCTGATCGTCCGGAAGCTCCCCTCCGACCACGGAACATGCACGCTGCAGGTCATCCTGCTCCATGCGCCCGCGGGCCGAACCGCCTTCCTGAACGGGCTGGTCCAGTCGATAACTGTCCGATTCGAACACGATATGTTCAACCAGTTCGTCCGTCTCCATCGAGGCGATGTCGATCTCGCCCTCATCGGCGTCGCCGAAGAACTGACACCCCGTGGTGAACAACGCCGCCGACACGGCAAGCGGCAACCCCCAACGTACCCTGTGGCCTGGCATCCCTGATGTCTCCCCGATTCCGTTTCGCCGCCGAACTCGCGACCGCAGCCACACCGGCGGCACCGGCAGGGTGCACGGCGGCGCCCGGTTGAGCCCGGATCGCGGGTGCGATGGTGAATAATGTCTGGTCCCGTGGCGAATGCCCCGGGAGGGGGCCGCCGCGAGGAACGCGGCGGCCCGGGTCACGATCCGCCGAACGGATCGTCATGCAGCCTTGCGGCTGCCCCGGATCAGTTGTTGACCGGGGACTCCGGATCCAGCAGATAGGCCATGATGTGGCTGATCTGCTCCTCGCTCAGGAGGCCCTGGAACCGGGGCATTTCCGCACACGGGAAGTACTGGTGCGGGTTGTGGATGACCTGATGGACGTATTCCCGGATGGCCTGGCTGTCGCCGCGGGTTGCGCCGTAGTTCACCAGGCTCGGCCCGATGGTGCCCTGCGTGGGACCTTCCGGATCGAACACGTGGCAGTTGACGCAGTTGCCGCCGGCTTCGCGGGTGGAATGGTCATCGGTACGGTGACCGATCCGATAGCCGTAGCCGGAGAACGCCAGCTCTTCACCACGCTCCCAGTCGCCCAGCTCGATGTCGCCTTCCGGGGCCTCGTACTGCTCGCGGGCCAGGGCCACCACGCGGCCGGCGGTCTCGCCGTCCGGGTCACCCTCGATCGAGCAGGCCGCCTGGATCTCGTCCTGGGTCATGCGCTCTTCCATGGTACCGCCTTCCTGCGGGACCTGGTCATAGCGGAAGCTGTCCGACTCGAAGATCATGTATTCGGCCAGCTCGTCCGCACTCATCGCAGTGATGTCGACGTCGTCCGACTTGTTGCCCTCGGCCACGGCGCAGCCCGTTGCCAGCGCGACGGTTGCAAAGGCGGCCACACCGGCCGCAACAGTATTTTTCTTGAACATGCTTGCTGTCTCCTATTGCGTCCGGGGTTACCGCTTCAGGTCGGGCAGGATCGCCGGTTCGCCACGCGCCGCGTCATTCCAGAAAGCGATGAGCGCGGTGTTGGCCATCGAGTCCGGCTTGATGCCGGCGTGGCGCATCTGCCACACGCAACCACGGATGCGGTGGTTCTGACTGCGGACGTTGTCGTGCCCGGCACGCTGGGCCGGCCAGGAGACCGCCTTGGTCCATTCCTGGGAGTTACGCATCTCGGGCAGGACCGACGCACGAATGCGCTTGCCGGACTGACCGTGACAGGAGGCGCAGTTGAAGTCCTGGGCTCCGCCGCGACGGAAGAACAGCTTCTCGCCGGCCGCGATCATCGCCTGTTCCTCGGGATGATCGTTCTGCGGCTGCCACTCCATGCCGGAAGACTGCATGGCGATATAGGTGGTCAGCTGCATGATGTCCGAACCGCTGCCGTGGCGCTGCGCGACGGCCGCGTCATCGGCGTCGTAGCCCTGGATTTCCTTCATGCAGTGCACCAGGCGCTGCTCGAAATCCATGACCTTGCCGACGTCCTCGAAGTAGCGCGGCAGCTCCACGTAGGCGCCTTCCAGCACGCCCTCGCCCTTGCCGAAGTCGCAGCCTTCCAGCGATGCGTTGTTCGGCCCGCGTTCCTCGTAGAACAGCTGCTCGCCGTCTTCCGCCACCCACAGGGCGGGGTTGTCCGGCATCATCATGATGTTCTGCTCACTCTGATGCAGATACGCCGAATCGGGATTGGCGTCGAGCAGCTTCTGCAGGACATCGGTCGGGTCCTGCCATTCGCCGGCCTGGGCAGCGCCCCCGACCGCCATTGCTACGGGCAAGGCGAGCAATGCTTTCTTGAACATGGAAACCTCCATCACACGGTTTTATTCGATGGGCCCGGGTCTCCGTCGCCCGAACCTACGCTGCAGAGTGCGGAATGCGTGAACACCGTGTCAACAAACAAACGCTATATTAGCGTTTTTTAAAAGTCTGTTTTTCAAGGGTTCTTGCAGTCCGGCACCGACAGGCAGACGCCCCGGGGAACGGATCTATTCCCCTTTTTGCAAAAAGTGCCCGTTGATTTCGGTTTGCCGGTTGGCTTCGTGGCGCAGGAGGGCCTGTTTGGCGGCGGCCAGGGGGCCCTCAACCTGGCCGGCGTATCCCCCCGCGGATCCGCGATCGGGGGCGGCGCCGGCCGGCAGGACACGATGACAGGGGATGAACAGGGGCCAGGGATTGGCACGACAGGCCTGGCCCACGGCCTGCGGCGAGGAGCCAATGGCGCGGGCGATCTGGCCGTAGGTGCGGGTTTCGCCGGCGGGGATGCGAGTCAGCGCGTGCCAGACCCGTTGCTGATGCGGGCTGCCGGGCGGCAGGCAATCGGGCGGAACCCAGGCACGCGGGTCCCGGGCGTAGACCTCGGGAGCGAAGGGCAGGCGCAGCGGGACGGAAACCCGCGTCTCATGGCCTTCCCAGCCGAGCAGGAGGAGGGAGTTTTCGGGATCGCAGGCATACACAAAGGCCAGCGATGCACCCGGGAGGATGCAGCGCCGGCCTTGCATGCGCTCGCGCGGGGGTCCGCGGGACCAACCGCGGCCCGGAAGTCAGCCGCGGCCTTTGGCCCGGGCGCGCACGTCTTCCTTGATGCGCGCGGCCTTGCCGGTACGATCGCGCAGGTAGTACAGCTTGGCGCGACGGACCTTGCCGCGACGCTTGACCTGAATCTCGGCGATCTGCGGGCTGTGGGTCTGGAAGGTGCGCTCCACTCCGTTGCCGTAGGAGGTCTTGCGCAGGGTGAACGCGGAGTTCAGGCCGCGGTTGCGCTTGCCGATCACTACGCCCTCGAAGGCCTGCAGGCGCTCGCGCTCTCCTTCGCGCACCTTGACCTGCACCACCACGGTATCGCCCGGGCCGAAATCCGGGACATCGGATTTCATCTGCTCGGCTTCCAGTTGCTGAATGACGTTATTCATTGCTCGACCTCAATCATCGCTCTCGGAGCGGACGCCACCTCGCGGGTGACGCTCGCGGTATTCGTCCAGCAGGGCCTGATCCGTGCCCCCCAGTTCGAGCCGGGCCAGCAGATCCGGCCTGCGGCTCCATGTACGCCCCAGCGCCTCACGGCGGCGCCAGCGGCGGATCGCGCCGTGGTCGCCTCCAAGGAGGACGCCGGGGACGCGGTGTCCGTTCAGTTCCTCCGGCCGGGTGTAGTGCGGACAGTCCAGCAGGCCCTCGCTGAAGGAATCCTGCTCGGCGGAATCCGCATGCCCCAGCACCCCGGGCCGGAGGCGGGCGCAGGCATCGATGATCGCCATGGCGCCCAGTTCCCCGCCGGAGAGCACGTAGTCTCCCAGCGAGATTTCTTCATCGACTTCGGCTTCGATGAAGCGTTCGTCGATCCCTTCGTAGCGGCCGCAGACCAGCGCCACCCGCGGCCTTGCCGCGAGGGCCCGAACCCGCTGCTGATCCAGCGGCCGTCCCTGCGGGGTCAGCGCGACCACGTGCAGCGCCTCGCGGCCATCGGCCCGGGCGGCGTCCAGCGCCCCCTTCAGCGGCGGCACCTGCATGACCATGCCGGGGCCGCCGCCATAGGGCCGGTCGTCCACCGCCTGGTGCACCCCGCTGGCCCAGTCCCTGGGATTCCAGGTCCGCAGGTCCATCTGCCCGGCCTCCACGGCCCGGCGCGGGATGCCCCATTGCGTCACGGATGCGACCAGCTCCGGGAACAGGGTGATGACGTCGAAGCGCATCGCCGCGTCAGTATTCCGGATCCCAGTCCACCCGGATCCGTCCGCCCTCGAGATCGACCTCGAGGATGTACGGACCCTGCACCCAGGGGATCAGCCGCTCGCGTTCACCGCTCACGACCATCACGTCATTGGCGCCGGTCTCCATGAAACCGGTGACCGTCCCCAGCGGCGTGCCGTCGACATGTTCAACGGACAGGCCCTGCAGGTCGGCCCAGTAGTACTCGCCTTCTTCCGCCGGGGGCAGCCACTCGCGTTCGATCGCCAGCTCGGCCCCCATCAGTCCGTAGGCGGCATCGCGATCGGCCACCCCGGCGAACTTGATGACCACGCCGGGGCCGTGCGCGCGGCCGCTTTCAATCTCCACCAGCCGCCATCCCTCGGCCTGCTTCATCCACAGGCGGGGGAAACCGGTGATGGCGTCACGCGGCTCGGTCTCGGAAAAGATCCGGACCCAGCCCCTGACGCCGTAGACCCCGGAGACGCGTCCGACGCGGATGCGCTCACCCGCCTCGCTCACCTGCGTCTCCCGGCGGTCAGGCCGCCGCAGCCTGCTGCTTGCGGTACCCCTTGACCAGGTGCTCCACGCGCTCGGACATGCCGGCACCGTGGCTCAGCCAGTAATCGACCCGCTCGAGGTCGATCTTCAGCGGGATTTCCTGACCGCGGGCAACCGGATTGTGAAAACCGACGCGCTCGATGTAGCCGCTGTCGCGGCGGGCGCGGGAGTCGGTCACCACGATCGAGTAGAAGGGGCGCTTCTTGGCGCCGCGGCGTGACAGACGAATTGTAAGCATGAAGTCTTGAACCCCGTGAAGTTCGGTTTCGCGAGAAAACGCGCGATTATAACGAATTGCAGCGCCAAGACAAGGCCGAAGCCCCGTCGTCAGCGTTTCGGCAGCCCCCCTCCGGGGCCTCCAGGGCCGCCCATGCCGCCCATTTGTCCTCCAAGGGCCCGCATCATTTTCGATGCGCCGCCCTTGGAAAATTTCTTCATCGCCTTGCTCATCTGGGTGTGCTGCTTGAGCAGGCGGTTGACGTCCTGGATCTGGCAGCCGGAGCCCGCGGCGATGCGGCGCTTGCGCGACCCCTTGATGATGTCCGGGTGGCGGCGTTCCTCGTCGGTCATCGACGAGATCACGGCCTGCATGCGCCGGATCTCCTTGTCGCCGGCCTGATTCTTGATCGCCTCCTGCATCTTGCCGCCGCCGGGCAGCTTTTCCAGCATGCTGCCCATGCCGCCCATCTTCTCCATCTGGGCCAGCTGTTCGCGCAGGTCGTTCAGGTCGAAGCCGCGCCCCTTCTTCAGCTTGCGCGTGAGCTTCTCGGCCTTTTCCTCGTCGACCTGCCGCGAGGCTTCTTCCACCAGAGAGACCACGTCGCCCTTGCCGAGGATACGGGACGCGATACGTTCCGGATGGAAGGGCTCGAGCCCGTCGGGGCGTTCGCCGGTGCCGATGAACTTGATCGGCACCCCGGTGATCTGGCGCACCGACAGGGCGGCACCCCCGCGGGCATCGCCATCGGCCTTGGTCAGCACCACACCGGTCAGCGGCAGGGCGTCACCAAACGCGCGCGCGGTGTTGGCGGCGTCCTGCCCGGTCATGGAGTCGACCACGAACAGGGTCTCCACCGGTTCGACCGCCGAGTGCAGGGTCTGCACCTCGGCCATCATGTCCTCGTCGACGTGCAGGCGCCCGGCGGTGTCCACCAGCAGCACGTCGATCCCTTCGCGGCGGGCCCGCTGCACCGCGTCGGTGGCGATATCGTCGGGCTTCTGCGAAGTATCGCTGGGGTAGAAGGTCACCTCGACCTGGCCGGCCAGGGTCTCCAGCTGCTGGATCGCGGCGGGGCGGTAGACGTCGCAGCTGACCACCGCCACGCGTTTCTTGTCGCGCTCGCGCAGGAGCTTCGCCAGCTTGCCGATACTGGTGGTCTTGCCCGCGCCCTGCAGGCCGGCCACCAGCACCACCGCCGGCGGCTGCGCGGCCAGATTCAGCGAGGCGTTCTCGCCCCCCATGGTCGCGACCAGCTCGTCGTGCACGACCTTGATCAGGGCCTGCCCCGGCGTCAGGCTGCCGATGACCTCCTTGCCCAGCGCCTTTTCCTTGACGTCCTTCACGAACTCGCGCACCACCGGCAGCGCGACGTCGGCCTCGAGCAGGGCCATGCGCACTTCGCGCAGGGCCTCCTGGATGTTGTCCTCGGTCAGGCGCGCCTGACCCTTCAGACGCTTCATCGTGTCCTGGAGGCGACTGGAAAGGCCGTCGAACATGGGACGTGTCTCCTGCGGATGAAATCGGCGGGGGTACGGCCCGCATCGAATCGGGCATTATACCCGTGACCGGGGGTCCCCTGCAGCCGCGGTGACGAAGTGCATTCGCGGGCGTGACAAGGGATAATCCGCGCATGACCACGATCGCCGGAACCATCGCCGTTTTTCTGTACCTGATCGCGCTGGGCTACCTGGCCCTGGGGATACGCGACCGACCGCTGGCCGCCGGGCAGCCACGCGGACCGCTGGCAGTGTGGCTGCTGGCGCTGATCGCCCACGTTGTGGCGCTGGTACCGGCGGTTGTCACCGGCACCGGCTGGAACCTGTGCCTGGGCAACGCCCTGTCGGCCTCGATGTGGCTGGTGGCGGCCCTGCTGTGGGTCACCGCCCTGCGCCACCCGCTGGCGATCCTGGGCATGGTGGTCCTGCCACTGACCCTGCTGGCCGCACTGACCGCACTGCTGTGCGACGGCGACGCCCGCTACGCTACCTCGGCCGGAATCGCGGTGCACGTACTGTTTTCGGCGCTGGGCTGGGCCTTCCTCGCCCTGTCCACCGCCCAGGCTGCGGTGATGACCGCCCAGCACCGCGCCCTGCACGACCACCACACGCGCGGGATCGTACGCTACCTGCCGCCGCTGTTCTCCATGGAACTGTGGCTGTTCCGCATGATCTTCATCGGCTGGCTGTTCCTCGGGCTGAGCCTGATCTCGGGCATGATCTTCGTCGACGACCTGTTCGCTCAGGACCTGGTGCACAAGTCGGTGCTGTCGATCCTGGCCTGGGTCATCTTCTCCGTGCTCCTGCTGGGGCGCTGGCGCCTGGGCTGGCGCGGATCGCGCGCGCTGGCCTGGACCACCGGCGGCTTCGTCGCGCTGGTGCTGGCCTACTTCGGCACCAAGCTGGTGCTGGAGGTCATCCTCGGGCGCGTCTGAGCCCCTGCCCCCGCGCTTGACAGCCTCGCGGGGCTTGCCTGAAATGGAATCCGCCCACACCTGACCGCAGGTCCCCCCGTTGCAAGAGATCCCGCTGTCCGTCCTGTTCGGCGCGCTGCTCGTGCTGTTCCTGCTGTCGGCCTTTTTCTCCGGCTCGGAGACGGCGCTGATGGCGCTGAACCGCTACCGCATGCGCCATCGCGCCCAGACCGGGCATCGCGGGGCGGCCATCGCCGCGCGCCTGCTGGATCAGCCCGACCGCCTGATCGGGCTGATCCTGCTGGGCAACAACTTCGTCAATATCCTGATCGCCCAGATCGCAACCATCATCGGCTGGCGGCTGTTCGGCGACACCGGGGTGGCCATCGCCACCGGCGTGCTGACCCTGACCCTGCTGATCTTCGCCGAGACCGCCCCCAAGACCCTGGCGGCCCTGCACAGCGAGCGGGTGGCCTACCCGGCGGCGCGCATCTACCGCGTACTGATGCGGGTGCTGTGGCCGGTGGTGTGGCTGGTCAACCTGCTGGCCAACAACTTCCTGCGGCTGTTCGGGGTGCCGGTGGATGCCCGCCAGCGCTCGGCCCTCAGCGCGGACGAGCTGCGCAGCGTGGTCTCCGAGGCGGGCTCGCTGATCCCTCCGAACCACCGCCGCATGCTGCTCAACCTGCTGGATCTGGAACGGGCCACGGTCGAGGACATCATGATCCCGCGTAACGAGATCGTGGTGCTGGACCTGACCGAGCCATGGAACGAGGTGCTGGACCAGCTGCTGCACGGCAGCTTCACCCGGTTGCCGGTGGTCGAGGGCGAACTGGACCGGGTGCTGGGCTTTCTGCACCTGCGCGATGTCCTGCCGCTGATCGAGCGCGACGAGTTCGGCCCCGACGAGCTGCGCCAGGTCGTCACGCCGCCCTGCTTCATCCCCGAAGGCACGCCGCTGAACCGCCAGCTGATCAACTTCCAGCAGCAGCGCCGCCGGATCGGCCTGGTGGTGGATGAATACGGTGACATCCAGGGGCTGATCACCCTGGAGGACCTGCTGGAGGACATCGTCGGCGAGTTCACCACCGACTCGCCGACCATGAGCGACGACGTGCTGTTCCAGGACGACGGCGCGGCCATGGTCGACGGCGGCATCCACCTGCGCGAGATCAACCGGGCGCTGGCGCTGGACCTGCCGCTGGACGGCCCGCGCACCCTCAGCGGCCTGATCGTGGAGCACCTCGAGAGCATCCCCGAAGCCCCGGTCAGCGTGCGCATCAACGGCGTGGTAATGGACATCGTGCAGATCAAGAACAACACCATCCGCACCGTGCGCATCCCGCCGGAACACCACAGCCCGACCACCCCGGAAGACTGACATGGCCCGCAGCAAGACCCAGTACATCTGCCGCGCCTGCGGCGCGACCTCGCCCAAATGGGCCGGCCAGTGCGGGGAATGCGGCGCCTGGAACACCCTCGAGGAGGCCGCGCCGGTCGCCTCCGCCGGGCCGCGCGGCGGCGGCTATGCCGGCGAGAGCGCACGCATCACCCGGCTGGGCGAGGTCGAGACGGGCGAGCTGCCGCGCACCTCCACCGGGATCTCGGAACTCGACCGGGCGCTGGGCGGCGGCCTGGTCACCGGCTCGGTGATCCTGATCGGCGGCGACCCCGGCATCGGCAAGTCCACCCTGCTGCTGCAGACCCTGGCCGCCCTGCCACCGGAGCAGACCCTGTATGTGACCGGCGAGGAATCGGCCCAGCAGGTGAGCATGCGCGGGCAGCGCCTGGGGCTGGAGGTGGACGGCCTGCGCCTGCTGACCGAGACGCAGGTGGAAAACATCATCGCCACCTGCGAAAGCGAACGCCCCGGGGTGCTGGTGATCGACTCGATCCAGACCCTGTTCACCGCCGCTTCGCAGTCCGCACCGGGTTCGGTCAGCCAGGTGCGCGATGCCGCCGCCGCGCTGGTCCGGCTGGCCAAGCAGCGCGGCATCACCGTGATCCTGGTCGGCCACGTGACCAAGGACGGGCAGCTGGCCGGCCCGCGCATCCTCGAACACATGGTCGACACCGTGCTGTACTTCGAGGGCGATCCGGACGGGCGCTACCGCATGCTGCGGGCGGTCAAGAACCGCTTCGGCGCGGTCAACGAGCTGGGCGTGTTCGCGATGCTGGAGACCGGACTGAAGCCCGTCTCCAACCCCTCGGCAATCTTCCTGTCACGCCACGAGAACCCGGTGCCCGGCAGCGTAGTGATGGTCACCCGCGAAGGTACGCGCCCGCTGCTGGTGGAGGTCCAGGCCCTGGTCGCCGAGAGCCACGCCTCGCAGCCACGGCGCATCACCGTGGGCCTGGAGCAGAACCGCCTGACCATGCTGCTGGCGGTGCTGCACCGCCATGGCGGCGTGGCCCTGTTCGACCAGGACGTGTTCATCAACGTCGTCGGCGGCGTCCGAGTGACCGAGACCGCCGCCGACCTGCCGATGCTGGCCGCCGCCCTGTCCAGCCTGCGCGACCGCCCCCTGCCGCAGGAACTGCTGGCCTTCGGCGAGGTGGGCCTGGCCGGGGAGATCCGCCCGGTCCCCAACGGCGAGGAACGCCTGCGCGAGGCCGCCAAGCACGGCTACACCCGCGCCATCGCCCCCGCCGCCAACGCCCCGCGCAAGCCGATCAAGGGCATGGAGGTGGTCGCCGTCTCGCGACTGGGCGAAGTCCTCGACGCACTGTAGCCGAGCGCCCCCGGCCTACTGCGCACTCGCCAGCCCTCACCCCAATCGGGTACCTTCTCTGGCGGTACGCAACCAGGCGAGACCTGACAGCTAACGTTGAAGCTCAGCTGCGGCGAAGCCGTCGGCTGCAGCGCCTGGTTAGCTCTTGCACTAATCTCCAGCGATACATCACCTTTGCCGCCAACTTTGATTTGTACTCTTTCTTGTAATCCACGCTGTAAACTTCAGTCCTTCCTACTTCTAGGACGCTAATTTCGTCGCACCAAAGCTCGTGATACCCATGAGAGGTATCCATAGAAAAAAGCAGGCGGTTCGGAATGTCTGCGGTTCCGGTCACCTTTATGCGAAGATCTGTGTTCGCATTTGCAGGTACTTCAAACTCTGACTTTCCCATGAACAGCGCCTCTCGACTGGAAAGACGTTCAGAGTACTCCGGCTCGCCTCCGAACTTTTTCTGGACCTCAAATATTTTTCTCCTATAACAGTCAATGCGCTTGGTCGTGACCGGATAAGGCTGTCGATTCTTCGTCACCAAGATGAACGTCATATCTTCCGACGCCTTGTGCACGACCACTCGAACAATTTTCAAGGGTTTTCTAGTGCTGCGGTACCACCCGACCAAAACAGAGATAATAGCCACAATCGCCGCAAGTGAGGCAAGAATATCGACGAAGGTCTTGAAGTCCATCCTCTCTCCAGGAGCTAACGCCTTGCTCACCGGTAAATTACGAGCGCAGCGAGTAATTTATCCGAGTGCAGCTTTTTGTTAGGCATGGCTAGATCAAGGACCTCAGCTTAAGCAGCACTTCTTGTATTTTCTCCCGCTTCCACATGGGCACTTTTCATTGCGCCCAATCTTCTTAGATTTCCTAGTTACTGTTTCAAACTTAACCTTCTTTTTTCTTTTCAACGATTGCGGCTTAGGAAGATCCTTAGTCATCTCATCCATTTCATCTGACTGCTGCCATTTGAAATCGCTATTAACGCCAAATCTCAATCTTTGGGAGCTGGCGCCAATGCACACACCGAACCATTGGTTAGCCTTCTGATCATATTTCCTTAGCTCACAATGACGCTCCAATCGCTTCGCAGCCTCGGCGTCCGAGTTATCATTACAATGAATAGTAAGCCCCGTCCTGCCTTCACTAATGCCAAGCGTTAAATCATGATGCTTACCATCTTTTTTCCCCAGCTCAACTAGTTTCGATATGCCGCCATTTATCATTTCGATTGTGTCGCCACTAAGTGTCAACAGCATAAATCCGAAATCTATAGTGGCTGGATGGTCGCGTGTTTCAATGTCCTTGATCAATTTATCGAAGTGCGTTCCTTCGTACTTTGTCAATATCCCATCTGGAGTCTCGCTACCAGGAATGCCATCCCGCCTTGCCAGCATTGCAAGATCTAGGTCAGCGCAGATGTCATCTTCTAGCTGCATCATTGTATACTCCCCATCCATCCAAAGATTTTGTTTTAGATGGTATGACAAGATTGTTAGCTCGTGCGTGGATAATATTTTATCGCCATACAGCGTTCTTCTATTGACGTAGCTTAGAAAATGCAGAGGAGAATCCAGCATCTCCGTTACGACATCCAAGAAGAAGACATCCATCACAAAAGCTGGCTTGATCACATCAGTAGGCTTTTGCTCGAGGAACTGCCTAGCTTGAAATGACAAAGCTGGATAATGATCAGAAACCACGCAGAAAGGATAAATCTCCTTGAACTCTCTGTTAATCGCTATTTCATTAGCATGTTCATCGAAAAGCTTGTAGTTACTATCATTTAAATAATTCGAGCATGAAAGGGCTTGATCATATGCATCTTGCACAGCGTTCTTGAAGTCGTCCTTCAGAGATAAGTCATTCCCTTTGCGAGCAGCTATAGTTAGCTTTTTTGACTTTGCCTGCAACACTATTGCTCTGTTTGCAAACACAACAAGCACATCTATTTCACCGGCTTTATTGTTCTTATCGTCTACTATATCAACGTTTTGAAAGACTCGCTTTTCTCCGAAAACACGCTTAAGCCGTCTGCTTGAAAATTCTTCTGTAAACTCACCACGATGACGCATCGCAATATTTTTATACGATGCATCCGAATTAAACCAGAAAAATGGTGTCTCGTAGAACGCCTCTACCAAACTGTAATTCTGAAACAATAGATATTTATCTTCTTGCAGCCTTATGATTGGATAGGCGTTTATCGGATTAAAGTCGTCCAAGGACTTAAAATCGCTCTGCCCAATTGGTGAAACAAACGATTTAATAATATTTTTAACAATCTCTGCATCCAATTCGGACTTCTCGACTATTTCTCCTAAGGAAAGGGTATAGGCCTCAAAGACAGTCCATTCATCTGGATGTTTATCAATCAGACTAACAAAGACATCATTAATCTTATCGTTCTGTAACGCCTGAATTGACGAAATGGCGGAGATGGCTTGCTCTAGTGAATAGCCCTTGTTTTCAATCAGCCATGCATTATCTTTTCTATACTTATCTTTTGATAAATCTCTATACTGAAAGTGATATGCTGATTCACCACCATAAAAAATTGATTCTCTTAATAAGGCGCCAGAGGTGAATGGGTTAAAGTTATCATCCCCAATTTTAGTGGGGTTAAATACCTCTTGCATTGGCGGCATCATGGATTGATGCAATTCCTGAAGTAGAGCATCAGTTCTACTAACATACTCTTGCATCAGATCTGGCGAAGGCAATGTTTCATCTATATCCTTTTTACATGCCAGTCCAATTAGTGTAGATATTTCTGTTCTTACCAAACGCTCCATTGAGAATTGTTGCAATACGTCTTCAGGCTTCACTTCATCGGCGTACCTGATGGTATTATCTCGAAAACAGAAATATGCGATTGCGTGAATGTAACCAGGAGATTGACAAAGATCCTCTAGTTCTTTGAATACGTCGCTTTCATTTCTAGCTTTTTTATTTAGCGGCATTCACCACTCTCCAGATTGCATTGCCTAACAGCAGATTAGACAGAATCTGCCATATTGCCGATAGACAGAATCTGTATATCACCTGATCCTCGCGGCACCGCTCCTTTCTCTGGCCGCTTCTGCTCCGACAGTTTAGCCATGATGGAATCATGGCTAAACAGGGAGGGGGAACTCATGGCGACAGAAAGCCGTGCCGGAAGGGGATGCGGTTTGGCGGAGAGGCACCGGAACGTGCCTGTTTTCATGGAGTTAACCGACAGGTGGGCCACCGATAAGCTGTCCGGGCGGAACGGTTTATCACTTCGCTACCAGGGCGTTGCCTGGCGGACCCTAGGGCGGGGGCATTGCTCAGCACCGGATTAGCGCGAGGCAGAAATCGTCGGTACAGGGTTGGCAATTCGGGTGGGGCCGGAGATGCTATACGGAATCTGTATAACGTCGTGAAGACAGAATTGGATGGGATAGTCCGGCTCGGAGTTCTGGCGAGGTTTGGCACGCGAGCGTCGGACGGGAACCTGAACCTGCCGCCGTCCGGTTCGACCGGGCCTGCACACGAAAAAGGCGCCCGAAGGCGCCTTTTTCACTGCTGCGCGTGGAAGTCCGCGCGTCAGTTCACGGCGTCGAGATCCGCCGCCAGCGATTCGCGCATGCCCTCGGGCACGGCGTCCACGCGGTGGTTGTAATTCTCGTGCTCCACGCCCGCGGCGATGGCCGCGCCGGACTTGACCGCCGATACCATCGCCGGGGTCAGCTCGAAGCGCAGGAAGTGCACCGACGAGGTCTTGTCCTCGGTCTCGCGGTCGAGGTCTTCGTTGGCGATGGGGTAGACCTTGTCGTGGCCTTCCACCTGCACCCAGGTCACGCGCTCGATGCCGATCAGCTTCGACAGCTGCACCTTGCGCTCGTCCGCGTCGGGGAATTCGACCATCATGGTCGCCTTCCAGTTGGAGCCGTCCGGGATCAGCGGGTTGTAGGCACCCAGCTCGTCCTCGATGCCTTCGCGGTCGAAGATCTTCTCGACCCGCAGCATCTCCTGGATCTGGTACTGCATGGTCATGCGATCCTCGAAGTGCAGGGTGACCGCAGGACCGATCTGCAGCACGCGGTGGCGCTTGTGCTCCATCACGTCGCGGCGGAAATTGGGCCGTACCTCGGAATACTGTTCCAGGGAATACAGGTCGTCACGGCTGAGCTTGTCCACGTTTTCCTCCGTTACCATGTTCTCACCTCCTCGAGCACCGGGAGCCACATCACCCGCACGGGGCATCAGTGGTCGTGATGCTGGCTTTTGTCGGTGTAGTCCTTGTCGGACCAGAGATTGTCTTTGAGTTCGCGATCGAACACCGGGTTCCGGCGCCGGATCCACTCCAGCACCATCGCCGCATGTTCGATCTCCTCGTCGCGGTTGTGCGCGAGGATCGCCTTCAGTTCGGGATCCTTGCAGGCGTCCATGCGCTGCTGGTACCAGTCGACCGCCTCGAGCTCTTCCATCAGCGAAACGATGGCGCGATGCATCTCGCGCGATTCGTCGCTGAGCTCCTCGACCGGTTCGTGGTAGCTGTCACTGGCCATTCGCTTCCCTCCTGATGGGTGTTACAGCCCGTAGGCCTGACGCAGCAGCGTCAGCGGGTGCTCGGGCTGCTTGTCGTCGTCCTTCATGCCGTTCTCGATCATGTGGCCGGCCATCGGGCAGTCACTGGAGAAGTGGTCGGCCTCGGCCTTGGTCACGCGGTTCACGACCGGACGGCAGATCTTGCTGGCCGTCTCGTAGAACTCGCTTTTCACGCCATAGGTACCGTCATGCCCGGAACAGCGCTCGACGGTCTCGATCTCGGTGTCCGGCACCAGCTTGAGCAGATCGCGGGTCTTCAGGCCCATGTTCTGCACGCGCAGATGGCAGGCGGCGTGATACGCGATCTTGCCCAGCTTTTCCGGGAAGTCGGTGTTCAGCTTGCCGTCCTTGTGGCGCTCCATCAGGTACTCGAACGGGTCGAAGATACGATCGCGTACCGTGGCCACGTCCTGCTCATCGGGGAACATCAGCGGCAGTTCCTGCTTGTACATCAGCACGCAGGATGGCACCGGGGCGACGATGTCGTAGCCCTGGTCGATCATCTTCTTCATCGCCGGGATGTTCGCGTCCTTGGAGGCCTCCACGGACTCCAGGTCACCCAGCTCGAGCTTGGGCATGCCGCAGCACTGCTCCTTCTCGACCAGCGTGACCTCGATGCCGTTGTGCTCGAAGACCTTGACCAGGTCCTCGACCAGGTGCGGCTCGTTGTAATTGCCGTAGCAGGTGGCATACAGCGCGACCCGGCCCTGAGTGGCACCGGCCGGTTCCGGGTTGCTCACCCCGCCGGACACCTTCGACACGCGCGAACGGCCCTTGTTCGAGTGATACTCGGGCACCGGGGCGTCCGGGTGCACGCCGACGGTCTTGTCCAGCAGCTTGCGCACGGTTCCGTTCTTGTTGGCCGCGTTGACCGCGCCGGCCACCACCGGAATGCCCGCCAGCTTGCCCACCGTGTCGGTACTGGAGAGCAGTTTGTGCGAGGTCTTCGCACCCTCGTTCTGGAACCGGAATGCCTTGGCCCGCAGCATCAGGTGCGGGAAATCCACGTTCCACTCGTGCGGCGGGACGTAGGGGCACTTGGTCAGGTAGCACAGGTCGCACAGGTAGCAGTGATCCACCACCTGCCAGAAATCTTTCTTGTCGACCCCGTCGACTTCCATGGTCTCGGATTCGTCGACCAGATCGAACAGCGTGGGGAATGAATGACACAGACTGACGCAGCGCCGGCAGCCGTGGCAGATATCGAAGACGCGCTCGAGTTCGTTGAACAACGATTCCTCGTTGTAGAACTCGGGGTTCTTCCAGTCCAGTGGATGGCGGGTCGGGGCTTCGAGACTGCCTTCACGTTGATGGGTCGGCGCAGACATTCATCCCTCCGGATGTTCTGATTGTTCTGTTCTTGCAGACAAGACGGGGCCGGCTGAGCCGGCCCCGCTGCGGGACACGAGCCGCGACGATCAGTCGTCCAGCTGGTCCAGCGCCTTCTGGAAGCGGTTGGCGTGGGAACGCTCCGCCTTGGCCAGGGTTTCGAACCAGTCGGCGACTTCGTCGAAGCCTTCGTCGCGCGCGGTCTTGGCCATGCCCGGGTACATGTCGGTGTACTCGTGGGTCTCGCCGGCGACCGCGGTCTTCAGGTTGGCTTCGGTACCACCGAATTCCAGGCCGGTGGCCGGGTCACCACAGTCCTCGAGGTACTCGAGATGCCCATGGGCGTGGCCAGTTTCACCTTCCGCGGTGGAGCGGAACACGGTAGCCACGTCATTGTAGCCTTCCACGTCCGCCTTCGAAGCGAAGTACAGATAGCGACGGTTCGCCATCGATTCGCCGGCAAACGCTTCCTTCAGGGCTTCTTCGGTCTTGCTGCCTTTCAGATCCATGATGTCTCTCCTTCTTCGTATGGGTTCTACACAGACACAGCGAGCGAGTGTCGCATCGAGTGCAGACAGTGATTTAGACTCTGTCTAAACCGTACGGCAAATGTATGCCCTGTCCCCGGCCCTGTCAACCTGCCCCCTCGTGCTTTTCACGCACGCGCGGATCCGGTACTTTGGCCGCTTTTGCAGCCGACAATCGCCATGTCCGACGAGACTCCCGATCCCGCACCCGGAACCCCGGCCGACTTCGAAGCCAGCCTGGAGGCCCTGGAGACCCTGGTGGCCCGCATGGAGTCGGGCGAGCTGGGTCTGGAACAGTCGCTGGAGGAGTTCCAGCAGGGTATGCAGCTGGTCGATCGCTGCCAGCGGGCCCTCGACGAGGCCCAGCGGCGCATGGAAGCCCTGACCACCGAAACCTCCGGCAACCCGGAAGCCGCCAGCGGGACCCCGCCCGCGACGGATGACGATGACCCGGTGCCCTTCTGATCCGGACCCGCGGACGCCCGACGTGACAGCCACCACCTCGCCCGAACAGGCCATCCCCGCGTATCAGGAACGCATCGAGGGGGTCCTGGACCGAGCCCTCGATCCGGCCGGCGCGCCCGACGCCCGGCTGATCGAGGCAATGCGCTATGCCACCCTCTCCGGCGGCAAGCGCCTGCGCCCGCTGCTGGTATATGCCACCGGCAAGGCCCTGGGGGCCCCGCAGGACGCGCTGGATGCCGCAGCCGCGGCGGTGGAGATGATCCACGTCTACTCGCTCATCCACGACGACCTTCCGGCGATGGATGACGACGAACTGCGGCGCGGACGCCCGACCTGTCATCGGGCCTACGACGAAGCCACCGCGATCCTCGCCGGCGACGCCCTGCAGGCGCAGGCCTTTGTCACGCTGTCGAGCGGGACGGCGGCACTGCCGGCCGGGCGCGCCCCGGTCATGCTGCAGGAACTGGCCCGCGCCGCCGGCCTGCAGGGCATGGCCGGGGGCCAGGCCATCGATCTGGGAGCCTGCGGCGGGCGCCTGGATCTGCCGGGGCTGGAGGGCATGCACCGGCTGAAGACCGGCGCCCTGATCCGCGCCTCGGTTCGCCTGGGCGGGCTGGCCGGCGGCGCCGACGACGCCCTGCTGGCGCGCCTGACCGACTACGCCGAATGCATCGGCCTGGCCTTCCAGATCCGCGACGACATCCTGGACGTCGAGGGTGATCCGGAGACCCTGGGCAAGGCCTGCGGAGCGGATGCGCGCCTGGACAAGTCGACCTTCCCCGCGCTGATGGGCCTGGAAGCCTCGCGCGAACGCGCGGTGGCGCTGGTCGACCAGGCCCTGGAGGCGCTGCAACCCCTGGATGCAGAGGCCGATTTGCTTCGCCATCTCGCGCGTTACATTGTCGACCGCATCCACTGAGCCGGTGCCCTCCGCGATGCAAGCCACCCCCCTCCTCGATGCCATCGAGTGGCCTTCCGATCTGCGCGCCCGGCCGGGCGCCGAACTGCCGGAGATTGCCCGGGAGCTGCGCACCTTTCTTATCGACAGTGTCTCGCGCACCGGCGGACATCTGGCCGCCAACCTCGGGACGGTGGAACTGGCGATCGCCCTGCACTACGCCTTTGATACCCCGGACGACCGGATCGTCTGGGACGTGGGGCACCAGGCCTATGCGCACAAGATCCTGACCGGGCGGCGCGAGGCCATGGCGACCCTGCGCCAGCACGGCGGACTGGCGGGCTTCCCCAAGCGCGCGGAGAGCGAATACGACGCCTTCGGCGCCGGGCATTCCAGCACCTCCATCAGCGCCGCCGCGGGCATGGCCCTGGCCGCCCGCCACGCAGGCCTCGACCGGCGCCACGTGGCGGTGATCGGCGACGGCGCGATGACCGCCGGGATGGCCTTCGAGGCGCTCAACCACATCGGCGAGCTGGACTGCAACCTGCTGGTCATCCTCAACGACAACGACATGTCCATCTCGCCCAACGTGGGCGCGATGAACCAGTACTTCACCCGGCTGCTGTCGGGGCGCCTGTACAGCTCGATGCGCGAGGGCTCCAAGCGCATGCTGGAGTTCGTGCCGCCGATGAAGGCGTTCGCCCAGCGCGCCGAGGAGCACATGAAGGGCATGCTGGTGCCCGGCACGCTGTTCGAAGAACTGGGCTTTCGCTATTTCGGGCCGGTCGACGGTCACGATGTCAGCGGTCTGGCCGGCATCCTCAAGAACCTGCGCGGCGGGCACGGACCGCAGCTGCTGCACGTGGTCACCCGCAAGGGCCAGGGCTATGCCCCGGCCGAAGAGGACCCCTGCCGCTATCACGGCGTGTCCAAGTTCGAACCGGAGAACGGTCTCGCCCCCTCCGGCCCGAAGGCACCGACCTACACCGACGTCTTCAGCCAGTGGCTGTGCGACCAGGCGGCGGCCGACGAGCGCCTGCTGGGCATCACCCCGGCGATGCGCGAGGGCTCGGGCCTGGTCGCCTTCTCCGAACAGTACCCGCAGCGCTACTTCGACGTCGGCATCGCCGAGCAGCACGCAGTGACCCTGGCGGCCGGCATGGCCTGCGAGGGCCAGCACCCGGTGGTGGCGATCTACTCGACCTTCCTGCAGCGGGCCATGGACCAGGTCATCCATGATGTCGCCCTGCAGGATCTGCCGGTGCTGTTCGCCATCGACCGGGCCGGCATCGTCGGCGCCGACGGCCCCACCCATGCCGGTACCTTCGACATCGCCCTGCTGCGCAGCGTACCCAACCTGCTGCTGATGGCCCCGGCCGACGAGGCCGAATGCCGCCGCATGCTGGCGACCGGCTTTGCCTGGAACGGCCCGGCCGCGGTGCGCTATCCGCGCGGCAGCGGCCCGGGCACGGAGCCGGGCGACCGTCTGGATCCGCTGCCGGTGGGCGAGGCCGAGATCCGTCGCGAGGCGGGCCCGGACGGTGCGGGGGAACGCATCGCCATCCTGTCCTTCGGCGCCCTGCTGGATACGGCGCTGGAGGCCGGCGAAGCCCTGGATGCGACGGTCGTCAACATGCGCTTCGTCAAGCCGCTGGATACCGCCTGCCTGGCCCGCCTGGCGGCGGAACACGACCGCCTGGTGACGCTGGAGGATCATGCCCGCGCCGGCGGCGCCGGCAGCGCGGTCCTGGAGTGGCTGTCGGCGGAGGGGCTCGACATCCCCTGCCAGACCCTCGGCATCCCCGACCGCTTCACCGAACACGGGCCGCGCGAGACCATCCTCGCCGAATGCGGTCTCGATACCGCCGGCGTGCTGGCAGCGATTCGCCACGCGGCCGGGCAGGAGAATTGCGCCGCACCGGGCGGCCGGCTAGGCTTTGCAGGCTGACAGCCATCTCCCGGCCCGCCGGCCGACCGCTTCCGGAATCCGAACATGAGTGCCCGCTATACCCTGCGCGTCCTGACCGACTTCGCCTCCGCGCACACCCTGCGCGATTACCCGGGGCAGTGCGCGAACATGCACGGCCACAACTGGAAGGTGGAAGCCGAGGTCGAGGCCGAAACCCTGGACGACACCGGAATGGCGGTGGATTTCAAGGTGGTCAAGAGCGCCGCACGCGAGATCGCCGGGCAGCTGGACCATCGTTACCTCAACGACGTGCCGCCGTTCGACACGGTCAACCCCACCGCGGAGAACATCGCCCGCTGGTTCTTCCGCGAGATGGCGGAACGCCTGAACCGCCCCGGGCTGCGCGTCAGCGCCCTGACCCTGTGGGAGACCGACCGCGCCTGCGTGCGCTACAGCGAGGACGGCTAGACCCCCACCCACTCCACCCGCGCCCCGCCTCAAGCACCGTCATTGCGGAGGGCCGCAGGGGGCCGGGCTCAGGTTATCGCGCGCATCGTCATCGCGACGGGTTATCGCCCGCATCGTCATCGCGAGGAGCGAAGCGACGTGGCGATCTCCGTCCGGGACCATCTGAGCCCGTATCTGACTCGGCGCCAGCTTCGGAAGGTTGCCGCGTTGCCTGCGGCTCCTCGCAATGACGGGGCCGGATTTTCCTTCGCGGTTGTTGCAGCACGACCTGCGCCACCTACAGGTTGTTGGAAGCGTAATCCGCCAGCCGCGAGCGCTCGCCGCGGGTGAGCGTGATGTGCCCGCTGTGCGTCCATTCACGGAAGCGGTCCACCACATAGGTCAGCCCCGAGGTGGTCTCGGTGAGATACGGGGTGTCGATCTGCGCGATGTTGCCCAGCGCGACGATCTTGGTCCCCGGCCCGGCACGGGTGATCAGCGTCTTCATCTGCTTGCTGGTGAGGTTCTGCGCCTCGTCCAGGATGATGTAGCGGCTGAGGAAGGTACGCCCGCGCATGAAGTTGAGCGAGCGAATCTTGATGCGGCTGGTCAGGATGTCCCCGCTGGCCGCCCGGCCCCATTCCCCGGCCCCTTCGGTGTTGCCGCCGAGGACCTCGAGATTGTCCATCAGGGCCCCCATCCAGGGGGTCATCTTCTCCTCTTCGGTACCCGGCAGGAAGCCGATGTCCTCGCCCACCGGCACCGTTACCCGGGTCATGATGATTTCCTTGTAGGTCCCGTCCTCGAGCGTTTGCGCCAGGCCGGCCGCCAGGGTCAGCAGCGTCTTGCCGGTCCCCGCCGCTCCCACCAGCGAGACGAAATCGACCTCCGGATCCATCAGCAGATTGAGCGCGAGATTCTGTTCGCGGTTGCGGGCATTGATGCCCCAGACCGTGTGCCGGGGATTCATATAGTCGTCCACCAGCTCGATCACGGCGCTCTCGGCCGGCCGATCCACCTCCAGCACGATGGCACTCAGGGGCTGTTCGCCCTCGCGATAGACGAACTGGTTGGGATGCCATTCCGCAACCAGCGGCCCCTTCACCCGGTAATAGGTCCGGCCGGCCTCCTGCCAGGAATCCATCGCCGCGCCGTGGGTGTCCCAGAAGTCCCCGGGCAGCTCCTGCATCCCCGAGTACAGCAGAGAAACGTCATCCAGCACCTGGTCGTTGTGATAATCCTCCGCATGCAGGCCGATCACCGCAGCCTTGATGCGCAGGTTGATGTCCTTGGACACCAGGGTCACCCGGACATCCGGGAGCTCCTCTTCCAGCGCCCGTGCGGTGCTGAGGATATCGTTGTCGGCCGAAGAGCCCGGCAGCGACTCGGGCAAGTGCGAATTCAGGCTGCGGGTCTGGAAAAACAGCCGGCCATGGCCGCCGAGATCCGAGTCCTCCAGCGACGTCGCGGTCAGCGACAGCCCGGCGACAATCGCTTCGTGGGTGGCCCCGGTCATCAGCTCGTCGATGAACCGGCTCACCTGACGCACGTTGCGCGCCACCTCGGAGACCCCCTTCTTGCCCCGGTCCAGCTCTTCCAGGACCACCATCGGCAGGAAGATGTCGTGTTCCTTGAAACGGAACAGCGCGGTGGGGTCGTGCATCAGGACATTGGTGTCCAGCACGAACAGATGACGGCCGGGTTCGCGGTCTTCGATCATCGGGCCTCCGGGGCGCAGGGGCAGGGGCAGAAACGCGCTCGATGTCAGCCCGAGAGTTCACGCACCGCGGCGAGCACCTCGTCCACGTGGCCGGGGACTTTCACCTTGCGCCATTCCCGGCGCAGCACGCCGTCCGCGTCGATCAGGAACGTGGAGCGCTCGATGCCGCGCACCTGCTTGCCGTACATGTTCTTCATGCCAATGACGTCGAAGGCCTCGCACAGGCGCTCGTCCGCATCGCTGAGCAGGTCGAACGGCAGCTCCTGCTTGCTGCGGAAATTCTCGTGGCTCTTCACGCTGTCGCGCGAGCACCCGAGGATCACCGCCCCCGCTGCCTCGAAATCGGCCAGACGCTCGGCAAAGTCACGGCTCTCGTTGGTACACCCCGGCGTGTTGTCCTTGGGGTAGAAATACAGGACCACCATGCGCCCGCGGAAATCCTCCAGCGCCAGCTCCTGGTCGCCGGTGGCCGGCAGGCGGATATCGGCAGGTACGGGCTGATCGATCGCAACCGTCATTCTCGTGTCTCCGGTCGGGGACGGGGCGGCATTCAGGCCTTGATCGGCTCCAGCACCCCGTCGAGATTGAGTTCGTCGCAGAAGTCCATGAATTCGCCCCGCAGCGTCGCCAGATGCTGCGCGGCCGGGATGTCGATCACGATGTTCGCCGCGAACATGCGGGCGCCCGTCTGCTGCGCCGTGTAGACGCGACTTTGTACATCCCGCAGGTTGACGCCTCGTGTGGCGAAGAAGTTCGCCAGGCCGTGCAGGAGCCCCGGGGCATCCAGGGCGATGACGTCCACGGCATAGGCCATGGCGGCCTCTCCGGCCTCCTCCAGCGGCCCGCGACGCGCGGTCACCACCAGCCCGCTCTCGCGTTCCAGACGTTCCAGCCGCCCTTCCAGGGTCGCCAGGGTCTTCCAGTTTCCGCTGGCGGTCACCGCCATGCAGGCGTAGCCGGAAAGCACCACCATGCGGCTGGCTTCCAGATTGCAACCGGATTCGGCGACGTGCTGGGTCACCTGAGTCACCAGGCCCGGCCGGTCCGGCCCCAGCAGACTCAGCACCAGCTCGGTGTGCGTACCGGCCCCGACGACCTCAGCCACGGGCCCGGCCTCCTGCGACCGGCGAGCAGGATGGCGAACGGCAATGGCGCATCGCGTGGATCATGATGCCGGAACATATCACCTCCCCGGGTACAGGCCAACGCGGCGCTTTCTTGAATGCCCTGTCAGTCCCCCGTTAGACTGCACCATTACTTGTCCTGGAGGGGGCGATGTTTCAAGGCAGCATGGTCGCGCTCGCGACCCCGATGCACGCCGATGGCAGCCTGGACTGGCCAGCGCTGGATCGGCTGCTGGAATTCCATGTCGAGTCGGGTACCGACGCCATCGTCGCCGTGGGCACCACCGGCGAATCGGCCACCCTCGATTTCGACGAACACTGCGAGGCCATCGCGCACGTCGTGCGCACCATCGATGGCCGGCTCCCGGTCATTGCCGGAACCGGAGCCAACTCCACCCGCGAGGCCATCGCCCTGACCCGGTGCGCGAAGGAAGCCGGTGCCGATGCCTGCCTGCTGGTCGCCCCCTACTACAACAAGCCCACCCAGGAAGGCCTGTATCTTCATCACAAGGCCATCGCCGAGGCGGTGGACATCCCGCAGATCCTGTACAACGTGCCCGGTCGGACGGCGGTCGACATCCTGCCCGAAACGGTCGAACGCCTTGCCGCGGTGCCCAACATCGTGGGCATCAAGGAAGCCACCGGAAGCAACGAGCGCACCGCCGAACTGGTCGAACGCGTCGGCAGCCGCCTGGACCTGTTCAGCGGCGAGGATGCCAACGGACTTGCCTTCATGCTGGCCGGCGGCCACGGCGTCATCTCGGTCACGGCGAACGTCGCGCCGCGTCTGATGTCGGAGATGTGCCGAGCGGTACGCGAAGGCGATGCCGAACGAGCCCGCGAGATCAACCGCCAGCTGGACGGACTGCACTCGGCCCTGTTCCTGGAAGCCAACCCGATCCCGGTCAAATGGGCGCTGCAGCAGATGGGCATGATGGAAGAAGGCATCCGCCTCCCGCTGACACCGCTTTCAGCTCCGTTTCACGCCCCGGTTCTGGACGCCATGCGCCAGGCCGGCATCGAGGTATGAACCGTTCATGACCCGTTTTTCGTCCTTTTCCGCTCGTACGACCGTACGCGCTTACCTGCCCGCGGCGCTGCCCCTGGCCGTCGCCCTCGCACTGGGTACCGCCGGCTGCGCCGGTACCGATGACCGTGGCCCGGTATATCAGGAATCCCGTCAGGCCCCTGACCTCGAGGTTCCGCCCGAACTCAGTGCCCCCGACAGCCGCGACGGCTACCGCGTCCCCGACGCGCCGGGAGAACGCGTCAGTGCCCGCGAGATGCAGCAGCCCGATACCCGACAGACCGGCACACCCGGCGGAACGGGCGCCCTGGCGCCGCGCGCAGGCGAGGTCCAGGTGCTGCCCGAAGACAGCGATGTACAGATCTGGCGTGACGGCGATACGCGCTGGCTGACGGTCGATACCGACCCGGACGACCTGTGGAATCGCCTGGCCGCGTTCTGGGACAGCCAGAACCTGCCGCTGGAACGCAACGAACCGGAAGTCGGCATCATGGAAACCCAGTGGGCCGAAGACCGCGCCGGTATCCCGTTCAGCGGCACCCGCGGCTTCATCGCCCGGACCATTGGCGGTCTCTACGACTCGAACACCCGTGACCGGTATCGCCTGCGCGTCGAACGCGAGGAGGACGGCCGAACCGCGGTCTACATCACCCATCGCGGGGCCGAAGAACAGCCCGTGGGAGAAGAACGCTTCCTCTGGGTTTCCCGCCCCTCCGAGCCGGAGCTGGAAGCAGAAATGCTCAATCGCCTGCGCCTGTTCCTGCTCACGGGCGACCCCGGCGAAGGCGGGCAGCGCGCCGACGAATCCGAGGTCCAGCGGGTCCCGGGCGCACGCCTCGAGAATGTCGGCGACGAACTGGTTCTTCGCTTTGACAGCGAAACGGACCAGGTATGGCGGCACCTCGGCACGCGCCTCGACCGATCCGGCCTCCTCGTCGACGAACGCGACCGCCGCAGCGGCGTGCACGAAGTCACCTATCGCCCGGACAGCGCCGACGAAGACGAAGGTGGCTTCTTCAGCCGCCTGTTCGGTCGTGGTGACCGCCGCGCAGACACGCGCTACCGGCTCGAACTTTCCGCGGACAACGGCCAGTCCCTCCTGCGTGCACGGGACATCGAGGGCGAACCGCTGGACGAGGACGACACCCGGTTCCTCCTCGAACGGATCGAGGAAGAATTTCGCCGCTGATCGCCCAGCACCGGCACCGTCGGCATGCTGCACTACTGTTCTCTTGGAAGCGGGAGCGGCGGAAACGCACTGGTCGTGCGCGCCCGCCACACCTGCATCATGATCGACTGCGGCTTCTCCGCTCAGGAGACCGAACGTCGGCTCGCGCGCGCAGGCCTGCAGCCCGAGCAGCTGAACGCACTCCTGATCACGCACGAGCACGGCGACCATATCGGCGCTGCCGGCGCGTTCTCCCGACGCCACGGAATCCCCGTGTACGCTTCCCACGGCACCCTGCGAGCCGCACGCGACAATCGCTTCCCGAGCACGCTGGAAATCACCAGCGACTCTCCGATCGAGATCCGCGACCTGCGGGTGACTCCGTTCACCGTCCCACATGACTCGCGAGAACCCACACAGTTCACGTTGTCCGATGGCGACCGCGAGCTGGCACTAATGACCGACGCCGGTCATGTCACGCCCCACATGGTCGAGATCGCCGCCCGCGTCGACGGACTCCTGCTCGAATGCAACCACGAGCCGGATATGCTCCAGGCCGGCCCGTATCCCGAGCGTCTCAAGGAACGTATTCGCGGAGGATGGGGCCATCTCCCCAATCACGCGGCGCGTGACCTGCTCCGACGGGCCGACAACCGAAAGCTGCGTTCGCTGATCGGGATGCATCTGTCGACCGACAACAACCATCCCGACCACGCCCGGAAAGCACTCGCAGATGGCGTCGGCGCGGCGCCGACCGAGATGGAACTCGCCACTCAGGAAGAAGGGTTCAGCTGGCGCGAGCTCTAGGGAATAGCCACAGAAACGCAGCCCGCTCGCTGCCAGAATCTACTTCCGCGATTCGCGGAGGAAATAGAGCCCGCCAAGGATCATCACCACACCCACAACGGTCGCGAACCACCCGCCAAATCCGCCATCCTCACGGGGGGCGATCGGCGAGAAATGGACCTGCTGCCCCAGCAGCGCATACGCGCCCACGGCAATAAGCACCAGGCCCACAACCACCAGGCCACCATCTGTCCGCTTGTTCGCCACAGCTACCTCCCGCCGGTCGTCCGGCGTCACACGAACACACAATCAGGCATAAAAAAAGCCCGACCCCTCGCAAGAGGAATCGGGCTTTCGGTGTAAATGCCTGGCGGTGACCTACTCTCACGAGGGGAGGCCCCTAACTACCATCGGCGCAGAGCAGTTTCACTTCCGAGTTCGGGATGGGATCGGGTGGTTCCTGCTCGCTATAGCCGCCAGGCAAACTGGCTGGACAGCGCTCACTGTCCAAATTCGGAATGCAACTAGGTGATGTGTCAGAAGAGACCAACAACCATTTGGGTGTTATATGGTCAAGCCGCACGGGCAATTAGTACTGGTTAGCTTCACGCGTTACCGCGCTTCCACACCCAGCCTATCAACGTTGTCGTCTTCAACGGCCCTTCAGGGAGCTCGAAGCTCCAGGGAGATCTCATCTCCAGGTGGGTTTCCCGCTTAGATGCTTTCAGCGGTTATCCCTTCCGCACTTAGCTACCCGGCAATGCCACTGGCGTGACAACCGGAACACCAGAGGTGCGTCCATCCCGGTCCTCTCGTACTAGGGACAGATCCTGTCAAATCTCCGACGCCCACGGCAGATAGGGACCGAACTGTCTCACGACGTTCTAAACCCAGCTCGCGTACCACTTTAAATGGCGAACAGCCATACCCTTGGGACCTGCTTCAGCCCCAGGATGTGATGAGCCGACATCGAGGTGCCAAACACTGCCGTCGATATGGAC
This sequence comes from Thioalkalivibrio sp. ALE20, assembly GCF_000381405.1. Taxonomy (NCBI): domain Bacteria; kingdom Pseudomonadati; phylum Pseudomonadota; class Gammaproteobacteria; order Chromatiales; family Ectothiorhodospiraceae; genus Thioalkalivibrio; species Thioalkalivibrio sp. ALE20. The sequence goes on from NZ_KB906471.1 coordinate 626,157, forward strand.
TCTTGGGCAGTATCAGCCTGTTATCCCCGGAGTACCTTTTATCCGTTGAGCGATGGCCCTTCCATACAGAACCACCGGATCACTAAGACCTGCTTTCGCACCTGCTCGACGTGTCTGTCTCGCAGTCAAGCACCCTTATGCCTTTGCACTCGTCGCGCGATTTCCGACCGCGCTGAGGGTACCTTCGCACTCCTCCGTTACTCTTTGGGAGGAGACCGCCCCAGTCAAACTACCCACCACACACGGTCCTCGACCCGGATAACGGGCCTGAGTTAGAACTCCAAACTTGCAAGGGTGGTATTTCAAGGATGGCTCCACCGAGACTGGCGTCCCGGTTTCAAAGCCTCCCACCTATCCTACACAAACAAGCTCAAAGTTCAGTGTGAAGCTGTAGTAAAGGTTCACGGGGTCTTTCCGTCTGGCCGCGGGTACACAGCATCTTCACTGCGATTTCAATTTCACTGAGTCTCGGGTGGAGACAGCGCCGCCATCGTTACGCCATTCGTGCAGGTCGGAACTTACCCGACAAGGAATTTCGCTACCTTAGGACCGTTATAGTTACGGCCGCCGTTTACCGGGGCTTCGATCAAGGGCTTCGCCGAAGCTAACCCCATCAATTAACCTTCCGGCACCGGGCAGGCGTCACACCCTATACGTCCTCTTTCGAGTTAGCAGAGTGCTGTGTTTTTAGTAAACAGTCGCAGCGGCCTGGTCTCTGCGACCTCGAACAGCTCGGGGAGCGAGTCCCGTCACCATCCGAGGCGTACCTTCTCCCGAAGTTACGGTACCATTTTGCCTAGTTCCTTCACCCGAGTTTCCTCAAGCGCCTTGGGATTCTCACCCTGCCCACCTGTGTCGGTTTGGAGTACGGTCTCGCGTTAACTGAAGCTTAGAGGCTTTTCCTGGAAGCAGGGCATCAGTGACTTCGCTCCCTTGGGAGCTCGTCATCACATCTCAGGATATGTACCCCCGGATTTGCCTAGGAGTACTCCCTACATGCTTGAACCGGGCACCAACAGCCGGATCACTTAGCCTTCTCCGTCCCCCCATCGCATTAACGCGAGGTACAGGAATATTAACCTGTTTCCCATCGACTACGCATTTCTGCCTCGCCTTAGGGGCCGACTAACCCTGCGCCGATTAACGTTGCGCAGGAAACCTTGGGCTTTCGGCGGATGGGTTTTTCACCCATCTTATCGTTACTCATGTCAGCATTCGCACTTCTGATACCTCCAGCATGCCTCTCGACACACCTTCACAGGCTTACAGAACGCTCCTCTACCACCTGCAAAGCAGGTCCGCAGCTTCGGTACATGGCTTTAGCCCCGTTAAATCTTCCGCGCA